>NZ_JAPYKO010000003.1:0-554557 GCF_037179585.1 Mesorhizobium argentiipisi (SeqCode)
CTTGCCCACTTCCTCATCGCGCTTGTGACCGAACCCCTCTCGCAGGAGTTGGGTGTCTCTCCCCCTTGAGCGACGGGCGCCCGCTGCTGTGGCGCGCTACCCGCCAGATCGTCGCCTCCCTGATCGCGGCCATCTTTACTCAGCCGCCCTTGGCAATCCTGCGCCAGAATCTCCATGCCTTGCGACATCGTTGGCGCGAGCCACTACGAAAGCGCAAGTTTCAAGCCATGCAAAGCTATCTTAGCGCATATGCCCTCAAGGGGCGTGGGGGCGGGTAGACAAGCGTTCCGTCGATCCTTACCCTCACGCCGTCGATTAGCTTCGCAGGCTCGACCTTGTTATCGCGCATCAGATGGAAAACGATCTCGCCGTGGCTGATCAGGTAGTCGGCCACGATCCTGCGGTGACAGCGCGACCAGAGCGTTTCTGCGCACATCACGGCGCACCGCCGCTGCCTGCCGAGGGACACAAGCCTGTTCAAGCCGCTGGCAAATTCCGCGGACAAAGCATAGTCGGCGTAGTTGTGGAAGCTCTGGTTGATCCAGAATGTGTTGAGCGTCGGCGGAACGTCGTGTGCCTTGCCGCGAAGGCCGCCAAGCTCGGGAATGTGCTCATATACGATGCCGAACGCCGCCAGGCTTTCGGGAAGCACCTCGCTGTTGAATTGCGGGTTTTCCCGCGAACGCCGGACCGTCCTTGTGTCAACCACACCAGCCCGACTTCTCCAACTTGCAGCAGGGCGACGAATTCGGCGATCGAGTCGAGTGACCGATGGTGTAGAATGGATGAGTCATTTTCGGTCAATCCGTGACGATCATCCGGGCCCAAACTTGGTTCGCTCCTCGAAGGATCATTCATTTCACGACATGCTTGAGGCCGCGTAGCGCCTCCTGAATATCGGTGCGCGTCTCGCTTGCTTCCGGATAGACGGCATAGGCCGGATAGGTGAATTCGGGCGCGCCTTCCACGATCTCCAACTGCCCCGCCTCGATATGGGGAGCTGCGGCGCCCCGGCGGAAATAGCCCATGCCGCCAGCGCGCAGGATATAGCTGAGCCCCAGCGGCCCCAGGCCAACCAGCAATCCAGGTTCTCCGAAAGCGGTCGAACTTGCGTCGTGCTGCGCGGCAAACAGCGGTCCCCAATCGACATAGACATAGTCTTTGGCGCCAGCCGGCTCTTCGTTCTTGGTCCTAACGAGAACAAGCTGCTCTTCAACCAGCAGTTCCACCTTGAAACCTGGCAACAGCTTCGGCGCGTAAAGCACAGCGATGTCCAGCACGCCCGTTCTTAGCTGATCGAGAAGCTGGTCAGGCACGCCCACCTGGGCATGGATCGCAATTTCGGGCTTGGCCTCCTTCATCCACACCAGCCAGTCGAGCAGCAGCGGGTTCCACAAACTGAGCTCGCCGCCTAACGCCACCACGCTTGTCCGCCCCGACGGGATGGCAAGCTGATGCCGGGCATGCTCCCAGATTTGAACGAAAGACTGGGCGAAGCGCTCGAACTCGCGTCCGGACGGGGTCAATTGCGCGCGCCGTTGCGGTTCCGGATGAAGAGTCGACGACCGAGTTCCTCCTCCAGCGTGCGTATGCGCGCGCTCACGGTGGTCTGCGTGACGTGAAGGCGGTCCGCGGCCTTCAGGAAACTGCCCGAATGGACAATCTCAAGGAACGTGCGCGCGCGATCGATATCCATCGTACCGTCTCTGAATGCAATAATTTTGCACTCATACAACATTTAATTCCGTTTGCCTTCCTGTTTCGTGCGGAGCACGCTGTAGCAAACGTGCGGGGCGCACGGAAACGGAGCTGGCCATGGCCGAGAAAAGTGACAGCGACACCGAAATCCGGGAGTATGCATCTCCGCCCTGCTACGCGCATGAGCTTTCGCCCGAATATGGCGGACAATCCGAGCCGGAAGATTCCTGGAGCTGCGTCCTACGCTGGCGCAAGGTGGAACGGCAGAGGTTGATCGAGGAGCGTCTCGCTATCGACGCCGACGAGAGGAAGAAAAGGTCGGATCGCATCGCTTCGCGTCTCGATCTTGCAATCGGCAAGGTCAGCGGACGCATCGTCAGCGGCTATTGGCCGTTCCGCGGGGAACCCGACCTTCGCAACTGGGCGATCACGGTCATCGAGCGCGGCGGCAGGATCGCGCTTCCAGTCGTCATCAGGAAAGGTTGGCCCCTGGAATTCCGCATCTGGAGCCCGGGCGACCCGCTCGAGCGTGGCGTTTGGAACATCCTGGTTCCCTCACGCGGACCATCGGTCCTGCCGGATGTCGTCATCGCACCGGTGGTCGGTTTCGACGGAGCAAATTACCGCCTGGGATATGGCGGCGGCTTCTTCGACCGGACGCTCGCGGCGATGCACCGGCGACCGCTGGCCATCGGAGTGGGTTACGCCGGAAGCCGGCTCGAAACGATACGTCCGCAACCCCACGACATTGCGATGGACGCGATCGTCACGGACTGAAAACACGAAGCAGACAGGGCCTGGTTTCCCGGTCGCGGCGGCTGAAAGGCCTCCATCGCGAGCCGTCAGGCTTGCTTGCGAGCGAAAGGCAGGTAGATCACCATGTCGACATCAACGGCATCCACCGAAGACCACAAGCCCAAGTTTTTCGTCAGGTGGCTGTACTCGACCAATCACAAGGATATCGGGACGCTCTATCTGATCTTCTCCATCTTGGCGGGGATTCTCGGCACCGCGCTTTCAGTGCTGATCCGGATGGAGCTCCAGGAGCCTGGGTTGCAGATATTCAGCGACCCGATGACCTACAATGTCGTCGTCAGCTCCCACGGCCTCGTCATGATCTTTTTCGTGCTCATGCCGGCGCTGATCGGTGGCTTCGGCAACTGGATGGTGCCGATCATGATCGGCGCGCCCGACATGGCGTTTCCTCGCTTGAACAATATCTCGTTCTGGCTGCTGGTGATGGCGTTCATCCTCTTCATCACCTCGATGTTCGTGCCGGGAGCGACCGGCGCGCTCGGCCACGGCGGCGGCTGGACGCTCTATCCGCCGCTCTCGACCTCCGGCCAGCCTGGCCCTGCGGTCGACCTCGTCATTCTTTCGATCCACCTTGCGGGAGCATCATCTATCCTCGGCGCGATCAACTTCATCACGACGATCTTCAACATGCGCGCACCAGGAATGACGATGCACAAGATGCCTCTGTTCGCCTGGTCGATGCTCGTCACCGCCTTCATGCTTCTCATGTCGCTGCCAGTGCTTGCCGGCGCGATCACGATGCTGCTCACGGACCGCAACTTCGGCACGACTTTCTTCGTCCCGGACGGGGGCGGTGATCCGATCTTGTACCAGCATCTTTTTTGGTTCTTCGGTCATCCCGAAGTCTACATCATGATCCTTCCCGGCTTCGGCATCATCAGCCATGTCATCTCGACCTTCGCCAAAAAACCGATCTTCGGCTATATCGGCATGGCGTACGCGATGGTGGCCATCGGCATGATCGGTTTCGTCGTCTGGGCGCATCACATGTATACGACCGGTATCTCCGTCGACGCCCAGCGTTACTTCGCCTTCGCCTCGATGGTGATCGCCGTTCCGACAGGCGTGAAGGTATTTTCGTGGCTGGCTACGATGTGGGGCGGGTCGATGGAATTCAAGACGCCTATGCTGTGGGCTCTTGGCTTCGTCCTGCTCTTCACCATTGGCGGCGTCACCGGAATCATGGTCGCCAGCCCCGGCATAGACCGCTCATTGCACGACACCTACTTCGTGATTGCTCACTTCCACTATGTGCTGTCTTTGGGAGCGGTCTTCGCCATCTTCGCGGGCTTCTATTACTGGTTCCCCAAGATGACCGGCTACAGGTACAGCGAGACGTTGGGAAAGCTGCATTTCTGGACGATGTTCGTAGGCGTCAATCTCGTATTCTTCCCGCAGCATTTCCTCGGCATGGCCGCTATGCCGCGCCGCACCGCTGACTACCCGGACGCCTTCGCGGACTGGAACTTCATCGCGTCGATCGGCTCCTATATCTCGACCGCCGGATTGATCGTCTTCTTCATTGCCGTCGCTGAAGCTTTCAGCCGAAGGCGCCCGGCCAGCGCCAATCCATGGGGCGCAGGAGCGACCACGCTTGAATGGCAGCTGCCCTCGCCGCCGCCATTCCATCAGTGGGAAAGGCTGCCCCGCATCCGCTGATACGTGCATCTTCGACAAGTCGATGGGTGAATGTCATGAGCGAGACCACAGACCCGAACAGCCAGATCCTTCTCGTTGCAATCTTTGCGCTTTATTGGGCAATGCTTGGGAGTTGGAGCCAGCTCCTCTCGCGCTGGAACGACGAGAGGGCCAAGCGAAACGCTGCGCCGCCGCAACAAGACGTCAGTACCGAACACGCGTCCTGCGCGGACATGTCCCAGGATGCGCTTCGCAAGATCGACCCGGATTTCGACCTCGCAGTATTCCTGTCAGGCGCCAGGAGGGCCTATGAAGCCATCCTGCGGGCGTTTGCGGATAGTGACATCCAGACACTGCAGCGCCTTGTCGGACCGGAGGTGCTTGCCGCCTTCGAGCGAGAAATCGTCGGGCGGCGGGATCGACGAGAAGTGCTGGAACTCACCTTCATAGGTACGGACGAAGCCAAGGTTGTCGACGCGTTCGTGGCGGATGGTACCGCGGAGATCGTCGTTCGGTACGTTTCCGACGTGGTCAGCGCTACACGCTCTGCCGACAATGCAGTCGTCGCCGGCGATCCCCGGGAGATCGTCGAGATGATCGATACATGGACGTTCGCCTGTCAAACCCAGTTAAGGAAGCGGAACTGGACGTTGATCGCCACCGAGGGCGAACAACAACAAGCCTGAGTTTTTGCGATAGGTCTGGCCGGCAGGCTTGTCACGGCTGACGAGCAGCCAGCCCAGCGGGGGCGGGATGCGTTCGCGAAATCTGGGTGGGGATGCACTCCGCCATCGGTGCCGGCGATCAGTTCGCATGAGCCGGTTCAGCCGATCAGCTTCAAGTAGCGCGCGGGTAGCGCCGCCGAAGATCCACTCCCTGAGCCTGCTGTGGCCGTAGGCGCGGGTTATGACGAGATCCGCGTTCATTGCGCCGGCGACGTCGGCGATCGTTCCGCCATTGGATTTTTCCGGAAACACTTCCGCCTTGGCCTCTATGCCGTGCAGGTCCAGGAAGGCGACAACATCGTCGAGCCCGTTCCAGGTTTCATCGGTTGGGCCGTCGTCGATCGTAATGATCCGAACCTCCTGAGCCAGCTGCAAAAAGGGCATGGCATCTAGAACCGCGCGCCTGGCTTCCCGCGTGTCCGTCCATCCGACCAGAACCTTGTTGATGCGGAAATTCTCCTGGTTGGTCGATGGCACGAATACAGGCCGTCCGGCCTGAAGGATCAGATTGCCGAGGTCTGTGGAACGATAGGCGTTGCCGAAACTGGCGCCCTCCGGAGAGGCTGTGACGATGAGGTCGGCCAGCCGCGCCGATTCGATCAGCAAGCGGGTCGGATTGCCCACGGCCCCACGCCATTGCGTATGAACCCTTGCGCCAGCAATGCTTTCGAACTTCGCGTGGAGGTCCTCGAGCCGTCGCCTGATGTTCTTGCGCTGGCGCATCATGCTCTCCCCTTCAAAGGCCATTCCGCCTTCCATTACAACGGGCGGCGCGACGTCGGCAGCCGACAGACCTATCAGGCGCGCGTCGAAGCGCTGGGCGAGATCGACACCGAGCTTGACGACAGGTTCAACCATCCCGTCGATGTCGAGGTTGAGAACAATCGACCTGCATTCCATATCGGCTTTCCTTCCGTTGGCTGAGACGATGCCGGCTCGGCAAGCGGGAACGTCGACAGGTCACGTCGCGAAACCTGGTTCACAACGCGGCAATGGCCGGAGGCCTGCCTCGTACGTTCCTGTAAACTCGATAAAGACGATCGTTGCGGTGAAGCGTATGCCGGCCGGCGCGATCGTCACGTCCCCGCCTACTCGAACATAATCCGAGCTGTGCCTCTTTTTGCGATCAAGGCTCTGCGAACTTCCTGAACCCGTTCAGCCTGTTGTTTGGTATAGGGGCCCATCGGTCGCGTCTTTTCATTGCCGCGACGAACCTGGCAGTACCAGCGACCGCTGTCGGAGAAGATTTCGACCGACGTCGGCATATGATGGGACTCTTGTCCGGCAACCTCCTTGGCGAACTCGACGATCTTTGAATGATGCTGAGTGGGCTCAATGATTTGCAAATCCCTGGCAACGTTGAATTCCTGTTGCAATGCGGACATAGATCGGTCTCCTTTGGGTCACGGCGACATACTCGGCTGCGTCATTCTCGATGCGCTCCCGCCCGTGCTCAAGAGCGCGTTCTAGCTGCCGTTTGGTGCTCCATTTCCAACTCGGCCTCCAGACTTTCCAGGTCGCGGAAGATCGAGGCGACAGCGAGCGTGCGCCCCTCCCGTTTGAATCGGAGCAGGCAATCCCTGGCCGCGATGTCTCCATCGACCGAGATCTCGTCCCATCGCTCGGCATGGCCGACGTAGTTGATGGGCACGTCGTAATGTTGGCTCCAGAAGAACGGCACCGCCGCGAACTTCTCGCGATGGCCAAGCATGTTGAGCGCGGCGGTGCGACCTTGTCTCTCCGCAACCACCCAATGCTCGACCCGGATGTTCTCGCCACTGTGGGGATCGGGCCACCGGACAATGTCGCCGGCCGCGAATATCCCGGGCGCGCTCGTTTCCAGAAACGAGTTCACCGCCACGCCGCGATCGAGGCTAAGCCCGGCCTTTTCGGCGAGCCCGATCCGCGGCCGCACGCCGACCCCGGCCACGACGAAATCCGCCGCCAGCGCGTCGCCGCTGCTGAGCTTCATCTTGCTGCCGTCGATGCTGGCCGCAGTCGCCTCGAGATGGAAAACGACACCATTCTCCTCATGGAGGGTGCGGATGAAATCGCCCATCTGCGGACCCAGGACACGCTCCATTGGCCGTCTGTCCGGAGCCACGACATGCAGGTCGATGCCGCGCGAACGCAGGGCCGCCGCAACCTCCAAGCCGATGAAACTGGCGCCGAGCACGACGCAGCGCCGCGCGTTCGCAGCCCGCTCGATGATCGCCTTGCAGTCCGCGAACGAGCGCAGCGTGTGGATACGAGATTGGTCGGAGCCAGGGACGGCAAGGCGAACCGGTTCAGCCCCCGTGGCAAGCAGCAGGCTGTCGAAAGGAATCCTGCCGCCATCCGAGAGGACGACCTCGCGGGAATGCAGGTCGATGCGGTCGACCTTCGTATCGAGACGCAGGTCGATGTTGTTTTTTGAATAGAACTTCTCGCCGCGAAGCGGAATCCAATCCTCCGGCACCTTGCCGGCGAGATAGTCCTTGGAGAGGTTCGGTCTGTCGACGGGCGGCGTCTGGTCATCGCTGATCATGACGATGCTGCCCTGGTATTGCTCGCGGCGCAGTGTCTCGGCGGCAGCGAAACCGGCCGCGCCGCCGCCGACAATGACAATTCTTTCGGGAGCCGTGCCGCCACCTCGCGCCATGGGTGCCGTTCGCGGGCGCTTTCCCACCACGAATATCTTGTCTTCTCGCTGTTCCACCGACCAGCAGGTGAGCGGGTTGAAAGCGGGCGCGCGCAAGGCCTCGCCCGTGCGCAGGTCGAAGCACGCGTGATGCCACGGACACCGAACGGCATCTTCCGCTACCAGACCGTCGACGAGCGGCCCGCCGTAATGAGTGCATGTCGCGCTGATCGCGAATACTTCGGCCCCGCGGCGCACCAGCAGCACCTGCTCGTCGCCGCAATGGCCGACAAGCTTGCCGCCATCCTGAAGATCGGCGACCGCGATGCCCTGGACCAGATCCGGACCGTTTGATTTCGAATGGCTCCCAGCCATTTTCTTCTCCGTTCGCGATTCTCAATTCAAAATCGTTAGCTAGAGCCGCATTAGACTTCGCAAGCCCGGAACATGTTCCCGTCCAGGCGCGCGCCCTCAGATTCTCGATTTCTTTTTCACCAGAGCTCCCGACCAAAGCGGAACCGCTACGTCCCCAGTCTCCCGCCATCTAGGACCTCATGCAAACGAATTTAATGAGCAATTGGATGCATTTTTTGTGTTAGATTCCAAGATCATGCGCTCGACGGGCTGATGGGCATCTCGGCGGGTTCGGAGCCGGCGCGGTAAGATGAACTGCCAACCAGTTTGACGCGACGGTGTCATCCCAGAGCATCTGCTCCTCGACCAATTCGTCCATTTGGCTGCTAACGGCTTCGGCCATTTCCCACAGCCGGCCTGGGCAACCTTAAAGGATCGCTTGCCCCGTCTTGCCCCAGTCCGCGAGAAAGGACGCCAGACCCTTGTCGGTGAGCGGGTGTTTGGCAAGGCTTCGAAGTACTGCTGGGGGGATGGTCGCAATATCGGCGCCTGCGATTGCCGCCTCTTTGACGTGGAGTGGGGTGCGAATTGAAGACGCCAGGATTTCCGTCGTGAAGGATTCGTCATTGTCGTAGATCGCGCGGATTTCCCGGACCACTTCCATGCCGTCCAATCCGATATCGTCGAGCCTGCCGACGAACGGCGAAATGAACGTCGCGCCAGCCTTGGCCGCAAGCAATGCCTGGTTTGCTGAAAAGCACAGCGTGACATTGACCTTGTGGCCGAGGTGAGCGAGCACCCTGCAAGCTCTGAACCCATCCCAGGTGGATGGCACCTTGACGGCCACGTTCGTGGCGATGCCCGCCAAACGCTCTCCTTCGGCGATCATGCCGTCGAAGTCGGTCGCGGTGACTTCCGCTGAAACCGGGCCTTCGATCGTCCCGCAAATCTCCTTGATCACATCCCTGATCGGTCGACCGGTCTTTGAGATGAGCGATGGGTTCGTGGTCACCCCGTCGACAAATCCAGCGGCAGCAAGCTCGCGAATTTCAGATACATCTGCTGTATCGACAAAGAATTTCATTGTGCTTCTCCTCGACGTGAACGTGCCCTCGATGCTTGGATGAGGTTTCCTTCAGTTTGGTTCCAGAAAAGTGTTGTTGGGGCCCGCTGTCGTGGTCACACGCCCAATGTCATCGATGGCAAAGGCAGCGCGGCGCGACGTCTCTTACCGATGTCCCAGCAAAATCTCTCGCAGGACGACGGCGTCGTTGTGGGCCTCGTCGTGAGCCGAGTAGACAAGCGTGACGGCGCCCTGCAGTATCAGGTCACGCAGCCGGTCGAGCTCGTCGCGGTGCGCGTGGATTTCCGCCGCATATCTCCGACGGAATTCCTCCCATCGGGCGGGATCGTGTCCGAACCATTTCCGAAGCTCGGCGCTTGGCGCGAGTTCTTTCATCCAGCAGTCGATGCCGGCGTCGGTCTTCTTGATCCCGCGCGGCCAAAGCCGGTCAACTAGCACCCGCGTGCCATCGTCGGCAGCCGGGCTCTCATATGCCCGCTTCAGTTTTATCTTCTCGTCGATGACTTTTCCGCTCATCCGTCCGTCTCCTTTTCGTTGACGGCATCGAGAAGCCCTGAGAACTCCTGTCGAAGGATCATCTCGTCGGCTTGATCGGATACGATGACGAAGATGCTACCCCGATACCGTTCGATCCAGTGATGGCCGGTTCCGTGGCTGCGCAGGTAGTCACCGATCTGATGAACCGTCGAATACCCCAGGCCCTGATGCAGGAGGAATTTCATAAGATTGATGCTTTGCAAGCCGGGACAATTCGTCCCTGGCTCATGGGGAGGCCTTCTGTCCTTGGGACTGTTTCAGATAGGCGATCACATCGGCGATCTCCTGGTCCTTGCTGAGACCGGCGAACGTCATCTTCGTGCCTGGCACCAGCTTGCGCGGCGCGTGCAGATATGTGGTCAGCGTCGGTTCATCCCAGGTCAGGCCCGAATTCTTGTTCGCCGCGGAATAGTTGTAACCTGGGTAAGTACCCGCCGCACGGCCAACGATGCCATTCAATACAGGTCCTACTCCGTTCCTAGCGTCAGGGCCAACAGCATGGCAGGCCATGCATCTTTTGAAGACCGAGGCGCCGGCCGCAGCATTGCCAGGAGATTTGTCCTGCGCCTGCGCAGAGCCGACTGCGGTGAGAGCCGCGGTCGTCAATCCAAGAATGGTCGATTTCATCTTCGCGTGCTTTCAATGAGGGGCGGCTTGGTTGTCGCCATGCCACCCTGTTATGTCGGTATTCGAAACGCACAGCCTGCCGGATCCGAAGCGTGGATCCGGTCCCGGCAGGCGTGTCTCAGGAGGGAACCAATGGGCCGGGATTCTTCAGATAATTCTTGATCGCGTCCGCCGCCCAATAGGCAAGAGCGCCCACCGGTCCGGTCGGATTCTTCCCGGCGTTCTGCGGAAATACGCAGGCGCCGGTGACGAATACGTTCGGGACATCCCAGACCTGAAGATGTTTGTTCAGGACGCTGGTGGTGGGGTCGGCGCCGAAAACAGCCCCGCCGGTATTGTGGGTGCTCTGATAGGGAACGATGGAATAGGGCACCGGCGGAATGCTCCGATCGACCCTGATCGCACCCATCTCCTTGGCGATTGTCACGCAGATGTCGGCCTGGCCGTTCATCTGCTTTATTTCGTTGTCCTGGAAATCGAACGTCATCCTCATCAGCGGACGTCCGAAGATGTCCGTATAGGTCGGATCGAGGCTGAGATAGTTCTGCCTGTAGGCCATCACCGCGCCTTGATTGCCGACATTGGCCGCATGGTCATAGTTGTCGACCACTGCTTTTTTCCAGTCCGAGCCCCAGCGCGGCGTGCCGTGGGGTGTCGGATGTGACTGGATAGGCCGGGCGCCCGAGTTGCTGCAACTGATACCGCCGCCGCCGATGTAACCGGCCTTCACGAAATCGTAGTTGTCGCCGTTGAAATCATCCATGCAGGTGCCGAGCGCGCCGGCGCCCATGAAGCGGTTCAGGATGGTCCTCTTGTCGAAGAAGGCGGTAGCCCCGCCGCCGCACTGGTAGGCATAGTTTCGGCCGACCACGCCTTTCCCCGTGGCCGGATCATAAGGAACGCCGATCCCCGACTGCAGCAGCAGGTTGACGTTGCCGAGCGCGTAGGCCGACAGGATGATGAGGTCGGCAGGTTGCTCGAATTCTCGCCCGCGAGCGTCCAGATAGCTGACGCTGACGGCCTTCTTTCGGGCAGAATCGAGATTGACCTTCAGCACGATCGAATTTGTGCGCAGTTCGAAATCCGGATTCTTCAGCGCCAGCGGAATGACGGTGAAATGCGGGCTGGCTTTTGCATTCGCCTCGCAGCCGAAACGCTCGCAGTAGCCGCAGTAGTGGCATTGGCCGAACGCTACGCCATCGGGATTGACGTAATCGCGAGAGGCGTTGGACGAGGGATTTGGGAAAGGATGGTAGCCGAGGTTGCGGGCCGCCTTCTCGAACATCACCATGCTCTGCGCGGCGATCATTGGCGGGTTGGGATAATCTTCCTTACGCGAGCCCTCGAAGATATTGCCGCCGTCGATTTTCTTGCCGTTGAGATTGCCGGCCTTGCCGGAGGTGCCGCAGGTCTTTTCGAACTTGTCGTAATAGGGTTCGAGGTCGTCATAGGTGATCGGCCAGTCCTGCAGGTGCATGTCCGAGGGAATGATCTTCTCGCCGTACTTGTCGACGGTGCGAGTGCGCGCCTGATGATCCCATTCGAGCCAGCGCCAAGTCACGCCGTTCCAATGCACGCCGGCGCCGCCGACACCCTGCCCCGGCAAGAAGGAGCCGAGTTGACGCATCGGCAGCGCCGTTTGCGATTCACTATTGCGGAATGTGATGGTTTCCCGCCGCACGTTCTGCATGAGGTCGTGGCGGGCGGCGTAGCGCAGTTCGTCGTGGATTTCAGGATCGATGAAGTCCGGATTGGTGTCACGCGGGCCTCCCCGCTCAAGGGCGACGATCTTGAGCTTGGTGGATGCAAGCTCCTTCGCAATGATGCCGCCTGTCCACCCCAGACCGACAATCAGCACATCGACCGGGTTCAGTTTGGTGGCCATGTCAAAGTCTCCTTTTTCTCGCGCCGATCAAATGAGGTCCTGGATGCCCTTCGGTTCAGCCCTGTAGGGCTTGTTCCGGAACGGCTCGATCTTGTCTGTGTACATGGCATCCGCGCCGGGGAAGCCGATCATCTTCCAGGCAGCCGCGTCCTTGTTCCCGCCGTACATCGGGTCCGCGAAATAGCCTTCGATCGTGAGCTGCAGAAGGAGACTGAAGAAGGTTTCGGCGGGCACCGTTGGAAGCTCGGTCTTCTTGGCCTCAAGGTCGGCCATAATGGCGGCGCGTTCCTTTGCCGAAAGGGCCGCGAAGCTGTTCTTCCGGCTTTTCTGTACGACGGCATTGACGTCGGCGATGCCCGCCCGGATCAGCTCCGAGGGCATCATCGGCAATTGATATCCCTGCTCGGGCGTACCCTCGCCAAACGGCCCTTTCAGATAAAGCCGGTCGCCCTTGCCGTATCCGCCGGCCATCTGCCGGTCGATGTATATCGCCACGCCAAGCTCCTTAGCTCCGGGACCGGTCGCATCCTTTGGAATGAGCGTATCGACCGCCGCCTCGACGAAGGCGGATTCGTCGACGTTGAAGAATTCGTAGCCGCCGCCTCGGGCATGAGGCTCGGCCGCGTCATGGTGCTTTGTTTCCGTGGCGGCAGTTGCTGGCAGGACGTCGTCCGCCGATGCGGTTCCACCAAACGGCAGGGTGCCCGCCGCCGCGCCCGCCGCGCCGAACAGTTTTAGAAAGTCACGACGTCCGACATCGCCTTGGCCGTTCTTCTTCTCTCTCGTCGACATGATCGCTCCTGTGACACTGCGGGCAAACGGGGGGTGAGGACGGAGAGGCCTATGCCTGCTCAATCCCGGCGCTGCGCCGCGTTCAGCGCCCAATCCGGTGAGTATTCGGAGAGCCTAATGTTCACGATGCTATGTGACAAACGAAATTCATTGACATTTAAGCGCAATTTTTATGCTATTAGCAATTATGGATATTGAACTCGCTCGCACCTTTATCGAGATCGTCTCGACCGGGAGCTTCATTCGCGCCTCGGAGCGCTTGAATGTCGCCCAGACCACCGTCAGCGCCCGAATCCGCAACCTCGAGCAACAATTGGGCCGACCACTCTTCGTTCGACATAAGGGGGGCGCTTCGCTCACTCCCGCGGGTGAGCAATTTCTGCGCCACGCCCCGATGTTCATCCAACTGTGGCAACGCACCCTTCACCAGGTTGCCGTGCCTCCGGGACGACGGGCCGTCCTGACGGTCGGCAGCGAAGTCAGCCTTGCGCAACCTCTTTTGCTCGACTGGGTCCGCTGGATGCGCCTATCGCTTCAGGATATCGCGCTGCGAGTGCACGTCGACGTGCCACAGGATCTCATCAACCAGGTCGCCTCAGGACTGGTCGACTTGGCTATCATGTACGCGCCCCCGCACAGACCGGGTTTGAAAATCGATCTGCTTTTGGAAGAAAAACTCGTCCTCGTGACGACCAACTCCGATGCGCGTGTCGTGGATGAATCATATGTTTACATGGATTGGGGGCCAGATTTTGGGGTTCACCACGGGATGAATTTCCCGAGTGCCGCGCCGGATCTTTCCTTCGATCTCGGTCCGCTCGCACTAAACTATGTTCTTGCGACGGGCGGCTCCGGATATTTCAGAATGAGCTCAGTGCAATCTCACATAGAGGCCGGTCGGCTTCATCTTGTGCCGGAAATGCCGCAGTTCTCCTATCCGGTTTACGCGGTGCAATCGGCAAGTGCGGATGAGAGCGTAGTAGGTCCTGCGCTCGCAGGATTGCATTCCGTCGCACGCGACGAGAGGAGATAGCGGGAGCCTTGTCAGGCTTCCGCCTAAATTGACGGGAACAGCAGGTCTACCGTCGTTCCGATGCCTTGCTCGCTTGCAATGCGGATCCGGCCACCCACCATGCCCAGCCATGCCTGCACCTGCGGCAGTCCTATCCCTGTGCCGTTTTCTTCCTTCGTCGTGAAGAAGGGATCGAAAACCTTCTGCAACACCTCCGGAGCCATGCCACAACCGCGGTCCTCGACCCGGACGTAGGCGTAGCTACCCGGCCCGGGCAGATCGGGTGCGGCGGTCGGCTGCACCAGTCGTCCGGTGGTGACCCGGACTTCGGCGTCATTTGGTGCTGCATCGCGCGCGTTGATGACGAGGTTAAGCACGGCTGCATCAAAGAATGCGGGGTCGACCATGCAGAGCGGGACATCGGAACCGAGTTCAAGCTTGACCCTGACATCGGGTCCCGCGCCATACCTGAGGAAAGGCTCGAAAGACCTGAGGAACTCGTTCAGATCGCCCGCATGGACATCGAGCTCCTGATGCTTTGCGAAGGCGAGCAACTGCGACGTTAGCTCGATCCCTCGATCTATTCCTTGCCGCGCCGCTGCAATGTGGGCTCGCACGCGTTCGGGTTCGTCGGCTCGCTTTTCGGCGAGCCGCAGGCCGGCTTCTACGACGGCCAGGAGGTTTCTGAAGTCGTGAGCAATGCCGCCCGTCATCTCGCCCAGCGCTGCGAGCCGGTTTGTCGCACACTCACGGTGTTGGGCTGCAGTCGACGCGCCGAGAGGGATTTCAGGTTCATGGGTCCCGTCATCGCGCCTCGGCTCCGATCGTGATTGAACACCTCGCGGAAAAGTATTGGCTGTCATGAAGATTGCCCCCAAATTGATCAACCGCTGACGACGGCGAGGAATCTGGCGCTCCCGCTTCCATCGTCGTTCCAATCTCCTTATTGCTGGCGGTCGTCCTCTCGTGCATACCTAGGCGGGCAGAACGATGCCTTTCGCCATGATCTCCTCGACTGTCGGAAACGCCTTGAGGGCCTCCTCGGGGAGGTCGCCATTCGCTCCGTCAAGTTGGGTCCAGCCGTTTTTCGCGGGTTCACCGACGATGACGCGGCCGACCATTCCGGCGTGCTCATGCGGAATGCAGAAATAATCATAGACCCCCTGTTCTGCGTAGGAGACCGAAAAGGTCTCGTTAGGCAGGAGATAGTCGGAGGCCCACGGTCGTGCCGTCTTGGGCATGCGTAGCGGCCGTCCGAAATTCTCGGGGCTGTACGCCGTCGTCGTGTGTGAGTTGCCAGAGTTGAGATTTGTCCAGCGGACCGTCTGACCCGGCTTGATCAGAACGCCGATAGGGTCGAACCAGACGTGCGAGCCGTCGTCGCGACCCTTCATGACGATATCGACTATCTCGTCGGTCCACGCGGCCGACGAGGAAAGCGTCAGGGCGACGAAACCGCCGCCCGCGCCAAGTATCTCACGGCGCGTGAGTCTCATTTGGCTACCCGCGCTTCCTCAACGGCCGAGGTATGCCACAGCACGACGTGGACATGAGGTTCCGGAACGCCCGGGTGCCCGGCATTTCAGTAAACGTCGACATGGTCGACGTTGCCGCCCGGCGCCGCGAGGTTGTCGAAACGTTTGTCCGGATTGAGTTCCTTGAGCGGAAGCATGTAGATGGTGCTGACAAGCTTGCCGTCATGGTCATAAGCGAGGAACGGACCGGCGGGTAACGTCGCCGGATCGACGAAGAGCTGGCCCATTCCAGGGAGGAAGTCGGGCAATTTCACAAGCTTGCTGACCTGTTCGTAGGGAGCAGCCGGCGGAGACTTGGTTACATCGCTGGCCGCCATGGCGCTAAACGAACTGGCCATTGTCACGGCGACTGCGAGGGCAAGCTTTTTCATCACTGTACTCCTTGCTAGGGTGGAAGCGGCGCGGCAGCCCGGCAACTTGGAAGGCCTAAATCCGATCCTACTCGCGCTGACACGGCCCGTTCGGCCTCGAACAAGCAAGGAGGAGAAGTCCGTGTACGTCAAACGAAATAAAATGCGATTTCAGTGCATTATTTTTGCGTCTATTTGGTAGCTCTTGTTTGTTTCCCCGATCCGTCAAATTACCGAGGGAAAAACATCGAACAACTCCGAAAAGACCGCGGCTGCCGGCGTCGCTTGATTCCGAATAGACCTTTACTACATTTATGCTGTTATGAATATTGTCATGCAAAATTCTCGACTAGACGCAGGGTGCCTCAAAGCAGGTCTCTAGCCCGGACGCGAAAGACTTTGGCCTCGCGTCCGGGAGATAATATCCAATTGAGTGCAAACTGAGCATTGCCCTGCGATGCGATGTAGCCGCGAGAGATCAAGAGACGCACGCTCTCGTCATCGGATCGATTGGGCCGGGTAGACAGCCTCATAACTACCTACACAGGCGTGTCGCTCTCTGATCGAACGCATGCCTATTTTTCGCAGGAGATGAGCCATGGCTCAGCCAGGAAAGAATAACACGCCGTTAGGTTATGAAAAGGGCCCATCCCTTCAATGCGTGCCTTATGCCATCTGGCGAAGCGCCCTTCGAGTCGTCTTCGTTCATCTCAAGCATCCCGGTTTCCAGTCCAGACTTAGGAGATAGGTACGAGTTGCGCAAGCGTTGTGGCCTCAAGGTGAGGCCGCCGCCTGCTTGCGTCGCAGCTCGTCGATCTCCCGCTTCATGTCCTGGATGACGTCGCGAGTGCCGTAGACCGCGCCGAAGTGCTGCCGGAGTTAGTCCAGCCGGCGGTTGAAGTCGGCGGCTTGCTGATCGGTCGCTCGATTCCGCTCCAACCATTCGTTTCGCGTCACCGACGGTCGGTCAGCGGCATGTCGCGCAGATCGCGGCCGTTGAGGTGCAGCAGATCGAAGGCGACGAAATAAAGGTCGTGCTGGCGCCTGATGATCGCCTTTCGCAGCTCGCCAAAGTCCGAATGGCCGGCTTCGTCCAAGACAACGATTTCCCCGTCGATGATGGCGCTGAGCTCTCCGGCGGCCCTCACCAGGTCGCGATATTTCGCCGTCCAGTCGAGCCCGCGGCGAGTGAAGATGCGTACGCCTTCCGCATCGCGGACGATCTGAGAGCGGTAGCCGTCGAATTTTACCTCGTGAATCCAGCCGTCGCCCTCTGGCGGCTTGTCGACTAGGGTCGACAGCAACGGTGGGATGAAGGACAGCCGGGCGCCGCCAGCAGGCTAACGCATCGCCACTCTCACGCAACTCGAATTTGATTCAATATCGCACGAGCGCGGACGTTCGTTAGCGGCTGCTAAAACAGCAAGGTTGCCAATGACGAGCGGAACGATTCTCCCCTTTTGCGCTTTCTGAGTGCATGGCCCCACTGCCACCAATCCAATCGCCCCTGCTTCCTGATGGCAGCCCCGACCGCCCAATCAACTGCGAAGTTGCCCTTGAGCCTGCGTTTGAAGCGTTGGTGAAGGCCTCCCTTGATAGAGGCTGGTCGGCGCAGGAAGTCTCCGAAACGCTGCTTAAACTCGCCACGGAACATGCGGAGACGGTTATGGGACCGGAAAGAGTGGCTGCGCGACTGTACCGTTGGCGCATCAGCAGCTTGCTGGATATGTACGTTAGCTAATTCTTCGGCAGACTTAGGTGAATGCCTGACCCGTCTACTGCTAGACCCCCGCCACATTTTGGAGCATTCTCCGTGGCGGGGGAAAGGCTTGGACAAATCAAGGTACGACAATCGATCCGACCAGTGGCGCAAGCGCGCCGGCGTGAAGCGCTCACGCGCCTTGCGTTGGGCGAGTGTGCCGCGGCGGCTGATCTTTCTGACCGTGGCCGCTGCAAGCGCCTTCGTCGCCGAGTGGGTGATGAAGCACAGCGAAAGCATGCAGGACATCCCCGCGCCGTATTTATCCGCGCCCGAGCCGCACCCACTCATCGGCGTCGCATCGGTCATCGACGGCGACACGATCGAAGTCCACGGGCAGCGGATCCGGTTCAACGGCATCGACGCGCCGGAGAGCAAGCAATATTGCGACGATGCCAAGGGCTTCGAATATCCTTGTGGGCGCCGCTCGGCCGAAGCGCTGGACGCGTTCCTGGCGGCATCCAGGCCGGTACAGTGCACGTTCGCCGAGTGGGATCGCTATCACCGCTTCGTCGGCGATTGCCGCCGTGCCGATGGCGCCAGCGTGGCGGCGTGGATGGTCGAGCACGGTCAGGCGCTCGATTGGCCGCGCTACAGCCATGGCGCCTATGCAGCGCAGCAAGCGAAAGCCGAAGCGGCAAAGAGCGGTCTATGGGTCGGCAAATTCGAAGCGCCGTGGGACTGGCGCGCATCTCACGCCGTCGGCGCGGCGCCGGCGAAACAGCCACTCGGCATCATGAGCCGCAAGCTGGTTGCGCAGAGCGGCTATTCATGCGAGCCGCGACGAACGTGCAAGCAGATCAGCTCGTGCGAAGAAGCCCAATGGTATCTGCAGAATTGCTCGTGGGGCGGGAAGCTGGACCGGGACGGCGACGGCGTGGCGTGCGAGACCCTATGCTGAGGGTTTCTGGAAGAGGCTTGATGCACAGAATGGCGCTGGTGACACGAATATGGCGGGGGTCCTAGCTCTCCCGGCCTTAGTGGCGGCCAACCTGCTGATTGCATGGCTGACCCTTGGAACGATCATTTCGGCCGTCTCCGGGTCTCTATTGTCGGTCGCTCAAGAGAAGAGGTGATCTCGTGCTGGATTCGATCATGACCCCGTCCGAAGCCGCTGCCGCCGGGGGGCATCGTTTTCGACAGGAAATCAATACGATCGGCGAGCAGCTGTGTTGGATCGACTTTGGCGAAGCGCTTCTTAAGTCATTGGCAAATAACGATTATGTTAGTCGCTGAGGGTGTGAGGCCGTCAAAGAAAATCAATGGCTTAGCGGATGGTTAGCCGACCCATATCCTTCGTATGATCTCGTATGGTCTGGCGAACCTAGGGATCAGGAAGAGGAGTAGTTTTCAATGCCGTCCGTGACTCTTTCCTATCCTCCAAAAAGGTCATGAACACATGTTGACCGAGGGCGTTAGCGCGACCGGTTTGGGGCCGGAAGCTGACGGTCGGTTTCGGGAGCCTGCTCATGGAAAGCTGACTTCTAGATCAGAAGGCCAGGCGAGGGCCGATCTGGCCCTCAATGATCTAACTATCCGTTGTCAGCTCGGCTTACGCTGAGCCCGTCGATCAAGAATGTGATTTCGAAAGCAGGTCTGCATTTCCTTGAATGACCTGAAGCCAAGGCGCGGAGCCAGACGAGACAAGGTCGTTGCGGGCACGTTGCACCGGCGTGCGATTGAGGCAGAGTTCTCGAAGGCAACATAGTCGGGCTCTGAAAACATCACGCGAGCGACAGTTTCCAATCTTGCGGGAAGAACCAGCTCCCTCTTAGCAATCTGCATTTTGAGTTCAGCGAGTGTCGGCGCCTTGTTATTGCGGGCAACGACTTGTCTGGGACCTGATCCCGAGGGATCGGTTAGGCCCGCACGCATCTTCGTTACCCCTTGGCCGCTTGCACCGATAGCCAGCGAAAGCTGATGGCCGAAATTATTTTTTATCTCAAAGTTATGTCGAACTCTGGCGTAAGTTCGGCGACGTTCGGCTAGACCTGAATCATTCCCACTCGATTGTTCAAACAGCATATAACCCACTGAAATTACTGGAAAATACTTCTTGCCGCCGTCCAAACACAGGCATCAAGACCGTCAAAAAATTACGCTTTTGATTTTAAAGGGAAAATTGCCACAAAAAAAATTTTGCGGTTTCACCAGCTATCGCGGCCAATCGGTCAACTTTTCCCACTTTGGGGTTTTCGAACCCGCCACAGCTGATCTCGAAAAGTACCGTCGCCGCTCCAGATAGCTGCACTTCTTCGCCGCAAGATCAACTACCATGGACAGCCCGGGCGACGGTTGCGCGCGGTGCACGCACGCGGCCGCACCTGGGGCCCGCTGATCTTCCAGGACCTGTTCAAGAAGGAGCAGTAACGGATTTACTATCCACTGTCAGATGTGCGGCTTGCTCGAGCCCTCCATGAAAGATCCACGCGGGCTAAGTCAAATCCGAGGTTTGGAAGCGAAGACCGCTTACTGGTTCGTGGCGTTGCGATAGATGTCGAGCACGCGTGTCACGCTGCCGAGCAGAAGCCCATGCGCGGTCGGTCTGCTGCGGCCCGCGCCGACGTCGACATCGAGATGGCCAATAAATTGGCTGATCAGCGGGCGGGGAATCTCCGTGTCGCCAAGCGCGGCCAGCACCGCTGCGGTTGCGCGCTCCGCTTCCGGCGTCAGCCAGTAGTAACGGATGCGGTCGCTGAAGGAGAAATGCCGCTGCAGGCGTTGCTCGTTCGATGTGCCGGAATAGTAGTTGCGCCAGTTCTCGGGCGAGGCGAGCATCACCCGCTCCATCGCCGCCTGCAGGTTTTCCCGGGACGGGTCGGGAACCATCTGATCGGCGATCAGACTGAGGCCGTAGAGCGCCTCGCGTAGCGCGAAGGTCAGCCATGGGCCGACTTTGACGATGGCGAAACCGTCACGCACCAGCATGCCCAGCGCTTCCGCCGGCTGGTAGTCGGTCGAGTGCGCTTCGAAAACGAATTGCGGCATGCGTTCCAGCACAGCGACCAACTCGATCGCCTTCTCCGGCGCATAGGCAATGATATCGGCATTGCCGAATTCGACACCGGGCTGGACGACGACGCCGACGACCCGGTCAAATGCCTCGTCGAGCCCATCGCTTGCAAAGGCCTGGCGGTGGAGCTCGACGGAACGGAGCGCGTCCGCAGGCTCGGTCACTTGCATATGCTCGAGCGGCTCCAGGGCACCGCCGGGGACTGGCACCTCGGTACCGATGATGTAGACGGGTTTCTCACCGCCGGTACGCGCGGCCGCCGCCTCGGCGACCTTGGCAAGCACGGCCGCGCGGGCGGCAATCGTCTCATCGGGGAGCGGCACCGGATCGTCGGCGCAGGCCATGCTGGTGTCGAGATGCAGCTTGGTGAAGCCGGCGGCCGCATAGGCGTCGATCATCGCGGCCGCTTTCCGCATCGCCTCGGCAGCGGCGTCATGCTTCCAGGGATTGGGTCCAAGATGGTCACCGCCGAGGATCAGGCGATCGAGGGGAAGACCAGCCCTTCTGGCATGCGTTTCGACGAGGCCGCGAAAGGCGGCCGGCGCCATGCCGGTGTAGCCGCCTTCGTGATTGACCTGGTTGCAGGTCGCCTCGATAAGGACATCGGCGCCGTGCAGCGCGCCATGGCGAAGCGCTGCCTCGATCACCAGCGGATGCGCCGAGCAGATCGAGGCGATACCTCCCTTGCCGCCCGCCGCCCGCTGCGCGCCGATGGCCGCAAGTCTCTCGGTCGCGCAGCTCATGCGCGTGTACCGGCCCTGGCGATGAAAGCCTCAACATCGGCGAGCCGGTAAATACCTTCCATGGGTCCCTTCCGTGTTACGGCAAGCGCGCCGCAGGCATTGGCGACGCGCAGGGCATCGACAGGTGCGGCGCCGCGCAACCACATTGAAACGAAGGCGGCGCCGAAGCAGTCGCCGGCTCCGGTCGGGTCGACCTCCTCGACAGGAAAAGCTGGCAAAGCGACCGCGCCCTGCCGGTCGTGATAGGCGGCACAGTCTGCGCCCTTCTTCAACACGACGCAGGAAATGCCTCGGCCCAACAGATCATCAACTGCGCCCTTCTCGTCACCGGCCGAAGAGAACAGGAACAATTCGTCCCCGCTGGGCAGGAAGACGTCGGTTTCCGCCAGCACCTTGTCCAGCGCGGCGCGCATGCCGGAAACCTGTAGGATCTCTCGGCGGACGTTGGGGTCGAAGGACACGGTGCCGCCCCTGGCCTTCACGGCCGCGGTCGCGGCGAGCACAACGTCGGTCGCCTTGTCCGAAAACAGCGACGAGCCCATGACATGAAAGTGGTCGGCGTCGGCAAGCAAGTGTCTTGCGGCGTCATCGATGGCCATCAGGCCCGCCGCGCTGTTGCGGATGTTGAAGACGAAATGCCTGGAGGCATCGGCCAGATAAGTGACGAAGGCAGTGCCGGTGGCATGGCCTTTGTGGGACGTGATTGCCGAAACGTCGGCGCCGAGCGCTCGCAGCCGGTCAATGTTCAGCTGACCAAAATCGTCCTCGCCGACGGCGCCGATGAGGCCCGCCGGTTGCCCAAGCGCCGCTGCCTGGCCGACGAAGATCGCGGGGGCGCCGGACGGAAACGGACCTACCAGAGGTCCAGGCTCGAGAAAGCTCTGGCCGATGCGTTCAGCCATGATCTCGACGAGGATTTCACCGGCGCAGACCAGCTTCTTCATCCATGACCTCCGGCATTCGCCCCGCACGACCGTCCGCAAATTCAATATGGCGTGAAATTTTTCACGTCAATTAATTAATTTACGCATGCAATAATCTCTCTCAACGCGTTGAAACTGGTAAAACTTCCTGTAAAATTTCAACTTGCGCTCGCGCGCCGTCGCACCGTAGTGACGGCGCCGGGGCAACACAGAGACACGGCGATTGGAAGTTCCACGCCGCGAGGGCATTAATGTCGATGACGCACAAGACCATGGAGGATTTCGCCCGCTCCTGCGGCGTCTCCAGACCGACATTGTCGAAGTTCTTCGACGATCCGACCAGCGTCAAGCCGGCAACGCGTAAGCGTATCGAAGATGCGTTGCGCTCGTCCGACTATCAGCCGAACCTCTTCGCGCGCAACCTCAACCGCAAGCGCACGCGCAGCATCGGCATTGTCGTGCCGACGGTGACCGACCCGTTCTATTCGGAGATGGTCAGCCGCATCGAGCTCAGGCTGCGCGACGAAGGCTACTGGCCGGTCGTCATTTCCTCGCATGGCTCTACCGAACTCGAGATCGAAGCCACCCGAACCATCCTTTCCCTGAAGGTATCCGGCGCGCTGATCGCGCCGCTGGGCAAACGATCCGATCAGAGAACACTGGAAAAGCTCACGCAGACCATCCCGATTGTCTATTTCGACACTTTCCTGGAAGGTGACACGCCATTCGTGGGCAACAACAACGAAAAGAGCGTCGCGACGATCGTGGATTACCTTTGCCGTTCCGGCGACGCCCCGGTCTATTTCGACATCCCACACGTCAATCACAATTCGGCGGAACGATTGAGCAGCTATGTCGCCTCGATGCAGCGACTGGGGTTCGAGCCGACCGTCTTCGGCGACACCAGCGACTATACTTGGGACTTCGAGCGCATCGGCTACGAGCAGACGGAGAAGCTGATCGGCAATGGCGGCCTGCCGGGCAAAACCATTCTATGCGCCAACGATCGCCTCGCCTTCGGCGTGATGGCGGCGGCCTTTTCGAAGGGCCTGAAGGTGGGACGCAAGACCGACTGCGACCTTCGGGTCGCCGCGCATGATGACCATCCGCTCAGCCGCTACACCTGCCCGGCGCTCACCACCATGGCGCAGGATTTCGCCGCCATGGCCGGCCGCAGTGTCGAGACGCTGCTTGCAATGCTCGACGAGGATGCGGCCGCCGTGACGCCGAAGGTCAGCCTCGACGCAACGCTGGTGATGCGTCAGTCGGCCTAAACCCTGTCAAACGCCGGATCGAATTCGCGCCAGGCCGCAACAGCAGCCTCGACCGCCTGACGCGACGCCGGACCGTGGCGGCCCATCGAGACGAAGCCGTGGATCTGCCCTGGCCAACGTTTGGCCACGATCGGGACGCCGTCCATTTCGAGCCGCCTTGCATAGGCATCGCCCTCGTCGGCGAGGATGTCATGGCCGGCAATGGCGACAAAGGCCGGCGCCGCGCCGGCAAGGCTGTCGGCTTTTAGCGGCGAGACACGCCAGTCATTGATGTCGGCGGCGCTGCGGATATAGTGATCGCGGAACCAGGCCATGGTCGCGGCCGTCAGGCCGAAACCTTCGCCGAAGCGGCGATAGCTGTCCGCTGTCTGATCTGCATCGGTGTTGGGATAGAACAGGAGCTGCGCGGTCAAAGGGCATTTGTCATCGCGGGCAAGCAGCGCCAGCACTGCGGCGAGGTTGCCGCCGGCGCTGTCGCCGGCAACGGCTATGCGGCTGGCGTCGATACCAAGCCCGCCGGGCATATCCTGCATGAAGGCGAGAACGGCACGGCAGTCCTCGACCGCAGCCGGAAACTTGTGCTCAGGCGCCAGCCGGTAGTCGGGCGAGACGACGACACATGGGGCGAGGTTGGCGTACCAGCGGCAGATCTCGTCATGGGAATCGAGATTGCCGATGACCCAGCCACCACCGTGCAGATAGAGCAGCGACGGCGCGTCGGCCGCCGCAGCACCCTGCCCGCGATAAACCCGAAGGTTGAGAGGGCCACCGGGCCCGGCAATGGTTTGCTCCCGCACCGAGGCGACAGGCTCGCGCTCGCCTTGCAGCCCACGGAAACCGTTATTGTAGGCGCGTCGCGCCTGCTCGGGTGTGCCGGTCTCGAAGGGCGGCTCATGCGCCTCTCGGCCGAGATCGAGAACCTTCCGCGCCTGCGGATCGAGTGGGGACAACACGGGCGCTCAGGCCAGCAGGCTCGCAGCCTCGTCCTCGCCAAGCAGCGGCGGCTGGTCGACTGTGCCGGCGATGGCGACCGAGTTGCGGCTTTCGCCCGAGGCGAGGATGGCCTCCATGATCTCCAGCACATGCAGAGCCAGATCGCCGGACGCGCGCGGCTTTCTCTTCTGCGACAATGAACGCGCCAGATCAGCGACGCCGAGCATGCGGTAATTGGCGCGATTCGGCGCCGCATAGGGCCAGTTGCGCGCGCCGTAGAGCTCGCTTTCGCTGGCGAAATCCTTCCAGTCGGCGCCCCGCGCGGAAAGCGAGACGGTGCCGCCGAAGGTGTCGGGATCGGGCAGCCTGAGCGACCCTTCGGTACCGTGCAGCTCGATGGGGTGGTTGGAGTGCTTGAAGACGTCCCACGAGGCACCGAAAGTGACGGTGGCGCCGGAGCGGAATTCGAGCAGCGACAGGATGTTGGTCGGCGTGCCGACCCTGAAGCTGGTGTTCTTGTAAGGGCCGTCGGCGGTGATCAGTCGCTCCTCCTGGCCGCGCGTGGCCATCGCCATGACACGGGCGACGGGGCCGAGCAGGTTGACGAGCATCGTCAGATAGTATGGCCCCATGTCGAAGACCGGGCCGCCGCCTGGCTGGTAATAGAATTGCGGGTTCGGATGCCAATGCTCCATGCCGCGCCCCATCATGAAGGCGGTGCCGGTCACGGCGCGGCCGATCGCGCCCTCGTCCATCAGGCGGCGCGCGCGGCGTCCGGCGGCGCCGAGGAAAGTGTCGGGAGCCGAGCCCAGCAGCAATCCCCGTTTCGCCGCCTCCGCCACCAGCTTGCGACCATCGCTGGCCGAGGTGGCGAGCGGCTTTTCGGTGAAGACATGCTTTCCCGCCGAGAGCGCCGAAAACGAGATGTCGAAATGCGCCGCGGGAATAGTGAGGTTGAGCACGAGATCGACCTCCGGGTCGGCGAGCAACGCGTCGACGCCGAGCGCGCGGATGCCATATTCCTTCCCGCGCAAGGCAGCCATTTCGGCTGAAATATCGGCGCAGGCGCGCAATTCCACGCCGGCAAAAAGTGCCGCGTTGCGCAGATAGGTCATCGAGATGTTACCGCATCCGATGACGCCGACACCGAGTTTCGCTCCTGAATTTGCTTGCATTTCCCTTTCGACCTCCCAATCGGCGACGCCCGAGAGAAGCCATCGCGACGGCGACGGACAACTTTCGTGACTCGCTATAGCGTATTTTAAATCTTGACGCGCGTAAAATTTTTATAGAGCATGTGAAAACGCTGACCTGGCGTCGCAGGCCCGCCGGCCTTGGAAATCAAGAGATTAGGAAATTATGAGCCTAGGGACCAAAGTGCGCCTTGCGCGCCTCTTCTCGCATCCATCGGGGAATCTATTTGGCGGCGCCGTCGACCACTTCGTCGGCTATGGCGACGTGCGCAAAGGCGGCCTTGCCGATCTGCCCGGCGCGCTGGCCCGCGTCATGGCGGGCAAGCCCGACTATGTCAGCATCCAGCCCGGCGCCGCGCGCCATCTGTGGCCGCAATATGCGGGCAAGGCTGCCCTGGTGATCCAGGCCGGCTGCTTCACTCCGGACGACCGCATCAGCGAATTGATCGCGACGCCGGAGGATGCGGTGCGCGCCGGCGCCGACGCGTTGGCCGTGGCCATTCCGGTGCGCGGTGCGACCGAAGGCAAATACATTCGCTGGCTGACCGATTCGGTGAACGCGGCAGCCCGCTACGGCATGCCGGTGGTGGCGCATATCTATCCTCGCGATTTCACCGACGGGGCAAAGATCGTCTTCACCCCCGACGAGATCGCCTATGCAGCGCGCATCGGCTACGAGTCCGGGGTCGATGTCATCAAGATCGGCTACACGGGCGACTTCGAGTCCTTCCAGGAGACCGTGCGGACGTGCCCGGTGCCGGTCGTGATCGCCGGCGGGCCGAAGACCGATACGCTGCTCGGCGCGCTTCAGCAGACGGCGGACGCCATCCGCGCCGGCGCGCGCGGCGCTGTGGTGGGCCGCAATCTGTGGGGGCACGGCGATCCTCAGAAGGCAGCACTTGCCTTTCGGGGCGTCATCCATGACGGGCTTTCGGCGCAGGAAGCGCTTGCGAAGGCGGGCGCCTGAACGATGCCCGCCGTCCCCTCGATCCTCGGCCTCGGCGCCATCGCGATCGACGACATCGTCTATGTCGATCAGCCGTTGTCGGCGGGCAAGGGGAAGGTTCTGCAAAGCGCGCGCGCTTTCGGCGGAAATGTCGCGACGGCGCTGGCCGCTGTCGCGCGGCTTGGCGGGAGCGCCGGGTTCATTGGGTGGTTGGGCAACGCCGCGGACGACCCTGTGCTGTGCGATCTCATTGAGAGCGGCGTCGAAACCGCGTTCGCGCCACGCCATCCCGACGCGCGCCCGGTGCGCTCGCGCATCACCGTCGGTTCGGACGGGGACCGCTTCATCGCCTATGACGACGACGCGATGCTGGGCACCGCACCGGACTTTCCGGACGATATCCTCAGCCGCGCGACTGTCCTGATCGTCGACAGCTACGCGGTCCGGTCGCTGGATGTGGTGGCCCGGGCTCGCGATCTCGGCCTGGCGATCCTCGGCGATGTCGAATGGAGCGCCGGCCCAGCCACGGACAGGCTGCTGGCGCTCTGCGACCATCTCATTCTTCCGCTCGGCTTTGCTCAGACCGCCACGGGCCGTCGAGCGCCCGCCGAGATGCTTGATGCATTGTGGTCGCCATCGCGCTCCGCGGTCGTCCTGACCGACGGCGGTCGGGGCGTCTATTATCGCGGGCGCGCGGAGACAACGCTCTGGCACCTGCCCCCGCACCGGGTTGCGATCGTCGACTCGACCGGTGCCGGTGACTGCTTTCACGGCGCCTATGCCCATGCATTGACGCGCGGAGCCGACACTGCGGGCCGGGTGGCATTCGCTGCCGCGGCGGCCGCCCTTTCGATAACCGGACGTGGCGGACGCGAGGCGCTTCCGACCGATAACCAGGTCACGGAATTGCTGGCATCGGCGAGCGCGCCATCGGCGGTCGAGCTGAAATATGCGCGCCTCGACACCGGAACGTAGACTGAAAGCTACCCTAGGAAATTTTCACAAGCAAAAAGGCCCAAGGTGAAAAACAAAAATCATCGGCTTTGACTTGTGGAGGGAGGAATATGGCGGAAGTCATTCTTGAGAATATCTGCAAAACCTACGGGAACAATTTCCGTGCGATCGACCAATTGAACCTGTCGGTCGAGGACGGCGAGTTCCTGATCCTGGTTGGGCCGTCCGGCTGCGGCAAATCCACCGCCCTGCGGATGATCGCGGGATTGGAGGACATCACCAGCGGCAGCCTTCGCATCGGCGGCGTGGATGTCGTCGACATGCCCCCCAAGGACCGCGACATCGCGATGGTCTTCCAGAGCTATGCGCTCTACCCGCATATGACGGTGTTCGAAAACATCGCCTTCTCGATGCGGCTGGCGGGCAAGCCGAAGGCCGAGCGCAAGAAGCGCGTGGACGAGATCGCCAAGATCCTTCAGCTAACGTCGCTGCTGGACAGCAAGCCCGCCAACCTTTCCGGCGGACAGCGCCAGCGGGTTGCCATGGGCCGCGCCATGGTGCGCGAGCCGGCCGCTTTTCTCATGGACGAGCCGCTTTCCAATCTTGACGCAAAACTGCGTGTGCAAATGCGCGCCGAGATCACAAGCCTGCAAAAGCAGCTCGGCGTGACGACCATCTACGTGACCCACGACCAGACCGAAGCGATGACGATGGGCGACAGGGTCGCGGTGCTGAAAGGCGGCGTGCTGCAGCAGGTCGACACACCAAAGCGGCTCTATGAATCGCCGGTGAACGCCTTCGTGGCCGGCTTCATCGGCTCGCCTTCGATGAATCTTTTCGAAGGGACGCTGACGGGCGACGAACTGACGGCCGGCACCTTTGCCATCCGGCTCCAGGATGCAGCCTTCGTGCGCAGGCCGGGCTTGAGGTCGTATGCGGGGCGCAAAATCGTGTTCGGGATCCGGCCGGAGCATCTCTATGACAGCAGCCTCGAATCCGGCCGCAAGTACCAGACGCTGCCGGCAAAGGTGACCTCGATCGAAGAGCTCGGGTCGGAACACATCGTCCATCTCAACATCGACGCGATCCGGGTGGACTCAGGCGACCCGGACGCGGTTGAGGATTTCGGCCTGGCGTCGAACGCGGTGGCGAAATTCGAACCGGAAAGCGCGGTCCGCTCCGGCTCGGAAATCCGGTTGGCCCTGGATGATACCAAGCTCCATTTCTTCGATCCCGAGACGCATCTGGCGATCTGAAGATTTGCGGCAAGGCCAGCAGGCGGGAGCGAGGCGCCTGCGAATGAAGACTGCTGAATGAACCAGACGATCTTCCGCATTGTGCGGCCGATCTCAAAGAAGGAGGAGAAGATGACGTTTCGGATAAAGCCCATAATGCTGAAGTTGGCCGCAGCCGCATGGCTGCTTGGCGCGGCCAGCGCCATGGCGGACACGACCCTGGAATTCACCCAATGGTGGGAACCCGAATTGCCCCCCGGTTCCTTGCGCAAGATCATGGATGATTTCGAGGCCGCGAATCCCGGCATCAAGGTGACGCTGGTCAGCGGCCCCTACGCAGCAACGCGGGATCAGATCTCGGTCGGTGCGGCAACCGGAACGCTCAGCGACGTCGTCGGTCTCGACGGCGCCTGGGTGAACAATTTGAACGCACAGAACGCGCTCGCCGACATGAATCCGATGATGGACGCGAGCGGCTTCGACAAAGCCCAAGTCGCTGACATCATCAAGGTGGACGGCAAGGCTGTGATGTTTCCGGTCGCTTCCTTCGTCTATCCGGTGTTCGTCAATCTGGACCTTGCCGCCCAGGCAGGCGTCACCAAGCTGCCGTCGACCCGCACGGAGTTCCTCGAAGCCGCCAAGAAGATGACCCATGCCGACAAGAACCAGTATGGCTGGGTGCTGCCGCTGTCGATGCAGTCGCCGTCCGGCGTCCAGAACGACATGATGTCGTGGGTCTGGGCGTCGGGCCAATCGATGATGGCTGACGGCAAGCCCGCTCTCGAGGGCAAGCCGGTGGTGGACATGCTCACCTTCGTCAAATCGCTCAACGACGCAGGCACCATCTCGCCCGGCATCGCCACCAAGACCGAACAGGAAAAGGTCGAGGAATTCGTCAACGACCGCGTCGGGATGATGATCGACTCGCTCGCGCATGTGAACCTCATACGCAAGCGCAATCCCAAGCTGAACTTCGACCTCATCCCGGTCCCGGTCGTGGAGGGCTATACGGGCAAGCGCGGCCTTCCCTATGCCTCCTGGGGCATCGGCATCTCCGCCGGCTCGAAACACCAGGAAGAGGCCTGGAAACTCGTCCAATATCTCATGAGCGAGAAGGTCAACGCCAAGCTGGTGTCGCTGGCCAACGCCTTTCCGGGCAACGTCAACGCCAAGCCCGACTTCGTG
The DNA here is from genome assembly GCF_037179585.1 of Mesorhizobium argentiipisi (SeqCode). NCBI lineage: Bacteria > Pseudomonadati > Pseudomonadota > Alphaproteobacteria > Hyphomicrobiales > Phyllobacteriaceae > Mesorhizobium > Mesorhizobium argentiipisi (SeqCode). Next base: position 29,832 of record NZ_JAPYKO010000003.1, read on the forward strand.
ACCTCGGACAAGGCCTTCGGCAAGGCTTTCGAAATCTTCAAGACCGGTTACCTCGCCAACGAGTTCACGGGTCTGCCGGTGGCTGAAGACCTGATGACCCAGTTCGACGTCGAAGCCCAGAAGATGCTGGCCGGCGAGCAGTCTCCGGAACAGGCCGCGGCCAACGCTCAAAAAGGATGGACGGCGAAATTCTGATTAGCCTGTCCTACGATCTTCGACCGGGAGGCCTGGCTTCGGGCAGGCCTCCCGGCAGCAACGCACCGGCAACGCGAGTGTTCACGAAGCTCACCTTCTCTCGAAGGTGTATCCAAGGTTGGCATATGACCCGGCAGAAGCGCTCCCGTCACAGACTGAAAAGAACGGTCGCACCCTATCTCTATCTGTCGCCCTCGCTGGTGATCATTGGCCTTTTGATGCTGCTGCCGATGGTGACGGTGATTTCCTATTCGTTCCAGAACAGCGCGGTGCTGCGTCGCGACTCATCCTTTGCCGGACTGAAACACTACCAGGCGATCTTTGCCGATCCCGTGTTCTGGGCCTCGCTGTGGCACACGCTCTACTTCACCTGCATGAGCGTCGTTTTCCACATGACCATCGGCATGATCTTCGCGCTCATGCTGAACAGCGACCGCATCAATCCGACGCTGCGCAACATCCTGCGCGTGCTCTACATACTGCCCTGGCTCTTCACCGCGGTGATCATCGCGGTGATCTGGCGCCTGCTGCTCGAGCCCAACGGTGTCGTCAACAGCATTCTCATGCAGCTGGGTCTCATCGGTTCCAAGATCGAGTGGTTTTCCTCGCCCGAGACCGCGTTGCATGCGGTCACCTTCGCCAATGTCTGGGCGGGCTACCCGCTGTTCATGGTCAGCCTGCTCGCGGGCCTGCAGGGCATTCCCAAGGATTTCTACGAGGCCGCCGATATCGACGGGGCGAAGGCCTACCAGAAGCTGATCTTCATCACCATCCCGCAGCTGATGCCGATCATCATCAGCATCTCGCTGCTCGACTTCATCTGGACGATGCAGGTCTTCCCGTTGATCTGGATCACGACGGGCGGCGGTCCGATCTACTCGACCGAGGTGCTCAGCACCTACACCTACAAGCTGGCGTTCTCGAGCTACAACCTGTCTCAGGCGTCGGCGAGCGCCGTGGTCATCCTGCTGATCTCGCTTGGCCTGACGCTGTTCTACATCCGTTATCAAAAGGCCCGGTAATCACCATGAGGAAAAGGCACACGACGAAGGACAGGCTGATCACCGTGGCGCTGCATGTCGCGCTTGCCGCCGGGCTGTTTTTCGCGGCCTTCCCGATCTACTGGATGCTGAGCAGCTCGTTCAAATCGAACACCGAGATCTTCGCCCTGCCGCCGACCATCCTGCCGAAAGCCTTCACGCTGGAAGCCTATGCAGCGATCCTTGGCGACCCGGTCAAGCTGCGCTTCTTCTTCAACAGCTACTTCGTGGCCTTCGTGGTGACTGTGCTGACGGTGCTGATCGCCTTGCTGGCGGCCTACGGGTTCAGCCGCTTCAATTTCCGAGGCAAGGGCAGCCTGAACACCCTCATCATCAGCACGCAGACCATCCCGCCGATCACGCTTCTGATCCCCTTCTTCGGGCTCGTCGTCTCGTATCGCATCTTCGACACCTATATCGCGCTGATCCTGACTTATCTGGTCTTCACCCTGCCCTATGCGATCCTTCTGATGACGGGCTATCTGAACACCTTGCCGCGCGACCTCGACGAAGCTGTCGCCGTGGACGGCGGCACCAGTTGGACAGCGCTCTGGCTGGTGATCGTGCCGATCTCGCTGCCCGGCATCGTGGCGACGTCTGTCTATACTTTCCTGTTGTGCTGGAACGAATTCCTCTTTGCGCTGACGCTGACGAAGTCGACCTCCATGCGTACCGTCCCCATCGGCATCCAGCTTTTGATGGGGCAGCACGCCTTCGAATGGAACCAGATGATGGCGATGAGCGTGCTCGGCTCGTTGCCGCTCTTGTTGATCTACCTCATTGCCCAGAGGTTCTTCCTCGCCGGCATGACCGCGGGCTCGGTCAAATAGGCACGTCCCGCGGAGAACCAAGGAATGAAAGGATGAACGTGAGAGACCTCAAAGTCGGCTGCCAGACCTTCACCTGGGAAATGCTGGGAGACCGGTTCACTGGCGGCCCCGATGATCTCATCAAGGCGATCGCCGATGGCGGCTATGCCGGCATCGAGATCACCGACACGATGATCGGCCGTTATGCCGGCAAGCCGGCCGAATTCGCCGCCGCGCTGAAGGCGTCCGGCCTGACGCTCGTCTCCTTCGCCTTCGGTTCGAAGAGCGGCTTTACGCTCAAAGAGAAAATCGGCGACGACCTCGACACCGCCAAGCGCTGGATCGACTTCGCCGCCGCCTTTCCGGGCGCGGTGGTATCGATGGGCTCGGCGACGGTCGTGTTAGATGGGCCGCGCGACGACAAGTTCGCCATAGCAGCGGAAGTCTACAACCGTGCCGGCGAGATCGGCCCCAAGGCCGGCGTCCAGGTCGCGGTGCATCCGAGCTCGCACCACAACACGCTGTTGTTCGACCGTGCCGACTATGACCGCATCTTCGCCCTGATCGATGCCTCGCTGGTCGGCTGGGTGCCGGACACCGGCCACATATTGCGCGGCCACAAGGACATGGCCGACACGCTCACGACCTATCGCGACCGCATTCGCTACGTGCATCTGAAAGATGTCGATGCGAACGGCACTTGGGCGATGCTCGGCAAAGGCGTCTGCGACACGGCCAAGGTGATCGAGATCGCCAGCGGCGCGCCCAACTTCAACGGCTGGCTGGTTCTGGAGGAGGAATCCGAGACCGCTGCCGCCGATCCCGCCGGCGCGGTCAAGATCAATCGCCAGACCCTGCGCGATTATGGAGCCTGACGATGATCGTCAAGAAAGACCGTCGCCTTCGTGTCGGTGTACTCGGCTGCGGGCCGATCGCGCAATTCGCGCATCTGGAATCCTGCGTGAAGGCAAGCAACGCCGACCTCTACGCGATCTGCGATGCGGCACCCGATCTGCTGGCGCGGATGGGCGCCACCTACGAGCCGCGGAAGATGTATGGCGACTATGACGAAATGCTCGCCGATCCAGAGCTCGAGGCGGTGATTGTCGCCACGTCTGACGCCTATCACGTGCCGATGTCGATCAAGGCGCTGGAAGCCGGCAAGCATGTGCTGTGCGAAAAGCCCATCGGCGTCTCGGTCGAGGAAGGCGAGAAGCTTGCCGAAGCGGTCAAACGCTCGGGCAAGGTGCTGCAGGTCGGGCACATGAAGCGCTTCGACCCGGCGCTGGAAGCGGCGCGCGATTTCGTGCGCGACGAGATGGGCGAGATCCTGGCGCTCAAGGCCTGGTATTGCGATTCCACCCATCGCTACACCAACACCGACGCGGTGCAGCCGCTGCCCATCACAAGCAAGCTGGCGAAGAAGCCCGGCGGCAATCCGAAGGCGGACCTGCGGCAGTATTTCATCCTGGCGCACGGCTCGCATCTCGTCGACACGGCGCGCTTCCTATGCGGCGAGATCACTGCCGTTCGTGCCCGCCTCAACGAACGCTTCGGCGCCTATTGCTGGTTCGTCGAGACGGAGTTCGCCAATGGCGCGCTCGGCCATCTCGACCTCACCGTCGCCGTGCGGATGGACTGGCACGAGGGCTTCCAGCTCTATGGCCAGAACGGTTCGGTGATCGCGAAGACCTTCAATCCCTGGTATTTCCGCGCCAGCGAGGTCGACATCTTTCACGAGAAGGACGCGACGTCGCGCAAGCCGCTCGGCGCCGACGGCCATTTCTTCCGCCGCCAATTGGAAGGCCTCGCCGACACGGTGCTCAATGGCGCGCCACAGCGCGGCGCAACCGTCGAAGACGGGCTCGCTTCGATCCGCGCCATGGTGGCGATTGCTCGCTCAGTCGAGAGCGGCGCGCGCGTCGAACTCGCCGGCGTCACCGGAGCGGTCTGATGCAAATCGGGGTGTTCGCCAAGACCTTCCCGGGCAGCGAGCCGGCCGGCGTGCTGGCCGCCGTGCGCGAGGCTGGCTTCGCGGTCACCCAGTTCAACCTTGCCTGCGCCGGCCTGCCGTCGATGCCGGACGTGGTCCCGGAAGATGCGATCCGTGCCATCGATGCCGCTGCCAAGGCTTCGAGTATCGGTCTCATCGCGCTGTCGGGAACCTATAACATGGCGCATCCGGACAAGAGGGTGCGCGACGATGGGTTGCGCAGGTTGGCGGTTGTGATCGAAACCGCTGCCAAGTTGTCCACGCCGCTCGTGACGCTCTGCACCGGGACGCGCAATGCCGAGGACCAATGGGCGCACCACCCCGGCAATGCCGATCCATCGGCCTGGGCCGACATGGCGCGCGAGATGGAAAAGGCATTGCTGATCGCCGAGCGTCATGGCGTCGATCTCGGCATCGAGCCGGAGCAGGCCAACATCGTCACCTCGGCCGAAGACGCAATGCGGCTGATCGCCCATATGGGGTCGAAGCGCCTGCGCATCGTGCTCGATCCGGCCAATCTGTTCGAACAGGCGAATGCCGGGAGCGCGCGCGCCATCGTCGCCGACGCGGTCGAACGCACCGCCGGTCATGTGGCGCTGGCGCATGCCAAGGATCGCTTCGCCGACGGCCGCTTCGCCACCGCCGGGCAAGGCGTGGTCGACTTTGCCGACTTCATCGCCCGGCTGAAGGCCACCGGCTTCGACGGACCGCTGGTAACGCACGGGCTGTCGGCCGAAGAGGCACCCGGCGTCGCCCGCTTCCTGAAAGAGCTCGTGTGATGGCGACGCTCTTGCGCGACGGAGCCAGGCTGCGCATCACCGACACGGGCGCGGGCCTGGCGGTCGTCTTCCAGCACGGCCTGGGCGGCGGCGAAGCACAGGTCGCGCAGACATTTCCTGACGGCTTCCGGCGCATCACGCTCGAATGCCGCGGGCATGGCGGCTCCGGGCTCGGCGAGCGGCGGCCATTCTCATTCGAAATGTTCGCCGATGACGTCATTGCCACCGCCGATCAGCTCGGCCTCGACTGCTTCGTTGCCGGCGGCGTGTCGATGGGCGCGGCGATCGCGCTGCGCCTCGCCTGCCGCCATCCGTTGCGCATCGCCGGCCTCATCCTGGTGCGCCCGGCTTGGACGTTTTCGCCGGCGCCGCGGAACATGCGGCCGATCGCCGAGGTCGCTGATCTCATCCTCGAACATGGCGCGGACAAAGGTCGGAGGATCTTCGCGCAATCCGAGACCGCAACGCGCCTCTATCGCGAGGCGCCGGATAATCTTTCCTCGCTGCTCGGATATTTCGACCGGCCGGACGCCGGGGCCTTCGCGCAAGTGCTCGCCAACATCGCCGCCGACGGACCCGGCGTTTCCGAACACGACGCGGCCGCGCTCGACATTCCCGCACTTGTCGTCGGCAACGCAATGGACGCGGTGCACCCGCTGTCGTCCGCCTATGCGCTTGCCGCCGTCATTCCCAATGCGATCTTGGCCGAGATCACACCGAAGGCGCGCGACAGCGCAAAGCATTTCAGCGAACTGCACGAGCAGATCAGTTCCTTCCTCCAGTCCCAATCAAATGCCCGGAGCCTCATTCCATCATGACAAGCAAAGCCCTCTCCGGCCCTGCCGCCATCGCAGCGCTTCCGCGCGATCGGCTGATCGGCGAATTCTCGCTGTGGTCGGCGGATCTCGCCAACATGGAGCGAGACCTGAAGCGGATCGAGGCCCATGCCGACTTGCACCATATCGACGTGGCGGATGCCCGCTTCACCCCCGGTTTCCTGTTCTTCCCCGACATGGTGGCGCGCATTGCAAAGCTGACGGCGAAGCCGATCCACGTGCACCTGATGGTCGAGGCGGAAATCGTCGAGGCGCAAACGCGCCAGTTCATCGAAGCCGGCGCCGACCTCGTCACCATCCATGCCGAGAATGGCGAAGCAGCCTTACGCGCCGCGCGGCTGGCGCATGCGCTCGGCGCCGAGGCCGGCGTGGTGCTGCGGCTGGAGACGCCGGTCACGGCAATCGTCCCCTTCCTGCCTGAAGTGGCCTTCGTGACGCTTCTCGGCACCTCGATCGGCGTCAAGGGGCAGAGCCTGTCCGAGCAGGCCTGCCCGCGCCTGATCGAAGCGCGCGCGCTGATCAGAAAAGCGGGCCGCGAAGCCGATATCATCCTCGCAGCCGATGGCGGCATCCGCCACGAGACGGTGCCGCTGCTGCGCGCCGCCGGCGCCGATACGGTGGTGCTGGGATCGCTGGCCTTCGGTGATCCCGATCTCGCCCAGCGCATGGCATGGCTGCACGGGCTGAAGGCCGCCGCCTGATGAGCACGCTCGCGCTGGCCTTCGATCTCGGCGGCACGGAGCTGCGCGGCGCGCTGGTCGAGCGCGGCGGCGAGGTCGTGGCGCGCGTCTGGGAACCGACGATGACTGAAGCGGGATCGGAAGCGGTGATCGGCCGGATCATCGCGCTGGCCAACAAACTGCTGACCGACCACCCGCAGGCCAAGGTCATCGGCATCGGCGCCTGCGCGCCGGGTCCGCTCGATCCCAAGGCGGGCATCGTCATCGGGCCGCCGACGCTCTCCGGCTGGCACAATGTGCCGATGATCGACATTTTGAGCCGGCAGTTCGGCCTGCCGGTGCGGCTGGAGAATGATGCCAATGCAGCGGCGCTGGGCGAATGGCGCTACGGCGCCGGGCGTGGCTCGGAATCGCTTGTCTTCGTCACCGTGTCGACCGGCATTGGCGGGGGCGTCATCGCCGACGGCCATATCTATCATGGACGGCGCGGGCTGGCCGCCGAGATCGGCCATATGACGATCACCGGCGAAGGCGGCCGCTGCTTCTGTGGCAATGTCGGCTGCTTCGAGGCGGTCGCCTCCGGCACCGCGCTGGGACGCCGGGCGACACAGCTGACCGCGTCAGGCGACGGCTCGGCTCTCCGGCGGCTTTCCGGCAACGGCGATGTTTCCGCGCGCCATGTCGTCGAGGCGGCGCGGACCGGCGACGCGGCCGCGCGCGACCTGGTGGACGCCGAGGCGCGTTGGCTCGGCATCGGCTTCACCAACCTTTTGCATCTCTACTCGCCCGAGGTGATCGTCATGGGCGGCGGGCTATCCAACGGCTTCGACCTGCTCGCGCCAGGGATCCGGGCGACGATCGACGAGCGCGCAATGCAGGTCTATCGCGACGTGCCGGTCGTGCGCGCCGAACTCGGCGACCGCGCCGGGCTGGTCGGCGCCGCCAGCCTGATCCTGTGGGAGGGCGAGCCGGGCACGGCGCTTTCGATGGTGCAGGACGACGAGGCGAAGACCGGCGGACCGGCCGGCGCCAGCGCTGGATGATTTCAACCGAAATCTGAATCCGTCTCCAATCAAATGCAGACGGGAAGGCGCTGGCACCGCTTCAATCTGTCGGAGTTTCGTCCAGCCCGACAGCTCAGGCGCGCTTGGGGATTTCCCTGTTCTCCAGCAGCAGCGTCAGACCCATGGCGACGAAATAGAGCGCCGCCACCCAGATGAACATCACGTTGAACCCGCTGGAGTAATGATCGAGCACCACCTCGCGGATCGCGGCCGGCAGGCCGGAGGCGATGTGTGGGGTGAGCCCGTTCAAGCCCTGCGGCAGCAGAGCGGCGGCATCGGCGGGAAGCTCTGATGTATGTCGGTTCAGGGCCCAGATCATCACCGCGCCGTTCAGCGCCAGACCGAGCGATGCTCCCAACGTCCGCGCCTGCGTGATCAGCGAGGTCACTGCGCCGATGTCCTGCAGGGGTGCCGCCGCCTGGATCGCCACGATCAGCACCTGGAACTGCAGGCCCATCGAGATGCCAAATGTAGCCATCATCCCCGCCAGCACCCAGATCGGCGTGTGCTGGTTGGTGAAGACGAAGCCAATCATCAGCAGCCCACCCATTCCCATCGCCACCACCGGCATCCATTTGTAGCGTCCGGTCGCGGCGATGATCCGTCCAGCGACGATCGAGATGACCATCGACGTCAGCGAGGCCGGCAGGAACAGGAAGCCGACTTCAGCGGGACTGAGACCCGTGAGCGTCTGCATGTAAAGGGCAAAATAGAAGAACATGCCCAGCGTCACCGTTCCGGCGACCAGCGACACGCCCGACACGATGCTGACCGTTGAGTTGCGGAAGAGCCGCAAGGGCACGATCGGCTCCTCGGCCCGCCGTTCGACCACGATGAACAAGGTGATGGCGACCAGCGCAAGCAGCGGCAGCGCGAAGGTGAAGAGGTCCGGCCCGGACGGATCGAGCACGTGATAGCCCCAATAGACGATGGCAGTCGTGCCGATGGCCAGCAGCACGCCGCCGAGATAGTCGACGCGGTGCCGCTTCTCATTGAACCGGCTGCGCATGGCGAATGCCAGAACCGCCATCACGATGATGCCGATCGGCAGATTGACCAGGAACACCCAGCGCCAGCCGAACAGGCTGGTGATATAGCCGCCGGCCAACGGTCCAAGCACCGACGAGAGCGCGAACACCGCCGAGCTGTAACCCTGGTACTTGGCGCGATCGCGCGGCGAAAACAATTCGCCGATCATGGCGAAGGCGGAGACCATCAGGCCGCCGCCGCCGATTCCTGGAGCACGCGCGCGGCGATCAGGCTCTCCATCGACCATGCCATGCCGCAGACCAGGGACCCCAGCAGGAACAGGCCGATCGCCGTCAGGACGACGTTCTTGCGGCCATACATATCGCCGAGCTTGCCGTAGAACGGCGAAACCGCGGCGGTCGAGAGCAGATAGGCGGCTCCCACCCAGCCGAACAGATGCAGGTTGCCGAGTTCGCCGGCAATGGTTGGCAAGGCGGTGACGACGATCTGCATGTCGATGGTGGCCATGAACATGCAACCAGCGCGCCGCAATAGACGATCAACGTTGTAAGGTCGGGCTTGGCCCCGGGCCGGCGCATCCGGAAGAGTTGAGTCAGTGCTCATGGGGTATCTCCGACGTTCGGGCGCGGTTTATGTGCCCATGGCAGATATATGTCAACATCAAATATATGCTATTAGCATGCAATTGACATTGGCATATATTTTTGCTAGCGCGCCGTGGCATGAACAGCAACGATGCCAAGCCCGACAAGTCCACCCTGTCCCAGACGCATGGTGACCATGATCTCGCCGATCTGGCGCGCAGCAATGGCCTGTCCGAAGCGGCAGCCGGGGCTGTGGCCGCCATTGATGCGGTGATGAGCAAGGTGCGTCGTTCGGTCCAGCGCCGGGATTTTGGTCGTTTGATCCTGGCCCGCATCGACCCCTCGCTGGAGGTAAGTCATCTCGATGCGATCATCGCGCTCAGCGCGGTCGTCGGCGACACCCCGCAGGACGAGGTCACGGTCGGCATCATCGCCGAGCGCATGGGGATCGACCCCTCTCGCGCCAGCCGCATCTCCGCCGATCTCGTCGAGCGCGGCTACGCCTTCCGCGTCGCATCGCAGCTCGATGCCCGACGCATTTGTCTCAAACCCACAGCCAAGAGCGAGCGCCTGGTGACGGCGGTGCGCCAGACCAAATGGCGGATTTTCGCCGAGGCGCTGGCGCAGTGGGACGAGCAGGAATTGGTGACGTTCGCCGCCCTGCTGGAACGCCTCGCGGGTTGGGCCATCGATGAAGCAGGGATGCGCAAGGCCGCCGATGCCGTCAAGCAGATGATGGATGAGACGGAGCCCGGGGCGAAATAGGCGGCGCTGCCGCGAGCCTTGCCCCTCGTCCCGACGTGAGATCTTCCCGCGTTCTGTCTTTGCTTTTACGCAATCCCGGACGGAAAACCGTACACCCTTCCTGGAATTGCTCCGGTGAAATCGGCTGTTGCCCCGCCGTGTCAGCCAATCTCCTGAGGCTGCCCTCAAATTCCTGTCGCGTTTCAGCACATTAAAATCCACTGCGCTCCATTTTAATTCTTGACGTACGTAAAATTTTTCTCAACCATGCGGAAATGCCGGTGGGGCATCCATCAGCTCTCTGGGAGGAGCAATGACTGCCATGGAAGAAGCCCGAACCGGGCGCGTCCCACGCGCGCCAGCTGGTTTTTCCAACGCAAGCGCGGGGGTCGCTTTTGCGCCGTCAGCCATGCCGTTCGCAGAACAACGAACCGACAATCAAAAATCCGGAGGAGGAAAACATATGCGCATGTTCGATCGCCTGGCGCTTGGCGCCGGCCTGCTTGCCACGACGCTTGCCCTGCCCGCCCATGCCGAAGACGCGAAGGTCGCGGCGATCGTCAAGGGTCTCGACAATCCGTTCTTCCAGACCATGCAGCAGGGCATCGAGGAGCAGGCCAAGGCCGACGGCGTCAAGGTCACGGTGCAGGCCGCCGCCAATATGGGCGACGCCACCGGCCAGGCCGACCGGCTGACCGCAATGGCGCTGCAGGACTTCGATTGCTACCTGGTCAATCCGATCAGCGTCTCCAACCTCGTCCAGGCGCTGGTGCCGGTGGCCCAGAAGAAGAAGCCGATCGTCAACATCGATTCGACCATCGACGCCGAGCAGGCCAAGGCCGCCGGCTTCACCGTCTCGACCTATATCGGCACCGACAACGTCGCCGCCGGCGCGCTCGCCGGCGAGGAGATGCTGAAGCTGGTGCCGAAGGGCTCGAAAGTCGCGCTGCTCGCCGGCATCGTCGGCGACGTCGGCTCTAACGCCCGCATCAAGGGCTTCAGGCAGGCCGTCGAAGGCAAGCTCGACGTGGTGGTGATGGTGAGCGCCGACTGGGATCGCGAGAAGGCGCTGACCGCGGCCACCGACATCCTCGCGGCACATCCGGATCTCGCCGGCTTCTTCGCCGCCAACGACATCATGGCGCTCGGCGTCGAGCGTGCCGTGCAGACCTCGGGCAAGGACGTCAAGGTGATCGGCCTGGACGGCATCGTCGACGCGCTGAAATCGGTGGCGGCCGGCGAACTCACCGCCACCGTCGCCCAATATCCCTATGTCGTCGGCGCCATGGGGGTCGAGGCGTGCAAGGCGGCGGTCAAGGGCAAGGAACTGCCGGCCAACGTGCCGGCGCCGGTGCTGCTGATCAACAAGGACAATGCCGAAGCCTCGCTGAAGAACTTCCCACGCCCCGGCGGCGACTATCCCGATCCGCTGCGTGAGCTGCTGAAGTGAGCAACTCCACCAACAATGCGCCCGCCGCCCACTCGTCGGGCGCGCCGGAGGAGAGCCGTTCCTCCCTTGCGGCTCTCCTCCTCGATCCCTCTTTCTGGGCCGACTGGGCATCCGTCGTCGGCCTGGTCGGACTGGTCGTCGTCTTCGGCATCGCCCAGCCGGTCTTCCTGAGCATCGCCAACCTGCAAGCGCTGCTTCTGGCGGCAGCCATCCTGGTCGTGCTGTCGATCGGCCAGACTTTCGTCGTGGCGACGTCAGGCATCGACCTGTCGCTGGCGGCGGCGGTCATGCTGGGCGCTGTCATACTCGGCCTCGTCAACGCCGCAGGCTACGGCATCGTCATAGCTTGCGTGCTTTGCGTGCTGGCCACCAGCGCGCTGGGCTTCTTCAACGGCCTCATCATCACCGCCGGGAAAATCCCCGATTTCGTGGTGACGCTCGGCACGCTGTCGGGCATCACCGGGCTTGGCCTGATCCTGTCGGGCGGCGAGCCGACCATGGTCGGCTCCACCTTCCTGCTCAAGCTCGCTTCCGGCTCCTTCGGGCCGTTCGGCCACCCGGTCTGGGTGGCGATCGCGGCCGTCCTTGTCGCGCATGTCGCGCTCTATCACTCGCGGTTCGGCGTGCATCTGCTTGCCACCGGCGGCCAGGCCGAGAGCGCCAGCGCGCTCGGCATTCGCACGAACCGGGTCAAGATCGCCGCCTACACGATCTCCGGCTTCTGCGCCGGCATCGCGTCGATCCTACTGGTGGCGCGCATCGGCTCGGCCGAGCCGCAGATCAACACGAGCCTGCTCCTGAACTCCGTGGCGGCCGTGGTACTGGGCGGCGTCAGCCTCTTCGGCGGCCGCGCCAGCATCCTGGGACCGGCCATCGGCGCGCTGATGCTAACGGCCCTCGTCAACGGGCTGACGCTGCTCAGCGTCTCGGCCTTCTATCAACCACTTGCCGTGGGCGTGATCGTGGTCCTGGCGGCGCTGATCATGCGGTATCAGAAATGAGCACCGTCAATCACATCGCGCCTTCCGAGGCGATCCTCGCCTGCCAGGGACTGAGCAAGCATTTCGGCGGCATCCGCGCCTTCACCGATGTCGGGTTTCAAGCCCGGCGAGGTGAGGTCACCGCGGTGATCGGCGACAACGGTGCCGGCAAATCGACGCTTATCCGCTGCCTGGTCGGCGTGCATGTGCCCGACGCCGGCACGATCCATTTCGACGGCCGCCAGCACCCGTTCTCCAATCCGGACGAGGCGCGCAAATCGGGCATCGAGACAGTGCACCAGAACCTGGCGTTGATCGACGAATTGACGGTGGCGCAGAACCTTTTCCTCAACCGCGAGATCGTGCGCCGCATCGGCCCGTTCGCCCTGCTCGACCGCAAGGCGATGAAAGAGCAGGCGCGCGCCATGCTGTCGCGGCTGTCGATCAACGTGCCGTCCGTGACCCAACGCGTCCGGCGTCTCTCGGGCGGCCAGAGGCAGGCGATCTCGATCTGCCGCGCGGCGGGGTCGGGCGCCAAGCTGGTGGTTATGGACGAGCCGACGGCGGCGCTTGGCGTGCAGGAAACGGCAAATGTCGAGGCCCTTATCCGCAAGCTGCGCGAGCAAGGCGTAAGCGTCATCCTGATCAGCCATAATTTTGATCAGGTGCGACGGCTCTCCGACCAGATCTGGGTGATGCGCGCCGGCAAGATGGTGGCGACGGTGCGCTCATCCGAAACCACCGGCAACGAGCTCGTGGCGCTGGTGACCGGCGCGGCGTGAACGCCGCCTCGCGCTGGAATTTGAAACAAACTAGCGAAGGAGTTTGCCGTGGCGCTGATCCGTGTCGGGCTTGTGGGTCTTGGAGAGGTCGCGCAATCGATCCATCTGCCGGTATTGGCCGACCAGCGCAACCGCTGGGTCATTGCCGGTGCCCATGACATATCAGCGAGCCTGGTGAAACTCATCCCCTCGCAATACCCAACCGCCAAGGCCTATGAAAGCGCCGAGGCGCTGATCAATTCGCCGGACATCGACGCGGTCTTCGTGCTCTCATCGGACGACACGCACAGCCGCTTCGTCCGCGCCGCGATCACAGCCAACAAGCATGTGCTGCTCGAAAAGCCGGCCTGCCTGACGGTGCGCGAGATCGACGAGCTGATGGCGCTGAGCAAGGATTATAAAAAGACGATCTTCGTCGGCTACATGCGCCGCTACGCGCCGGCTTATCTGGCGGCGCGAGACGAGTTGCCGGCACACGGAGACATCACCCATGTGCGCATTTTCGACCTGATCTCGGAAGGCCGGCATTTTCTCCAGAAAAGCCAGAACGTCCTCTACCCCGCCGATATCGACCCTACGATCCTTTCGCGCGGTGCCGAGGAGCGCGACGCGCTGATCCGCGAGGTGGTCGGAAAAGACGCATCGGCTGAGCTCGTGCGCGCCTATCGCGGCCTGACCGCGCTCTCCTCGCACCACATCTCGGCCATGCGCGGCTTGATCGGCGAGCCGCGGCGCGTGGTGGCGGCGCACCGCACCAATGGCGGCGCCAATACCAGCGTCACCTTCGACTATGGCCACTTCGCCTGCCTCTATGACGCGGTGGTCGACGATCTCGGCCTGTTCGACGCCATGATCGAGGTTCGCTCCAACACCAAACGGGTACGGATCATCTACGACACGCCCTATATCCGCAGCCTGCCGACTCGCTTGGAGGTGACGGAGGCCGGGTCGCTTGGCCCGGTGACGAAGGCCTTCGGACCGCTCTATGGTGACGCCTTCTCCAACGAACTGGAGACATTCCACCGCCACATCATGGAGGGCACCAAGCCGGTCACCGACCTGGCGGACTCACGACGCGACCTTGCGCTGATGGCCGAGATCATCGCGCGGATGCGAGAGAGCGGCGGGAGATAGGATCGCTCGCTACGGCACCAACGCGCTTGGAACTGGCAGCGGCCGGCAAGGCGGCCGTCGCCCTCTACGGGCGCGAGCATTATTTCGCCTGCCACTGCCATCTGAGCTGCATGGCCGCGCCCATGCTCGATTCGAGCGGCCGGATCCTCGGGCGCCTCGACGCATCCTACTCCAACGAGGCTCGCTATTTCTGCTGGAATTGACAGGGCCAATTTTCTGGCCTGGTCAAGCCAGAAGGCAACTCAACAAGCCATGTTGAGCTGCCATTGGGACAGAACCCGTCGATTTGGAAAGATCGAGGCCCTCGATACGGGTCAGAAAGAAAAAAGCGCCGTCAAAGTCTATCGGCGCGGTGAACGTCGCTCCTCGGAAGTCCGCCCGCGCGAGAACTATGCGCTCGGCAATTCGCGACGAGCCCTGTTTCTTGCTGGCGTGCGCATCGACTGGTGACAGCGGCAGCCCTCGTCCTTGCTGCGTTGTTTTCCAGTTTCGGCGCCCTCCTCCTGCTGCACCAGCCAGACCTATCAGGACATAGGGGACCCCTTGTCTGATGCCGGTCATCTCGGCCGTGGTGGTCGAGGCACCTCGATCCAGGGGCCGCCGAGGACATCTGAACGCTGAGAAAGGCTATCGAACTGCCCCCCTGCTCGCGCAGGCGCGTCGTCCTCGAGCGATCACGAACTCTGCCGTGCCCTCTTGCCGAGATAGAGCTCCTGCATGACCGGCGACTGTTTCAATTGCTCGATTCCGCCAGACGCCACGATGCGGCCGGAATTCATCAGATAGCCTTGCTCGGCCACCGAGAGTGCAAGTCCGGCGTTCTGCTCGACGAGCAGCACAGCGGCGCCAAACTTCTCGCGCACGTCGATGATGATGCCCTGCAGCTCCGACACCAGCAATGGCGACAGTCCGAGCGAGGGTTCGTCGAGCAACAGGATCCGTGGTCTGGCCATAAGGCCGCGCGCGATCGCCAGCATCTGCTGCTGGCCGCCGCTGAGCGTGCCCGCCCTGGCGCCGCGCTTTTTGGCAAGGATGGTAAAATAGTTCTCCATCAATGCGATGTCGGCCTCGACCGCATGCCGGTCCTTGCGGGTATAGGCGCCGAGCAAAAGGTTCTCGCGCACGCTCATGTCGGCGAATACATGGCGACCCTCAGGCACCATCACGATGCCGAGCGTGGCCTTTTCATCGGCGTGCAGCGCGGTGACGTCGCGGCCGTCGAAGGTCACCGCGCCGCGCCGCGGCTTCACCAGACCGGCAATGGAACGCAACAGCGTCGTCTTGCCGGCGCCGTTGGGGCCGAGGATGGTGACGATCCCGTTTTGCCCGACCGTAAGCGAGACGTCGCGATTGACCGCGACAGGCCCATAGCCGGTGTCCACATGCTCGACGGCAAGCAAGTTCATGACGCGGCCGCCTTCTTGTCGGGACCAAGATAGACCTCGCGGACCTTGGGATCGTTAAGAACCTCGGCCGGCGGGCCCTCCGCGATCTTGGTGCCAAAGTCGAGGACGACGAGGCGGTCGCAGAGCTCGGCCATCATGTCCATGTCATGGTCGATGAGGCAGACGCCGATGCCTTGCGGCGGCAGCTGCGCGATGACGGCCGCGAAGGCCTGGGCTTCGCTGTCGTTCAGCCCGGCGCCGGGTTCGTCGAGCAGCAGCAGTTCGGGCGAGACGCCGAGCGCGACGGCCAGGCCAAGGCGCCTGAGGCTGCCGAAGGGCAGCGATCCCGCGATCGCCCTGCCGAGCGGCGCCAGGCCGACAAAGTCGAGGATCATGCCGGGCGACGCCCAGCGGCTGCCTCCCATCCTGCCCTGCTCCCAGGCGATACGCACGTTCTCGTCGACGGTCAGGCCCGGAAAGGACATCGCCTGCTGGAACGTCCGCACCAGCCGCTTTCGCGCGATGCGGTGCGCGCCGATATTGGTGATGTCCTGCCCTTGCCACGATACCGTGCCGGCGGTCGCCGGGTGGACGCCGGTGACGACGTTGAACAAGGTGGTCTTGCCGGAGCCGTTGGGGCCGACGATGCCGACCACTTGGTCGGTGCCGATGTCGAGATCGATGCCGTTGAGCGCGACGACGCCGCCGAATTGCTTGCGCAGACCCCTCACCTCAAGCGCGGCCATTCGTGCCTCCGCCTTGCTTTTCGAACCCGCCGCGAACCGCGCAGTAGACGTTCTTGATGCCTGCTCCGACTCCGCCCGGCAGCAGAAGGATGACCAGAAGCAGACAGACGCCGTAGGCGATACGGGAATCGACCGGATCGAGGTTTAGCACCTCGGGCAGGAAATTGACGACGACCGCGCCGATCAGCGGCCCGTAGAGATAGCGGGCGCCGCCCAGCATGACCATCAGCGCCAGGTAAAGGCTCGGGAAAGCACCGAACAGGGTCGGCGAGATGTGGCGCAGGTAGTAGAGCTGCAGCACGCCGGCGAGGCCGGCGAACAGGCCTGAAACCATCAGCACGCCAAGCTTGTGCAGGTCGACATTGATGCCGACCGAACGCGCCAGCTGCTCGTTCTCGCGGATGGCCCGCAACGTCCGGCCGTAGCGCGAAATGCCGATGAGATAGGTCGCGGCGAGCGCCAGGAAGAGCGCCGCCAGGACCAAATAGTAATTGTTGGAGAGCTTGTCGAAATTGATGCCGGGCAAGGGAGTGACCGACCCGACATCGAGGCCCGTGGCGGATCCGGTGAAGGTGCCGCCATTGGTGAGCACGATGACGAACAGGGCGCAGAAGCAGAAGGTGATGATGATGTAATGCTGTCCGCCCACCCTCAGCGTCGGCAGACCGATGACGCCGCCGACGATCGCCGACAAGGCCATGGCGAAGGGCAGCGAGGTCCAGAAGCCCAAGCCGAGCTGCACGGAAAGGATGGCCGAGGCATAGGCGCCGACCCCCATCAGCGCCGCATGGCCGACCGACATGATGCCTGCCTGGCCGAACTGCAGACCGAGGCCGTAGAGGCCGATCGCCGTATAGAGCGTCGTGATGGCGATCGACAGGAAGCGGTAGCCGAGGCCGAGCCAGGGCAAGGCGATGAGCAGCACCGCCAGCAGGATTGCCGTGATCGCCTGGACGCCGGCCGACAGCGGAACGGCGGCATTGTCCGCCGTCACAAGCGCGAGCCGATCCCGTGCCCTGACGCCTTCTGGCGCGCCGCTTGTCTTGCCGGCGCTCTGGTCGGTCATTGGCATCGACATCTCACGATGCCTTCGGCCCGAGCGTGCCGCCGAGCAGACCCTGGGGCCGCAGTACCAGGATCAGGATCATCACGACCAGCGAATAGGCGTCGGTCCATTCCGGATAGCCGTAACCGGCGCTGAGGCCGTCGACGAGGCCGAGCACCAGGCCGCCGACGACGGCGCCGCCGACATTGCCGAGACCGCCGATCAGCGAGACCGCAAAGCCGCGAATGATGATAACGCTGCCGGTGAAGGGCGTGATCGGGAACAGCGAGATCATCAGCGCGCCGCCTATGCCGGCAAGCAGGCTGCCATAGATGAAGACGCCGGTGACATAGCGGCGGACCGGGATGCCCATCAGCTCGGCGGTGTCGCGGTCCGAAACACTCGCCCGCAACGCCATCCCATAGCGGCTGCGGGAGATGCCGAAGTAGGTTATCGCCACGATGACGGCCGTTAGCGCGACGACGATCGCGCGCATGGCGATGATATCCACGCCGCCGATCGTCCAGACCAGGCCGACCGGGTCGGTGATGCTCTTCTGGAACTCATTGAAGACCCGGATGACGGCGTGCTGCAGGATCACGCTGAGGCCGATCGACATGATGAAGCCGTTCATCGGCCGGTTGAGCGTGAAGCGGAACAGGCATCTTTCGGCGGCAAAGCCGAGCGCCCCGACCAGCAGGCCGGCCAACACCAGCGCGACGAAGAAGTTCATGCCGGCGCCGACCATGAACCAGGTCGCCATGCCCCCGACCATCAGGAACTCGCCATGCGCGAAATTGACGATGCCGGCCAGGCCGAAGATCAGCGTGATGCCGATGCCGATGAGAATGGTGACGCTGGCAACCGAGAGGCTGTTCACCAGTTGCTGCACAAAAATGTCCATAATCAAATCCGGGTGGCGAACCTGCAGGGAAGGAGATGGGCGGAACATAGCCGCCCATCCGATTTTGGATTTTGTCGCGGGCCGGCTCAGCCGCCGTTGTCGCCGGGCGGCGGTGCGGCCGGCGGCTGCTCGACCGCGCATTTGAACTTGTCGGATGTGTTGGGTTCGACCATGCAGACCTCGGTCGCGAAGGTGACCTGATGATGCTTGTTGAACACAAGCGGCACAGGCGACACGACGCCCTTGTAGTCCGACTTCAGGAGCTCTGCGACCACCGCGTCCGGATCATCGATCTTGCCGACCTTCTCCAGCGCCTTGGCGTACCAGAAGAAGTAGTCATAGTAGAGCAGCGATACCGAGGACTGCGGCCCCTTCGCGGCGCCGAGGCCGAAATATTTGTCGAAATACTGCTTCACTTCGGGGTATGGCGAGGAACCCCAGCAGACCGGCACGCAGCTCATCGTCACCGGCACACCCGCCTTCAGGCTGCGCTCCTGGTAGATGCCCGGGTCGACGCCGAACAGGAAGTAGGACGGCGCCACGTCGAGCTTGAGGGCTTGCGGGAAGGCTGTGAGGGTTGAATCGCCATTGTACCAAAAATGCACGATATCGGGCTTCATGCCCTTGATGCGGGTGAGCAGCGGCGAGAAGTCGGTCGTGTCCGGCGGATACTGCACCAGGTCGACTTTCTGGCCTTCCGCCTCGAGCGCCTTGACATAGTGCGACGACAGATATTGTCCGGTCGCGTCATTGCCGACGAACACCACCGAATGCTTCGGCGGCGACTTCAGCTGCGGTGTGAGCAGCGACAGCACGCCCTTTGCGGTGCTGCCGCTGCGCTGCCATTCCTGCGGCTCGCTCTGGAACGTGTAGTGAAGCCAACCGTCCTCGGCGACGGCCTTGTCGTCGAGCACGGCGCCGAGCGAGCTGTTGCCGGAGAACTGCAGCACCTTGGCCGGGCCGGTGATCTTGGCCATCGACACGGAGAAGTCATGCGTCTCGGTGCCCCAGATGGCCTTGACGCCGATGTCGTTGACCAGCTCGCGCGCGGCCGCGATGGTGACGTTCACATCCGTCCGGTTGTCGCGGATATAGAGTTTGATCTTGTAGGTCTTGTCGCCGACCTTGATGCCGCCGGCGTCGTTGATCTGTTGCGCCGCCAGATTGGCCGCGCCGACGATGGTGTTGCCGGCCGAAACGAACGAGCCCGACTGCGCGGCGATGACGCCGATGGGCAGTTCCTCGTCGGCGCGGGCCGTTTGCAAAGCCATGGCGAGCCCCGCGGCTGCCATGGCCAATCCAAGTCCTAGCTGTCTCATGCATGTTCCTCCCGTTACATGGCCAACTTGTCATACAACCCTATTACCATGTAACACTGCTGTCAACATGACTCCGGCCTGACGGCGAGCGAACGGGTGGCGTCGTGTCACCCCTTTCGTTCGTCTGTTTCCGATCTAAGCTTTGGGTGGGGAAGTTCGTCGCAGTCAGTGCGAGGCGCCGGACTAGGATGCCCAACGCAGAGACATGCGCCGCGATCATTGTGATGATGAAAGTGGCCCGACAAATGCTAAGGCGGAGGCTCAGAGCCTTGCCACAGTCACAGCGGCAAGCGGTACGCCTCGATGGCGGAAACGCCAAGAATTTGCGATCGTTCTTCTTCCGTCAACCCGGAGAGGCAATCGTCGAGGGCGCGCTTGACCGACTGATAGTCGGCGGCGACCAGGCAGACCGGCCAGTCCGAGCCGAACAGGCATCGCGACGGCCCGAAGATCGAAAGCACCGCGTCGACATAGGGCCGCAGGTCCTGGCTTTTCCAGTGCCGCCAGTCGGCCTCCGTGACCATCCCCGACAGCTTGCACCAGACGTGGTCGCGATGCGCCTTGAAACCTTGCATCAATCCGGCCCATGGCTCCATCGCATGCTGCGCAATGCGCGGCTTTGCGATGTGGTCGACCACGAAACGCAAATTGGGATGCCGTTCCACCGTCTCCAGGGCCGCGGGGATTTGCGGCTCCTTCAACAGCAGGTCATAGGCGAGGTTCGCTTCGGCGACCGCGGCCACCCGCGCTGGACGTCCGCGCGCAGCAGCCAGTTCGGATCCGCCTCGTTATGGACGAGATGACGGATGCCGACCAGATAGCGGCCATCCGACCGCGCCTTCAGCTCGGACAGCGTGGCGTCGACATCAGGATCGGTGAGGTCGACCCATCCAACGACGCCGGCGACGAAATCGGTCCGGCTCGCGGTCTCCAGGAACACAAGCGTCTCGTTGAGCGAATGCCAAGTCTGGACAAGGATGGTTTTGTCCACACCGGCCGCGGCGAGCGCCGGCCTGAGGTCGTCGGGGGAGAACACCCGGCGTATGGAAGCGTAATCCTCCGTCATCCAGCCGCAGGAGCCATCCGCCGGATCCCAGAAATGCTGATGCCCGTCGATGATCAGGGGCCGACCGGCGGTCATGACGCTCACCAACGCTGGTGGACGGAGGCCTTGATGCGCCGCTCATAGATGTCGGCGATGCGCTCCATCACTTGCGGCGACAGCGCCGGCAGGTCGGACGCGGCGGCGTTTTCCTGCGCCTGCCGGACGGACTTGGCGCCCGGAATGGTCACCGTCACCGCCGGGTTCATCAGGATCCAGCGCAGCGCCCATTGCGCCATTGTCGCGCCTGGCGGCAGCAGCGGCCGCAATTCCTCCACCGCCTGCAGGCCTTCCTCATAATTCACGCCGGAGAATGTCTCGCCGACGTCGAAGGCCTCGCCCTGCCGGTTGTAGTTGCGGTGGTCCTTGGCGCTGAAACTGGAATCGCTCTTGAACTTGCCGGACAAGAGCCCGCTGGCCAGCGGCACCCTGACGATGATGGCGACATCCTTCTGGCGCGCCATATCGAAGAACACCTCCGCGGGTCGCTGCCGGAACATGTTGTAGATGATCTGGACGCTGACGACGCCCGGATATTGCAGCGCCTTGATGCCTTCCTCGACCTTCTCGACGCTGACGCCGTAGTGACGGATCTTGCCCTCCTCGACCAGCCTGTCCAGCGCCTCGAACGTCTCGGGCTGGTAGAAGACCTCCGTCATCGGACAGTGGAGCTGGACCAGGTCCAGCACGTCGACCTCGAGATAGCGCAGGCTGCGCTCGACGAAGCTGGTCAGGTTCTGGCGATTGTAGCCTGACGCGAAATGCGGGTTCAGCCGCTTGCCCGCCTTGGTGGCGACAATAGGCCTGACGCCGCCACGCCCCTTCAGCGTCTTTGCGATCAGTTTTTCCGCCCGGCCGTCGCCATAGACATCGGCCGTGTCGATCATCGTCACGCCTGAATCGAGCGCGGCGTTGAGCGCCGCGATGGCGTCCTTCTCCTCGACGTCGCCCCAGTCGGCACCGATCGCCCAACTGCCGAAGCCGATTTCCGACACTTGCCAGCCGGTGCGGCCAAATCGCCTTTGATGCATGGAAACTCACTCCTGAAAGCCAACGTCGTCTTGACGGGTCGTGCCCGCAGGAATATCAGATCGGATAGTTGTATGACAACCCTGTAAGCATGCAAAAGGTGATGGCGAAAAGCGGCGGTTTTGGATCTACCGGCAGGCTGGAGGGCGATGGGATGTTCCTGGCATCGGCGCGTGGTGCCGATCGATGCCAACCCGATTTGGACCGTCAAGCCGCAGCCGCCGCTGATCGATACAAGCCACGGACCGATCGAGCGACCTTGCCCGATTTATTTCCCAGCGCTGTCGCGCAGCTGCTCGAAGCGCTTGTAGGAACGCGAAAGATGCAGCCGCATCGCGCGCTGCGCCGCCTTGGCGTCGCGGGCCGCGATGGCGTCGTGGATCGCCCGGTGCTCGCGCCGCGTGCGCTCGAAATGCCGCTCGCGCTCGTCGGGCTCCAGGCGATCGAACTGCGTCCATTGGCGCGGGATCATCGCGGTGCCGAACGTGTCGAAAAGCCGGCTGAAATAGGCGTTGTGCGAGGCGAGCGAAATCGCCCGATGGAAAGCCGCATCCTCGGTCGCGGCGAGACCGGTTTCGGCGATCGCGCGGTCGATGGCGTCGAGCTGCTTGGCCATGAGCGCAAGGTCCTTGGCGGTCCGGCGCGTGGCCGCCAGCGCCGCAGCTTCCGCCTCGACGCCCATGCGGAGCTCAAGCACCGCCAGGATCTCGTCGATCGATTCGACATCCGTCGGCACGATCGAAAAGGTTTTCGGCGGGGGCTCCTGGGCCACGAAGGCGCCAAGGCCCTGCCGTGTGGTGATCAGCCCCCGTGCGCGGAGCGAGGCCAGCGCCTCGCGAACCACCGTCCGGCTGACGCCCGTCGCGTTGACGATCTCCTGCTCGGTGGGAAGCCGCTGTCCCGGCGCAAGATCGCCGGCTTCGATCTGCGCGGCAAACTTGTCGACCAGCTCGCCCCTGAGGTTGGGGGACTGGCGAATGGCGCCGAACATTGCTCCCTCGCGATCCGTCATCGGAAAACCGGCCCGTTAAATCGATTCTTACGCCAAGGATCGCACCGCTTGGTTGCAACGGCAATCTTTCGTTTGTTTGAGCCCAACAGCAAGGGAAGACCAACATGAAGCAGCAAATCGGCTTTATAGGCCTGGGCGCGATGGGCTCGGGCATGGCGGCCAACCTTCTGACCAAGGGCTGGCCGCTGACGGTCTGGGCGCACCGCAACCAGGAGGCGGCGCAGAAGCTGGTCAGCGCCGGCGCCGGCCAGGCGGCGACGCCGCGCGCGCTCGCCGAAGGCTGCGACATCGTTCTCCTCTGCGTCACCGGCTCGCCGCAGGTGGAAGCGGTCGTGAGGGGTCCTGACGGCTTGGCCGCCGCCGGCAAGCCGCTGTTGATCGTCGACTGCTCGACCTCCAACCCGCCCTCGACGATCGCGCTCGCCGCCGAACTCGCCACGCAAGGCGTGACGCTGATCGACGCGCCGCTGGCGCGCACGCCCAAGGAAGCCGCCGAGGGCAAGCTCGACGTCATGGTCGGCGGCGCGGCGGAAGCGGTAGCCCGCGCGCGGCCAGTGCTCGAAGCCTTCGCCGCGCGCATCGTCCACACCGGCCCGACCGGCAGCGGCCACACCATGAAGCTGCTCAACAATTTCGTCTCGATGGGCTATTCGGCGATCTATTCCGAGGCGCTGATGCTCGGCGCCAAGGCCGGGCTGACGCCGCAGGTCTTCAACAGCGTCATCTCCGGCAGCCGCATGGATTGCGGCTTCTACCAGGCCTTCTTCGACTTCGTGCTGAACCGCAACGAAAACGCCCAGCGCTTCGCCATCGCCAATGCGCTGAAGGACATGACCTACCTCGCCTCCTTCGCCCAGGCCGCCGGCATCGCCAACCCGGTCGGCGCCGTGGTCCGCAACGGTTTTGCGACGGCGGTGGCCACGGGACACGGGGAAAAATTCGTGCCGGCGCTGTCGGATATCGTCGCGGGGTTGAATGGGGTGTCGCTGGTTGAGCCGGCGGCTGAGTGAAATCGCACTGGGCGCTCCTCTCCGTTTTGGCTGGCGTTGACCGAGCGGGCTGAGCCGCCGCCTACCCCGCCGCCTGCCCGCGCACTGCCTTCCGCAGCCGCGAAGGCAGTGCTGGCGACACTGGCTTCGGCGAGGCCTCGCTTCCAGGCAATCCAACACGCGCGGCAGCACCCGCAAGATGCCGCGTCATGGCGGCGCTCGCGCCCTTCGCGTCGCCGGCCTTGATCGCCGCCAGGATGCGCTCGTGCTCGCCCAGCGTCGTGCGCGCCATGTCGTCGGACTTCTGCTGGTTGCCGGCGGCCAGGATGCTTTCGCGCACCCGTTCCGAGACGAAGACGAGGAACTGGCCCATATAAGGGTTCTGGGTCGCTTCGGCGACGGCGCGGTGGAAACCGAGGTCGTTCTTCAGCCAGGCGACGCTGCCATAGGGAGCCGTGCGCATCCCGTCGAGTGCCTGTTCCATCGCCACGATATCGGCATCGGAGCGGCGGGTCGCGGCCAGTGCGGCGATCTGCACTTCCAGCATGCCGCGCAGTTCGAACAGGTTGCGGAAGGAATCCGCCCGCTGCAAGGTTTCATAGTCGATCGTCAGCACCGTCGCGTTGGTAGCGTCGGCAACGAAGGCGCCCCTGCCCTGCTGCGACCAGATGCGGCCTTCGGAGCGCAGCCTTGCGATCGCTTCGCGCACCACGTTGCGGCTGACCCCGAACGTGGTCGCCAGCGCCTGTTCGGTCGGAAGCTGATCGCCGGGCTTCAGCCGCCCCTGCGCGATCTCGCGCGAGATGGAACTCGCCACGAGCGTGGAGAGGTGCGGACCGCGATTGACCTTGTCGAGCTTCAGCGTCATCGCTCACCTATAGTCGAGCGCGGATGCGGACGCCAGAATGCGGCCGTTGCTCAATATATGGCGCGGATCAATCGCATCCTTGATGCCTGCCGCAAGATCGAGCGCCACCGGATCGATGCGGTCGAGGAAGGCCCGCTGCTTGACCCGGCCGATGCCGTGCTCGGCGCTGATCGAGCCGCCATAGCGGTCGACGACGGCGAAAATCTCCGCTTCCGCCTCCTCGAACAGATGCTCGATCGCCTCGGCCGCCATGCCCTCCGGCGGCACGACGTTGAGATGGATGTTGCCGTCGCCGACATGGCCGTAGGTGACGGGCAGCGCGTCGGGTCTCGCCCGCCCCAATTCGAACAGTGCATCGGTGACGAAATCAGCAAGCTTCGAGATCGGCACGGAGACGTCGGTGCGCAGATAGCGGCCGCCGCGCCCCTGCCGCTCGACCATGATCTCGCGGTAGAGCCACAGGCGCTCACCCTGTGCCCGGGTCGATGCCACGATGCCGTCCTCGACGAGATCCTCGACGCCCGCGAGAAAACTCAACAGCATATCCTTGAGGTCGATCAGTCCTCCGGACGAAACCTCAATCAGCACATAGGCAGGGTAAGGCTTGCCGAGCGGCTCGTGGAAATCCTTGCCCTCGCGCATGGTGATCTCGATGCCGCCGCGCAGGATCAGCTCGAAGGCGGTGAGCAGGTCGCTGCAGCCGCGCCGCGCCCGCGCATAGAGCGCCATCGCATCCTCGACCGAACGCAGGCCGACGAGCGCCGTTTCGATCTGCGTCGGCCTGGGGAAGAGCTTCAGCGCAGCGGCGGTGACGATGCCGAGCGTGCCTTCCGAACCGATGAAGACCTGCTTCAGATCATAGCCGCGATTGTCCTTGCGCAGGACCTTCAGTCCGTTCCAGATCCGGCCGTCGGCCAGCACAACTTCGAGGCCGAGCACAAGGTCGCGCGTCATGCCGTAACGCAGCACGTTGAAGCCGCCGGCATTGGTGGCGACATTGCCGCCGATGCGGCAGCTGCCCTGCGCACCGAAGGTGATCGGCAAAATGCAGTCGCTCTCCTCGGCCGCGCGCTTGGCGTCCTCGAGGATGCAGCCGGCCTCGACCACCATAGCGAAGTCGATCGGGCTGATCGAGCGGATCCTGTTCATGCGCTCCAGCGAGACGACGACCTCGTTGCCGTCGGCTGCCACCGCCGCGCCGACAAGGCCAGTCAGTCCGCCCTGCGGCACGACGGGAATGCGCTCGGCATGGCAGTGCCTCATCAGCGCCGACATCTCTTCCACCGAACTGGGCCGCGCCACCGCCAGCGGGCGGCCGAAATGGTCGCCCGACCAGTCGCGGCTGTAGCGGATAAGGTCCTCTGCCTCGGTCAGTAGCCCGCCATCCGACAGCACGCCGGCAAGGGCGGCGATCAGCGATGCGGAATTGGGCGGCACGGCATTCATGAACTGAACCTGGACCCTTCCGGAAAACGACTGGACAACCACCAATCTTGTCGTGTTATCATACAACCCTGATTTAGAACATCAAGCGACGCCATGCTTCCCGAAGCCGTTTGATGTGGATGGTCAGACCGGCAAATCACTGAATTCGGAGGACTTTCCCAATGAGCGACGCCCCCGGCTTTCGCTATATGCACACCATGATCAGGGTGCTCGACCTCGACAAGTCGATCGCCTTCTACACCGAAGTGCTCGGCATGACCTTGCTGCGCCGCGAGGATTATCCCGGCGGCAAGTTCACCAATGCCTTTGTCGGCTACGGGCCGGAGGACAAGGAAGCGGTCGTCGAGCTGACGTTGAACTGGGGCCGCGAGGAACCCTATGAGATCGGCACCGGCTTCGGCCATCTGGCACTCGGCGTCAACGACATCTACGCCGTTTGCGCCGAGCTGGAAAAGCGCGGCGCCAAGATCCCGCGCAAGCCCGGACCGATGCAGCACGGCACCACCCACATCGCCTTCGTCGAGGACCCGGACGGCTACAAGATCGAGCTGATCGGTCTGGACACTATGCAGTAAATTCAGGCCGGACCGCACCGGCCTCGCGCCGATGCGGTCCCCCTGCGTCCGCGCTTGCTTGGGAGGCGGTGCGGATCGGTCCGTCACTTGATGACCGCGATCTTGCTGCGGTCGATGGTGATTGCGACGGCGGCGATCAGCACCGCGCCGAACACCATGTTCTCCAGGAAGATATTGACGCCGACGAAGGTCATGCCGATGCGCACGATCGAGATGATCAGCGCGCCGACCGCGGTGCGCGCGACGCCACCCAGCCCGCCGGTGATCGCAGTGCCGCCGACAATGACGGCGGCGATGGCCGGCAGCAGCAGCTGGTTGGCGAGCACCGGAGAGCCGCTCGACAGCCTGGCCGCCAGCACGACGCCAGCGACGGCCGCCAGCATCCCCGACGCCGCGAAGGCGATGATCTTGGTGCGGTCGACATTGATGCCCGCGGCCCAGGCCGCCGGTTCGCCGGCGCCGACCGCGATCGCCTGGCGGCCGAAGCGCGTGTAGCGCAGCACCAGGAAACTGACGATGCCGATCAGCGCCGAAATCAGCACCACCATCGGCAGGCCGAAAATCGTCGCGTTGATCCATGCGGTCTTCTCCCGACCGGCCTCCTCGATGGTGATGGCGCGGCCGTTGGAGACCCAGAGCGCAAGGCCCGTGACCACGCCGCCGGTGGCCAGGGTCGCGACGAAGGACGGCACGCGCAGCTTGACATGCACGATGCCGCTGAGCAGCCCGAAGGCGAGGCCGGACAGGATCGCCACCGGGAAGGCGGCGAAGCCAAGCGAGGGCAGCAACTGCGCCAGCATCACGCTCGCCAGCGAGGCCACCGCCTGGATCGACAGGTCGATGCCGCCGAGCAGGATGGCGAAGGTGACGCCGGTCGCCAGGATGAACAGCACGGCGGTGTTGGCGAAGAGCAGCGCCAGCGTCTCGCCGGTCAGAAAGCCGGGCGCGGCGACCTCGATGATCAGCAACAGGGCGACAAGCAGGACCAGAGGGATGGCGCCTTGCGTCCACTTGCCTTCGAAGACCTGCCTGATCGAAAAACCTTCACTCATAGGTTCACACCATCGCTCGCAGCAATTCGACCTGGTCCGGCTTGTTGCCCGGGCTGGCGTCGAAGCGCGCTGTGATCTCGCCGTCGCGCATCACCAGCACCTGATGCGACAGGCCGATCGTTTCTTCCAGCGTGTCGGAGATCAAAAGGATCGCCACGCCCTGCGCCGAGAGATCGCGGACCAACTCGTAGACCTCCTCCTTGGCGCCGACATCGAGACCGCGCGTCGGGTGGTCGAGCACCAGGATGCGCGAGCCCGCCGTCATCCAGCGCGCCAGCACCACCTTCTGCTGGTTGCCGCCGCTGAGCTTTCGGCAAGCGGCATCCGGGCCGGGCGCCTTGATGCTGAGCCGCTTGATCCAGTCGGCGGCAAGCCGGCGCTCCTTGCCATGGTCGATGGCGCCGTTGCGCATGACGCTCTTGAGGTCCGCCAGCGAGATGTTCTCCGCGATCGACAGGAACATCACCAGTCCTTCCAGCCTGCGCTCGCGCGGCACATAGCCGATGCCTTTGCGCACCGCTGGCTCCGGCGAGCCGAAGCGCACCGTCTCGCCGGCGATCTTCATCTCGCCTGCATCATGCGGCAGGAAACCGCCGACGGTGCGCGTCACCTCCTCGCGGCCGGAGCCGACGACACCGGCGATGCCGACAATCTCGCCGGCGCGGATCATGAGATCGACGCCGCGATAGAAGCCGTTCGCGCCAAGCCCCTTGGCCTCGACCATGATCTTGTCGCCCGGCGGCTGCTGGCGCGCCTCGCGATAATATTCGGCCTGCAGTCCGCGCCCGACCATGATCTCGTGCAGCTCCGGCGCGGTGACTTGCGCGGCGCGGTGCTCGGCCACGACAGCGCCGTCCTTCATCGTGTAGACGCGGTCGGAAATCGTCAGCACTTCGTCAAGGCGATGCGAAACAAAGACGAAACTGGCACGGGATTTGAGCGAGCGCACACGCGCGAACAGCACCTCGATATCAGCGGCGTTGAGCACCGAGGTCGGCTCGTCGAGCAGGATGAGCAGCGGACGCTCGACCGTCTCCTCAAGCGTCAGCGCCTTGGCGAGCTCGACCATCTGGCGCGCGGCGAAGGTGAGCTCGGAGGTGCGCGCCGTGACGTCGATGTCGACGCCGATCTTGGCGAGCTGCCGGCGCGCCGCCGCGTTCATGGCGCGCCAGTTGACGAGGCCAAAGCGGGTGAATCGGCCCTCCTCGCCGAGATAGATGTTTTCGGCGACCGTCAGGTTCAGCACCAGCGACTGTTCCTGGAACACCATGCCGATGCCGTGCCTGGCCGCGTCGCGGGCACTGCGCATGCGAAGCGGCTCGCCGTCGAGCGTGAGTGAGCCGCCGTCCAGCCGGTAGCCGCCGGCCAGCACCCGCATCAGCGTCGACTTGCCGGCTCCGTTCTCACCGATCAGCCCGACCACCTCGTTCGGCCGCACCTCGATCGAGACGTCGCGCAAAGCCTGGACGCCGGGGAAGTTCTTGATGATGTTCGACGCCTGCAACATGGCGCTCACTTGACGATCTTGAGGCGGACGCGGTCGAGCGACAGCGCCACGGCCGCGATGATCATCAAGCCCTGCACCGTCTGCTGGATGTAGGGCGAGATGCCGAGCAGGATCATGCCGTTGGCCAGAACCGTGACGATCAGCACGCCGATGAGCGTGTTGACGACACCGCCTTCGCCGCCGGTCAGCGCCGTGCCGCCGACGACCACGGCGGTGACGGCGGCAAACAGCCTGCCGTCGCCGATCACGGCATGCGACTGCCCGAGCTGGGCCGCCGCCAGCACCCCGGCGATGCCGAAGAAGAAGCCGGCCAGCGCAAACGCCGCGATGCGCACGCGCGTGACGTTGACGCCGGAGAGCTTAGTCACGTCCTCGTCGCCGCCGATCGCCAATATGTGGCGGCCGAGCCTGGTGTGATACTGGATGACAGCGGCGAGCAGGAAAGCGCCGAGCGCGACCCAGACCGCCAGCGGCAGGCCGAGGAAGCGGTGCAAGGCAAGGTCGCGGATCGAGGCGTCGTTGAGGCGGATGGCCGAGCCGCCCAGCATATAGACCGACAGGCCAAGGCCGATGAACCACATGCCGAGCGTCGCCATGAAGGACGGGATGCGCAGCATCGTCTGGACGAGGCCGCTGATTAGCCCCATCACCGTGCCGGCGACCACGGCGGCAAGCACCGCCCACCAGCCATAGTCGTTGCCGTTGGCGTCATTGGCGGCAAGCAGCACCACCACCATCGCCGACACCGACAGCGTGCCTTCGACCGAGAGGTCGATGCTGCCCATCAGGATGATGAAGGTCAGCCCCATCGCCAGCGTCAGCGGCACGGCGGCCGAATTGGCGAGCCGCACCAGATTGCGCAACTCGATGAAATTGGGATTGGCGATGGCGATCAGCAGGCACAGCACGATCAGCACCGCCAGCGGCGCCAGGCTGCGCCAGCGCCTGCCGCCGAACAGCGCGGCGATGCGGCCGGGGATCGATGTCATAAGCGTCGTCCGCTCGATGTCCGGAACGGACTTCAGGGGTTCTGTATGGATTGTCAAGAAACCGCTTCCCGTGTGCAGGATGAGCGGCGTTGCGCCTATAGGCACAGGACGCCAGCAAAAAAGGAGCGGGCCGCCGCCAGGGAGAAGCGTGCCCGCCCCAAACGGGTCAGGTGCGGATCGCTCCGGTCACCCGGCCCCACAGATCGTTCCAGTCAATCTCGGGCTTCGACTCGACATTGGTCTTGTAATATTCCTCGACATTGTCGTGCGAGATCAGCACCGCCTTGCCATAGAATTCGCGGTGCTCCGGCGGCTCCTTGGCCGGGTCGAACTTGCCGATCTTGGCGTTGTAGCCGATCGCAAGCCCCATGCCGCCCTGCCAGAACGGATCGGAGGTGACGGTGCACGCGAACTCGCCGGTGCGCACCGCGTCGACCGCCGTCTTGATGCCGTCGACGCCGACGATCGGCACCTTGCCGGCGAGGTTTTCGGCGCGCAGCGCTTCGAGCGCGCCGGAGCCCATGTCGTCATTGGCGGCCCAGATGCCTTTGATGTCGTCGCCGAATCGGGTCAGCAGATTGCCCATCAGGTCGAAGGCCTCGGTCGATTTCCAGTTTGCGACCTGGAAGTCGAGCAGCTTGATGTCGGGATTGGCGGCAAGCGCTGCATCAAGGCCCTTCTTCCGTTCAATCGCGGCCGTGGTCGAGATCAGGCCGCCGAGCGCGACGATGCCGCCCTTGCCGCCGATGGCCTTGAACAGGATCTCGGCGATGGTCTTGCCGCTGGCGATGCCGTCGAACTCGATATGGGAGACATAGTTCGGATTGAAGTCCTTGGGGTGCAGGTCGGCCGGCTTGTTCCACTGCGTAACCACATAGGCGCCGGCCTTGGCGCAAGCTTCGACGATCGGGCGCGCGTCGGGCGTGTCGTTGGGATCGGAATTGAGCACCATATTGCCGTTGGTCTTGGCCAGCATCGCCTTGATGTCGGCGATGCCCTTCTCGCTGTTGCCTTCCGAGACCAGCGTGACATGTTCCAGCCCGGCCCATTTGGCATAGGCCTCGGCGCCGGTCTTCCAAACCGCGTGGTAGGGATTGGACAACGAGCGGATCGACGTCACCAGTGTCGGCTTGTCGGCCGCGCGCAGCACATTTGGCATGGCCAGCGTCGCCGCCCCGGCGGCAGCGCCCAGCATCAGCGTCCGGCGGTTTACCCTGCCGGAAAAAACAAGACCATTGCTGTCCTTCATTTCGAACCTCCCGATTGAATTTGTTTGCCGCCCGGCGCTTGCGCAGGGCGCACGGCCGGATCCTCCAGCGAGGGTTATCGATCTCTACTTGTATGACAACCCTTCAACACGGCAACCATACTCTTTCTCTTGACGCGGCACAAGCGACTTGAGATCGTCGCGCGCATGAAGAGCGAGGCACTGACTTCGCCTCGGGTAGGGAGCGAGAATGCCGGACTACATCATCGTTGGCGGCGGCTCGGCCGGCTGCGTGCTTGCCGCGAGACTGAGCGAGGATCCAGGCCTGTCGGTCGTCCTGATCGAGGCTGGGCCGCCCGACACCGACCGTTACATCCACATGCCGGTCGGCTTCTTCAAGATGACGTCCGGCCCGCTGATCTGGGGCTATGACGCGGCGCCCGGCAAGGAGATCGATGGCCGTGTCATGGTCTACCCGCAGGCACGGGTGCTGGGCGGCGGCTCGTCCATTAATGCCCAGGTGTTCACGCGAGGCTGCCCGCAGGACTATGACGGCTGGGCGGCCGACTTCGGCTGCGCCGGATGGAACTACGCCGATGTGCTGCCCTATTTCGTCAGGTCCGAGGGCAACGACACCTTTGCCGGTCCGCAGCACGGCATTGAGGGCCCGCTCGGCGTCTCCAGCGGCGCGCCGCATCCGCTGACCCGGATCTTCGTCAAGGCGGCGCAGCAGGCCGGCCTGCCCTTCCGAGCCGACTTCAATGCCGGCGAGCAGGAAGGCGCCGGCTTCTACCAGACGACCACGCGCAACGGTAGGCGCTCGAGCACGGCGGTCGCCTATCTCAAGCCCGCCCTGGCGCGCCCGAACCTGAGCTTGCGCACCGACGCCACGGTCAGCCGCGTCGTCGTCGAGAACGGCCGCGCCGTCGGCGTCGAGATCGTGGCCACCGACCGCACCGATCTGATGCGCGCCGAACGCGAGGTGATCGTCACGTCCGGCGCCATCGGCTCGCCGAAACTCCTGATGCTGTCCGGCATCGGCCCGGCCGCGCATCTCGGCCAGCACGGCATCAAGGTGGTGCACGATCTCGCCGGCGTCGGCCAGAACCTGCACGACCACATGGATGTCGACGTCGTCGCCGAACTCAACGGGCCGCACGGCATCGACCGCTACAAGAAGAAGCGCTGGCAGGCCGTTGCCGGTCTCGAATACGCGCTGTTCGGCAAGGGACCGGTGGCTTCCAACATCGTCGAGGCCGGCGGTTTCTGGTGGGGCGACCGCGCCGAGAGGACGCCGGACATCCAGTTCCATTTCCTGCCCGGCGCCGGCGTCGAGGAAGGCATCGGCTCGGTTCCCGGCGGCAACGGCTGCACGCTGAACTCCTACCATGTGCGGCCGCGTTCGCGCGGCAGTGTGGCGCTGCGCTCGGCGGATCTGCGCGATGCGCCGATTATCGACGCCAATCCTTTCGCCGAGCGCTACGACCTCGAACGCGCCGTCGACGGCATCGAGATCAGCCGCGAGATCCTGTCGCAACCGGCCTTCGCCAAATACATCAGCCGCGAGCATCTGCCGGGAGCGGCGACGAAGGGCCGCGCGGCGCTCGAAGCCTTTGCCCGTCAGCATGGCCGCAGCGCCTATCATCCGGTCGGCACCTGCCGCATGGGCGGCGATGCCGACAGCGTCGTCGATCCCGAGCTGCGTGTGCGCGGTCTTGCCGGCCTGCGCGTCTGCGACAGCTCTGTGATGCCGCGCATCGTCTCTTCCAACTCCAACGCAGCGGTGATCATGATCGCCGAGAAGGCGGCGGATATGATCACCGGCAAGACCACAGCGGCATAGCTCACTCGCTCTCGAACATCTCGCGCGGCGGGAAGTCGGCGCGGCTGTAGTCGACGACGATGAACTTGCCGCCCTGGTAGCGCTCGACGACCGGGTTGTCGGTCACCTTGCCGTGCACACGTTCGGCCTGGCTGTCGGAACTGTCGAGCGGCGTCCAGCCGATCTTCAGCCTTGCGTCCTTTCGCCAGAAGCCACGACTATTGTTGGACTGGCCCCAGATGACCGAGCAATCGACGCGCTCCGCCGCAGCGCAGCGGTCGATCAGGCGCACGAAATCGTCATGCGATATCCAGGTAGAGAGGATCCGCTCGTCGGGCACCTCCGGCAGGACGGAACCGATGCGGATCAGCACGCTTTCAACGGCATGCTTGTCGAAATAGAGCCGCGCCAGCATCTCGCCATAAGCCTTTGACAGGCCGTAATAGCCGTCGGGCCGCAAGAGGCAATCCTGGTCGAGGATCTGCGTGCGTTCGTAGAGGCCGACCGCATGAACGGAGGACGGAAACACGACACGCGCTTTCTCCCGGCGTGCCGCTTCGTAGATGTGGTAGGCGCCGCGAAAATTCGGGCCGAGCACGGTCTCGAAGGATTGCTCGGTGGAGATGCCGCCGAAATGCAGGATCAGCCCACAGCCCTCGGCCATTTCGTTCACCGCCTGCTGGTCCTCGAGATCGGCTGTCGTGAAGCTCGCTCTGTCCGGCAGCCGGATCGGCAAGGGCGCGATATCGGTGAGCCGCAAGGTCCAGCCCAACGCCGCCAGCCTGCCCGAGAGCAGCCGTCCGATAGTGCCGGATGCCCCGGTCAACAACACAGGTTTGGTGGGTACCATCAGCCCGCCCTTTCTTAGCCACCGCTCCGATGTTCGTGCGTGCCTGCCAAGGCGAGCGAAGATCGCCTGCGGCTAACCGCTGAAGTCATCATATCACCAGACAAATTATGGCTTGCCTGCAAACGCGGTTGGTTTATTGCTTGGAGATGATGGAACGTTCCTTTGGCCTTCCCCCGCAGATCAGCCGCACCGCGCAGGTTGCCGACTGGTTTGCGCGCGAAATACGTGCCGGTCACTTGACGAGCGGCGAGAAACTGCCGACCGAGCAGGAGCTTATCGCGCAATTCGGCGTCAGCCGCACGGTGATCCGCGAAGCCATGGCCTCGCTGCGCTCGGAAGGGCTTGTCGTCAGCCGCCAGGGTGCGGGCGTGTTCGTCGCCGATCATCAGGCCGCCACCACCTTCCGCATCATCTCCGACGAGCTCACCTCGCTGACCCAAGTGCAGAACGTGCTGCAGCTTCGGCTTGCGGTGGAACAGGAAGCCGCCGGCATCGCCGCCGAGAAGCGCAGCGACGACGATCTTGCCCGCATGCGCGACTGCCTCGATGCCATCGACGCCTCGATCGCGGCGGGCGAGAGCGCCATCGAGCCGGATTTCGCCTTCCACCGGGCGATCGCGTCCGCCACCGGCAACCCCTATTTCGAACGCTTCATGCATTTCCTCGGACCCGTCATCATTCCGCGCCAGCTGATGCGCCCGCGCGACGAAACGCCGGAGCAGCGGCGGCTGTATCTGGAGCAGGTCCAGACGGAGCACCGCCGCATCTACCAGGCCATCGAGCGGCAGAATGTCGAAGCCGCCCGCTTCACCTTGCGCGAGCATCTGGAGGCGGGCCGCGAGCGCTATCGCCGCATGGTCGACGGTCCGGCAAGGCGGTAACACAGGATCCATCGGACCTAAGCCATCTCGGCCATCGGCATCTTGCAGGCCTGCATGAGGGCGGCGAGCTGGCGTTCCTCATCCGCCGTCAGATCGAGCAGCGGCGAGCGGACCGGTCCGCAGTCGATGCCGGCAATGCGCGCGCCAGCCTTGACGATCGCCACCGCATAGCCGGCGCGCCGGTTGCGGATGGCGAGATAGGGCAGGAAGAACGAGCGGATGAGATCGTCGACCTCGGCCTTGCGGCCGGCCCGCAGGGCGTTGAAGAAACGCAGCGCAACCTCGGGCGCGAAGTTGTAGATGGCCGAGGAATAGGTTGTCATGCCGATCGCGGCCGCCGCGCTGGCATGGACCTCCGCCGTCGGCATGCCGCCGATGAAGACCAGCCGATCGCCCATGCGATAGCGCGTGGCGGTGAGCAGCTCGATGTCGCCGACACCGTCCTTGAAGCCTATCAAGTTAGGGCAATCCTGCGCCACACGCTCCAGCGTCTCGGGCGCCAGGATGGCATTGTCCCGATTGTAGGCGATGACGCCGATACCCACCGAACGGCAGATGGCGGTGAGATGGCGGCGCAGGCCCTCCTGCTCGGACTTGACCAGATAGGGCGGCAGCACCAAAAGGCCGTCGGCGCCATTGGCCTCGGCCGCCTTGGCGAACTCTACCGCCATATGCGTGCCATAGCCGACGCCGGCGAGCAGCGGTAGGGTCTTGGGCACTTCGTGCGAGGCCGAGCGCACGACGCGTTCGTACTCCTCGAGCGTCAGCGAGAAGAACTCGCCAGTCCCGCCGGCGGCGAAAAGCCCGCTCGCTCCGGCAGCGCCCTGGGCTGCGACATGGGCGCGGTAGCCGTCTTCGTTGAAGGCGCCGTTCTTGTCGAAAAAAGTTAGCGGGAACGACAGCAGTCCGCGGCCAAGGGATTTCATCAGTTCGGTCGGAGAGAAGGTCAAAGCGAGTGCTCCATGCGAGGGCCGGTGGATGGGGTCGAGCCGGCTGGGATTGTTCTAGCGGTGCCTTGTCGGCGGCTCATACGAAGCCCGGCCGCACTTGCGCCGCGGCGGCATCGATCGCCCTTGCGGCCGAGGCCCGACTTGACGATGCGGATCAGTTCCTCCTCGCTGGTGTCGGCCGTCGAGGCGTCGAGCGCGATCTCGCCCGAATGCAGAAAGTTGATGCGGTCGCAGACCTCGAAGATCTGGTTGTAGTTGTGCACGATCAGGATAACCGAGACCCAGCGCTGCTGGCGCAGGTTCTGGATCAGGCCCAAGACATGCGCGCTCTCGCGCACGCCGAGCGCGGCCAACGGTTCGTCGAGCACCAGGATTTTTGGCGACGAATAGATCGAGCGGGCAACCGCGATGCACTGGCGCTGACCGCCGGACAGAAGGTCGACAGTGCTGTTGACAGAGGGGATCGAGATGCCCAACGTGTCGAGATAAAGCTGCGCCTGCTCGCGCATCTTCCCGTTATCGAGCAGGTTCAGTCCGAGCACGCGCTTGCGGTATTCGCGTCCCAGGAACATGTTGTGGAAGACGCTGAGGTCGCCGATCAGCGCCAGATCCTGGTAGACGGTCTCGATGCCTTGCGCGCGGGCGTCGCGCGGCGAGGCGAAACGCACTTCCTTGCCCTGCGAGACGATCGTGCCTGTGTCGGGCTGGTGGAAGCCGGACAAGATCTTGATCAGCGTCGATTTACCGGCGCCGTTGTCGCCGACCAGGGCCAGCACCTCGCCCTGGCGCAGCCTGATCGAGACGTCGACCAGCGCGGTGACGGCGCCAAAACTCTTGGAGATGTTGGTCATCTCCAGCACGACAGGCGCATCGGGCGCCAGCGGCGGAATAGTTTGTGTGTTCATACGCGCCTCCGTGTGCGCAGCCGGTCGACCTGGATCGAGAGGATCATGGCGGCGATGATGGCCGCCCCGAGATAGATGTCGGAGACCGTCGCCTGGGCGCCGATCATAACCAGGCCGTTGTTGAGCGAGGCGACGACGAAGGCGCCGATTAGCGCGCCGATCACGGTGCCCGAGCCGCCCAGCAGCGACGTGCCACCGATGACCGCCGCCGCAATCGCCTGCAACGTCAGGAACGGACTGCCGGCCTGCGGGTCGGCCGAGGTGAATTGCGCCGTGTTGATGATGCCGGCAAAGGCGGCGCAGCCGCCGGCGATCATGAAATTGTAGATCTTCATGCGGTCGGTGCGCACGCCGATCTCGCGCGCGCCGATGATATTGCTTCCGGTCGCAATCGTGTGCAGGCCGAAGGTGGTGCGGTTGAGCACCAGGGCCAGCACCAGCACGACCAGCACCGCCCACAGGAACGGCGTGAAAGCGGTGACGCCGTGCCAGGACAGAAGCGCATCCGTTGGCTGGTAGAGGCTCTGGCCGAAGATCGCGTTGAAAGGCTGCTCGACCGGCGCCACGATCGGCTGGCTGTTGTAGATCGACACCACGATGCCTTGCAGGAAGAACAGCGTGCCGACCGTGGTGATCAACGAGGGCACCTTGAAGCGCACGGTGATGATGCCGTTGATGGCGCCGACGAGGATGCCGATCAGCACGCCGATCACCGCACCGACGGCCAAAGGCACGCCGTAGGTCACCGACAGCAGCGCCATGACATAGGGAGCGATGGAGAAGATGGCGCTGAGCGACAGGTCGATCTCGCCGGTGATCATCAGCATGACTTCGGCCGCGGCGATCAAGCCCAGCCGGCCGGTGTCGCGCAGCACCACGCTCATGAACGAGGGCGACAGGAAACCTCCGTCGCTGCCGAGCTGGAAATAGATCACCAGCACGATGGCGACAACGGCGATGCTGGCCTCGCGGTAGCGCGACAACAGGATGAGCAGTTGCTCCCGCATTGTCCGGGGGACCTTGACGCCAACGGCGTTCTTCTTCGCTGGCTGTATAGCGGTGGGCGGCAAGCTTGTCTTCCTGGTTTCAATGCGAGGCAAGTTGATCGGCGGCGGGCTGTCCGTCCGCAGCCGATCGCTCGCCGTCCCATCGCGCGATAAGGCCGCGAGCGGGTGCAGGCTGCGTAAAGGCTCAGGTCGGCTCGGCGTCGCTGCGGCCCTCGAATCGCGTCTTGCCGACATAGGCGTCGACATTGTCCTTGGTCACATAGGCCTGGCTGGTGTCGCTGTTGGCAGGGCCGACGAGGCCACCGGAGAGCTTGTAGAGATACATCTGCTGCACCGGCAGGAAGCCCTGCAGATAGGCCTGCTGGTCGGTGGTGAAGTTGACGTCGCCGGATTTGATGAAGTCCAGCGTCTGCGGGAACAGGTCGAAGCCGGCGACCGCGCCGCCGTTCTTGACCAGCCCATATTTGTTAGAGATGAAGCCGCAGGCATAGGTGTCGGAGCCGCCGGTGCCGAACATGCCGTTCACGTTCTTGTGGCTGAGATAATAGCTTTCGACGCGCGAGATTTCCGTTGCCGGATCCGGGCCGGTGTTGACGACATCGTAAGTGACGCCGCTGTTAGAGTCCTTGATCGCCTGGATGTAGCCATCGAGGCGCGGCTGCGTGTTGAGCGAGCCAGGCACGCCGATC
Organism: Mesorhizobium argentiipisi (SeqCode); assembly: GCF_037179585.1. NCBI lineage: Bacteria > Pseudomonadati > Pseudomonadota > Alphaproteobacteria > Hyphomicrobiales > Phyllobacteriaceae > Mesorhizobium > Mesorhizobium argentiipisi (SeqCode). The sequence continues at coordinate 68,171 of NZ_JAPYKO010000003.1, forward strand.
GACAGCATGACGTGGCCGCCCTTGGGGATCAGCTTCAGCCATTTCAGCGCCGAATTATAGCCCGACTGGTAGAGCGGCTGGCCGACATAGGAGAGCCGCTTGTTGGGGCTGCCGACCGGCACGTCGGCATTGAAGGCGACCACCGGGATGCCGGCCTGAGCCGCGATTTCGGTGGGGGCGTCGAAAGCCGTCGGATCGACCAGGCACACCGCGATGCCGTCCGACTTCTGCGCGATCGCCGTCTGCATGGCACTGACCATTTCGGAGACGACGTTCTTCTGCGAACCCGTCCACTGGTAGCTGCAACCGAAGGCGGCGCAGGCGTCCTGAATGCCATAGACAGTCGGCGTGAAAAACTGGTCCAGCGTCACATGGCAGACGAAATGGAATTTGTACGGCTTCTTCGGCAGGCCAGCCGATGAATCAGCTGCTTTTGCCGCGCTGATGCCGCCGATAAGACCCGCGCCTGCCAGCCCGCCAGCCAGGCCAGCCGCGCCCAGGCCGAGCTTGCCGGCTAGCGCGAAGGCGCCGCGCCGGCTGATCGCGGCGTTCGCCATGTGGTTCCTCGTCTCGTCGTCCATTGTTTCCTCCCTTTTCGTGGCTTACCTGCTTGTGTGTCATGTGGTTACATTGTTATATGACAAGTTAGGTGTCAATGGCCTTTCGATGTGGCCCGATGGCGGGCTTTCGGGCCCAATCGCCGCGGGAAGCCGGCCCGGACAAAAGCAGGGATCAAGGGAAGCAAAAAAATGGCTGGAATCGAGTTCAGGGCCGTTGCGAAGAACGGGCTAGAGGTGACGACGATCGGGCTCGGCGGCACGGGGCTCGGCAACATGTATCGCGCCGTCGATACGAATGCCGCGGTCAACACCGTGCACGCGGCCTATGACAGTGGCATTCGTTATTTCGACACCGCCCCTGTCTACGGTTTCGGTGTCAGCGAGACGCGGTTGGGCCTTGCGATCCAATCGCTATCCCGCGCCGACATCGTCATCTCATCCAAGATCGGTTACGACCTCGTGCCGATCCCGCCCGAGGAGCTGAAGCCCGCGCTGTGGGATCAGCCCGGCTCTTTCCGCGCCGAGTTCGACTTTTCGCGCGATGCCGTGATGCGTTCGCTCGAAGGCACGCTGAAGCGGCTCGGCACCGACTATGTCGACATGGTCTCGATCCACGATCCGGACGAGGCGATCCATTTCGGCCCCGGCGAAGATCCTTATGCGAGGAGCCGTTTTCGCGAAGCCATGGACGGCGCTTATCCGGCTCTCGACGAGCTACGATCGCAGGGCGTCATCAAGGCGGTCGGCGTCGGCATCAACCAGTGGCAGATGCTGTCGGATTTCGTCGTCGCAGGGGAATTCGACTATTTCCTGCTCGCCGGCCGCTACACGCTGCTCGAGCAGGAGCCGCTGGCGACTTTGCTGCCGCTCTGCGAGCAGCGCGGCACCAGGATCATCATCGGTGGACCGTATAATTCCGGCATCCTTGCGACGGGCGCGGTCAAGGGCGCGACCTTCAACACCCGGCCGGCGCCCGAACCGGTGCTGGAGCGCGTGCGCCGCATCGAGGCGGTCTGCGCCCGCCACGACGTTTCATTGCCGGCGGCGGCGCTACAGTTCCCACTCGGCCATCCGTTGGTGTCGAGCGTCATTCCCGGCGCCCGGTCGGCGGATGAGCTCGAGCAGAACCTGGCCTATCTGCGCGAGGACATCCCATCCAGCTTGTGGACCGACCTCAGAGACAGCGGATTGATTGCGCAGGGCGCCCCCCTCCCATGACCGACGAGGGTTGATGCGCATTCACTGTCCAGCTGTAAATCTCAAATGGAGTGCGGAACTGTCGATCTCCGCCCGCGGATCGAATGACCGCTTTCGGCGGAGATCAATGCGGTGCGCATGGGTTTGAATGAGGGGCGCAAAGCGGACACGCCTTTACGCACGCCGTTCTACGCCATAGCGCTCTCGCCATTCGAAAGCACTTTACTTGATCCGGGATGTGGGCGCAGATCGCGTCTGCCAGATCGGAGATGGAGATTCTCAGTCGAATAGGAGTCAGATATGGACAAGAGGGCAATTCATAGGGCAGCGAAAGCGCCGCTATTGCCGCCGTTTTCCCCCTACTCCCACTCCATTGTTTACAACCACCCTATGTTATTGAGTTTACATAATATCTATATGCGGCACTTCACGGTTTACCGTCAATTTTACCGTAAAAAAGGAGCGCTTTTGAAATCGCTGCATAAATGTACTGCGGTGCGCTGAATGCATGTGTGCGGCTCGATTGTCTCCAAGACCGTACGTCATCGCATCGGCGTGATCCCTTTGTGGATGTGCTCACGCGGACTTTATTTTACGCGAACCATCTCAGGCCCATCCTGTTGGCGAAACCTTTGATAAATAACAAAATGGTACCCGGATAGCAAAGAAAATCAGGGTTTAGCGGATTATAGCCCAACCCATATCCCTCGTATGATCTCGTATAGTCTGGTGAACCGAAGAACACTGAAAGTGACCCTTAGCTGGAGAAATCGACTGTTTAGCGCGGGCGCCCTGACGCCAACGCGGGCTCGTTTTTTGGGTTTGCCGCATACCCTGAAAGGTTGTTGGCTGCGGTCTCATTGGGCCTGCCTCCCCTGTGAATGACGAACATGGGCCGACAGCGGTCTGACGGTTTTAGCGGAGGTGTCAGTAGCTGCCGCTTGCGAACGTGAGCGTTAGGCGTTCTAGTACCCCGCGCAGCTCGAAAGCGCTCGAGGCCCACCATGCTGGAGGCGAAGACGAATCATCGATTTGGCGGAGTGTAGGGAACCGAGTTTTCGATGATTGCAAGAACTACCGGGCACTATTGCGCGTGGCGAAATGCGGCCCATGCCGCTTGCCTCCCAAAAGAGGCTTCGCGACAGGATCGCGCACCGGCCGACAGAACGACGGCTTTCAGGATGTCAGGGTTTCGCGCTGGACCGCTATGATGCGGCGCGAAGCGGACCTTCATTAAATGACTAGTAGTCTAAAATCAGGGCAATGCTGCCGTTTGCGCTCCGAAAGACGCCCAAGCTTCGCGCCAATCAGGTGGCGACGGGTTTATCCCGAGCATACCCAGAGCCGATGAGCCCAAATCTCCTCTGCGGCCTCAGGCCAATCGGTTGGCGGCGGTCGGGCCCGCTGTGCTTCGGGCGACGATTATACATCATCCGCACTGCTGAGGCGATCTTGCGTTCGGGGCTCTCGACGATTTCAAACGGCGGAGAAAGATTCGTGTGTATTGTATTTAAGCTAAGTTGAAGTTTTCAAGATTCTGTGCCCAGATGCCCAAATAGGGCGTCTCTAGGAGGGCAGTGGGATGATCCGAAAGTTCGCCGCACTTACCGCTATTGTTGTGACTTCAAGCTGTAGCAACGTGCCTGCCTTCGATTTGACAGCGGCCGGGCCAAAGGATGCCCCTGCCGGACCGAAAATAGCAGCTCTGATTGCCAATCTGAAATGCGAACTATACCAAGCGGCAAATGACGACTCTCATGTGATCCCTAGATATTTTAATGATCCCGGATTGGCGCGGCGTGAGGACAATGCTGTAGTATCTACAGACCGCCGCTTTACCTTGAAGAACCTGTTTCAGGAAATCGAATATGTCGGGGAGGCACAGTTGCAGCTCGACGCAACCTCAACTGTCGGCTCAAGCCCGTCCACTAAATTTGTCAATCTAGGTGCCATATCCACGCCTCTCACCTTATCGGCCGATGGGTCATTGTCCGAGGGTTCGCACCGAGTCCTGACACTGTTTTCATCCATGGATTTTGAACGTCTTGTGCGGTCTCCACCCCACAAGGACTTGCTCGATACCGAAGGCCCCGCTGCCCATTTCGCTTATGGCGCGGAGAAGCCGTCGGTCCCCTGCGGCGAAGGCAGGGAACTAGGTGGCACACTCGGAATACAAGAGATGCTCATGTACTATTTTATGACCGCCGATATGAACGACATTTCCGTTTGGCCCACTAAGACCCCGAGTGGGACGCCAAAAATTGCCAATTCGGATCTGAAATATTCCATCGGTCAAATTCAGACGATAGTCGATTTCACCATTACATCTGGCGTAAAGGGTGGCCCTAGCTGGGTTATAGATCGATTCACCGGTCCCAATAGCAGCGATGGCTTACTTAACTATAAGCGCATTGCCAAAGACCAACTGACGTTAACCTTCATTCCGATTTGCATACGGCAAAAATACAAAGCCTTAAACAAAGGGCCTCGCTTCGAATACGATCCAGAATTGGTTGATGGAACCCCCCGTTGGGCAAATTACCTTCCACCCTGTACAACCGCAGCAGCGGACAAGGCTGGTGCGGTGGCTCAGGCACACACTCTCAATATCCTGCGAACAAGCCCGCTTTTGCTTCCTCAGTAGCAGGAAACCCAAAGGCCTGCAGTTTCGCATGCGTCCTGCGCTCCCCAAAAGGCCCTCAGCCATCTAGCTGGCTGCTGAACGCGCTTTTCCTGGGCATGTCCGCGGCGGGGGCCTCTGTTATTGTCGGGGCGATTGCGGCCCCAAGGCTTCTTACAACATCCCAAGCTGCTCGGCGGGTCCTAGCGACCCGCGGCCTGTCGCAGCGGACCACGCGTGCTCGCAACGTGAGGGTATCATCCTTGACCTGAGACCCTGAAGCTCCTGCAGTTTTTGGTAGAGTTCGTCCCGCTCAAGGAGACGGACGAATGAAGCGTTCACGGTTCACGGAAGAACAAGTCATCGCGATTTTGAAGGAGCAAGAGGCGGGAATGAAGACCGCCGATGTCTGCCGCAAGCACGGGATCTCGGAAGCGACCTTCTACAAATACAAGGCCAAGTTCGGTGGCATGGACGTTTCCGACGCCCGCAAGCTGAAGGCTTTGGAGGAGGAGAACGCCAAACTGAAGAAGCTGCTGGCCGAGCAGATGCTGGACAATGCCATCCTGAAGGATGTCGCCGCAAAAAAATGGTGACGCCCGATGCCAAGCGATGCGCTGTGGCCCACGCCTGCGAGCGGCATGGGGTGAGCCAGCGTCGGGCGTGCAAGGCACTTTTCGTCGATCGCTCGAGTGTTCGCTACACAAGCATCCGGCCGGACGATGCCGTCGTCCGAGCGGCGATGAAGACGGTGGCTGCCGAGCGCCGCCGCTTTGGCTACCGGCGCATCCACATCATGCTTGAACGGCAAGGGATCGTGATGAACCAGAAGAAGCTGCGGCGGCTTTATCGGGAGGAGAAGCTCCAGGTCCGCAAGCGTGGCGGCCGCAAGCGGGCCTTGGGAACGAGAAGGCCGATGATCGCGCCGGGCCGGATGAACGAGCGCTGGAGCCTGGATTTCGTCAGCGATGCCTTCACGGACGGACGACGGTTCCGGGTTCTGGCCGTCGTCGACGACTTCACGCGGGAATGCCTGGCGCTGGTCGCGGATACGTCGCTGTCGGGCGCCCGCGTCGCTCGGGAACTGGACGCCATCATCGCCCGCCGCGGCAGGTCCTGCACGATCGTCTCGGACAACGGCACCGAGCTGACGTCGATGGCGATCCTCAAATGGTGCCAGGAGAGCGGCGTCGAATGGCACTACATCGCACCCGGAAAGCCGATGCAGACGGATGTTGTAGAATAGCCCCTTCTTCTCATTCGGCGGCTTTTTCCACAGCGTTTTGCCTGTTCGGTCGCGTCCGCCATCGGGAAGTCGCTGCTGCATAGGCAGCTTCCGCCTTCTCTATTCGGGATCGTTCTTCGGCGCGCTTGGCCGGGATGTTGTAGTCGAAGGCGGTGCCGCGTCTGGCATGGCTGGTCGGAAGGCCGGCACGCAGCTCGACCGATCTAAACTTGCGGGCGAGCAAGGCCGGCCGGGCCCAGATGTAGTCGGTATTCTTGCTCAGCATGTGCCAGATGATCATTGCAAGCTTGCGCGCGGTGGCGACGGCCGCGATGTGCTTTCCGCGGCGCGAGGCGATGCGCTTGTAGAAGGCGCGTAGAGGTCCTGGCGATCGCACAGCCGCCCATGCCGCCTCGACCAGCATCCCCCGCGCATGGCCGCGGCCCTGCTTTGTGATGCGCCCGTGATAGGCTGGCCCCTCACCAGACTGCCGCACGCTCGGATTGAGGCCAAGATAGGCGACGAGCTTCTGTGGATCGCTGAAGCGCCGTATGTCTCCGATTGCCGCGGCAACGCTCGCAGCCACCGTGACGTCGAGGCCGGGCAACGTCATCAAGCGGCGGATTGTCGGATCCTGGAGCGCATGCACCGCGATATCCGCCTCGACTACCGTCAAAGCCTCGTTGATCTGGTTAATCAAGCCGAGGTGGCGCTGGATGGCAGTGCGCTCATCCGCAGGCAATATTTGCCTCGTCAGCCATTTGCGCCCGCTGATCCCGACAAGGTTCCCATGCGGACAAGGCGGGATCAGGTGGGCGTGGAGGATGGACTGGATCAGGTTCTTCAGCCGTGAACGCTGGCGAACCAGCTGTGTCCGCCTGGTGACCTGTCTTCGGAGGGCAAGGGTCCCCGGATCCGGAACCCAGACCTCCGGCAGAAAGCCCGAGGCGTAGAGCTTCGCAAGGACTGTGGCGTCGATCGTGTCAGTCTTCACCTTTGCGTGCGCGATCATGTGCACCTGCTTGGGATTGGCGATCACGACCCGATCCACGTAGGGCGATAGCACCTCGGCGACGGCCGCGGCATTGCCGGTCGCCTCGATCACCACGTGGTCGTCATGGGTGAGTTCCTTCTTGGCGAACACTTCGAGCTTATCGCGCAGCATTTGAACGCGGCCGAGCTTGACGATCTTGCCGTCAAGCAACGACACGACCTCGGCGGCTACGCGGTGTATGTCCATGCCGATAATACGCACGGTTCCCTCCATCGTTGGTCACGAACAGGGAGCCAGCGGGCAACACGACAAATACGGATCCGCGCTCGCAGCGCATCCGGGCGAGTCGTAGGGGCGGCCAGATAACGTGCTCGAACTCGCAGTTCATCTGCATACGACGGCCTGCCCGCACTTGCGTGCTCCCGGTGCCCCGTGGCCCGGATGCGCCAAGCTTAACGAAACCTGACGACCGAACAAACGATGGCACCGAGAACAACATGCCGGATAACGGATTCGTGGAGAGTTTCAACGGCCGATTTCGCGACGAATGCTTGAACGAAACGCTGTTCTCCACCCTCGCGCAAGCGCGGGCAGCAATCGATCTATGGAAGGAGGACTACAACCGCAACAGACCACACTCAGCCCTGGGCAACATCACGCCCATCGAATTCGCCATAAAAATGGCGCTGGAAAAACAGGCCGCATGAGGCCAGAAATGAAGCGCCGGACTCTCCATTGAAATGGAGGGAACAAGGGTCTCAGGTCAGTGTTCACCGGATGAGTACGGATCGGCGCCCAAAAAGGGCGCCTAACAAGCCCGCGATGGCGTTTGCGCCCCGCTCCTATAGCGCAGCCGGGCGCGCCAGCGGTTTTTCTGTGGAATTCCTTCTTCGCTCGAAGGAAATCAGAGTTTCCAGGATCGCCTGGTCTAGGTGAGCCGCGAACTATGATGGCTAATCGTGGATGCCGGCTCCGACACAGAGTCCATGGCCGGTACGATCTTCACAGGCGTCGCGCCAATTCCTAGCGCCTTAACCAATGACAGCTTTCCACCGCTCGCAGCCAAGCGCTTCTGAAGACCTTCGAAGTCCGCGCAAAACGCCGTCTCGGCGTCAACGTCGCCCTTTCTATCAGTCACTCGATGAGGTTCGTCGAATGCTACGGTCCTGATCTGGAGAAGGCTTTCAGGATTTCCTCCGAGCTCGACGCCGTGAGACGGCGACTTCGAGTTTCGCAGCACGACGCGACCGTGTTCTACCCAAGCAGTCTCCATTCCTTGCCTCACTTCGTAGCCCAGCTCCGCCAACCCCTCCAGCATCGCTTGCCTGCGAAGGGTCATAGCTTGTTCATTTCTCAGATTTTCAAGGGCTGACTTGGCTTCGTCCAATGCGGTCTCTAACTCGTCCTTCGCTGTCACCGTCGCCAACGCTTGCTCAATTGCGCGAATGCGTTCTTTTGCGGTTTGACTGCCAAGGATGGTGAATTCGGCCCGAATGCCCTCTAGCTCGCTCCTGATCTCAATCTTCTGCACGGCTTCGCGCCGCGCAGCCGACAGCTCTATGGTGAGGCTGTCGGCCAGCAGGCCGCGCCGAGTGCCACTTTCTGCAGCGACCGCGTCTAACCGTGCAGCGAACGTCGTAGCTGCTTCCGGATCGAAAATACGCAGTTCGTCTAATTTCCGGTCGAGCGCAGCGACGAGAGGGTCGTCGACAAAGTCTCCGCTTTGCCCTTCAAGCCAGGTGGCAAGACTCGTTCGTTCTTCTCCAACTCCAAGTGAATCAGCAAGTGCGCGCTGTCGATCGGATATGCCCCCATCTGAACCTGCAAGGGCCAAATCGGAAAATGCAGCGCTGATGGCTTTCCGAATAGCCTCGTCCGAATGCCGAGACGGATCTGAAAGCTCCTCTGGTACTGGCAGATCTTTGTCACGCAATGATCTCGCGAGGGTTTCTGCTGAGCGCCTGAGTTGATGAGCACGCTTCCTTGTTACGGCTGCCGCGTCGGCGGTCGCATTCATGCGCCGGTCCATGTCAGATTTGAGGAACGATATTTCAGCGGGAATGCGCTTCTGGACTTCCGCAAAATTGTCGCCGGCGAGCAGGGCTCGCATCGCCCTCACACGATCACGGGTCTGATCGATGTCTTGCTGGTCGACGCATCGGTTCCTCTCACCGAAACGTTCCCAAGAACCAACCATTGCCTCGAAAGCAGCGATCTGGCCTTCGCAGATTGCAACCAGTTCCTCACGAGTAACAATTCGCACCACCTTCGGACCGCTCATTCCGCCGCCTCCCTGTACAAGGCGCTTTCAATAGCTGCCTTGAGCCGTAGCCGCTCTTCGTCACCGGTGTGATACCAGCCGTGGGAAGATACGCGGTAGACGTGTGGAATTGCTCGACGCAGAACGGCCGGGCGCCAAATCTCCCTTGCACGAGCGCTTGCAAGAATTCGGTGACGTGGGGCGTCGCACTCGATGCCGATGCCATAGAGGCCGGTTCGAGGGTTCTCGACAGCGATGTCTATGCCGAAGGCGCTTCCGTCGTTCACGGCGTGAGCTGTGACTGCCAGGCTGGACACGTAGTCAAAAACAGACTTTGCGAACCCGTCGAAGTCGCTGTCGTTTTCGTTCTTGCCACCATTTCTTTCTGTGACCATGCGCCCAAGCAGTGTTCGCCCGGCTTCGAACTCGCCGCTCGACACAGCGGTTGCGTACTCCATGTAACCTTGGAGATAGTCACGGGGAATGGAGGGGCGCCTTCGGCTCGCCAACATGTCCGATATCTCGGCAATTGGCATCGAAGTCACCATAATTATCTTAGATTTGGCGCGGGTTACGGCTACGTTTAGCCGACGCTCCCCACCCTTCTGCCCGAGCACACCGAAGTTTCTACGGAAGCTACCTTGCGCATTTCGCCCGAAGGTTGACGAAAAGATTATGTAGTCGCGTTCGTCGCCTTGAACGTTTTCCACGTTCTTTACGAAGAAGCCGACGTCCTCACCCTTCTCAACCCGGTCTCGTTCCTTAGCCAGAATGGCACGAAACCATTCATCATTGTCGGCGGCATCGTCCAACATTTCCTCGATCAGGTCGGCCTGTTTTCGGTTGAACGTGACAACACCGGTGGTCGGAAGTCGTCCGCCAGATCTCCAGATCGAAGCGACAACCTCGACGATCTTCTGGGCTTCGGCTTTATTGGTTTGGTCCTGATATTCCCCATCCACTTTGATGACCTCTATTGGGCGGGTTCTGCGTATCTCTTCATCTGGATGCCTAACTGGAATGTTGAGCCGATTTGCATAGAAGGATGCGTTCGAGAAGCCTATGAGTTCGCGGTATTCGGACCGATAATGGATCTGTAGAGTGGTAGTCGGCAGAACTGCCTTGGCGAGTTGGAGCAAGTCTGGGCAGTCTTTGATCTCTCGCCGGTTCCAAGTCTCCTCGTAGCTTTCGCGCTCAGCTTCAGTGGCATTTTCCTCTGGCTCATCGCCATCGAAAACGTCGGCTTCGTCATTCTCAACTTTGCTGGAGAAGAAGGCGGTTGGGGGCATCTGCTTCTCGTCGCCGCTGACAATAACCACTTGCCCGCGAAACAGTGTCGGAAGTGCATATTCTACTGGCATCTGCGAGGCTTCGTCATAAATGACGACATCGAACAACCCCCTGCGAAGCGGCAAGACGCGGCTCGCCACGTCCGGGTTCATCAGCCAAACCGGACGAAGTTCCAATAGGCCGAGATCCGGACCCTTCTCCATGAACTCGCGAAGCCGTTGAGCCCTTTGGCCCCGCAATCTGGTAATCGGCTCCCATTCCCGATCAGAAGCGACCTTCGTGAAGTCTATTCCGTTGGTCAGCATCTGCCGGTTTGCGCGGCGCATCGACTGTTCCGCCTCAAAGAGAGATCGAATCTTGCTCGTCAGTTCCGCTGCCTCGTACAAGAGTACCGGATATGTCGCTTCTAGCCGCGTCTTCCAGACCAGAAGCGCCTCCCGCCTAATTATCCGACGCGTTTCGTCCTCGAGGCGTTCAGCAGGTATCGCCGCTAGCTCGTGCGACTTCGGCCTAAGCAGCCGGAAGATTTCAAGCGCCTCTGACGACAATGCACTGATGCGCAGCCTAAAGCGTTGATAGGGCTCCAATTTCGCCAATGTCCGCACGATCGGCTCGATGGCAGCGGCATTTGCTTGATCGACTTCGACTAAGTGAACGCAGTGTGCGATCCATTTCTGTTCAAACCACTGCGCCAGATTACTGACGGCTGCTCGGCTAAATTGTTTCGCCTCATACCGTTCGAACGCCTGCTCAATGCTATCCCTGAGACTCTCGAATGCGGACAACGTTCCGGCCTTGAGAGTGGCCTCCATCCTGGTGGGTTCCGGATACGCCCGGGCAATATCAGCAAGTTCCTGCGCTTTGGAAACGGACAACGCCCGATCGCTGGCTAGCCGACCAAGATGAGTAGGATCGAGTTCCAATAGCAAGGAGGCTTGCTCTTGGATCTCGCCGAGCGCAGACACAAGTTCTCGCCTAATCGGTCTAAGGCTGCGTTCCCAAAGAGTTGCCTCGAGGAATGTGCGCGGATCGTCGGGGTTTAGCGCGAGATCCGTGAGAAGCGCTCGCAGCTTCCTACCTCGCATCCAGCGGAACGGATTTAATCGGCCCAGCGAAGACGGCTCCGCGGTAACTAAAGTGGCAAGGTCGTTCGAACCCGAAAGCTCTGCATCGGAAAAAGCGACTGCCCGTTTAACATATCCAACCGGTGGGGGCGGCCCTCCGATGGCCACAAATTTCTCCGCCAGTTGCTCGAGCCGCTTAACGAGTTGCAAAGCTGGGCTCAACCCGTCCGGATTCCGGCTGAAAAGATCATACCACCGAACGAGTTCGCTCCGCCGTTCTTCTGTGAGCCCGAGAAATTCCGCGTCGTGTGCCGCGTGCCAGCTTCGGTAGGGCTCTGGCTCTGCCATTGGGGACGCATTAGCGGTGCGAGCGAGAACGCTGATACGCTCTGCCTCCCTCCGTACGAACGCAATCAGATCTTCTTTGAACGCCTCAACATTCGCCGGATCAGGGTTGAAGATCTTCAGCACTGCAAGGGGATTGTCTTCGAAGTCAGCAGGTAGCCAGTAACGCACATGTGGCCCGCACGTCTCTTCGAGCGCAGAAACTTCCGCCGGCACGAGGGCTGAGAGAACCCGACGCAGTGTCGGGACATTCAACGGAGCGTGTCCCTGCTCTATTTTTATCAGCTCTCCAAGGATGGCTCGGTAGGTGAGTCCAGTTTGCTCGTCCTCTGCATGCAGCGCCTCGTGATGCTTGTCGAGCTCACCTTCCACGGATTCAATGCGTTGAGCCAAGCTCTGGCGATCGCGACGCCACGCCTGGCCGGAAAATGCACCGCGCCGGCTTTCTAGCTGGTCTCGGATTGCCTTGAGCATCGGCTCTCGGTCGCCGTTCATGTCTGTGACCATAACAAGGCGGCCATCTAGCCCCTCTGCTACGAGCCTCTTTTTTACGACCTCAAGGGCAGCTTGCTTCTGGCAGATGACCAGCAGGCTCTTCTTTCTGCCGATCGCATCGGCGACCATGTTAACAATCGTCTGGCTTTTCCCCGTTCCCGGGGGCCCTTCGATCAGCAGGCCAGGAGCATTACGGGCTTCCAGAACAGCCGCTTCCTGTGAGGGGTCACTGTCAACAGTGAAATACCTATCCGCTTCAGGAACAGGAGCCCGGAACGCCAGACTGGGTTCCGTTTCGGCGACCTTCAGAGTTGTTTCCAGCCCACTGCCACTTAGATCCTTACTCTTCAGCTGCCGCAGATCTTCAGCTATCGCTTGCCCCATGTAGGCAAGGTGAAAAAAAACAGCAGAGCAAGAGATCAGCGGTCTGCCGAAATCCGCTTGTGCATCCTTATTCGGCAGTCGGTCCAGCGTTCTGCCTGTGGGATCAGCGAGATTGCCAAAGCCATCAATGACATCGGAGGCAGTAAGGGTAGCTCGACCGAGGAGATCCTTGGCAGCGTCTTGCCAACGGCGCGCAGCATCTATGCCGATCATCCCCTCGAAAGCGGGATTGAGGCGAACTTCCTCTCGGTCGCGGTCGAAGACAATCGATGCATGCCCGCGATTACCGACCTCCGGGATGACCTTGATCGGCCATAACAGGATTGGCGCTATCTTCGTCTTGGTTCGATCATCTCGATGAAGCAAAAACGGGAAGCCAAGATAAAGCCCGTCGATGCCGGTATCTCGCTTGTAGAGTGTTGCGTGAGAATGCAGCGAGCGGAGTCGCCGCTCAAGGGTCTCTGACATTGCGAAGGCTGCAGGATCCAATTCCTCGGCTCTCTCGGTTCTGGCCAGCAGGTGATCTAGTAGCGCCGCCGCCGGCCTTCTCTCGGTTCCGAGTTCGACGATGTCCACTCGAGGTGTCGTCTTACCGATAACCATTCGCGTCAGTGGCCCTCGCAGAATGCTGCCAGTCACCTTCTTCGAGAAGTAGTCGAGCAGCGTCGCGACGTAAGCCTGCTTTGGCGGTTCCTTCCAGCTTTGCGAAGGAATCGAGAGCAGCACTACCGCCCTTTCAATTGCTATTCGGCGGTCAAGGCGGAAACGGTCTGACCATTCGTCGACGCGCTCGATCCCACATCTTGCGAAGCCTTCGAGCCGTTCGTCTATCATCTTGTGCAGGTCGCGCCGGGAATTGCCTAGCATCTGCCGAAGTTCGCCGTCATCAACTGGTGGCACGCCCGCTCGACGTGCTTCTTCTTGAGCCCGGTCCATAATCTCGTCGACCGACCTGAACTGCGATACTTCGGCGGACAAAAGGAGAATTAAGTCCTCCTCCGTCGTCTGGCGCCTCTCTATCAGAGAAACAAGGCCGGGATGCTCTGTGTCGGGCAGGATTCGGCGCCGGTCCTCCAATAGCGCACCCAGTCTCGCCTTTGAAGTGGACAGGAGATGTATCTGGAGCTCATCCTCGTTCAGAGCGATGCTGAATTGCTGTGCCTTTGACCGAACCGATTCGCCCCGCAGCCTTAGACGCCGAAGCCATTCTTCTGCACCAAGGCGCCCTAAAAATTCGGTAGCCGGGCCGAAGATGAGCTCCGTTCCCTCCTGGGGATGGTCGAGAAGCCAACCGGGCGTAACGATGTTGCCTTTGACAACAAGTGGCATCGCCGGGTGAAGCACCTTGAGCGCCATGGCCAGCCTAAGATCTTCAGAAAGTCCCTCGACATGACCGAGACGTCGGATCGCGGACTGCATGGAAGGATCGAGGCCCGCGTCTTCAGCCCACGCCGCGATCACTCCGCGCGCCGCTTGATTTCGTGCTTCGTCCCAATTCGCGGGTTGTGCCGCAGCCAGGGCATAGCCGGAGGCTTTCCTAAAACTCTTGCCGCCGAGGTTGATCCCGGCATGGCCCTCCGTGTCTACGCCACGCTCGGCCTCAGGAGGTAATTCGACATGCTTGCCCTCAAGCCATGCTCGAACTTCTTGCCACTGCCATCTGGTGCGGTGATCCCGAGCAAGCAGACCGTGCAGTAGCTGACTTAAGCCCGGATCAATGTCCTGGGGGATTTCAACGCCGTTCGTCAGCACGTGGATTAGGAAAGCCTGTTCGTTGACGCCTTGGAAGCAATCGCCGCCCGTGACTATCTCAAGTACGATTATACCCAGACTCCACCAGTCCGAGGCAGCTGCTACGCCGCCGGCGATGGTTTCTGGAGCCATGTAGCGAGTGGTCTCAAGAGGGGCGACCACGTCAAGATCGTAGTCAGAGAGCCTCGCCGAGCCGAAGCCTGTCACCACAAGATCCAGCGGATCGGCGCTCCTCACCAATATGTTGGCTGCCCTGAGGTCCCGATGTCTTAACCCGGATTGAGAGAATGACCCGAGCGCTTTGCCGATCTCATAGATGACACTCCGGACAGCTTCCAGGTTTCGCCCGTCAGGCCTCGCCTCCTCCAGAGTTCCGCCTTTAATATCCTCACTGATCTCATAGGACCGGTCTTCCCACCGACCCACCTCAAAAATCTCAGGAAGGTGGTCGTGGGGCATAGTTCTGAGAGCGTCGTATACCGAAACGTCGGGCTCAGAGCCGTCAGCAAATAAGGACAAGACACCTCTTCGCTCGCTGTTGCCGTGCGAGACGACGAACCGTTCGCATACTGCACTCGACGACGGCAGTCGTCGTTCGATCGTCCAGCCCGCGATCTCCGTCGGTACATGAACCGAGATTGGTCCTGCATCTGGGATCGCGGAGGCTCCCAACGACGATCGCTCCGCGTCAACCTCGCCGACTTCGACGCCGCAAGCTATGCAAATTAGATCGCCTTCCGAGACTTCGTGGCCGTTTGAACAGCGCCTCAAAACTGACTTCTCATTTGGCGAGGGCGGCGCAGTATCGTGGCCGTGGCCGCGTTCGCGGATCGGTGTCAACGAAAGATCCCAGTTGCACGTAGCCCCATCTGGCAGTTGCCCTTGGCAGAAGATTTCGCTCAAAGGGCGCTCAGTGTTGCAATTAGGGCAAAATCTAATCATGGCTTGCTCTATTCGATCGGTCTTGGCTCGTTTCGACGCGGTGCCCTTGGCTGGCCAATAGGCGGGCGAGGCGATTTAGATCTTCCTTACCAGGAACGCCCACCATCCAGATCTCGCCGGATGGATCGACCATCATATCGAGCCTCTTTTCGTCCGGCCGGATTGGCCGTTCAAAGGAGGCAAGGCGTGCCTTGCCCAATTCTGTCAAAAGATGGAGCCGCTGGTTGTCGCTACCCCTCAAGGCGAGTGTTTGGGTAGAGCCGATATCATACGGGTCGGAGATGAGAGCGTCGATAAGCCCACCCATGTTTCGAAGGTGGTGGTCAAGGGCCTCGAAGGGGTATCCTGAATAGACCAGAACATCCAATCGCGATCCCTGTCGGATTGCCCGCAACAGAGTGGCCAATGCGTTAGGCTGGTCGAAAGGTTCTCCGCCCGAAATGGTGATGCCGCTTGCTTTTGGAATCCATCGCGTGACGGCATCCACAGCCTGCTCGACAGTCGTCATGCCCCTTTTTTGAGCCCAGGTGTCGGCTGAAATGCAGCCAGGGCAACGGATCGAGCACCCTTGAAACCAGATGCCGATCCGAGATCCTGGCCCCAGTGTTGTGACTGGGAAATGGAGCCGTGATAGAGCAAGGGGCGTCGTCATGTCAGTCTGCTGCTCTCGCTCAACTTGACCGACGTAACGGCCCCGTACGTTATGTCGGTGATTTCAAAAGAGCCGCCGGCTGCTTCCGCGTCAAAGAGAGCGCGAGAAAGAGGGTTCGCCAAGTGGGCCTCGATCATGTTTCTGATGCCGCGGCCGCCATTTGTCAGGTCGTGTAGACACAACTCGCGAAGCGCCGAGTAGGCTTTCTCGCTTATCGCGAGGGAGTATCCCAAGGACTTGGAGTTCTCGAGAAGTGCGGAAACAATTTGGTCAAAAATTTGCTCCGCGACGGGGCGTCGGATGAAGTCGAATACGATGATGTTTTCGCCGATCCGATTTAAAATTTCTGGCCGGTTCAGAACCAGCTTAAAATGTCGTTCGATCTCGTCGCGAACCTTCGTTGCAACACTCTCATACGGCTCGTCGGGTTGGACGCTCGCGATCCTCTGTCCCCCTACATCAGTCTTGTAGATTCCCAGGTTAGACGTGAACAGAATGACTGCCTCTGAGAAGTAGACGCGATCGCCGCGACCTGAGGTCAGGACGCCATCGTCGAGAATCTGAAGGAACTTATCGAGAATTCGCGGATGAGCTTTTTCAATCTCGTCGAAAAGCACGACACTGAACGGCTTCTCACGGATGGCGTTCGTCAGCTCGCCGCCGACGTCATAGCCTACGTAGCCAGGCGGCGCGCCGATTAGCCGCTGGTCCGCGTGCTCGGCACTGAACTCTGACATGTCGAAGCGGATATATGCAGTTTCGTCTCCAAAGAGCAGACTTGTCACAGTTTTTGCGAGCTCGGTTTTGCCCACCCCGGTAGGACCAGCAAGGAAAGCAACACCACGTGGCCGGTTGCCCGAGCCTGTACGCCCAATGCCTGTAACGGCTCGCTTGATAATGTCGAGCATGTGGACAACAGCGTGATGCTGACCTTTTAGGCGAGAGGCAATAAACTCATCAGCCCCCGCGATCGTCTTTCGATCAAGGCGGCGCCACGGGTCCTCAGTTACCCCAACCTTGTATCGCCTTACGGCATCACCGATCTCGGACACCCGCAGGCCCTCATTCCTGCTCAATTGAGTGATGGCGCTCATGTCCATGAGCAGAAGCCCGTCCGTAAGGCTTACAAACATATCGACAGCTATTTCAAGTTCGTTTGATGGCGTCTCTCGGGCGCCCGGCAAGCTCTGGAGGAGCGTCCCGGCGAGAGCCTTGCGGGTCATCCCGTCAGGCGGCGAAATCGCGATATGACGGATCCTCGGGTTGCCTACGGTGAGAAAGTCGGGGAGGTCCGCTTCACGATCTGCCAACCAAATTACTGTGTTGAAAAACGGTTTTCTGGCTTCGCCAGCGGGCCGCGGTGATGCTGTGTGGGACACGACTTGTGCGCGTGAGAACAACATGTGCTCGGCTGGGGAAAGCACATCACTGCGGTTCACCAATCGCGATGCAAAATCAACTATCAGTGCGGTTGGCTTTTCCTTGGACCTAACAAACCCGTCAATCACCGCCGCGAGTACTTCAATTCCAGCTCCCGAGGGGTTCTCCGAGCCTAGGCCCGCCTTCGCCATCGCGGCCTGCAGCTCATCGCCGGTTCCCCCATTTGGAAGGCTGAATCCGGAGAATGGTCGGAACGAGATGACTTGCTCGTAGCCGCTGCCCTTCAGTTCGCGTTCCAGACAATGCAAAAGAGGGACAGCGGCGATTGTACCTGCTTCGACTTCTGACGCCTGCAAGTCCCTGATGTTGCCTGTAAGCACGAACTGGCTTTTCAGCGACAAAAATCGGGTGAGATCTCTAAGCCAACGGGGCTTAGAATAGGAAGAACTGTTCACGCGCCCCCCGAGGCTGGCGTCTTCCATGACGCCTTTGCAGAAAGATGCCCGCCCACGATTGGATTCGAGTTGGACCGGGCCAAACCTTATGTGACTTTTAGAAAACCAGGGTAGGAGAAAGTGGGTCCGGAGCCAAGTTCCGTTTGCGCGCATGCTTACGAAAGGGAAATGCTAAGGCGACGATATCGCAATTTTTATTCCAAGGGTGAGACTGGTCGGGGCGCATGCTTCGATCAGCAAACGATCAATTGCTGCGCCCGATCTATTATTTCATGGGTCGAACCCCGAGCTGATTCAACGCGTTTTTGTAGTGCTCCCGAAGCCGGGCTACGAGAAACTAGTATCAACGACGTTAGACATTTCGAGATAGCGGCAGAAGCCATTAGCAAGCTGCATCTGGCGCGGCGTCCGACACTCCGGCTCGAACACGCCCGGATTGGCCACGAGAATGCACAGTGCCTTGGCGCGGGAGGTAGCCACGTTGAGCCGGTTCGCGCTGTAGAGGAACTCCATGCCACGCGGGGCGTCGGCATGACTGGAGGTCGTGATGGAATAGATTACAATCGGTGCCTCCTGCCCTTGGAACTTGTCAACCGTCCCGACCCGCGCGCCTGGGAGGCGCGCCTGGATTTCAAAGACCTGTGCATTGTATGGCGCGATAACTAGGATGTCGTTCAGGGTGAGCGACGCATCGTTACCCTCGCGGTCGCGCCAACCTGCACCTGAAGCAAGGATCCCCAGCACAATATTGCAGATACGGTCAGCCTCCTCCGGGCTGGAATTCTGGTTGCCGCTGTGCTGCACCGGAACATAGCGCAGGCCGCTCCCGCCAAGCGGGCCGTCCATCAGGATGGTCTGGTTCTCGAGACCCGGACGGGGAAGGAGGCGGCTTTCGTAAAACAGCTCGGAGGTAAAACGGCAGATGTCGGGATGGAGGCGCCAGGTCTGGTCGAGGAACAGGCCCTCGTCCTCGGCGATGGTCTGCCGTCCGCCGAGAAGGTGGTCGAGGGCCGAGACCTCCGTACCCTCGGGGTGCGAGCCCTGCATCGGCTGCTCAAGCTGCTGGGGATCGCCAAGCAGGACAAGGCTGGCGGCGGCCGGCGATATCGCAAGCACATTGGCGAGAGACATCTGCGCGGCCTCATCCACGAACAGCACGTCGACGAGGCCAGCTGCATCGGGCCTGGCCCACAGGAACCCCGTGCCGCCGAGGACGTGGTAGCTGCTCGCAAAGGCGCCGAGGGCCTCGGGGTTCTTTGTGGTGAAGGTGAGGTGCGGGACATTGTCTTCCGCATCCGTGACCTTGTGCAAGCACTGCAGGTCGAAGCCTTCCTTCGCTGCTTCCTCGGCGGCCTTCGCGAGCAGGTTGCGAATGACCTTGTGGCTGTTGGCGGTCACCCCGACGCGAAGGCCGGCCCTGACCAACGCAAGGATCGCGTAGGCGCCGGTATGGGTCTTGCCCGCGCCCGGCGGCCCCTGGATGGCGAGCACGCCCTGCAAGGTCGAGGCGAGGCGGCAGGCCGCATCGACCGGGCTCTCGCCCGGCTGGTGCAGCGCCGCGCCTCCGGCATCGGGCGGCCGCAGCAGCAGCAAATCGCGCGCCGCCTTATAGGCACCGGGACCGGCAATGCCACGATCGGCCACGTATTCGCCGATCTGCACCAGGGACTCGGCCAGAACACCCGTATCGATGTAGGTGTGGGCGAAGATAGCTTCGGGGTGAAAACCGGCAGTATCGCCCCGCTTCTTGATGTCGATGAACCGATGTTCCAGGTCGACGGCCTCGACTTTGCCGAACCGCTCGCCGCCGACGCTGCGCAAATCCTCCCCGCCGCGAAACTCCGCGTCCTGCGGGGGAAATCGATAGCGGTGGATAGGCGCCTTGACGGTTCCGCCCACGCTACCCACCAACTCGAGGCCGGCGATGCCTGCCCGCTCGTCCTCCAACTCGTCCGCGGACAGCGCCGCCAGGCGGAAATATTCCCACCAGATCGCCTTCTCTTCCCGGCGATGCCAGTCGAGCACGTTCGCCAGCACGTAGAGCGCCTGCTGCTCGGCGCTGCGCTCCGCGGAGTCCACCGGAATTCCATCGGTCAGCACGGCCGCTACCGCATCGATTCGCGCCTGCCAGGCGGTAATATCCGGGGGAGCCTTCTCTCCAGGCGGAGCCGGCCGGGGAACCTCCAAGCCTGAAGCGACCGCATCAGTCCGCAGGCTCTCCAGCCAGTCCCGAAGCCGCTCCGTCGAGACACAATCATCTTGGTTATAGCCCGTCACGACGGCCCGATCATCCGCATTGATGCCGCCTGCGTCCCCGAGCTCCAGACGGGCCTGGACCTTGCTCAAGGCATAGTTGGCATCGGGCAGCGACACCGCGCGAGCGAATTCGTAGAGCGGCTCCAGCCTCTTTATGGAATAGCTCTCGACGCTGGCGCGGATGGCGTGGCGGACCACAGCGTAGAGATCGACCAGGACCAGCCCGCGCAGCAGCGTGTCGATCTCTTCCTCGCGCGTGGCGTAGCGCCCCATCAGGCGTTTGAGCGCGCCCACCTCATAGGCCGCGTAGTGATAAATGTGCATGCCGGGATGGTGCGCGCGCCGCTCGATCACGAAATCGACGAAGCGCTCAAAGGAGGCCTTCTCATCGGCCGGCGTGAGGCACCAGTCGGCTACGTAGGTGAGCACGCCCTTCGCGTCTTTGAAGGCATAGCCGAAGAGATATTCGAGGCCGCCTTCGCCGACGAAGGGGTCGCCTTCGAGATCGAAGAAGATGTCGCCGTCGTCCGGCTCCGGCAGGCGGCACAGGCCAAGGCCCGGTTCTATCGGCAGCGCTTCATGCAGCAACTGCCCGGCCGCGCGCCCCGCGACCTGGATCCGGCCCTGCTCCCGGATGCGATTGTAGGACGAGACGGCGCCGCGATCCGGTTTCCACGGCAGCGGCAGCGGCAGCTCGGCCAGCGCAGTCATGGTGACGACGTCGTGGCCGGCGAGCTCGCCGCGCTGCACGGCCGTGATCCCCGCCACAAGGGAGAGGTGATCGTCCTGGTGGCGCTGGTCGTCGCATCGGCCCCGCCAGCGGCAGATGTCGCAATGAGCGACCGGCTCCGGATAGCTGCCGCCGTTTCCATTTAAGGACGCGGCGAAGCGTTCCCGGACGTTGCGGTAGTAGGCTGCATAGTCGCTGATCCGGAAAACCTCCGGCTCGAAGCCGGTAAGGGGCGCGACAACGTAGGCGTATTCTGGCACGAGGCCCTGCAGCCGCCCGACGAGGTCAGAATAGAGGCAGAGCTGCAGCACCGTCCCGCCCTTGGTTTCGCGGGCGAGCTTGGTGTCGATGACTTCATAGGACCAGGCGCCAAGATCGCTTGGTGTCTCGACGCGCCGGAGGATGTCGGCCCGGCCCGTGAAGGGCGACGCGCGCAGCGCAGCCTGCACAATGATCGGAACGCCGGCGCGCATCGCCTCAATCGTGGCGGCCACCGAGCCGCCATCAATGCCCTTGCCCTCGATGACCGCGACCGTAAAGCCGGACGCCCGCAGGTGATCGACATATGCAGCCTCGTGCGCGGCGCCGCGCAGCTGCAGTATCTCTAGCAACGGGTCCCAGATCTTCGGTTTCGCGAGTGCGCCGTCCGCCACCTGATGGTCAAGCGCCGTCAGGTGGCCGCAGTTCAAGTGGCCGACCAGGTCGGAGGCGCTCAACTGTAATTCGGAGCCGATTCTCAGCATAACAAGTCTCCGGAGTTAGTAACAGTACGGCAAGGGAGAAGAAGGCCGCTAAATAACCCTCATTTCCATACGAAATCACCGGACCTCACCGCGTGTTGAGCCGTTAACGCGGCCGTCTCGATTTCCGTGCAAAAAAGCCATTCCCGATCATTCGATATTACGCCGACGAGCTATATGCAAACTCAAAGGAGCAGCTGTATCCAGCCGCTCCATTCTCTGCGATCGGCCGCGACGATGACAGTTTTTCCGCCTTCTCGTACTTAAAGTAGCTACCCCGGCTATTGGCAGGATTCGAAACCGGCGTTCGCAGAGAGTATTGGCGTGATTGACCCGCGCTCGCCGCCTTGATCGGTGGCGGACGCGCAATGCCACAGGTCGTTCACGTGCTCGGCTTCGAGCACACCTACCGCTGCGTGTGATCTTCGTGACCTTGGCGGCCGCTGCCGCCTTAGCTACGCAGTCGACGATGCGGTATAGTGATCGAACTCCGGACATCGGAGTTTCGATCTGGTTCGGGCCGAAGCCAGAGCCGATCACAGGCGTCGCATCCGTGATCGATGGCGATACGATCGAGATCCACAGCCAGCGGATCCGCTTCAATGGCATCGATACTCCAGAGACTAAGCAGTATTGCAGCGATGCTAAGGGGTTTGACTATCCGTGCGGGCGCCGGTCAGCCGAGGCACTGGATGCCTTCCTAACGGCCTCCGGGCCGGTGCAATGCAAGTTCGTGACCTGGGACCGATATCACCGGTTTGTCGGAGACTGCCAGCGTGCGGACGGCGTCGGTGTAGCCGCGTAGATGGTCGAGCACGGCCAAGCACTGGACTGGCCTCCCTACAGCCGCGGCGAATATTCGGCGCAGCAGGCGAAGGCGGAGGCGGCAAAGCTGGGCGTGTGGGCTGGAGCCTTCCAGGAGCCTTGGGAATGGCGCGCCGAGCACGCGGATAGCGCTCCTTCGTCCAAGCCCGGTCCGAATCATCACCCGCCGTCAGGTCGCGCAAACCGGATATTCATGCGAACCGCGGCGATACTGCTCTCAAATCAGCTCGTGTGAAGAGGCTCGCTGGTATCTCGAGAACTGCTCGTGGGGAGGCAAACTCGACCGAGACAAGGATGGCATCCCTTGCGAGGGCCTTTGCTAGTGATGACCGTCCGCCGCCTGCAAAGTCTTAGCGCGACTGGATTCCGGTCGGCTGTTTGGGTACCCAGCACACAAGCGGACATTCGAGACAGTGCGAAGGTCCGGGATCAGCCCAAAGCGGACGTTGCTTTGCTCGAGCTATTACCAGCCGTCTTACGCTCGGCCTACTTGCGACCCGAACCATGCCCCTTCGGAAGCTGAGAGCCGGGTGAGCGCTGGCCAACTTAGAAGGCTGATGACTGATGCACAGACCGGAAGAGCCCTTGCTGGTCGTCTCGTCCTTCGAGTGCTCGCCCCTCTCGCACGAGGCGGCGGCATTCCACGAGGACGGACCATGGTATCTCATTGAGCTCGTCGGCGATGTCCGCAAAGCTGCGGAAATGATTGGTTAGACGCTCGGCCACCCGCACTCGAAGCTCCGCACGTTCGTGCGAATGCCATGGCTCGCCAATCCAAAAAACCACATCATCCCACAAAATGAAGTGTGCCCTGCACCCTGTATCGCGCCAAACAGAGGGAAATAGGGTGGTCGCCCCGTCTTTCTGATAAAGGCGCCACGCGGGGCCGGCGCGCGGGTCCAGGTTAACGGTGAGAATGTCGCCGCAGCCGTCTGGGCAGCGCATTACGAGGGAGCGAGGCACTCCCCGCTCTACCACAACAACGTCACCCGCATCCCTTGCGAGCGCAAGTGCATCGGCTTGATGCGCGACCGTTCCTCGGAGGTGCGCCTTTCGGCGCAAACTGCGTGCCATCGGCTACATTTCTTCAACAAGCGCCGAGGCGCAACGATAGGCACACTTGCCGAGATCGTCGGGCATCCTTGCGTAGAAGAGAATGGAGGCGCACACAGCGAGGTTGTACTCCGCGCGAATGTCGACATTGTGGAGCTTTGCTGAGGCGAGAGCCTGCATTCTCACCGCTTCGAGCGCTGCCACGCGATGCCGCGCGCTCTCGGAAAGCCCAAGCCGATTTCCTAAGTTCATCGAAAACAGGTCTCCGCTATACAAAGACAGCAAGAGTTCGGCGGGGAGAAAGTTCGGGCCAGCAAAGGTTTCATCGAATCCCAACCCTACGTCGAGCCGCGCGCAGTCGTATGAAAGTGGAAAGCGCACGTCGGATGTGAAGTCAATGAGCACCGGCATTGAGGTCCCATTATACACGAACACGTTTCGGATATTGAGATCACCATGAGCTCGAACAACGGGCCAAGATTGCGGCGGCAGCCCGTACAGCTTCGCTCTGAGTTCCTCAGGCTGGCGGACCCTATGACCATCTGCAGTAACGGCCCCGTAGGTGATTGGCAGCTGTTTTGCAAAGTCACGCGGTTCCCACCCGGCCTGTGGCAGGAAGGTCTCGAAACTCCCCGAAGAGGGCTCGGCATGGCTCCGCAGGTGCGCAAGCAGATCCGTATAGATCGAGGTGACCGCGGCAGTCGCATCTCGCCCAAGAAGGGCGGTATCAAGACGTGTTGCGCTTTCAATGAAACGGAAGACCGCGAAGCGGCGCGTGCTGCCGCGTACGCAACGCTCGGGGCATAGTGGAGCGCATCCGCGAAAGGGTACGTGGTCGGCGACCTCCGCGTGGGTGTAAATTGCGATGCCGATGCCCGCTGCTGGCCCACACTTAACGGCGAACGGGCGCCGAATGCTTCCGTCGTACAAGGTGGGAAGCACGCTCCACACACCGTCGATCCGGGAGCGGCCACCGTCTTCTCTCTTTATCTCAATCTTCGCGAAATCAGCGAAGGCGCGCCGAAAGAGCAACTCGATCTCAGGATCCAGATCGGGAACGCCGCCGCCCTGAATCGAGATCGCTAAGGCGCTGTTATGAGCAGGGCCGCAGTCGCGTCGCGCTATCTCTTCTGCCACCATGGGCAGGGCCAATCGTGTGCGTACGACCACTTGCGTAATCACGGATGACGGAGGCTCCGTTTCGCGCGTTGGACGTGCGAACTGCGCTAGCGAAGACGCAACTGAACTCAGAGTGTGTTGAACGAGGGCCTCTTCGCCAGGATTGCATAGTACGACGACAAGGGTCTCGGATTTCGCTGCCGTGATCAGGTTATGGGCGAGGCGCTTCGCGAGTTTCTGTTCCTCGTGTGGTGTCTTCAGGTCACCGGCCTGGATGAGCAAGGCCCGCGCACCCGGGCCAGCCAGCTCGTCTACGGTCTTGTAAGGTTCAAGCGCTAAGCGCCGGTTGACGAACTCGGCTGCATCTGGAAGGTCGCCAATCACATAGACCTTGGTTCGACCTCCCGCCGTCATGACTGTCGCCAGATCATCGGCCATGTGTCACCCTTTGCGAGCGCGTACAGCGTTCCGCACACGACGCATGAAGGATTAGGGTTCGACTTCACCGGACGCACGATCCCCTCGATCGGCCTGCCTACCACGTGTCGGGCATCGCCTGGGAAGCCGACCATGGCAGAGAGAAACATGGAAACGGCCATTGACGATGTGGCCGCATTGATCGAGATGACAGCAGGTTGTGGTTCGAACGTGCCAACGATGTACGGATCGGTCGATGGGTCAACCATCAGGTCCCGTCGAACGGCATTCGGATCTAGCAGTGGATAGCAATTGAGGCACGCAAGGCCCTCCGCGAGCATCTGCACCCGCGTAGACATCGCTGCCACCACGCCACTCTTGGCGTCGATCCGGACCCCTACGTCAATCATGGGCAAGCGGTATTGATAGGAGAGCTGATTGAGAACCGCGCGGCTGCCGTGGGAGTCGGTGCAGCAAAACACAAAGGCGCAAGCGAGAAGAGAGCGCCCAACATCCTCTTCGAGTATAGACCCGCAAACACCCTTTGCCACAATGCTGCTTCGCGCACGCGACGCAGCTCTGGCGGCGACGGTAACCTTTGGCTGACCGACGTCCTCCCCGGTGGCACCGATCAGGCGATTCAGGTTGGTCTCCTCAACGATCTCCGGATCAATCAAGAGTATTTGTCCAACCCCAAGGCGCGACAATTCCTCAACGACGATGGAGCCGGTCCCGCCGACTCCGACCACACCGATCCGCAGCTGCGACAGCAGCAGCTGCCCGTCACGCCCGAATGCCCGAACGTTTCGGTCGAAAAACGGCTCCCGTGGTTCCGCGTCAGGCAGGCGGCGGTCGATGTAGTTCACAACGCGGCCGATTTCTTGGACGGCGTCGACTTCGAAGAGGGTCTTCCCCTCTTCATCGAACAGTCGGGCTTCAAAACCGCCGGGACCCACGACCAGAAAGCCGTGGGGCCCCGGTGTGCGGGCGAAAAGCGAAGGGGCAAGCGTCTTCTGCGCTAGGTCATCCACCGATGAAAAATGAACGTCCTGCTGGAATGGATGGCTGTGCGCGAGAACAAGACCGCCTCCGAGCAGGCGCGCGCGTTTTAACGCCCGGGCTACGAAGCTCGGACTCAGCGATGCGATGTTGCCACTTCTCTCAAGGTAGTCGTCAGCCTCCGCCACCTCGATGTCGCGCACAACCACACGGACGCCTCCATCATAGTTACCGCCAACGACTACGAGGGCCGCCGCCGTCTCCCTATTCGCATCCGTCAACAGAGCGGTGCGCAGATTGCTCCACTGTTCTGGGGCGAAAACGAGGGACGTCATCGAACCTCTCTGAGGCGCTGCCTGACAACGTTCACGTATGTTCCAAGATTGTCGCTATTGGGATCCCACCTGACCGGATGCCAAGAAAACCAGACGGACCCAGGTGCGATACCGGGTACGTCCTGGATACCGGTGTTTTGCGGGGGCGTGCCGTTCTCCAAACGAAGGCCAGGAGATGTCCAAAAGCAATCTGGCGCCGCCTGAGGATAGCCTGCGGGCACTACGAGGGAGAGGTCGACCTCGGCGACATTCCAACCGGCCGGCATGGGCACCTCCGGAATAGTGACGACCTGCGTTCCATTAGCTTGTTTCGCGATCGTCGCATTCGGAAAACGCGCCCTCAACGCCACGAATTGTTCTTCGGTAATCGACATCAGCCAAACGTCGCCGGAGGGACAGTGTAAAAGTGCATCCCGTTTTTGATGGATACCGCAGAGGTATCCCCGACAACTTCATCCGGATCGCTGCCATGCCCCTCTAGGAAGAGCTGGTACTGCTGGTCCTTGTGAGCGAGCTCTTTCAGCTGGGCGCCAGTCATGGTTGTCTGCTCAACCTCGAAGTGCTGGCCATCAATGTGGATCGAGAAACGCGGGTGATCTTCCTTGGCCATCTCAGCTCTCCGTCCGGTTCATGCTCTGGTCCGCTAGCAGAATTTTGTCTAACCGTGAAGTGGCGCGTTCCGAGAGATCGGCGGCGGCGCTCCTCTTCTTGACAAGCGTACCGTGCGGCCGGCCCGGGCATTTCCGAACC
Organism: Mesorhizobium argentiipisi (SeqCode); assembly: GCF_037179585.1. NCBI lineage: Bacteria > Pseudomonadati > Pseudomonadota > Alphaproteobacteria > Hyphomicrobiales > Phyllobacteriaceae > Mesorhizobium > Mesorhizobium argentiipisi (SeqCode). The sequence continues at coordinate 95,010 of NZ_JAPYKO010000003.1, forward strand.
CTTTTTGGGCTGACAACTCCGCGGGCCTCAGTCACGGATGTCCGCTTTTGGCGCAAAGCTGCCATTCTGAAGTGCCTACCCCTCGCGGCTTCCGCCAATTCGCCAACGAGATGGATGGCGGCGCGCACTTGGTAATGCATCGCTCCGAAGGTGAATCGGCCGGCGCTCATTGGGCGGGGGCTTTGTGGTTTAAATGAGCGCCGGCCGGGCGGTTCGCTCGGATCCGCCGCGGCCGGACTGATAGCAGAGCCGGCTCCCGTGGGAATGGCGCGATCGCGTAACCCCTTGCGTTCATGCTCGTATGCGCCAGCCTCCGTTGGATGATGACCGATCGCTATGACGCCCGCTGGGAGGAAGAGGGTTCCTGGACCGTGTTCGACGTGTTCACCGGCGAGCCCTACGAACGCGGTTGTTTGGTGCTGATCGGCATGCCCTTCTTGCAAGCGGACGACCTAACCCGCTTTTTGAACGCGGCAGATAGAGGGCGGCACACGCTTCGTGACGCGTCGTCAGATGGGCGGATCGGTTCGAAGAGGCGGTAGTGGCCAGCGCTGTTAGACATCCAGGAACCTTACCACCGAGGGGCGTTGCTAGTTTGCCGTTTGTGCATCTTGGGAGTCCAAATCCAGAAAATCATTGCCGCTGTGGACGTGTGACCTGCACACTTATCTGCCGCCGCATGAGGGTTCGCAATCCGCAGGCCGGTCGTTCAGGAGTTTGTCGACCACAGCTCATGTCCGCCGAGATCGGGGGGCGAGATCAGGTTCTTGAGTCGACTTTCGCGAACCGGTTCGTAAGCTATTGATATAAAGACCACGTCAGTCGCAGAGGGCCGTCTGCAAATAGGCAGCGTTAAGCCGCCGAGGCCGTAAAACGCCCCTATCGATCTTTTCGCTATGCGGTGCCCCTCCCTGACCGACTTCGGGAGGTCATTCATCATTGATCGGAACGCAACAACGCTCCGGTTGAGCATCGGTTCACTTCCGCACCGCACGATTCGAACGAGCCGAGTTCGATAGGGCTGACGCGCCAACCACCCCCTCAGGGCAAGAAAGGGGCTTGAAAATGGCACCTATCCGAGGCGAACGCGGTTGGATACATCTGAAAAGACGCCAAAACATCGGTGCTTGTACCACTTTCCCCGCTTGAAAATTGCGGATGGCTTGCGCGGCCGGTATGCAGGATGGCATCTTAGCTCGGAAATAATTGCACGGCACTTTAAACCTCGCTCGTGACAACTGAGGACTATTTCTGACCGCGAATGCCTCTCCCTCTAAGCTGCTGAGCAATCACCTGGTATGGACGGTGTTGCGTGATCGCCGGAATTTCGTGGTGCGTGTCGTCGAGCCCAGCGTCTACGCACCTGCCGCCCATAGTGACATCTTCGAGCAGGTCATCATAGAACTTATCAATCCGACGCCGCGTGCGATGGATGGCTATACCAAGACCAGCTTCCAAGCAGGTGCGCCATTCGACCTACTCACTTTCCCCGAAGCATTCGCGCCGACAGAGGCCTTGCTGTCGGTGTTGCGGTCGCTCAGCCAAGTTCAGACGCTTGGCTGTATTCATGTCGGGCTTCGTCCGGACAGCGATGATAAAGGCCATCTCTTCTCGAACTCCGAGATCTGGTCACTCCTTGATGCCTTGCTCGCTCTCCCGGATATCGTGCCGCAGGATCTCGCGCCTTTTTGTTCGTGGTTCGAGAACCAGCCGGCAAACCTCCATTTCAATCTGGGCTGCCTGTTCACGCTGGATGTGGACGCACACCCACGTGTTTGTATTCATCCCAAGCTGGTGCGTTCGCAGTATGAGTACAGCCCTCTTCCGGAGAGGACGATGGAGGAAGCGAACCTGTTTTCGCTAGTGACGCTGTTGCCTGCCGACAAGCGCTTCCTGTCGGTGACGATCCAGCCATTGATCTGCTCGGACGTCCTCAACCTCCCGACTGAACGCGCTATACCCTGTCCGCTCGCTGCGGTGAACACCGCCGAGACACCGTTCGAAAACCCGCCTGATCATATCGACGTGGTGTCCGTCCCGACCCACACGCCCCAAATCGAATACGGGCCGAAAGCGACTCAGCCGCGCCCGCGGGAATGGCACCTGGAATTTCGCGACACGTTCTGCCGAGCGGCGCAAAGCGGCGAGTTGCCACGCCATCACTTCGCGACCTTCATCCTTTCGAACTTCGAGACGCTGAACAAAGGATTGAAAGGAGGGCTGTCCGGCATTTTCCAACCGATTGATCCGCGTGAGGAGCAACTGCACCCTGCGGTCGGCTTGAATCGCTACGGGCGCAGCAGGAATGATGGTGGGAACAATGCCTGGCATCAGTCCGCACCGGGCGAACCGGGAGACTGGCAATGGCGTGGCTATATCGCCGCGCTGACACAGCCCTCCAAAGATGAGGCGGTGCGCGTTCTCGGGTTCAACCTTTCTAGCATGCTGCGCGATTCATCGATGTGGCGGCCAATCAGCGCGCCAAACAGCTGTGAGATATTGCTTGGCCGCTGGCAGTCGCCCAATCACCTTGCATTCACCGACTGGAAGGCAGACCAACCATGATGGAACCCGGCACTGTACGAATGATCAGCTTCGGTAACGACGCTCCGGCATGGGTAGCGCTGAGCCATTTCCTCTCCGCCGGTCTGGTCCGCGAGCTCTGCGCCGCGACCATCGACGCAACAAGTGACGGCACGATCCAACTCGGCGACTTGTGTATCGAGCAGATCTCGGTCGCCCCCCCGCACCTAGCTACCTGGACGATCCGCCTCAAAACCGGCCAGGAAGGCTTGGCGACCTACCTACAGAATGTGCTGCGTGTCTTGACGTGGCAATCCGATGCTCGCCTCCACTATGATGATAACCCCATTCCGGAAGCATTTCGTGAAAGGTGCCGGACGATCGCATCTGCCTTAGAACTGGCCACCGTGGACTTCTCCTCCATCAGCTATTGGCTTGCCAGCACCGAGGGTGGATCCGCTTCCCTGAACGTGATCGGGAAATCAATCGGCGTTGTCGCCGCCATTGGTGACGGAGCGGACCCGGCGACCATTCGAATGGCCGACGAAGCTCTTGCTTCGCTCGCCCCTCCATTGCGGATCGTCGCCACAAAGCATCTGGGCGACCTCGCGCTGGAGGCGGACCGCCCGAGTCTCGCCGGCGCGCTTTACGAGACGACGCAACGCTTGTGCGAAGGTCTTTCTGATCGAACTTGGTCCGAGATCGTCGAACCCGTTGCGGACATGACGCTCCAATCGCTTGCGACCGTCTCCGGCATGGCAGGGTCGCTCAAAACCACCTACGCCATGCTCGGTGCGGTTCAGGCACCGGAAATCCTTGTGAGTAGGCCCTTGATCGCGCTGAATGCGGCGCTGGCGGCAATGCATGCCGGCTATCAAAGCGCAGATGGACTGTTTTTTCAGGATGTGCGCGCCTGCGTGCTCGACACCCCCCTGCTCCAATACTCGCACAATCTCGGCGCGCCCCTTGATCATTGGGCTAAGAAGAAGTTCACCGACGCTCATCGATGCTTCTGGGCTGCGCTACGCCGTCTGAACGCGCTGGGCGGTGCCACGCTTTCGACCGAGGCAATGGGACTCTACGGGCGGTCGCTTTTCGACGAACTATACGAACAGATCGGGCGTCATCGTCAGCAGGACAGGTTCGATCTTGCGCTGCGGCTGGTGATCAGCAGCGGGCGCGACGATGCCGTGGGGCCCGAAGCCAGCCGCGAGGATCTTGTCGATGCCTATGTGACACAAGAGGTGATCGGCTTGGCGACGGAAGTCGCCGAGAGGCATAGCGGCGTCCGGCGCGAGCGTCTGAATGTGCTGGTGAAGCTCTTCGTCGCCTGGCTGGGCACGTTAAGCGCCGAAAAAGATCAGCTCGCGCGTCTGTTAATTGATGCCATCGCAAAACTTGCTCAGGAATCACCAGGAGACTCATTGATCCAAGGGCATAGCCTGCCGAAGACAAGCCTTGTCGCAATCAAGGAAATTGCACGAAAACGCCCTGAATTTGTGCATTCCGCTTCCCGGATCATTGCCGATGCGATCCTTGCCGGCTTTGCTGCCCAGAGATTTGACCTGATTGTAGCTGGTCTGGAAGCGGCGGTCGGCTGTGCGGTGGCATTTGCCCCCGATGATCTGGCCCGTCTCGCAGATGCCACTCTCACCATTCTCGAGAATAGGCTGCCATCAGAGAGCGCCTGGCCGATCGTCTCACCCGCCATCACCTTCATTGCCTGCGATGAGGTGCAGGCGCTTTGGGCGGAAAACTCAGAATTCGGATCCCGGTGCGCACAAACGATCTTGCGACACGGTCTCGGCGGCGCGACGGAAGGCACCCGTCTCCTCGCCCTGCTCGACGAGATTCTTCCTCATCTCGATGCTCCGGTTGCGCAGGACGAGCGCATTCAGGAGGTCGTTCGGACGGTGCGGGACGGCGCCCTGAAGTCGAACCACTCGGGCGTCACGGGAAATATCTCGGTGCTGTTCGCCACGCCTGCGCTGGCCGGCCGTGACGGTATCGACGATGCCGTGCGCGGCCTGATTGCCCTGCTGGGCACGGCAACGACGCAGCGGCACAACATTGCCATCGCGTCTGCCTACCAGCCTCTCAACACCCTGACCTACCGACTGGACGTGATCGCCGAGGCCCTGTCCCTCTCGCCAAGCGACTTGGATGCGCTGCTTGATCCGATCGTGAGCGCGCTTGAACAGTTCTGGCGAGCGGCTCGGCACAATTCGTTGCTCTTTGCACCCTTCGCAATCCCATTGCCCACGGCGCCGAACCTCATCACCGTACAGAATTGGGCTTTTGTGACCCTCGGCTTCGCGCGGCGGGCAGGCGTGTTCGACCGTCTCAGAAAGGTCGTCGAAGAGGCTGCGGACAATGATCAACTCGCCAGGCCGATCGCGCTGGCACAGGCTGTCCGCATGACGGCGGGCGATCCGATTTCGCTCGATCCGGATGCCATCTGTTTGGAGCGTCGCGAGCCCTTCTACGCAGCCTTGGGCGAGCGCCTGACCTACATCGCGGCGATACCGACGAGTGAGCATACGACAAGGGCGGTCTCGGCTCTTGTCGAGCGGTGTCTGGCCCTTGGCCCCAACGGCCTTGATGCGGGCGTGTTTGTCATCGCGTTACGCCAAGAGGCGATCGAACTTCCGACTGCCGCCTTCAAAAGTTACCAACAACGTCTCGAACGCAATCGCGCATTGATGCAGGGCTTGTTCCCGCTGTTTCGATCGCTGACGAAGCAAAGTGTGTAATAATCGTCTTCGTGGCAGCGTAGAAGCTGCCGGCGGACAACCACGGGATCGGCGACGCAGACAACGAACGACCATAGGTTAGGCGCAAAGCTGCGATTCTGAAGGGCGTCCACCCATCGCGGCTTCAGCCAATTCGCGAACGCCGAGCCCAACCAACCCACAGCTGGGCCAGCTTCGCCATATTGTGCCGAACAAGCTTTCTTGCTGGCGCGTACCGAATCATCGTTGCAGATGATGTGCTGTCTTGGCAGCGTGAAATGCCGCCTTTGCGACCGCTGCACGTCGTGTTGGAAGCAGGACATGGTTGGGCCAGAATTGCCGCTAAGCAAACCTGGCCGGATACTCAACTGTTCTCAAATGTGCTGTTGATCCGCCACAGGTGCGTGGCGGATTACTATCCGATCGAGCGCCCTTATCAATTGCCGTTATAGTGACGGTCATCGCAAGGTGCGGTGTCAATTCGGCCGTAGCGATCGGTAGCGGCAGAGTTGATCCTCGCGACGCTGCGGAGTGGTGGCGGAGCCGACGACTGCTCCGAGCAGCGCGCTGCCGGCCGCGCCGATCACGGTGCTCTTCGTGTTGCCGCCAATGGCCTGGCCGACCAGCGCGCCACCGGCACCACCGAGCAGAGCGCCCGTGGTTGCCCGCTGCTGGCCTTCCGTCTGCGTTTCGCAGCCTGCCAGGGCTGCCGTCATCAGGACGGCCAAAGCCGCTTTCTTGAGTATCATCTGAGCAACCTCCTTGAAGCCGCGCGGGCCGACCCGCCAAGCGCTGTGGCATTGTGGCGGAACGGCGGCAGGTTGGTTGAACGTTGCGTCCCGAGCCGCTTATCGTCGTTGGAACAATCCATCCGATACAGACTGTCGGAATTTCGGTAACCTGACGGCAGGCAGAAGCTGGCGATATATTGCAGACTGACATCGCTGGGGCACGAGAAGCTATGGGTAAAGAACCGAGCGTTCCACCGAGGTGGGCAGATCGCCGGCATCGGCGCCGGGGTGGCTAAGAAATGCCGGGCGCCCTGCTGCCATCGCGGCCAGGAGGTAGGGCGCGCGCAAGTCTGACGAGTTTGCCCGCGCAGAACCTTGAGGTTGCCTGTGGCCTCTCGCCAGCAGAACCTGAAGCCGTCTTCGATAGAGCCGTCAGGATGATGGCAACGCGCTGCCTGAAGGCAAAGCCGCCCGCCAATGTTTGTGCTGCATGCTCACTTTGTCCAAGATCTGGACGATTGTCTGACCTGCTGTCTCTGCCGGATGACAGATTCTTTTCCCCCTTAGAACCTCGCCAAGGTCCTAAATTCAGCCTCGTAGATCCGCTAGGCCTTTGTTCGCGATCTTCCCGTGCACCTCTCGCAACTGCAAGATCAGCGGAAGAAGCGCGGACCGCGCAAGCGGCGGGATGCAAGGCGTTCACCAGCATTGTCCGCTGCCGGATCAAAAGCTCGCGGACCCTATGCAGCATCAACACACTCTGTTGCTCCCGGCTCTTCACCGGAACGAGCGCATCGTGGGCAGCGCCACCGCTTCGCAAACCTCGGCATCCGTCGCATCATTCTTCTGCCGATTCACGTTTGGCTTGACGTAAGACGCCGGCATCAGCCGAACGTCGTGACCCAGCGCTATAAGAACCCGAGCCCAGTGGTGTCCCGTCGCGCAAGCCTCGATGCCGATCAGGCAACGGGGCAATTCCTTGAAGAAACAAACGACATCATCGCGACGCAGCTTGCGGCGGCTCACGATCGCGCCAGCACGATTGACCCCGTGAACCTGAAATACCTGCTTGGCGATATCCAGACCAATTGTGGTAATCTTCTCCATGGACGGCTCTCCCTCATGTGACTTTCGACAGCCACACTATGGCACCTCGATGCCGAGAGCGGAGGCCGTCCACCACATCAGGTCAGAGCTTGCGAGCCACAGCCTACCCCACGAAGTGCGAGGTCTTCGTCAAAGCTGTGGACGTGACGACGAGCGCCCCACGAAGCGCTCTCCCGGTTGGCATGCTGACCGGCGCGGTCAATTTAGTCCGCAGCCCGGGCGGCATGCTTTGCTAATGACGCTACCTCCATGCAGGCCAGCCTGCTCTCCACGATGGCGTTTGCGCTTCGAGCTCGCTAGTTTCGCGCAAATACCGTGAGGGAAGTATGTCACTCAGCCACAATCGCCAGAAGAAGCTCATCGAAATGATCCAGACGGATGGCGAAGTCCGTATCCGAGATGTGATAGTGCACTTCAACATTTCCGAGGAGACCGCGCGGCGGGATATCAAACAGCTCGAGCAGGACGGCTTAGTCGTGCGCGTCCATGGTGGGGCCGTCGCCACGCAGCAGCCTAAGCTGTTGGCCGTCTCGTCGCGCGCGATTTCTCAGCGTGCGGAAAAGAACGCTATTGCCGAGATAGCGCTCGGTCTTCTCAAGCCCGGGCAGAACCTCTTCTTGGGGGGCGGCAGTACGGTGCTTTCATTGGCTCGTCGCATTTCCGCTTTGCCGGAGATGCGCATCGTCACCAACATGGTCGATATAGCGATCGCAGCTGCCGACGGCCGTCGGCATCGCGTCGTCATGCTGGGCGGCGAATTCAATCCCGACTTCCGGACCGTGACAGGATTCCTTGGCCTGCGCACGCTTCGCGAACAGCAGATCGATGTTGCTTTCATCGGGGTCAACGCCGTGCATCCCACGCTAGGCGTCTTCGACCATGAACAGGTCGGGCAGGACCTCGCCGCGACACTTTCCGAGCAGACGCGGAAAATCGTCGTTCTCGCCGATCACACCAAATTTGGCTTGTCGCTGCGTTACCGAATCCTCCCCCATTCAGCGATTTCCTCGATCATCACCGACCGGAAGCCGGCACCGGACGTGCTGAAGCAGATCGAAGCCGCTGGTGCACAAATCCTATATCCGCAGCAAAAGCCGTCGTAACCCGGCATAAATGACCCTGACCCTGCTGCGGCATGGGCCCCGCAGGAATGCGATCGTTTCACGACAGTTTGTGAAATGCCTTTGCGCCTCCATTACAAACCCGCCACAATCCGTCTTAAAGCCACACAAAACCTTCATATAACTGCGCTATGTCTCTGCCCGTCTCGGGAAGAAGCGGAGTTCGGCCGGGTTGCCGTCCCGACAAAAGAGAGGGTTTTGATATGCAAACGACACGTCGCACATTTCTAGGCATGATGGCCCTTGCGGCTGGCGCGATGGCGTTGCCGCGCATGGCCGCGGGCGGCCAGCGGCCGAGCCTCAAGGTCGCGGTCCAGGATCTGCGCACCATTCTGGAACCGGTGGATAGCGCTTCCATCGCCAACGTTTCCTGGCGGGTGCAGTACAGCATTTTCGACCAGCTTCTACGGACAGATTACAACGACAACTTCCGTCTCAATTTCGCACTCGCAAAATCCTTGAAGCAGATCGACATGAAAACGTATGAGATCGGTTTGCGCGACAATGTGAAGTTTCATGACGGCTCCACAATGAGCGCCGATGATGTTGTCTTGTCGCTCGGGCCGGATCGGCTGCGCGGCGAAAAGGCACCTGGTGCAGCCGTGCTTGCCAATTTTCTTTCCTCACTTGCCGACGTGCAGAAGGTCGATGACCGCACTGTCCGTCTGCTTACCACGACAGAGGACCCGGTTTTCACCAACCGCCTTGGAGCATGGGGCACTCAAATTATCAGTGCCAAGGCCTGGCATGCTGCAAAGAATTACGATGCATGGGCTGCAAAGCCGATCGGCACTGGTCCCTACAAGATTGGCGACGTGCGTAGCGGCGACGAGATCACGCTGGTCGCGCATGATGAGTATTGGGGCGGCCAACCGCCGTTTGCGTCGATCCGTTTCAAGCGGGTGCCGGAGATCGCCGCGCGCATCGCTGGGCTGCAGGCGGGCGATTACGATATCATCACCGACATCACCCCGGATCACATTGCGGAGATCGAAGGCGTCAAGGGCCTTTCGGTCACCGGCGTCGAAACCATGTGGTTCCGCTTCCTGACATTCTCGCCGCTCAAGACGCCCGTTTTGAAGGACGTCAACCTGCGTCGCGCGCTTGCCTGCGCGATTGATCGAGATGCACTGGCCGACGGCCTGTGGAATGGCCGGGCGAAGGCGCTCAATGGCTGGCAGTTGCCGATTTTCGGCGCCATCAACGATCCCGGGCGCAAGGGCGTGTCTTACGATCCGGCGCTGGTGAAGGAACTCCTCGCTAAGTCGTCGTACAAAGGCGAGGAAATCCCCTACCCTTCCGTCGGCACCTACTATCCGATGCAGCTTGCCGATAACCAAGCACTGGTCGAAATGTGGAAAGCCGCTGGCCTCAACGTCAAGCTGATCATGTGCGAGAACTGGACGCAGGTCGACAATCTCGGCGGCATCGCGGATACGTCCGGCGGTGCCTTCTACGCCGATCCGGTCTCCATGCTTTGGCAGATTATCGGCCCGACCAACGACCTGCAGGCGGGCGGCGGCTGGACCAATGCCGAATTCAACACGCTCGGCCATGAGCTTGAAACGACGACCGATCTCACCAAGCGCAAGGCAGCCTTCAAACGGATGCAGGACATTGTCGAGATTGAGGACCCCTGTATCACACCACTGCACTCCATGCCTTTTATCTATGGGCAGAAGGCGGATGTCAGCTGGCAGCCCAGCCCCTTGCCGCAAATGTATCTTGGTCCGAAGATATCGCCTGAGCCGGTGGCCTGAGCTCCATGCTGAACAAGTCTTACCAGAACAGCGCGAGTCTCGCGCTGTTGCCGGCTCATGGCGTTCCGCCATCCGGTACCAACCCTGCAATCAAGATTGCTGACCTGACGGTCGCTTTCGGGGGTGTGCCTGTACTACACGGTGTCGATCTCATTGTAGGCAAAGGCGAGGCGGTTGGTATCGTCGGCGAATCCGGCTGCGGCAAGTCCGTGACCTGGCGGGCGGTGCTGGATCTATTGCCACGATCCGCGGAGGTTTCGGGCGAAGCCTGGCTCGGTGATCTCGATTTGGTCGGCGCCCGGCCATTAGTTTTGGATCGCGTGCGTGGCGGGCGTATTGCCATGATCTTCCAGGATCCGGCCGGCGCCCTGAATCCGGTGCATCGCATAGGCGCGCAAATTGCTGAAGCACTTCGCCTGCATCGCGGCTTGACCGGTCCCGCCGCTCGGGCTGAGACCCGTCGACTGCTCGAACAAGTAGGCATCGCGGATGCTGCAAATAGGGTCAATGCCTATCCGCACGAGTTGTCGGGCGGCCAGAACCAACGCGTAATGATCGCCATTGCGCTTGCCGGCCGGCCCGAACTGCTGGTTGCCGACGAGCCGACGACTGCGCTCGATGCCACTGTGCAGGCGCAGATCCTGTTGCTGCTCAAGAAGATCCAGCAAGACACCGGCATGGCCTTGGTGATGATAAGCCACGATCTAGCGGCAGTAGCGGCGATCTGTGATCGGCTTTGCGTCATGTATGCGGGACGGATCGTCGAGGCCGGATCGACACACACGCTTTTGACAGCGCCGGAGCACCCCTACACGCGCGACCTGATCGGAGCCATTCCGCCATCGTGTGGACCGCGCATACGGTTGACCGCCATAGCGGGCGCGCCACCGCAGCGAAACCTGCCGCCTGGATGCGCCTACGTACCGCGCTGCCGGGACGCCCTCGCCGCATGCCGCATGGTCCAACCGCAAGTGCGGCAGGTTTCTGCCGGGCATTCCGTGCATTGCCTGAAGGCTGCAGCCGAGCGATGACCTTGCTGCGTCTCGAAAGCGTTTCCCGCCGCTTCCCGGTCGGCTCCTCGATTCTCGGATCGCGGAAATATCTCACTGCCGTCGATGGCGTGTCGCTGAACGTCGAGGCGGGGCAAACGACCGGCATTGTTGGCGAATCCGGTTGCGGCAAATCCACCACCGGCCGGATCGCGCTCGGCTTGGATTCACCGGACAGCGGCCGGGTGCTGTTTCAAGGCTCCTTGCTGCCGCGGATAGGCAGCAAGGAGTGGCGGTCACAGCGGCGGCAGATGCAACTGGTCTTTCAGGACACGCTAGGGGCGCTCGACCGCCGCATGACGGTTAACGCCCTCATAGCCGAGCCACTGGAGATTCACGGCGTTGGCGATGCCGCGAGCCGGCGGCAGCGGGTATGGGAGCTGCTCCAAGCCGTGGGACTTGGCGAAGACCACCACATGCTATACCCGCATCAGCTTTCCGGCGGCCAGCGCCAGCGCGTCGTGCTGGCGCGTGCCCTAGCACCAAAACCGTCGCTTTTGGTTTGTGACGAACCGGTCTCAGCGCTCGACGTCTCTGTACAAGCACAAATCGTCAACCTGCTGGTGGATCTTCAGCGGGAGCTTGGGCTCGGCATATTGTTCATCAGCCATGACTTGCGGATCGTGCGTTATGTGAGCGATCGCATTGTCGTTATGTATCTGGGCCGCGTCGTCGAGCAGGGGCGCGCCGACGTCATCATCGACCATCCCGCACATCCCTATACGCAGGCGCTCGTGTCGGCCATGCCGAGGCTGCCGGGCGGCTTCGACCACTATGTGCCGCTCTCGGGCGAGCCGCCGAACGCCACCGATCGGCCTTCCGGGTGTCCGTTCAATTCACGCTGCCCACTAGCGCAGGACATATGCCGACAAAGCCTGCCCGAACTCCTGCCACTGGATTCAAAACGGGAGGTCGCCTGCCATCGTGTGAGGGATCGATGACGGCAACAATCATTCGTTTTGTTGGCCCGAAAGTCTTGCGTGCCGCACTTTCGATCCTTGTTGTGGTGACCCTTACCTTCGTGGTGTTACGCGCGTCTGGAGATCCAGCCTTGCAAATTCTCGGTCCCAGCGCTCGTGCCGCCGACCTCGAAGCCTTTCGCCGGCATTGGGGTCTCGACCAGCCGCTTTCTTTACAATATCTGCGCTACATCCAGGCGGCCTTTCACGGCGATTTCGGCAATTCCATGCTGGGCGGAAAGCCGGCCCTGGACGCTGTGCTCGAGCGCGTGCCGTTGACTTTGGCGTTGATGATCCCCTCGCTGATACTCACAATGCTGATCGGGATTCCCGTCGGCGCCTATGCCGCCATGCATCGCGACAGCTGGGTCGATCGATCGGTTATGATGCTGACCGTTCTCGGCTTCACTGTACCGAGCTTCGTGCTTGGGCTGCTCCTGATCCTGATCTTTTCGGTCACACTCGGCTTGTTCCCGTCAGGCGGCGCAGATCGGGCTGCCGGCTTCGTATTGCCGGTTCTGACGCTCGGTATTGGCGGGGCGGCCATCATCGCGCGTTTCACGCGCAGTGCCATGATCGAGGTTCTGTCACAGCTATACGTCGTCGCGGCCAGCGCCAAGGGCGTGACCTGGCGGCAGGTGGTTCGCCATCATGCTCTCCCGAACGCGATCATTCCTGTGCTGACGCTGTTCGGCCTGATGCTAGGCGGACAAGTTGCAGGCGCGGTCCTGGTGGAGAATGTATTCGGCTGGCCCGGCATCGGCCAGTTGCTGGTGGTCTCGGTCGCCAACCGCGACCTCGCCGTGGTTCAGGTCATCCTTCTGCTTGTGACACTAACCATGACATCGGCCAACCTCCTGATGGACCTGCTTTATGGCGTTTTCGATCCGCGCTTGCGGGCATCGTCCGCTGGATCGCATTGAGATGCCGGTCATGATGCCTAGGCTTCAGACGACATCCTGGATGGACTTGCCGACACGCCTCGCAGTGGGCTGGGTTCTGCTCATGGTCGTGGTCGCACTCGTAGCAGCGCACATTGCCCCCTACGACATTACTGCGATCGACCTGCGCCATCGTCTGGCGCCGCCTGTGGGGTTCGGCGGGACGATGCTGCATATCCTTGGAACTGACGATCTCGGCCGTGACGTTGGCTCGCGTCTTATCTACTCGATCCGCACCAGCTTGCTGGTCGCCTTCGGCGCGACCGCGATCAGCGTGTTCGTCGGCACGGCGATCGGCTTCACCGCCGCTTATTTCGGCCGGCTGGTCGAGCACGTTCTGCTCCTGATGATAGACGTCCAGGCTTCGTTACCATTTCTCATCGTGGCGCTGGCGATGCTCGCCTTTTTGGGCAATTCGCTGACGCTGTTTGTCGCGCTGATGGGGCTGTACGGCTGGGAGCGGAATGCGCGGCTTGCCCGGGGACTGGCGATGGCAGCCGGTGCGCAGGGCTATGCGAGTGCAACCCGCCAGCTCGGCGCCCACCCATTGCGCGTCTATGTTCGGCACATCCTGCCCAACAGTGCGGCAACGCTTCTGGTCGCGGCAACAGTGACATTTCCCGAAATCATTCTAGTCGAAAGCGGGTTGTCCTTTCTCGGCCTTGGCGTCCAGCCGCCCATGAGCAGCCTGGGCGTCATGGTCGCCGCCGGCCGCGAGTATATCACCCGCGCCCCCTGGATGCTGCTCGCTCCTAGTCTCGTCATCGTGTTGACCGCCGTGGCAGTAAGCGTCCTCGGCGACTGGTTGCGCGATCAACTCGACCCGACCCTAAAATGACGGACCTTCATGCAAAGAAAGCTGATCTCCATACTCGTCGACGGCGTCAGCGCCGACACTTTCGAAGCCCATGCGCACCGCCTGCCGAACATGAGCCGTCTCGCGGCTTCTGGCCTGCGCGTTCGCCGGCTTAAATCGGCGGTGCCGGCCACCTCTGTCCCCGGCCGCGCAACCATGTTGACAGGCGTTGGACCCGAAGTGCACGGCGTCTATGGCAATCATATTTTCCGCGGTGACATCTTCATGGCGCCGCTAGCTGAGGATTTGCGGGCACCGACTCTTGCCACCCATGCCAAGGCCGCCGGCCTGGATGTCGCGGCGATCGGCCATGCGTTGATCGCTTTGGACGATACTTCCATCTATGTCCCGCCCTGGTGGCTGCGTAGTTTCGTGACCGGTCATCGCTTCGGAAAGATGACCACTCCCGAAGCATTGGCGGCCTCGCGCGCAATCCACGATCCCGAAGATCGGCTCGCGCGCGCCGGCCTGACCGAAATGGATTGGTTCCGAGAGTCAGTTGATGACGGCGCGCCGCACCTGCTGGCCGGCCTCGCACTCGATCAGTTTCTCAATCGCGCCGTCGTGGCTCTGCTCGGCTCCGACCGGCCGCCGGATCTCCTGCTGACGGAGATCGAGATGCCGGATGCATTCCAGCATTCTCTCGGCTACGACAGCCCTACTGCGATCTGGTCGATGCAGTTCGCCGATATGCTGCTGGGTAACGTCTTGGCAGTTCTCGAGCGGAACGGACGGCTCGGCGACTATGTGATCGCGATCGCCAGCGACCACGGTCACGGTCCGGTTGATACGGCGATTTTTCCAGAGGCCATTATCCCTGACATGCACTGGATGACCGAGGGCGCCAGTCTCTACGTCTCCCTTAAAACGCCCGGCGATATTGACAGGGCCACCGAGCGACTGTCGCCCTACGGCGTCGAGCTCTGGAACGATCTGCATCTGCCGGAGCCACTCCGCGGGGCTGTGGCGATGTTCGTCGCGCCGCCTCGGCATTCCTTCGAGGAGCGAGCGACGCATGCGGCCGCGCCGCTCGCTGCGACGGGCAGGCCGCGCGCCATCTCAACTCACGGTTTTCGGCCGGGCAGCCGTGAGGACGACCGAATGTTCATCCTGTCCGGCATCGGCGTTGCCCAGCGGACCGTCGACGAGGCAAATGCGGACCAGTTTGCGCCGACGCTTGCGCGTGTTCTCGGCTTGCCCCAGGCGCCGTATGCCGGGCGCTCGCTGATAGAGGATTAGAGCTGTCTATGATTTCAGAAACTATGGTCAGCCCTATCGCTTCCTTCTCTTTCGGCCGCAAGGAAGTCAACAGAACCCTTGGCACGAAAGACCCGGAAGAGGCTAAGCGCAAATATGCAGAGGTGCTCGAGGAATTCGAAGCTGATTGCTCCGGCATTCGGCTTGGTGCCGCTCATAGCGGTTGGGTACACTCCCACCCGCAAGTAAGAAGCCCGTCAACAGCTGACGGGCTTTTTGCTCTGTTTCGACAAGGCAGATGCGCTACGGCACAAGATGCACTTCACCGCCCCAGAGGTAGTTTGGAAACCGCCGCCAGTTCTTCCTCGTCTCTGATTCCGGCCTGATAGTTTGCGATTACGCGGGAGGCGAGCGCTTCACGTCCCTCTGGCGATTGGCCCTCAGCTTTCAACTTCTCGAACACGCGACCTAGCAGAGCGACGTCGGAGGAATCGAAGACGCTAGCTTCTTTGGCTCTTTGATAAATTGGCATGTGCCCTCAAATCTAGTCTGACTTTGAGATTCGACGCGAAGCAAAAACGGATCGGTGCCCTACACCCCTGACTGATGGCGTAGGAGACGCTTGACAGCAGCCGCCCAGCGGAAGTTGCCGATGCCGCCCAAAAGCGATTTCGGAACCAAAACAGCCTCCTCATTGCAGATGCTGGCACTTGGAAAGGAGGTATGTAATGGAAATCCAAGGAATTTACGCCGCGCTCGCGACGGCAAGCATGGACTGTGCGGAGAAGTTCTAAACCCAACTGTTCGCACGGGTGCCTGATGATCGCCCCATGATCGCTCGAAGGAACGCGCAGCCGAGCTTGCGATCAAGGTACAGCTGCGTCGAATTCAATCGCAAGTCCGGCATCAATCGCGCTTCGCGCAGCGAAGTTGCCGAGCTCCCAATCCGTCAGTTCGCAAAGTGGAAAAGCTCGTCTGGTTGCCTGAATCACCTCTGCTATCGACATGCACGGCCTGCCGATGTCCTCGATCGCTGGCGGATGATCGCTTGGCGAACGTCCGCAGAAGCAGCCTTCTGGGCGAACGCAAGCATACGGCCACCTAGGAATGGAGCTGGGGTGCTACGCTGTCGGACGTCGTTTTGTCGAAAGCCACAGCCACGCCGTGAACGATGGATGCCGCCGCTAACATCTCCTCTAACTGGCGGTCAGAGGCCTTACAGGTCGGCATGAGTGTTCGGATGGCGCGGATTGCCTTTGCAATGGAGAGGAAGCGAGCTTTGCCTCTGGACAGGACATAGGCCTCGGTAGCTCTTTCAACCGTAATGGAATGAAAAGCGTTGGTCATCGAGAATTCCTCCCTGAACCCTGACCAAGATGATTTACCGCCAACATCTGACAGCCTTCAAGGGCATGTCCGATTTCGAACAATCAGCCGGTGGTGATGTCGAAGTGACGTTGCTCCTCCTTCCCGTATGCGCCGTGCGAGAGTTCGATCATTCCGGGGCGGTCAACAATCGTGATCTCGCCGCGCTTGGCATGAACCAGCCCCCGATATTCGAGCATTTGAAGGGCGGTCGTGACGCCCGGCCGCCGGGAGCCAAGCATGGTCGCCAGAAATTCATGCGTCAGGGAAATCTTGTCCCCTTCGATGAGGTCGTTGACCATCAGCAACCAGCGGGCCAGCCGTTCCTCGATTTTCGATTGGCTGTTGACCAGCGCCGTGCGGGATGACTGGATCAGGAACGCGTGGGCGAAGCGAAGCAGTGAGGCGTGAAGGGTCTGGCTTTCGCCAATCGCAATGCGAAGAGGTTCAACGGGCAGGGACCAGCCGTTGCTGGCGAGTTGGATATAGGTTTCATTGGGAGACATGTCTTGGCCGAGAACGACCGCAACACCCGTCATGCCTTGGTGGCCGATGATGCCGACTTCGCTGTGCCGCCCTGCGGTCATTGCTGCGACCACGGACGCGATTCCCGTCTCGGGAAAATATACCAGCTCGATTGGCTGATGTGCGATCTCGAGCCGGACTTTTACGGCCAGTTCGACGCGATTCATCGATGGGCGTAAAAGCGCGAAATCCTCAGGCGTGAGGGTTTTCAAAACATGGTTGCGAAAGGTGGATTGAGGCATGGCTCCTCTCCCTATCGGGCAAGAGCACGTATCTCTCACTGTCGGCAGCATCCGGATAATCGGCGGCCGATGTCTGAGCCTACGCCCCCTATGCGGGTTTAGCAAATGGCCGCGCACGGCCGGTTAAGCATGGATTAACCACGACACACAGGCTAACGGATCGTGAATGAACGAACCGGATTGGCGGCGGTTAAGCTCGTGCTTTCCAAAGAGGGACCACGTTTTGTTCGCGACCGCCTTTGCTTTGCTGATCTCATTCTCGGTCAGCGTTGCCCTCATTTCATGGGCCGCGCCGAACACCGCGCAAGCCATATCCACCGACTTGCAGAAGTCCATCGACGGATGGGAATTGCGTCAAACAAAATCCGACGCGCTCCCGCAACGCGACAGATGATTGCCTCGCGCTCATCCGCTTCGGACGATCCGAGCGATTGTGACCGAGGCACTTTCGGCGTTGTAGCGGGACTTCGCGGTTGTATTCGCCGATCGGGCGGCCGTCGATTCCGCCGGAGAAATTGCTCAGGGCTATGCTGCTACAGGCGTTCTATTCGATCCGCTCGGAACGGCTCCTGATGGAGCGGCTGGATACAATCTTCTGTTCCGCTGGTTCGTCGGCATCGGCGTTGACGACGCGGCCTGGGATCACTCAGTCTTCTCCAAGAAGCAATAGCTCACATGCTGGTCTTCCATTGTCATGAGAATGTCTCCCTGAAGAAAAGCGCAAGGTTGGCCAGAAGCCAAAACTTACGACCGAATGAATCAGAAGGTCTTTCTCGTCCGACCTCAAACCAACGCCTCAAGGCAGGCGGGTCGAATAAATTTCCTAGGGGAGAGTCCTCGTGAAATAGCAGCCTTCGATATTGCGCTGCTCCCTCGCCCACCGCCCATTGGCCCAGCGGAAGCGGAAATCCCATCTTTTTCCGAGATAAAACGGACTTGGGCAAGACGCTCCGGTATTCGCTTCGTAGGGGATATTTTGAGACGTCAAGACGTTCGCTGAAGGAAGCGACCGGCTGCCAAAGTGCCTGGACGGAAGCGATTGGTGACCTCCACCTTAACCGCTGGGATCCGGGTATTGCCATTGCGGCGGTTACAAGCTGGTGATCGGTGAAAGGAACGCGAGCTTCAATCCCAGCTGCCATCGTGGTGTTGTCGACCATCTCCAGCAGCGCTGGCAGATGCGTAGAGACGAAGACACGTGATATTTTGCTAAAGAAGTCTCCTTCGGCCTCCGCAAATTGAGCCGCAAAATGATCGACGAGTTCCATCTCGTACTCCGTTCCCATCTGGCCATCGATAGCAAGCGAGCGGATCTCATCAGCCGGAAAGTACGTATAACGGTCCAAGAAAAACTGCAGCTGATTGCCATGGGCCCCAAGGCCAAGGCGCCGGCGTGCGATCTGGGCCAAGGAAGAGGGCAATGCGGCGATGAATTTGCTTCGATTGTGATCATACGGCGTCCGAAACAAGCGGCTATAGCCCGCGAAAATTTCGTCAGCACCCTCGCCCGTGAGTACGACCTTATGCTCCTTCGAAATTGCCTTTGCGAGCGTATACATGGCGGTTTCGTTATGCATTCCAAGTGGATGTCCACGCAAACGGACCAGCTCTGCCACAGCCTCCATATTGGAAGGTTCTGGAATTGGGACGACGCGGTGCGTGAGCCCGAACTCAGCGGCAACTTCCATGGCGTAGCCCGTCTCGTCATATTCGGAGGGTTCCACCCTGCCGGTAAAGCAGATGGGATCGATTTGTGAGCGGGCGGAGGCCTCATAGGCAAGGATGCTGGAGTCAAGCCCGCCGGACAACAATACGGCCACCGGGACATCAGCTACCAGCTGGCGTTGAACGGCGCTTCCGAGCAATCCCTTAATGTCGGAGTCCGGCTTCGAGCGTGAGATGCCCTCGGACAAATCCCACCAACGTTCGGACCTGTAGCGCCCGCTTTTTATCTCGAGGAGATAGCCGGGCTCTAATTTGGAAATGCCAGCGTACAGCGTGCGGGATCCTACAGCGGCGCGATAGGATAGAAAGCTGAGCGCGCCGATCATATCCGGTCCGCGCATGACCCCTGGCCAGCGAATAAGAGCATTCGGCTGCGATCCAAATACGAGTCCAGTATCGCAAATCGTGTAGTAAAGTGGCTTTACGCCTAACCGGTCGCGGGCGATGAGAACAAGGCAATTTCGAGGATCGAACAGCGCAAAGGAAAATATCCCGTCTAAGCGATCCAAGAAAGCTCGTCCCCACGCGATATAACCGATAATCAAGACTTCTGTATCTGACGTCGTCGAAAAACAGTAACCCAATTGCTGTAATTCTTTTTTCAACTCGCGATAGTTGTATATCTCCCCATTGTACGTAATTACCACTCCGGTCCCGTTATCGCGAAGAGGTTGATTGGCTCGAGAATTAAGATCGATAACGGATAGTCGTCGATGTGCGAACGCAACCGAACGATCAATGTATAGACCTCTGGCATCACGTCCGCGATGAGCAAGAGCGTCCGCGCAATGCTCTACCGCCTCCGCGGAGACCGGCATACCTTCCTCTTTAAGGACTATCCCGAAGATTCCGCACATTGATGTCGCTCTCTTATACGAGTGATGCCGACTACGTGCTTGGCTTGTTGCCGATCATCTGGATGCAGCCATCGCCGAACCAGAACCGAGCAAGCGGATGGTCGTAATGACGGTACATGGGCGCGAGAAAGCGCCGAAGGTTGTGGAAATTTCTCGTATACCTTGAGATCCTGCGAATGTTGTCGAAGCCGCACTCGACAAACCAGTCTCTGATTTGCTCCTCTGTGAATGAGAACTCGTGGTAGGTTGGCGCCTGGAAACGATCCCGAATCGTCACAAACAAATCATCGTCGAAAAGACTTCGGAAGAATGCGTTTTCGCCAGGCATATATTCTTCTTCTTCATTCTCTTTTGCGTTTAACAGCCAGTCGATGGCTTCACGTGTGGTGGATCCATTCAGATTGTCGATCGCGCTGCGAAATTGTTCATCATTCTGGTAGAGTTCTCGCAAATGATTGATGCATCGATAGATGACGCCGTTTGCGGTGCCCATGATCGTCAGAAAGAAGCTCCCCCCGGGACGAGTTACGCGGGCAAGTTCCTCGAAGCCTGTTTTTGGATCGCTGGTGTGCGGCAGAACCCCGGCGCAATGGACAAAATCGAACCTCTTTTCGTCGAACGGGAGATCGAGCACACTGCCGGCGACCAATTGCGAGCGTGGCCCGAAGCGGCTAAGCCGTTTGCGCGCGCAATCCATCCAATCGTTGCCCAGTTCAAGTGAGACAACGCTATGCGCTCCCTTTTCAAGAAACGCATAAGACGCGTTCGCATTCGAGCCGCAGCCCGCGTCTAAGACGTCAAGGCCGCGGAAGCTACCGGCTGCCAGGCCGAAATATTCCTCCTCAATGAGGGAGACCAACCTGTCAAATATGTGAGGATCATTCTCCTGGTCGCGCTGATACTGATCGAAGACGGTGCGCGTGCGGATTTCGAAAGAGCTTTCCATGCTATTTTCCCACACTTTACGATGCAGGTGGATTTGCGAGCAGGGCGAAAGACCCTGCAGCAACGAGTGTAAGGTTGGCCAGGCGCAACCAGTTGCCGGTACCAGGAAATTTGAAATTCGAGAGATGTAGCAGGGACAGAAGCAACGCCGCGCCTATCAGGAGACCGCCAAGGTAAGGGATTGCCACAAAACGGTTTGTGGCAAAGAGAGCGGCCAACACGAAGAGGTCATTGTTCAACGGCAATCCTCTGCCGAATCCGTCATCGTCCAGCCCGAACGCAGAAAAATAGCTGAGGCGGAGGGCCCCTGACAGGACAAGGCAAACCGCAGCGAACAGCGACGGAATAGAGAACGCGTTGAACGACAAGATGAGAACTGCCGGAAAGAGAGCCGCATAGACCAAATCCGCTAGCCCATCGAATGCGGCTCCCACCTGGGCCGTCAAAGCCGAACGGCTCGGGGAATGCTGCGCGACCATGCCATCGGCATCATCCGCCAGAAGCGCCCATAATGCGAAACAAATGCCAAGCTCGAAGCGTCCGACCAAGGCAAAATAGATCGCGTTCGTGGCGAAGATCAGCCCAAGCGCGGTAATGGCATTTGCAGCATCGAAGAGATAGCGGATCATCTCGCTACTCTCCGGCGGCGGCTGCGATGTGGCCGGAGCCGCATCTCGCAGATCGCTCGACTGTGAAAATCCTCTCAGCTACCCGTAGGTCTTCTTCACTGTCGATCTCATACCATCTCAGATCGTCGCATCGCGCCGCCGCAAGCTGCAGTCCGTTGCGCTCGATAAGGATACCGAGCAGCTCCTCGGTATAAACTTTGGTCGCACCCGAGCCGATGATGTCGCAAAGGACCGGGACGATCTTTGTTCGGAGTTCGGCGCCAGAGAACCGGATAAGGTTCATCATTTTGAAGAGTGGACCGCCTGAGCCCAGGCTTGCTGCCGTCTGCTTTAACCGGACCTCGGATATGAAGCCGTCGCTGGAAAGAATGGCTGCGGACCCTTCCATAGAAGGATCGAACGGCGCAACGGCAGCGGTATTTGCCGCGTCCCCCATCATCAGATAGCGCAGAGCATCTTCTTCGAAGAAGACGTCACCTTCGAGGAGGTAGCAGTCTCCGGAAAGGAGCGCATCGCGCGCCAACCACAGCGAGTAGGCACTGCCGGTCCGGTCGAAAACCACCGACTCGACATAATTGATCTTCAGGCCACCGAAGAGACTGCCGCATGCATATTGGATTGCGTCCTTGCGATAGCCTATGACGATAGTCGCCTCTTCAACGCCGACCGCTTCCAGGTTTCGAAGCGCGTTGTGTAGTATGGGCGTGCCATTGACCTCCACCAGGGGCTTCGGCCGCAGATCGGTTAATGGACGCAGACGAGAGCCGAAACCCGCGGCTAGAATGACGGCCTTTTTGGGGGTTTTGATCGACGTCGCATGTGTCCCCCATCTGTGTTCCGCGATCTTGCGGGGTCTTTCCCAAGCGTTGAGCACCTCGACGATGCGGCTCAACCCGGCTTCGAGTTTTTCTGGCTGAGTTCCATAGGAGAGGCGTATGGCAGCGGGATCGCCGAAGGCGGTGCCGGGCACCGTTGCGACGCCGGCTTTGGTCAGCGAATGCACTATCTTTTCCGCGTCGTCAGTGATCACATCCCACGGCTCGCGCGCTAGCAGGTTCGCTAAATCGAGATAGAAGTAGAAGCCGCCCTGCGCCTTCGGCACTGGTACCCGCCTTAGCGATGAGAGCACGTTGAGACCGATTTCCCTGGCGCTGGTCAACTGCGATCGAAGTTGGCGCTCATAGCTGCCGTCTCCTCGCTCTAGATGCGCCAACACGGCATGCTGGGCGATGACATTCGGATTTGATGTGGTGTGCGACTGCAACGCCTTCACGGCGTTGATGATCTCCTTTGGACCGGCGAGGTAGCCAATTCGCCATCCGGTCAGTGCCAAAGCCTTGCTGAAGCTGTTGACGATGAGCGTCCGAGGCCGAACCTCCGGAACGACGGAGACGATCGCGTGATGGGAATGATGCCCGTGGACGAACTCGCCATAGCACTCATCGAAAATGATCCACAAGTCGCGATAAATCGCGAGCTGGGCAATCGCCATCAGCGTCTGGGCGTCATAAACGGCACCCGTGGGATTACCAGGCGTGTTGATGATGATTGCCCTGGTCCGGGTGGTGACAGCAGCCTCGATGTCTTCGACCCGCGCGACATAGCCATTGGAGCGAGTTTCGACAAAGACCGGCTTGCCGCCGGCGATCAGCACTTGCGCCGGGAAGGTCGTCCAGTAAGGCGTCGGGATGATGACTTCGTCGCCTGGGTTGAGCACCACCATAGCCGCACTGAAGAGCGCATGTTTGGCCCCTGTCGTGGTGATGAGCTCTTCGGCATTCCACATCTGTCCGGTATCGAGAGACACCTTTTTCGCCAGCGCCTCGCGCAGTTCCATCATACCAGCGGTATCGGTGTAGCGATTGACACCTTTGCGGATGGCCTCGAACGCTCCGTCGCGAATTGTTGGAGCGAGGTCACTCCAGATTTCACCCGCGGTCAGATCAATGATGTCATCGCCAGCATCGGCAGATGCCCTTGCCGCCGCCCGCGCGGCGGCGGTCCCCGATGAACGGAACAAGCTTGTCCGTTTCGCAAGCATGTTGCGCCTCCTCGTCTCGTTTGCTTTTCAGAAAAGGGCGGTTTAAGCCGGCTGACGAACGCCGCTCGCCTTCTGTGGTAGATATCTCTCTTCGGCCGCAGCCAGTTCCTGGTATTTGAGCAAGTCGAACACTTCGTCCAGCGTTGCCACCTCACTCTCGATACCGGCGATTGTTTCCTCCCGAACGATCCGACCGCAAATATGGCACATGGCAGCAGTGGCGGCGCGCAAGTTGTGGTTGGCCCAGATCACCATGGAGATCCCTGCGGCGCGATACGCGGAGACCGGCGTGCGGTAATATTTCGTGGGTACGATGACGACTGGAAGTCGGTTCTGCCAGGCGCGAGTGAAGGCCAAGATCTCCTCCGCGTCGGACCTGCGGGAATGGATGAGGATGGCATCCGCGCCCGCCTCGGCGTAGGCATAGGCGCGCGCCAGCGCCTCATCCATTCCCTGGCCGGCGATCAGCGCCTCGATACGCGCGACCAGCACGAATTCCGGATCCGGAATTCGGTCCTTGATCGCCTTGAGCCGCCCACAAAACTCCGCGGTTTCGGCGAGGGGGTGTCGGTCCCCCACGAACGAATTCATCTTTGGAAACACCTTGTCTTCGAGGCAAATGCCGCTTGCGCCACATCGGCGTAGTTTGCTGGCCATGAGGCGGGCATTATTGAAATTTCCAAATCCGCTGTCGCCGTCGACGAGGATCGGAATCTGCACAGCATCTGCCATACGCTCTACAACATTGACAACCTCGGACCAGGAGGCTTCGTTCGCATCGCGATAACCGAGACTTGATGAGATCGACAGGCCTGACGCCCAAAGCACCTTGAAGCCCGCGTGCTCCACGACCGCGGCCGAGAGACCGTCGTGCCCTTCCATTGCAAAAGTAAGCTCGCTGGCTGTGATCAGTTGAAGCAAGCTTTCGGCGGTCCGACCGGCGGAAATCATATTTTGTGTAGGCCGCTTTGGTACATCTCTGTGCATCTCCATACCTGCCCCTTCCAAACAGTCATAATGGCGGTTCATCAATATTCTTCAAGTTAAGATAATATTGCCGTTTGTAACGCTTTGACGCTCTCGATTTCATGAAGATGCATATTATGCTTCATTTTTGTTCATACATTTCTCACCGCTGGCCCTGGAAACGGGCAAAGGAAACGCGGCATCAACCGGCGGGCAGATGCGCCGAGGGCAACAAGCGCGCCTGACGCAACGCCGCCAGATCGGCCGAGCCGCTGCAGAGGCAGGCGACAGCCAATTGGCGGATGACGATCTCGAAATGCGCGACAACCGCCTCGGTGGACACCGTCGCCGCGCGCAGCACGCCGGCCGCCTGCCCGGCGATGTCCGCGCCCAGGCGGATGGCCTTGGCCACGTCGACGCCGTCGCGGATCCCGCCCGACGCGATCAGCTTCACCGTTGGCAGCGCCCGACGTACCGCCTGCACGCTGGCTGGAGTTGGAATCCCCCAATCGGCGAACGCCATCGCCACTGCACGAGCGGCGGCATCGCGGGCGCGCTCGCCCTCCACCGCGGCCCAACTGGTGCCGCCGGCGCCGGCGACATCGATCACCGCCACGCCCGACTCGACGAGCGCACAGGCCACCGAGGCGGACAGGCCCGCCCCCACTTCCTTGGCCACGATCGGCACGCCCACGCTGCGCGCGGCGCGAGCGATCTGCGCCAGGATGCCGCGCCAGTCGCGGTCGCCCTCCTGCTGTACCGCTTCCTGCAGCGGATTGAGATGGACGATGAGTCCATCGGCCTCGAGCGCATCCACCGCCCGGCGCGCCAGGTCGAGGCCGTCGGCCTCGCGCAGCTGCGCGGCGCCGATATTGGCCAGCAAGGGAATGTCTGGGGCCGCGCGGCGCAACGCGCGCGTCAGCCCCTGGGAATTGCGGGATTGCAGGCTCACGCGCTGCGAGCCGACGCACATGGCGATGCCCAAGGCTTGCGCTGCCTCGCTCAGATGCCGGTTGATGGCCTCGGCGCGTGGCATGCCGCCGGTCATGGAGCTGATCAGCAGCGGCGCGCGCATGGTCTTGCCCAGCAGCGAGGCGCGAAGGTCGATACGCGTCAAGTCCAACTCGGGCACCGCGCAGTGTTCGAAACGGATGGACTCCCAGCCGGCGGCGACCGTGGTCGGCGCCGTTCGCCGATCCAGCACGATGTCCAGATGGTCGTCCTTGCGCCGGCTGAGGGCGGTGTCGCTCATGCTCGCTCCATCCGTCGCATCGGACGACGGCGTTGCGTCAGATCGGACCGACGGCAGCGCGCACACGCCGCCGCCGCCCGCGCGTTCAGGCCGCCGCACGCTAACCTCCCCCGCAGTGTTGCTGCGGTAGCGGCTGGTCGAGGTCTGGTAGTACTGCGCGCGGATGGCTGCCATGGCCTCGATCAACGGTCCCCACGGCGCGGGAAAGCGTTCTTCCGCCATCACCCGGTGCAGCATGCGCGTATGGCCGGCCAGCTCGTCGTTGAGGAACTCCACCACAGGCATAGCCGGATAGCGCTGCAGCAGCAGGATCGCCGCGTTGTCGGCTTCGCCGGCCGACCTATCCTTGTCGCGTCCATGCAGATCGTTCTGCAGGCGCCCTATCGTGGAGATGAGGCGCAGGACCTGGCGAAACGCTGGACGCGCGCGCAAGGTCGCCATGTCCAGCCCCCACAGCAACGACAGGCAACAGAACACGTTCGCGTAGGCGATCGAATCGATGGCGTTGTGCAGGTACTCGGCGTAGGACCAGGGTTCCGCCCCTGTCGCCTGCGAGTGTCCGCCGCGCAGCGCCGCGCAGTAGCACCGGGTATCTTCGAGAAGCTGAGCATAGTCGCGACGATCATAGGCGAGCGCGGCCAGCGAAGCGCGCAGCACAGCGCAGCCCTCGAATCCGGGGAGCGCGCACGGCACGCCCTGCCCCAGCGCCTGCTCCACCGCGGCGAGCTGCTCTGGCGCGATCAGGCCACGGTCGTTGCAATCGTCGAGCCAAAACAGCAGCGCCAGTTCGCGATAGAACGCCACGATCAGCGTTTCGTCCTGCGGATCGCGGCCGGTGCGGGCGCTGGTGTCGCGCAGGCTCAGGTCGATGCGCTGCAGGATATACTGGCCGCCCCTGACCGCTTCCACGGCATGCTCGCCGGCGAACCCGATCAGGGAATGCCCCCACTGCAGCACCTGCTGCAGCGCGCGTTCGGTCTGGATCATGGCGCCGCTTCTGCTCCCTCGGCCAGGACGCGCCGCCCCCAATGAAGCGCCAGCCACAAACCGGCGAGTTCGGCCACGCGCACGATCCGGGTGGGGCAATACAGTTCTTTGCCGATCCACAAAGGCGTCCGAGGCAATACATGCGCCGCATGGCGGGCAAGCATCCACTTCAGCGCACGCGCCACCGCCTGCGCGATGCCCCGGCGGCCCGTCGGGTCTTCGCCCCGGTCCATTACGTGCAACGCGAATAGCGCATAGGCGGTTTCCTCGAATGTGGATGCGCGACCGGCGCCCCAGCCGCCTTCGTTGCGCTGCGCCTGCAGCAGTGGCCCCAGCGCGCGCTCGTCGCGCCACCGGGGCTTGCCTTGCGCAAGCGCGGCGACCGCATGCGCGGTGGGATACAGCCACGAAACGTGCCATTTTTCGTTGTCCCATAGACCGCGCGGATTGCGATTAGTCTCGACGTAGGCCCTGGTGGCGGTGGCGGGCTTTCCCAACAGGCGCAACGCATGCAGGGCATGGATGTTGGTCGACACCGAGGCATTGCGCTCACCGGGGAAGGTGACGAACAGCTCGCCGACTTCGAAATGGCGCAAGGCATCGACCGCCGGGTCGCGGCCTGCAAGGCGCAGGACGCACAATGCAACGGCGGTGTCGTCCGCATCGGCCGCGAAGTGCGAGGCCGCGCCCAGACCGCGCACGCCCAGGCGGGCGTCGAGCTGCGCGATGATCACGCGCACCGCCTCGGCCAGCGCGGGATGGGAGAACAGCCCGGCCAGATTCAGGGTGTACAGCGACCAGCATGGCTCGGACACATTGATCGGCCAGACGTTGGGAACGACACCCTCGATGCCGCTGCGCGTCGCCCGCGATGCCGCCTGCAGATACGCGTCGGCGCGCCCGATCTGCGGCGTTCTCCCCTGTGTCACGGCGTGCGCACGCCACGCGGCGGTGGCTGCCGGACTGATGCCGATGCTGCCGTTGTCATCAGGGCATGCGGTGGTCGGCGACGTCCCCCAGGCTTCCCAGGAGTGCAACAACGGATGGCCGCTCGGCAACGTCGCCACGGCCCCCAGCTTGACCATGCACGCTTGCCGCAACGGCAACAGGGCCCGGTGGCGCGGAAACGTCACGCCGCCCAGCAAGGATGCGGCCTCGCCGCACAACTGCGGCAGGATCAGCTCCGCGCCGATCGGCGCGTCTTCCGGCACCGCATGTGCATAGGGATCGGGCTGGCGCTCGAGGAATCGGATTGCAGCCTGGACTGCGTCGGCAGCGCCGGGAAGAGGATCGGCACCCTGCAATGCCAGCAACGCCGCCCACGTGGGCGCATGGCGGAACAGCGGGAAGTCCGGGCTTCCCCATCCGCCATCGGCCTGTTGCTGCGCCATGAGCCACGCATATGCGTCCTGCCGACCGGTGACGTTGCCGTGGAACTGCAGAGCTCGCGCTGTGTCGTAGACGGACGGACCGACGCTGCCGCCGTCGCTCATCGCACGCAGCAGGTGGCGCAATTCGGAAAGGATCTGTTCGGACAGCGCGTTCACGCGGGACGTTCCTTCTGCAGACGGTAGACGAGAACCAGGTTCGGGCACACGCCGGTCCGCCGAATAGCTTGCGCGTAGCGCTCCGCGGGCGCGGTGGCTGGACTGGCCAACTGCTGCAATCGGCGCCGCGCATTCAGACATAGGCAGCATTCACCGCTGCCGCCGGCCGATCGCAGCAGAACAGGGGCGGCTCCATGCGGACGGGCGCGCTCATGGGCATGGCGCGTGCTTCAACAGATACGCGTTGGCCCGCTGCAGCATCTGCGCCAACCGTTCCGCACGCGGCCCCAGCGGGGCGATGGCCTCCCCGGCGTCGTGCAACAGATCCAGCGCGAACTGGCGAGCCGCCTGCAGCCCCATGATCGACGCGCAGGTCGGCTTCTGCGCCGCCGCGTCCTTGCCGGGGGTCTTGCCGAGCGTTGCGGTATCCGCCGTCGCGTCGAGAATATCGTCAACCACCTGCAACGCCAGGCCGAAACAGGCGCTGTAGCGATCGAGCGCACGGTACAGCGCAGCGTGCGCGGCATCCTCCGCCGTGGCGCATAGCGCACCCATGCGAACGGACGCGCGCACTAGCGCTCCGCTCTTCATCCGGTGCACCGCCACGATCCTGTCCAGCTCGACGTGCTTTCCGACCAGCGCCAGATCCATGGCCTGCCCGCCTGCGGCACCCTCGACCGACACCGCCTGCGCCAGTTCGCGCACGAGCGCGATACGGTTGTTGCCCGGCGCATCCAGACTCGCCAGGGTCAGGAAGGCGTGCGCCTGCAGCGCATCGCCGACCAGGATCGCAGTGGCTTCGCCGAACTTGACGTGCACGGTCGGAAGGCCGCGGCGAAGAACGTCATCGTCCATCGCGGGCAGATCGTCGTGGACCAGGGTACAGGCGTGCATCATCTCGATGGCGGCACCGACGGCGTCAAGCATGTGCGCCGGCGTGTCGGCCAGCGCGCCGGCAGCCAGACAGAGCAAGGCGCGGGTGCGCTTCCCGCCATCCAGGGTGGCGTAGCGCATCGCCGGCATCAGCTCGGTCTCACCGCCTTCGGCGCAGAGAAGACGAACCAGCGCCTGTTCGACCCGCTTTGCGCCGTCCTGCATCCAGATCTCCGGCAGCAGTCCGCCGGATGCGCCGCGTGCCTGCGCGCCCAATCCGCCTGGCGTGGAAACCGCGGTTCGGTCGTCGTGTAGCGTGGAACCAGTCTGCATGTGTTCATGTCCTTTGTACTTGACAGGAGACGGCCGCGGCGAGCGGCGAGCCGCCGCGGTGTTGCCGGGGTCGTACCGGGCGCGCCGAGTGCAGCAATGCCGCGCGTCGCCGGTGCCGCCGCCTCGCCACATGGGGCATGCGATGCCTCATGAGAACCCGATGCGGACTGTCATGGGCGGATGTGCGGTCGGGTAATAGCGCTGGCCTTTTTCTACGCCGCTCAGCAACCGCGGCCGCGCCCCGGTCTTCTGCATCGTCAGCGCCAAGGCGATGCAGAACTGCACCATTTCCAGCCATACCAGGTGGTAGCCGATGCAGACGTGTGGGCCTGTACCGAACTGCAGCATGTCCACCGGCCGGATCGGCTCCGTGCGTTGCAGCCACCGCGCCAGGCGAAACTGATCAGGTGCCTCGTGCAGCAGCGCCGAGGTCGAGAAATGCAGCAGCGGGATGCACAGATGGGTGCCCGCCGGAATGCGCCGTTGGCCGAGTTGCAATTCCTGCAGCGCGCGACGCGGCAGGAGCGTGGTCGCCGGATGCATGCGCAGCGTCTCGCGGAACAGCGCCTCGGCGACCGGACACTGCGCCAGGTCCGTGTGCCGGGTCGGCACCGCGCCCACGCGTTGCGCCTCCTGGACCAGGGCGTCCCACAGTACAGGCTGCCGCGCTAGCTCGATCACAATCCAGGCCATCGTCGAGGCGGTGGTCTCGTGACCGCCAAGCAGCAGCAAGCGAATATTGGCGACCAGGACGTCATCGGAGAGCGCATCGCCGCTGCGATCGAAGGCGCTCACCATGTCGTTGATCAACCCGGTGCGCGGGGCATGCGCGCGCGCGTCGCGGACGAACTGGCGCAAGCGCGCGTCGATCCAGTCGCGGCCGGCGCGGCCCCGCCGCAAGGGCAGTCCGGGGAGGTCCACCCGGGGCGCGACGATCAACTGCAGCAGTTGCTGGTACTTGCGGTGCCATTCCGGCAGGTCCTGCGCTGGGATTCCCATCAGGCTGAAGATGAGCTTGAGCATCAGGTCGCCGGTTTCAGGTAGGATGGTTACGTCGCCGCGGTCGCGCCACGCCTGCACCCGCGCCCGGATGACGCGCGCGAACAGGGCGCCGATGCGGGCCTGGGTCAGCCCCTTGGGCAGGAACGCCGCCTTGATCGCATCGCGCGCCTGCCGATGCGCGGCGCCGTCCTGGGCGACCAACGTTCCGCCAAGCAATTCGGGCGCGATCTCTTCGATCAGCGCCGAGGACACGTCCTTGCTCCGGAGCATTGCGAACGCATCCAGATCCACGCAGGTCATCAGGTGTCCGGCAGGGCCGAAATCCAGCCAGAAGTGGCTGCCCAGCGTCCGTTCCGCGCGCTGCAGCAGCCGCGGCAGGTCGCAGACGATGGCGGGAAGATGCCCGACCAGGGGGAAAGCGCCGGGCATGACCGGGATGTCGTCCCGCAGCCGGTGCCGACGGTTCAGCGGGTTGAGCAGCATGCCCATCAGCAGCGCGCCGCTTCGGCGGTGTCGTCGGCGGCCCGTGCGGCGGGGCTGTTGCCACCGTCGGCGTATGTGGGCACATGCGCCAGCATGCCACCGTCGATGCACATCACCTGGCCGGTGATCATCGCAGCGTCGTCCGAGAGCAGGAAGGCCACCAGCGCGGCCACGTCCTCGGGGCGGCCGACGCGCGGCAGGAGCTGATGCCGGCGCAGATGCCGTTGCATGCACTCGTCCAGCTTGGCGAGGAGACGCTCGGTCATGATGAGACCCGGCGCAATCGCGTTGCAGCGGATCTGCGCATGACCGTACTGGGTGGCGAGCGAGACCGACAGCATGTTCATCGCCGCCTTCGACGCGGCGTAGGACGTCTGCCCGGTGTCACCGCTGAGCCCCTGGCAAGACGACATGCTGACGATGGCACCACCGCCGCGGGCGATCATCCGTGGGATGGCCTGCCGACAGCAGAGCAGTGTGCCGCGCAGATTGGTCGCCATGGTCTGATCCCAGACCGCCAGGTCCAGATCGAGGATCGCGCCGTCGCGCGGGGTCAGATGCATGGCGCTCGCGTTGTTCACCAGCAGGTCGACCCCACCGAAGTGCCCCTGCGCCATCTCGAACAGGCCGCCACCGCCGACGCATCGGCGATGTCCATGGCCAGGGCCAGCGCGTGGCCGGCTTCGGCCGCGATCTGCGCGGTGCAGGCGATGGCCGCCGAGCCATCAATGTCGGCCACCACCACTTTGCCGCCCTCGCGCGCGATGGCGAGGGCGCACGCCTTGCCGATGCCGGCACCGGCGCCGGTCACCACGGCCACCTTGCCTTCAAACCGCCCCATCGCGTCCTCCTGGATTGCGTTGGTCTTTCGAGGCATGCCGCTCGACCTCCGCGGAAGAAGGCGCAGGGTCGACGCTGGCGCGCCCGTCATCGGCAGCGTCGCTTTCGATGACCCGAATGGCGGCGACCGGGCACTGGCTGGCCGCGAGCAGCACGGCGGCGTGCAGCGCCTGCGGGACAGTCGCCGCGCACACTTCGGCCACGCCGTCCGTTTGGCGCTGGCGAAAGGTGCCCGGCAGTGTCAGCACGCACTGCCCGGTGGTTCCGCACAGATCCTGGTCGACCACGACGCGCATTTCAGCCCTCCTGCGCATGCAGCCGCACTGGCAGCGCGCGGAACGTCCGAAGGAACGCGGAGGGCTCCCGGGTCGGTAGCTCGGCCAATGCCAGCGTGGGGAAGCGCGCCTGAATCCGCGGCAGGCTCTCGGCCAACTCCACCCGGGCCAGTTGCGCACCGAGGCAGAAGTGAATGCCGTGGCCAAAGCTCAGCATAATCTTCCCGTCGGTCGACATGCCAGGGCTGGTACCGTAGAACCGCGCGGGATCGAAGCGATCGGGATCGGCGAATGCGTCCGGGTCACGATTGCCGGCCGCGATCAGCACGCGCACGTCCGCGTTCTTCGGGATCACCACGCCGCTCAGTTCGATATCGCGCTGGGCAATACGCGGGATGGAGCTGAACATGGCGGGCGCGTCGCAACGTAGGACTTCTTCGACGAATGCCTCCACCCCCACGGCGTCTCCCTGCAGCCAGTGCCGCTGTTCGGGATACGCCAGCATCGCCAAGACCGCATGGTCGATAGTCGCAGCAGTGGTGGCGAAGCCGCCCAGCAGCATGCCCCATAGCATGCTGATCAACTCCGCGTCCGACAGCGTGTCGGCATCGTCGTCGTGTGCGCCGACCAGCATCGACACGATGTCGTGGCGGGGATCGGCGCGCTTGCGCGGCATGAGGTCACCGAAGTAGGCCTGCACCCTGGCGCTGGCCGCGTCCGCCGCCGCGAGCTGGGGATCGCTGGCGTGCGGGCTCAGGCCTTCCAGAATGACGCCGATGCCGTCGGCGAGCCCGAACATGTCGTCCTGGGGCATCCCGAACAGTCCGGCGAAGACCAGCACGGGCAAGGTCAGCGCGAATTCCCGATGCAGGTCCACCGCCTCCCCCCGTTCCAGCGCGGGCGCCATGCCGTCCAGGCAAGCTGCGACGATGCGCGCGATGCTCGGACGCAGGTTGTCGATCTGGTGCATGGTGAAATCGCGCGAGATCAGCCGGCGCAGACGTGTATGCGTCGGTGGGTCCTTCATCGCTAGCGTGGACGCCAGCAGATTGAGTGACAGGCTGGTCGCCGCACGCGGGAAATAGCGCGCCAGTTCGCCCGGCGCCGGTCCGCGAAACGCATCGCCCGTGGCCTTGAGCGCCCAGTGGATGTCGGCATGGCGGCTCAACAGAAAGAGGCCCGACGCCGCGCGATGCACCGGATCGTGCTCGCGCAACCACCGCATGAACGGATACGGGTCGTGGATGCACGCTGGCGACGCCAGTTCGGCGAAGGCGTCCCGGCATGCTGCCGTGGTTTCTTGCACGTCCATCTTGGTTACCTGTCAGCTGGCTGATCTGACCGGCGCGGGTCGGGCGCGCCGGCAAGTTGCGGAGAAGATCGCGATACGCGGCGGCATCTGCGCATCACCAGAGGACCGGCAATTCCTCGAACCCGCCAGTGATGATCTCCTTGCGCAACTTCAGTTCTTCGGGCGCTACGGCTAGGCGCAGTGCGGGAAAGCTCTGGTAGATCGAACCGAACACCGCCTTGAGTTCAAGCCTGGCCAGCGCCACGCCGATGCAGTGGTGCGGCCCATAGGAGAACGCCAGGTGCGGGTTTTCCTCGCGTCCGATGTCGAAGGTTTCCGGGTCGTCGAAATGGCGCCGATCGAACGACGTCGCCGGCAAGCCGACCAGCACCTTGCTTTCCGCGGGAATATGCACGCCCGCGATGGTGACGTCGGTCCTCGGATAGCGCATGATGCCGTCCCAGCCCGCGCCCGGCGGGTACATGCGCAGGATTTCCTCCACCGCTTTGTCGACCAGGGATGGATCGCCGACCAGGCGTTCGCGCTGTTGCGGATGGCGGAACATGGCCAGCAGGCCGAATTCGATCTGCGCAACGGTGCTCTCGTGCCCCGCCACCAGCATGCCCGCCGCCAGGCCGACCGCCTCTTCCTCGGTCGCCTTGCCCTGGTCGACCGCCGCGAGCAAATCCGTCAGCAGGTTGTCGCCCGGATCCTGGCGCTTGTCCCGCATTTTGCCGCGAATGTAGGCGCGCAGTTCGTCCCAGGCCAGGCGCGACGCGCTGCGCGGGCCGCTTTCATGCTGGTGCGTCATCACCTCGTCGGACAGCCCGGCGAACAAGGTGTGATCCTCGTAGAGCACACCCATCAGCGCGCTGATGACCATGGCCGGAAGTGGAAAGGAAAGGTGGCGCCGTAGGTCGGCGGGCTGAGGGTGGGCCGCCAGCGTCTCGAACAACTGCGCGGCGATCGCCTCGACCTGCTGCGCGAGCAGCTTCATCCTGCGGTCGCTGAAGGCCGGCGCTACGATCGTGCGTAACCGGGCATGCTCGCCCCCCTCGTGCGAGACCAGCCACCCCGGCGAACCGAGAATCACCGAATCCGGGGTGAATGCCGCCGGCGGCATTCCCGCGGGCCGGAACACCGCGTCGGACAGCACCGCTTTGGCCTCGTCGTAGCCTGTCACTAGCCAGCCTTCGTGCCCAGACGGGAAGCGCACGCGGTGGATCGGACCGTTGGAGCATAGCGCCAACATCTCAGGCGAGGGCTCGATGTGATCGACGCGCCACATCGGCAGGGTCGGCAAGTGTTGTTCGGACATGGTCGGACTTCGTCCTCTAGCGATGGAAGGGCGGAAGGTGACCGGCAGGCGCTGCGGGCCAGCGAAAAGATGTTTGGCCGTAGCGGCTCGCAAAACGGGCTGGCAGGCTGGGTCACACCGATCGGCTCGGCACCGCGGCTCGCGAAAAGGCGTGGAATCGAGGGCGGGATGGGGGAAGGCTGAAGATTATGGGGCGTGCTATTAATCCGGCGTAACGCGAGACTAAGTTCCCCGGCGCAGCATTCGCTAGTCTCCACGACGGCGTTCCGCCGCCTGGCCGGTCATCCCTTTGGCGACTACATTTTCGGCAGAGTGATCACGGTATGATTTCTCCTTCGTTCCTGACGCGTTTGTAGATAACGCAGCATTTATCGTGCCAAGCGGAGAACCATTCGAACGATGTGCTAGCTCTGCTATCGCGGTGCCAATAATCCAACATCGTGTCGGATATCGAACAACGACATCGAACAGCGTGTCGGATATCGGACAACGGAACACGGTTTGGAGTGAAGTGTGAATTCCTGCCGCGCCAGCCGGGTCCTGGTGCGAGTCAGCAGATCGCGCGACCGCAATAATTACCGGTCTCTATCGAGACGACCCGACAGGGTCCGAATTCCTGGGCGCCGCGCGGCTGAAGCGTGGAACGCCTTGTTGGCGACCCCGAGGCCAGTTCACTGCTCGTTCCTGTGGGCTTGTCCGCCTGGAACGGTTGATCTCGGCCAGGTCTTGGACTGGCCGTGTTACAGCCACGGCGCGTGTGCAAAGCAGCAGGTGAACGGGGAAGCGGCGAAGGTCGGCATTCGGGCCGGCAAGTTTCAGGCGCCTTGGGAGTAGCCAGCGGCGCATGCAGAGGGCGCGGCGCCGTCGGCCCACCACTCGGCATGGTCAACCGCAGGCTTCTCGCGCACACGGCTAACGGCAACTCCC
This sequence comes from Mesorhizobium argentiipisi (SeqCode), assembly GCF_037179585.1. Taxonomy (NCBI): domain Bacteria; kingdom Pseudomonadati; phylum Pseudomonadota; class Alphaproteobacteria; order Hyphomicrobiales; family Phyllobacteriaceae; genus Mesorhizobium; species Mesorhizobium argentiipisi (SeqCode). The sequence continues at coordinate 130,409 of NZ_JAPYKO010000003.1, forward strand.
GCGACCCGCGGCGGAGAATGTTCCTTCATGTGATGAAGCCACTGGTGTCTCTCAAACTGCTCACGGGGAGGCAAGTTGGACCGAGACAAGGACGGTTTTCCCGACGAATCGGTTTGCAAGGGAAAGCTCGTTGGTCGGCTGTGACTTGGTGACAGGCTCGGGGCCGCCGCGCTTTTTGGACTCGCGGTAAAGGCGGCGTGGACAGCCGGTTGCGGAGGCAAACGGCAGCTGGCAATCAACCCATCACCGCCTCATGCGATCACGGCGTTGGCCGAGGTGTCGTCGCGACGCTCGGCGGCAGGGTGGGGTAAGTTACCTGAGGCTGGTCGCCGGTTAGCGTTCGCAAGAAGGCGACGATACTGGAGACTTCCTCAGGGGCCAAGCGGATGCCAAGCTGGGCAGTGCCCATCACCGCTACCGCCTCGTCCAGGTCCCACGCACGGCCACTGTGGAAGTACGGGGCAGTGAGTTCGACGTTTCTTAAGCTGGGGACTTTGAACACATATTGGTCGTCCATCTGCCCTGTCACCCGTTTGCGACCTTCATCGTCGGGCGGCAGGAAGTCGGCGCCCGGCTTCTCGACCGCGCCAAAAGCAGCGTACATGCCGCCGCCGACATTTATGCCGTTGTGGCAAGAGGAGCATCCCTTGTCGATAAAAAGCCTGAGGCCTTTCTTCTCTTCCTTGGTGAGCGCTTTTTCGTCACCCTTGAGATACGTATCGAACGGTCCGTCGGGTGTGGTCAGCGTTGCCTCGAACACGGCGATTGCCTTCTTGAGGTTGACGAAGTCGAGAGGATCGATTTCATCTGGGAAGGCTTTGCGGAATGCCTCCACATAGCCGGGAATACCCTTGAGCTGTTCGACGGCGTGCTCAGGGGTGCTGCCCATCTCGATTGGGCTGGCTATAGGTCCACCGGCCTGCTCCGTCAGGTCGGCGGCCCGACCATCCCAAAACTGAGCGATGTTGAACACTGAATTGAGCACAGTTGGCGCGTTTCGGCCGCCGTGCTGCCAATTGTGGCCAATTGAAGTGGGGCGGCCATCTGCCCCGCCGAGTCCGATGTGATGGCAGGTGTTGCAGCTGATGTTGTGCGACTCCGATAGCCTCAGCTCGAAAAATAGCATCTTGCCCAGTTCGACCTTCGCTGAAGTCGCCGGATTGCCGTCCAGGACCGGCACGTTGGGGATGGGGCCAAACAGCGATTTCGCGTCATCAAGCAGACTGTCCTGCCCCATCGCCATTGAGGTGAGCAGGCAACATCCGAGTGCAGCATACCGAAAATTCAACCCAATCGCCAAACAGCCTCTCCTTTCGAACCCCGAGACTGTGCGCCAAATGAGCGGCTTCCCATTACAAGGGATTAGGGCCGCATCCTCGGCAGCATCTGCAGCGTCGCGAGACTGAGGAGCAAAAATCGAGCCAAAGCCGTGGGAAGGACTCGGACACGGATTTGCAAAGCTTTTGCCCCCAGCCAGGTACAAACCGACCACGGTGGCGTCGTGGACCTGACAAACCCGACAATGGGCGTTGGCCAGCGCATACCTGCACCGGTCCCAATAATCTATATCCGCGGCTGCCAGATGGAGGCCCGCAAGCATGGGTTGACGCTTCTGATAGGTGCCCCTGCGGCGGTGCTTATCGGTGTTGATCGCCCGCAAAGCCGGCCAGGCAGACACGATGGTCGCCTCCCCCCGGTAACCCTGCTTGAGTGAACCCTATACGCTGAGTGGTCGGTGCAGCACTGACTACAAAGCAAGGTCGTTGCCTTAGCGGCGCGTCCTCAGCTCCTTGACGTCCACGGCGCTCTCGAAAACATATCCGGCGCCGCGCTCGGTGCGGATATACTGGAGGGTTGAGCGGTGTGCCAGCTTGCGGCGAAGGCGCAGGATCAGCACGTCGATGCTCCGGTCATAGACCTCTTGATCATAGACTCTGGTCGCCTTCAGAAGCTGCTCACGCGAAAGCACCCGGCCTGGGTTCTTGAGGAAGGCCATAAGCAGGTTGAACTCACCCGCAGTTAGCTTCACTTCGATATCCGTGCCTCGACGCAAGCGGCGACGTTTCGTGCTCACTTGCCAGTCATCGAAATTAAAGATTGCATTTCGCTCACGCCCCGGCCGCTGGCGCACGGCGGCACGCACGCGAGCCAGAAACTCCGGGTGGCCGAAGGGCTTAGTGATGTAATCGCGGGCGCCGGTTTCGAGACCGACTACCTTGTCGGACTCATCCAGGTAGTCTGCGCTGATGATAATGATCGGAAGGTCCCTGTTGGCACCAAAATCCCGAACGAATTGCAAACCGTCCTCTCGGCCGAGGCTCAGATCGACAATTGCCAGATCAAGGGCTTCCGAAACCATCTTGCTGGCGGCCTGTTGGCCGCTTTCGACCGCACTGATCCTAAACTCCTGCTTGGACAAGAGGTCCACGAGCAGTTCTCTCGTTGAAGCGTCCTGACTCAAAACGAGAATGTTCTTCATGGTGACTCCTGTTGAATGCAGCTTTGGCTTTCTCGACGATGAGCCAAATTAGGCAGGGGTCCGCACGTGGGACAATCTTCGTTGGGCGCATGACACAATAGCGCAGACACATAGTCCTAGGCGGGACTGCCGCCGTGAGTCAGGAACCGAGCTCGCCAAGCGTGTTCGGCCGTTTCTCCGATTTCGCTCAGAGTGTTCGTCCTATTCGTTTGGCTGATCGCCCGCGCGCCTTGCCGGTCGTTGACTCTGCCGATCCCCTCTCCTGCGGCCGTGAAGCCGGTGTCACAAGGCGTTCTGCGCCCGCAGCGCACATCTCCACTCGGATTCAGATGCATTTCATCTGAAACTCCGAAAACATTGACATTCCACTCGGCAAGATGGATTTATCACCCCATTCCAATGTATAGATAGACGTAAGACAGGTGATCAAGACATCAAGAGAACCAATTTAGACCGCGTCTTACTGAATTATTGTGGCGAATATTCTGGAAAATATTGCCACGAATTCCACAAACCTTACAAACAACTTGAGCGCAGAGTCTCTCGTTGTACTCAAACGCAGGAGGTAGAAATGAGTAGATTGATCGTTGTATCCAACAGGGTTCCGCTGCCCGATGAAAACGGGGTGCCGCCCGCGGGTGGGATGGCCATCGCGCTGAAAGCGGTGCTCAAGAAAGAGCACGGCTTCTGGATGGGCTGGTCGGAGCGGGTGGTGGCCGAAGACGCCCCGCCGGAGCTGACACCGCTGCAAGATGACGGCATCAATTATCAGCTTGTTGATCTCTCGCAGAGGGATCTGGACGAATATTACGAGGGCTTCGCCAACAGGGTTCTTTGGCCGATCTTCCACGGCCGTCCTGATCTGGCCGAATATTCCGAGGCACGAAGGGCCGGATATCATCGTGTCAACAAGAGGTTTGCAGAGCTGTTGAACCCTCTCCTGCGCGATGACGACGTTATTTGGGTGAACGACTATCACTTGATTCCGCTCGCTGAAGAGCTGCGTAAGCTCGGCTGCAGCAACAGGATCGGCTTTTTTCTGCACATTCCATGGCCGCCGGCGGACATCTTCTCCACTGTCCCGAAGTACGATGCGTTGCTGCGCGGGCTTTCGTTCTGCAACCTCGTCGGCTTCCATACGGATTACGATCTCAGCAACTTCCTCGAATGTCTGAACCGCGAGGAGCAAGGGAAACGCATCGAAGAGGGTTTCTACGCAGCGTATCAGAACGAGTTTCGCTGCGGCGTCTTTCCGATCAGCATAGACACTGCGAATTTCGAAAGTCTCGCCGAGAATGCGGCCCGCAATGAGCGTCTGCAGGTGACTTATCCGAGGATGGTTGGTTATGACATCGCAATCGGCGTCGATCGGCTTGATTATTCGAAGGGTATCGAGAAACGCATCGTCGCCTTTCGTGATTTTCTGCGGAGCCACCGTGAACGTGTCGACAAGACGTTGCTGCTGCAGATCACCCCGAAATCCCGGGCAAGTATCCCGGCATATAGGGTGGTTCAGAAGGACGTCGCCGAACTGGTCGGGCGCGTTAACGGAGAACTCGGAACCGTCGATTCGGTGCCCGTGCACTACATTAACAAGTCGGTCGGGCAGTCGGAGCTGGCCGGCCTCTACCGCAAGGCGCGTATCGGGTTGGTGACTCCGCTTCGCGACGGCATGAATCTGGTGGCGAAGGAGTATGTCGCTTCGCAGGATCCATTGGACCCCGGCGTTCTCATTCTTTCACGCTTTTCCGGCGCCGCCAGGAAGTTGGGCGCAGCGATGCTCGTCAATCCCTACGACACGGAGGAGATGGCGCGCACTATGGAAAAAGCCCTCGTTCTGCCGCGAGGGGAGCGGATTGACCGCTGGAGGGCGATCATGACGGTTCTGCGGGAGCACGATGTCCATAAGTGGTGCAGCGATTTTCTCTCGTCACTGAATCGACACTGAGCCTTTCGTGGGCCCAGCCTCGCGGCGACAGTGTCGCGAGTGTGAGGCTGGGCCCGGCATATCGATGAGGCAGCATTCTTGCCTCGCCGACGGCGGCCGATGGTGCCTCGGTAGTTGCCGACCACTATAGCCGCGAGTGAGGATTTCACCCCTGGTCAGCCAGACCGCCTCCACATCGCCGGAGGCTTTGCCCCCGCGTGAAGCGCAGAAGGTGCTCGTTCGCCCGCAGCGACTGTGATCGTTTCGCTGATCGAGACCGGTACCTTGAACCACGTCAAACCAATGACGACACCGCTACTGTCATCAGCAGGCCGGCCCTCAACGCCAACCATAACGACGCTAGCGTGAGCACACCGCTACTAAACTAAGGAGAGGGGCATGGACCTCGTTTACAGTCGGGATCGTTCAAGCAGAAGTGAGCGGTCGCCTAACATTGTCAATGGCGCGCGCGCCACACGGCAACAGCAGATGCTGGAATCGATCGACCTGAAATTGCTGTTGTCTCTTGAGGCGCTGCTGGAGTACCGCAACGTCACGCATGCAGCCCGGTACATGGGCGTGAGCCAGCCGTCCATGAGCCGATCACTGGCAAGGCTGCGTGGAATTTTCGATGACGATCTTGTGGTTCGTGGATCGAGCAGTCTGGTTCCGACGCCGCAGGCCGAGTGTCTGGCCAAAGTCCTCCCGCCGATCTTGAGCGCTATCCGCGCAATGATGGACCGCAGTTGCGCCCCAGGGGAATGGCGTTCGAAAGCCACAATGGTGATGCCCGATCACCAAGCGCTTATCTTGCTGCCGCCTCTACTGCCACTTTTGCGCGAGCACGCGCCTAATCTCGATATCGTCACCGACCCCCTTTTGGCCGGCGCGCTCCTGCGGCTTGAGCAAGGCGAAATCCATCTGGCAATCGGGCAGATCGATGCTGCACCACTGGGTTATTTGCGCCGTACGCTCTATGCCGACCGTTTTGCCTGCCTGCTTCGCCAGGGTCACCCAGCCCTGGCGCGGGAATGGACGATCGATAGCTTCGCGACCTTGCACCACGCTGCCATTGCATCGGACTCCAAGGACGGGTTCGGCCGGGTGCATGACGAACTGGTCAAATTGGATGTTCTGGATCGCGATCCGGTGCTGGTTTCCAACATATTGACGGCAGCCGCGGCAGTCGCGGCGAGCGATCTGGTGCTGATTGTCCCAGGGCGCGTCGCAACGCGGATCGCTGCCTTGCTCCCCCTGGCGATTGTCGATCCGCCCGTGGAACTGACCCCTTACGAGGTCGCCCTCATTTGGCACGAACGGTGCCATCGCGACCCGGAGCATCGCTGGCTGCGCCACGAGATCACCGCAGCGGCTTCGCAAACAGAACTGATGCAAACATCACAAACTGGCAGGGCCATAACGGAAGCGCCCCGTTAAAGACTCACGCTGCTTGTCCGCACGTGATTGAGCCAAGATGCACACATGTCAGCCGATGCTCAAGTTGCGCGCTTTCCAAGGGCTCACGATCTAACAACTACCCTAACTCTCACAAAGGAGAATAAAATGCCAAACGAATGGTCGCTTGACGTGAAGGAACGTGAAAACCAGCACACTGACGATGCCTACAAGGCCGCTCGAGCCTTTTTCCATGGCAGCTCTCGGCTTTTGTCAATGGCAGATGCCGCGCCTAGGAAAAACGACCTGATCGCCAACGACGAGGGGACCGTACAGTTTCACCTTATCGGTCAGCAAACAAATATCCCGATGTACAGCCGAATCATGAATGAGAACCAAGACAACCTTCTTGCTATTGGAGGACTCATTTACGACTACATGCATTCCAATTTTCCTGCCATTGACTCAAAAATGCTAGACCTCACCACCTGGGCTGACGTTCTAAGCAACATTCCCGATCTTTCGATCGGACAGCAAAAACAGAAATTTTATTCGCAAAAGGCTGTTGGTACTTCCGTCTCGGCCACCTTCCTTTCTCTGATTGCCCAGGCGATCATTACCGACGGGGCATCGCTGCTGACAGATTTCGAGTCATTCCTGACGGCGATGGGTAACATCACCTTCAGCGCCAACGCCAAGGCGCAGCAATACAGGGCCCTGACATGCACCTACCAGAGCTACCTTCTCGATAATGGAGCCGGTGGATATTACGATTACGGAGCGATCGTTCTGCGCCAGATCGAGTTCAAACAGAACTTCCTTGAGCTGAGGTCCTGCTGCTCGTCGATGCGACTGATCGATGTGGACATGGGCTATACCGAGATCACCAGCATCGTACAGGCACGCCGGATCCGAAAAGGGGGGCCCGACCATGAAAACTTCCAGCAGCTCGTGAATGCGAACTCCACCAGTCAATTCAAGAGGGCAGAGAACTTCTTCAACGGCGGCTCGACCCCGCAACATGACATCAAGCCGCAGGTCTGAGTCTCAGCCCCTTGACGCGAAAGCAGCGCACCTAACCAACACCGAGGGTCCTGGCGACCTCGCCAGGTTCATGGATGCGGTAAATCGGTCCAGAACGCTTGCGAAATGCCGACCTGTTTAGTCCACAGCCGGCGACCCGCGCTGACGGCCGCCGCCTCCGTGGCTGATGCAAGAAATGAGCCCATCCTCTTGCTCGTGTTGAAGAAAAATATAGGCCCCCAGCCCACGTCCTTCGCTCTGGTTCCGCCGTTCTCCGCGCCTTGACTTGCAGCCGTCAACGGCCTATCCACCCCATTGTTAGCACTCTGCCTAGGTGAGTGCCAATCGCTCCGGCAACGGAAATCGTTCAACATCGCACCAGGGAAATCCATAATGGCAAAGTCGAAATTCCGCCCACTTCATGACCGCGTGGTCGTTCGCCGGGTCGAATCCGAATCCAAGACCGCCGGCGGGATCATCATCCCGGATACGGCTAAGGAAAAGCCGCAGGAAGGCGAGATCATCGCGGTCGGCTCCGGCGCCCGCGACGAAGCTGGCAAGCTGGTTCCGCTGGACGTCAAGGCCGGCGACCGCATCCTGTTCGGCAAGTGGTCGGGCACCGAAGTCAAGCTCAATGGCGAAGACCTTCTGATCATGAAGGAATCCGACATCATGGGCATCATCGGCTGATCATCGGCCTCACCTTCAACTTGAATTTTTCGGGCTCTCCGAGCCCTGCCAGGAGTTAAAACATGGCTGCCAAAGACGTAAAATTCTCCCGTGACGCCCGCGAGCGCATGCTGCGCGGCGTCAACATCCTCGCCGACGCGGTGAAGGTCACGCTCGGTCCCAAGGGCCGCAACGTCGTCATCGACAAGTCGTTCGGCGCCCCGCGCATCACCAAGGACGGCGTCACCGTCGCCAAGGAAATCGAGCTTGAAGACAAGTTCGAGAACATGGGCGCGCAGATGGTCCGCGAAGTCGCTTCGAAGACCAACGACATCGCCGGCGACGGCACCACGACCGCGACCGTTCTGGCGCAGTCGATCGTCCAGGAAGGCCACAAGGCGGTTGCCGCCGGCATGAACCCGATGGACCTGAAGCGCGGCATCGATCTGGCCGTCACCGAAGTGGTCGCCGCTCTCGGCAAGGCCGCCAAGAAGATCAAGACCTCCGAGGAAGTCGCCCAGGTCGGCACCATCGCCGGCAATGGCGACGAGTCGGTCGGCAAGATGATCGCGGAAGCGATGCAGAAGGTCGGCAACGAAGGCGTCATCACGGTCGAGGAAGCCAAGACCGCCGAGACCGAACTCGAAGTCGTCGAAGGCATGCAGTTCGACCGCGGCTACCTCTCGCCCTACTTCGTGACCAACGCCGACAAGATGGTTGCCGAGCTTGAGGACGTCTATATCCTCCTGCACGAGAAGAAGCTCTCCAACCTGCAGGCCATGCTGCCGGTCCTCGAAGCCGTCGTGCAGACCTCGAAGCCGCTGCTCATCATCTCGGAAGACGTCGAAGGCGAGGCGCTCGCCACGCTGGTCGTCAACAAGCTGCGCGGCGGCCTTAAGATCGCCGCCGTCAAGGCGCCGGGCTTCGGTGATCGTCGCAAGGCCATGCTGGAAGACATCGCCATCCTGACCGGTGGCCAGGTCATCTCGGAAGACCTCGGCATCAAGCTCGAGAATGTCGGCCTCGACATGCTCGGCCGTGCCAAGAAGGTGTCGATCTCCAAGGAGAATACCACCATCGTCGACGGCGCCGGCAAGAAGGCCGAGATCCAGGGCCGCGTTGCCCAGATCAAGCAGCAGATCGAGGAGACCACCTCGGACTACGACAAGGAGAAGCTGCAGGAACGTCTGGCGAAGCTCGCCGGCGGCGTTGCCGTGATCCGCGTCGGCGGTGCGACGGAAGTCGAAGTCAAGGAAAAGAAGGACCGCGTTGATGACGCCCTCAACGCGACCCGCGCGGCCGTGGAAGAAGGCATCGTTGCTGGCGGTGGCGTTGCCCTGCTGCGCGCTTCGGCCAACCTCAACGCCACCGGCGCCAACTCAGATCAAGCTGCCGGCATCAACATCGTGCGTCGTGCGCTGCAGGCTCCGGCCCGTCAGATCGCGGCCAACGCTGGTGCGGAAGCATCGATCGTTGCCGGCAAGATCCTCGACAATGCGAGTGCGACATATGGCTACAACGCCCAGACCGGCGACTATGGCGACATGATCGCCATGGGCATCGTCGATCCGGTCAAGGTCGTGCGCGCGGCTCTCCAGGACGCGGCCTCGGTCGCCGGCCTGCTGGTCACCACCGAAGCCATGATCGCCGAAGCTCCGAAGAAGGACTCGGCTGGCGGCGGCATGCCGGCCGGCATGCCTGGCGGTGGCATGGGCGGCATGGGCGGCATGGGTGGCATGGGTTTCTAAGGGCACCTTTCGAGGATCTCCGGAAGGGCGGCAGCGATGCCGCCCTTTCCTTTTGTGTTTTGTCGATCGGTTAAGTGCCGCAGCGATACAATCGCCTGCGCTGCCTTGACTGCCAGCCGTTCAGGAACAGGCTTAGCGGCCTATGGGCTTCCGAACCCACCCGACAAACGCTGGGCTGCCGTCCAGATTGAAAAAAGCGCCGCTTCCACTGAGAGCGTCATCGACATGATGCCTAAGAGCGCTCCGGGGCAATGCTTCCGCATTTCCACATTTTGTGCATTGCAATATGCTGTGCTATCCCTATGTTCGCGCTGTCGACCATCTCCTCCTTCCAGATGTGATGTCGGCGTTGGAGGCAGCGCACCCCCCATCGCGCTATCGAGGCCCGCTGCCAGCCCCCCCGGTAGCGGGCTTGATCATTTGAGAGGCAATTTCGGCCTATGACTCAGGCCGCTAAGGATGCGAAAGCATCTGGACTTCCGAGCCATTCTTTGCCCTACCCGCATCGGCAACCAGTTAGCACTTCCACCTGGCTCGTTGCCGGCGTAGGCAAATTCGCGTTGCCTTCGGCATTGTAGGAGCTTGTGTCGATCACGACAATCGAACCGAGCGCAGGATTTCACAATCGCCGGATCAAAATGTCCGTCGTGATCTGCTGCACGCCTCGGCGACGTGCCGGAAACCGGGATTGAGTAGGGTGACGCTGCAACTAGCCCCCTCGTGACCCGGACGAACTGACACGATCCAACAGCGTGAGTTCGCCACTTTCCTAAGCGAACATGACGATGGTCCCGCCAAGTGCGACCCGTTCGATCGCGTGTGCGAGGCTTTCGCCGCCGGCTGACTCGGCAGTGTCGCGCAAAAAGGCGGTTCTGCATTCGTCGCTTGAACCTGCCTAAGGTCACATTGCAGGCATATGCGCGCTGGCTGATCAGGCAGCGGAAGGTTCGGCCGCCTGCGACCGCGACACCGGCTTGTCGCCAAGAACCTCTTCAACGATGCCGCGCGCGATCTCGCGTTCGCCCATGATCACGGTATCGGCGCCGAGTCCCTTCAGATGCTCGACCTCGGCATCGGAATGGGCGCGGGCGACGACGTTGATGTTGGGATTGGCGGTGCGTGCCCGCAGCACGATCTGGCCGGCCTCGAAGGCATTGGGGATGGCAAGGATCAGCCGCTTGGCGCCTTCAGGATTGGCGGCGGCGAACACTTCGGCATTGGCGGCATTACCGACGATGGTTTCGATGGCGTCTGCTTTAAGCTTCGCCAGCGTCTTGTCGGCGTCCTCGATGACGAGGAAAGGAAGTGCCGCCTCCTTCAGCGCGGCAGCGACGAGGCCACCGACCCGGCCGTAGCCGATCAGGATGGCGTGACCGGCAAGCGCCGTCCGCGGCGGCGGCCCGTCTTCCTTGCTGGACGTTGTGGCAACGGAGGCCACCTGGCCCGGTTCGGTCGCCGGACCAACCGGCTTTGCGTCCGCCGGCAGTGCCGTCCTGGCGGCGCGGGCCTCCAGCCACGGCTTCATCCAGTCGATAACCAGGAACATCAACGGGTTGAGCACGATCGACAGGATGGCGCCGGCCAGGATCAGATCGCGGCCCTGCTCGGGTAGAAGTTTCAGCCCGACGCCGAGTTCGGCCAGGATGAAGGAGAACTCGCCGATCTGGGCAAGGCTGGCCGAAATCATCAAGGCCGTGGCCAGGGGATAGCCGAAGGCTACGACGATCACGAACGCCGCCAGCGACTTGCCGATGACAATGATGGCCAGCGTCGCCAGGATCGGAAGGCCGTTGCTGATCAGGCTGAATGGATCGAACAGCATGCCGACGGAGACGAAGAACAGCACCGAGAAGGCATCGCGCAGCGGCAGCGATTCTTCGGCCGCGCGGTGGCTGAGCTCGGATTCGCTCATGATCATGCCGGCGAAGAACGCGCCCAGCGCCAGCGAGACGCCGAACAGTTTTGCCGCGCCGAAGGCGACGCCGAGCGCAATGGCGAGCACCGAGAGACGGAACAGTTCGCGCGACCCGGTATGGGCAACGTAGTGCAGGATCCAGGGAATGACCCGGCGGCCGACCACCAGCATGACCACCACGAAGGCGGCGACCTTGGCCAGCGTGATGCCCACGACACCCCATATGCCGTAGCTGGCCGGCAGCGACAGCAGGTCGCCCGAATGGGCATTGGCCTGTTCCTGGCCGCCGAGTACACCGGCAAGCGCCGGCAGCAACACCAGCGCAAGCACCATGGCCAGGTCCTCGACGATCAGCCAGCCGACGGCGATGCGGCCGCGCTCGGTCTCGATCAGGCGGCGTTCCTGAAGCGCGCGCAGCAGCACAACGGTCGAGGCGACCGACAGCGCCAGGCCGAACACCACGCCCGCGCCCATCGACCAGCCGAGCATCCAGGACAGCCCGGCGCCGAGCGCGGTGGCAAAGCCAATCTGAACGACGGCGCCCGGCACGGCGATGGCGCGGACCGACAGAAGGTCCTTGAGCGAGAAATGCAGGCCGACACCGAACATCAGGAGAATGACGCCGATTTCGGCCAATTCGTTGGCAAGCCCTGCATCGGCGACGAAACCGGGCGTGTTCGGGCCGACCAGCACGCCGGCTACGAGATAGCCGACCAATGGGGGAATCCGGAAGCGATTGGCGAGAGCGCCGAAGACAAAAGCCAGCCCCAGACCGGCGACGATGGTGGCGATAAGGGGCGTGTCATGCGGCATTGTCTATGGAGCGCCTTCAAGCTAGCGATGTCGGATATGCGGCGCCCGAGAGCCGTCGCCTGTTTCGCAATATGGTGGAAGGGGCAACGGTGATGCAACCCGCAAGGTGCGAAAAGCGACGGCGCGGCGACAAAATGCCGGACCGGCGACTGAGGTGCCGCCGATCTGTTTGAGCCGGACCAGCCTACCTGTCTGCGCGCTGGAAGCGCTGCCGTGTCGCGCCCGATTGGCATGTCGAGATTCGACGGACACCGGTATTCCACGCCACCGCAGGAAATTTTGACCCGGGCGTCATCGACCCAATCCTTGAGATCGCCCACGCGAGCGCTCTGCATACAGAGCCGTGTCAAGGTCACGCGAACCGCGCAGATCTCGGCTGTCCCCAACACCAGTCAGTTCAAGCTCCGCCCGGAGCGGGGGACCCTCGCCCAACAAGCCGACCCTGAGTCGGTTTTGGAGTGCCTGCCGATCGGCCACGAGGTGGTCGAGATGCCGTGACTGTTGCACAGGCCGCCGCTCTTGCGCCAATTGCCCAACCAATGCCCGTGTCGCGTCCACCACGAAGACGCCGCAATCGAAATCGTTCTGTTGTTGGGAGATGCGGGCTGGCTCAAGGCGCGCGCCCAGCCGTGCTGCAAGCATTGACGCAGGTTCGTTGTTGTATCCGTGCAAGGAGTCGTAGTGATAGGCAACCGGCCTTTGTCGATCACGGCGATCAACCAGCAGCAGCGACCAATGGGTGCCCAGTCGATTAGGGTCCGTCGTGCTGGCGTTGCTGACTGGCAGAAACAGGAAGTCGGCTGTGTCGTCACCATTCCTGTACAGGATGTTACCTAATGCGCGCTGAAAATCGAGGCCCCCACGCAGACTATGAAGGGCTATGAGGGGGTCGACGAACCGCGTCCGGGCGGCGAGGTCCGGATGACTCCCCGGCAATTCCTGGGCCAGGAGATCGTAATCGCTCAGAATATGGTCGTCACTCAGCCATTGCTTGGCGCCGAGCACCTCCTCGTTGGTATGAGACGAGGCTCGCGGATCCAAAGCCTGGATGTGAGCCACGGGGGGCGGAACCGGCAGCTTCGGCCGATAGTAAGCATCGTCCTGCAATTCGGCGTGTCCTGCCGGGTCTCCCGGCAGCCACTCACTCGCGTCAAAGTCGGACGGCACTCGCGGCGCCCAGCTCGAGTCGGACGAAACATCCTGCAATCCGGCGTGTCCTGACGGGCCTTCCGGCAGCCACTCATTCGCGTCGAAGTCGGACGGCACTCGCGGCGCCCAGCTTGAGCCGGACGAAGTTTCCTGCAATCCGGCGCGGCCTGACGGGCCTTCCGGCAGCCACTCATTCGCGTCAAAGTCGGACGGCACATACGGCGACCAGGTTGAGCTTGATCCGCCAGGCTGCACTCCCCAATGAGCCTGTTCACCGGAAGCCACATCCAGCGCTCTGTTCGCCTCAACAACTTCTTGGTATTGCCGAAGCCTATTGAGACTTAGGGTGACCCTTCCTTCTGCGCTGGTGAAGTCCTTGTGATCGGCTTTCAACGACTGTTTCTGTTGAGCAGTGCCGTTGAGTCGGCTCGCTATGCTCCCCCTACCCTCCCTTTGGAGCCAATCACTAAACTTGCGTTGCGCGCTGGCAATGGTCACGCTCACATTTTTCTGCCGGGGTGTCGGCTTGGGTCCGAGCTTGATCAGCTCTTCCTTGGCGAGGCCATCGATGATGCGGGCGTCATCGGGATAAGGATTGTGCCGGTTGGATTGCCGGCTCGATTGGATTCCGCCGCCTAGGTGCTGCTGAAGCCGGTCGAGACTCAGGGCGGTCTTTCCATAGGCTGTGTTGAAGGCCTTTTGGTCTGCTTTCAACGACAGTTTCTGCTGAGCAGTGCCGTTGATTCGGCTCGCTATGCTCCCCCTACCCTCCCTTTGCAGCCAATCACTGAACCTACGTTGAGCCCATGCAGTATTCCAGACGACTTTCCTCTGTTTGCCCACCTCGGGTCCGAGTTGGCGCAGCTCTTCCTTTTCCAGGTCATCGATAATGCTGGCGTCATCGGGATAAGGACTATGCCGGTTGATTTGGGGATCGGCGCCCAGGTACAGCCGAAGCTGATCGAGTTGAGAGCTTGTTTGTCCTGTGGCTGTGATGAAGGCCTTGTGATCTGCTTGCAACGACAATTGTTGCTGAGCACTGCCGTTGAGTCGGCTCACTATGCTCCCCTTATCTTCCCTTTGGAGCCAATCACTGAACTTACGTTGCCTGGAAGCGATCACTGAGACGCGCGTTTTCTGTGAGCGAGTCGAGTCGGGTGCGAGCTCGGCTAGGTTTTTCTTTTCCAAGCCATCGATGGCGAGGGCGTCCTCGGGATAAGCGCCAAGTGTTTGGCGCCCCATCAGGCGGGGCCCGGCACCGACTGACTGGAGCCCCTCAGCCCCGAGTCTCCGGAAATGGGACAGCGCCGACGAGAGGCGGTCGCGATCGTCCCCACCGGCTTTCGTGTACTCCTCGATGTCGATGGCTAGCGATCTTGGCTCGTTAAAAGCTCGAGTCGTCAACGGACCCCTGTTCTCTTGTCGGAGCCAACGAGCAAATCCCCTAAGAACGCCTAAATTGTCCTTGATGGTAGGTTCGGGAACCTTTCCCTCCCCTCGGCCGATGGTGCCGTCGGGAACGACTTCATAGGCTCGGAGTTCTGCCGCGAACTGCTCGATAAGGCGCTCGTCCTCGGGATGCATGTCCGCGCCGGCGGGGGGGCGACTACGCTTCGCCGAGTCCATACGAAGCTCCGAATGGACCACCTCGGACATCGAGCCACGGGACGACTTTTCACTACGACTTCCGAACATCTTGCCGAGACCTGATTTCACACGAGAAAACAGCCCACGGCCTTTGCTATCCTTGGTCCGCGCCGCGGGCTGCGCTTCCGATGACGCTGTGTAGCGCGTGCTCGTGAATGGCCTGTCACGCAGATCAGATTGCAAGGCCCTCGCAGCGCGAGGAATATCGATGCTGTGCCGCGCATTGTTGAACCAACTGTCCTGCAGATTGGATTGCTGCGGCATGCGCATCGAACCGCCCGCGCCAGTGCGTTCGAAACTTCTTTGTGCCTCGGCGGGTCGCGTGTCGGGCGAACTCGACTCAGCGGAACTCTCCTCGGAAGAGCTGAGTTGCAACTCGCCCAGCTGATCAAGGCCAGTTTGATCCGCACCCCTGTCGTCCGACACTTGCCTCGCACGCTGCAGCTCTTGCTGCTCAGCGTACCAACGCGTCCAATAATCCGGATCGTTATAGTTTGGGTCCATAATACTCTCCCGAGGTTAGATGAAACTTCATAGCCGCCCCAGATCGGGACGAGCCTCTTCGACTCGGACCTCCGCAGCAGCAGCCTCTTGCGGCGTTAGAACTCGAGACATTTGAAGACTTTTGCAGACACAGCTTTCGAGAATCTGACGGGTCGTGGAAGAGCCCGGACGCATTTTCCGTTTGATGGGTGATCTGGACTTCGATCTGGCGATTCAATCAAAGGAGATAATTGCGTTGCGGACTGCGGCGACGTCCTGCCGACGCGGCTTACCTTCGCGCTCGTGAGCGAAGCGTCCCATTTCGCGACCCCACCTTTGATCGGATCGACTGCAAATCAGCGTTCGCGCGGTTGGTGAGGTCAGGAACATTGTTCTCGATTGCCGCGATCGGGCACGATGCGGGGACGGGCTGTATGCTCTCCAGCGCCATTGCCGCCTTTATTGCGCTCGGCGACGGCGGACGAAAGTGTGCGCGCTGCCAATCAATGTGGTTTCAGCGCCCTCGCTGGCCGACATGAAAGCGAAGCGGCAATCTCTCATCGGCTTGGTCGATGCTGCCCCCTCCGGATCAGTAGTATTGGGATTACCCGCCGGACGTCCAAGGCCCTATGCTGAGATCGGACGTGTGGGATAGACAAGCGCATTGCAACAGACGTCCGCCGCGTTGAGGAGGAATCCGGTATTGCCGCTCTGCCCGCCTTTGATCCGTCACCTGAAAAGCCCCGACCTGTTCGGCACCATCGACCGCTTGCCGTGCCTTGGCACGCTTTTGAGCGACCGCACATTCGAGATCTTCAATCCATCGACTGGCGAATTGCTGGCGAAGCTTCCTGACATGGGCATCGAGGAGACGCGCGCCGCGATCTCCAAAGCGCATATCGCGCAGCCTCTATGGGCGGCGCTGACCGCCAGAGAGCGCAGCGACATCCTCTGGCGCTGGCATCAGTTGATCGTCGACCATGCCGATGACCTCGCAGCGATCCTCACCGCTGAAATGGGCAAGCCGCTCAACGAGGCGAAGTCGGAGGTCTCGCATGCGGGCGCGTATCTGCAGTGGTACGCCGAAGAGGCCAATCGCATCTATGGTGAGACGATTTCGGCACCATCGGCAGACCGCCGCATGCTGGTCATCAAACAGCCGATCGGGGTCGTCGGCACGATCACGCCGTGGAATTTCCCGGCGTCCATGGTGGCGCGCAAGATCTCGCCAGCGCTTGCCGCAGGCTGCACGATCGTTCTCAAGCCGGCCGAACAGACACCGCTCGTGGCGGGTGCGATGTTCGCCCTCGCCCATCAAGCTGGCTTTCCTGAAGGCGTCGTCAACCTGATCTATGCTTCGGATGGCGATGCGGTAGGCCGCGAACTCTGTTCCAATCCCAAGGTCCGCAAGATCAGCTTCACCGGCTCGACCGAGGTCGGACGCCTGTTGATGCGCCAGTGCTCGGACCAGATCAAGAAGCTCAGCCTTGAGCTCGGCGGCAATGCGCCGTTCATCGTCTTCGACGATGCCGATATCGAAGCTGCCGTCCACGGCGCGATCCAAGCGAAGTTCCGCAATGCCGGCCAGACATGTGTCTCCGCGAACCGCTTTTATGTGCAGGCGGGCGTTCACGACAGGTTTGTCGAGGAGTTCGTCGAAAAAGTCCGCCAGCTTTCGGTGGGTGACGGCTTCGATCCAGCCGTAGCTATCGGACCCCTGATCGATAGTCATGCTCTGGCCAAGATTGAATCCCATATCGACGATGCCGTTGCAAAGGGCGGTTCAGTTCGATGCGGTGGCAATCGCATTGGCAAAGACGGCACGTTTTTCCAACCGACGGTCCTCGCCGACATCTCCAGCGAGATGGCGGTGGCCCGAGAGGAGACATTCGGGCCGTTGGCTCCGATCATACGTTTCGAAGACGCCGATCAGATCGTGCACGAGGCCAACGACACAATCTACGGGCTTGCCGCCTATTTTTACGCTTCGAACCTCAAGCGCGTGTGGCTTGTGGCCGAGGCGCTGGAATATGGCATGGTTGGCATCAACACCGGCCGCATGTCATCGGAGGCCGCACCCTTCGGCGGCATCAAGCAATCCGGCATCGGGCGCGAAGGGTCGCGCCACGGGCTCGAGGATTATCTCGAGATGAAATACCTCTGCATGGGAGGGATATGAGCTCGCGAGGAAGAGCCCTTACTCCAGGCCACCAGGTCGCCACTCAAGCCGACATGCTTGCCACGGTCGCCGTTTCGTGCCAGTGGCGCCTACCCCGCATCCGGGCATTCCGGACTGTGGCAAATCCCGATCAGGCCGGCACCCTGGCGATGGCTCTCGGTTATTGGGGTCTCAATCCAGCGGCTCAAGAGCGGGCCCTACAGAAGACCGAGTTTGTTCTTCAGTTCCGCGTTCTGCTTGCGAAGGCGCTCAGCGAGAAGGGTCTTTAGCCGTTTGTTTTCCTCCTCGAGCGCGACAAGGTCTTTCAGATCGTCGCTGCGCGGCGCAGGTGTCGAGGCCCGTTTCCAATGGTAGTAGGTCTGTTCCGATATGCCCGCTTGCTTTGCAGCAACTTTCAAAGTGGCGCCGCTGTTCATGGACTTCTGCATCTCGGAGAGCTTCTCGGCCCGCTCTTTTGCGGAGTAAATCTTCCGGCCGCTTCGAGCCGTTGCCGTCGAATCCGGCGTCGCAGGCTGTGTTACCGCTCCATTGGTACGGGAAGGCGATGCTTTCTCCGGCTTCGACTTGCGCGATTGCGCAACTCTACCTTTGGTCTTTGGCTTTTCTGCTTTCGCACGTGATTCAGAGGGGGATGCCACAGCTTCAGAGCCATTTGGATCGGGCATATGAGTCTCCGTTTGGGATTTGAACAGATGTTCAGGATTGACGGAGATTATGTTGGAGTCAATCGTCTGACAATTGGGCGGGTCTGCCGCCTCTGATTCTCCGATCGTCTCGGCGACGGCCGCTGAGATATCAAAGTTCCCCCAAATCGACCGGGGCTGTTTTTGAACGCCACGCTTCCGCTTGACTTCCAAGATGAATGGTCGCGTTTGACGCCTCATGCTACTTCCTTGTGAGCACTATAGTCGAAAAGGTCAGTTTCGGCCTGCGATTTTCACCGCCAGTTCCTGTTCCGCGCCGGCCTTTATCGCCCAGAAGGAGCCTTGGCAACTGCATCAGAGTCATAGAGCCCGTCTTCAACAAGAAGTTCATATGCGAGCGGGGACCACCCATGTGGTATCATGCTTCGTGGCCATTGCTTCGAATTCGCGTCCCCGGCACGTGCCGGAAAGGAGCTTTCCAGCCTAAGCGTATTTACCGGGCAGGCAGCCGCATTGCGCGATCCCGCCGGACATAGTGTCTGGCCGAGTCGATGCCGGTCACCACGGATGCGGCGCAGATGCACGGCACCGACCACGTCGGAGATATTGAGATGCGGATACATCTCTTTGACACGCCTGCCTGTATATCTCGTGATTGCGTTCTTCGGTCAGCGCCACGATGATCGAGCCGACCTGGTGCATGCCGGTGCCGACCTCGATTTCAGCTTTCAGCTTGACGCACACGTCGGCGGAATATTTTTCGCGCCCTCTTATACCCTCTTAGCCTCACCAATAATGCCGCCGAGGTTTAGATGCACCACGGCAGGCGGAATGCTCAAACGGCAGAGTTAGCCGTCACACCGGAAGAGATAAATTTGCCTCACTGCTAGCCACATAACATCTTTGGCAAACCGGGAGGTCGCAACTCCGCAAGGGCCCGACTTCCTCCCGCTGCGCAGTCGGCCAGCTTTAACAGATGCGCTGCCAGGAGATACCGATGGGGCCGAAAGTTCGGTCCCACCCAAGCCCGGCAAATGCGTCGCAAAAATCACACAGTGACATCTGGCAACTGGATGAGGTCGTAATCTCCATCGGCGGCCGCAACCACTGGCTCTGGCGATCAGGCTTCTGAAGAAGCAGGGGATCGCTAAAAACGCATCATCACCGATAAGCTACGATCCTATGGCGCGGCAAAACGTCAGGCGATGCCGGATCTCGAGCATCGATCCCACAAAGGGCTGCACAATCGAGCTGAGAACTCGCATTTCCCTTTGCGAAAACGAGAACGGATGATGCAGGGCTTCCGATCACTTGGAGGCTTGCAGCGTTTCATCTCGGTTTTTTCGACGCTGCAAAATCTCTTCGTTCCACCAAGCTACAAACGTTCAGCGACCGCCATCCAATCCACCGCCTCAAGGCCATGGCGGAATGAAGAGCCGTGACCAAAATGCTGGCATGACTATCGATCCGGCTGCTCAACACAAAACTTTCCGAATAACGTGACAGTACCCACGGAACTGATGGAGAGGTTCGGCGTGATCGGCGTCAGCGCCGAACCCTCGGCCCTCACAAGATTGACCGACTTTCAGGTGCTTTTCAGCTGGCTGGGGTCGATGGGGAGCGCGCGAATGCGCTTGCCTGTCGCGGCAAATATGGCGTTACAGATCGCCGGCGCAGTCGGCGGCACGCCGGGCTCGCCGACGCCGGCAGGCGGCGCGCTGCTCTCGACGATGTGGACGTGCGTCTCCGGCGTGATGTCAATCCGCGCCACGTCGTAGTCGGTAAAATTGCTTTGCTCGATGCGGCCGTCTTTGGCGGTGATGTTGCTGTAGAGCGCATTGCTGATGGCCATGATGGCCGCGCCTTCGAACTGCGAGCGCACACGATCGGGGTTAACGACCAGTCCGCAATCGACGGCCATATCGATGCGAGGGATCGCGATCTGCCCGTCATTGCCGATCGCCACGTGAGCGACAACGGCGACGTAGGTGAGGAAGCTGCGGTGGATGGCGACACCACGGCCGTGGCGCTGCGGAAGCGCCTCGCCCCACCCGCTGTTGGCCACAGCGAGGTCGAGCACTCCGTGCAGCCGTGCCGTGTCGATCGGATACTGGTCGAGGGGAGCGCCGTAATTGGGGTAGTCGACCCCGATCGCCCTTAGATCGATGATGCGGGCGGGACCGATGAGCTCGCGGAGGTATTCGACGGGATCCCTGCCCGCGGCAGCCGCGAGCTCGTCTGCAAACGAGCAAACGGCGAAGGCGTGCGGCACGTTGAAGACCGAGCGGTACCAGCCGATGCGGACATGGTTTTGCGCCGGGCCATTTTCGCACCGCACGTTGGCGATGGCATAGGGCACGTCCGTGAAGCCCTGCTGCAGCTCGCCCGCGGTCCCATAGGTCACGCTGGGCTGGAATGTCGCCTCGATCGGCGGGAATACGGTCCGGTGCAGCCAGGCCGTGGCGGCGCCGTTGACGTCGAGGCCGGCCTCGATGTGCTGTGCGCAGATCGCGTGGAAATAGTCGTGCTGGATGTCGTCTTCACGCGTCCAGGTCACCTTGACAGGTGCGCCGATTTTCTGCGCGAGCCAGGCCGCCTCGGCGATGAAGTCATGCTTCGACTTGCGACCGAACGCGCCGCCGAGCAGGGTCGTGTGGATCGTCACGTCCGACTCCTTCAGGCTGAGCACGTCGGCCACGGTCGTGCGCGCCCCTTGCGGGTTCTGGCTCGGCGCCCAGACCTCACACTTGCTGTTCTCGACGCGCGCGGCGGCCGCCGGAACCTCCATCGGAGCGTGGGAATAGTGGGGCACGAAATAGTCCGCCGAGACGCGCTTCGCGACTGATTGCAGGGCGCCGTCGACATCGCCTTCGGCCCGCACGACACGACCTGCCTTCTGCGCGGTCGCCTCGAGCTCCTTGCGGTAGCTCGTGGTGTCGTAGCCGGCGTTCGCGCCGAAATCCCAGTCGATCTTGAGCTGCAGGCGGCCCTGCTGTGCCGCCCAGGTGCTGTTCGCAATCACGGCGATCCCGCCTAGCGGGTTGAAGCCGGACGGCGCCGGCGTCGCCGGGACCTCGACCACCTGCTCGACACCGGGCACCGCCAATGCGGCCTTGCTGTCGAAGGATCGCACCTTCCCGCCGTAGACCGGACAGCGCTCGATCGAGGCGTATTTCATTCCGGGCAGCACGGTGTCGATACCGTATTTCGCCTGACCGCGCACGATGTCGTGCAGGTCGACAATCGGCACCGGCTTGCCGACGTAGCGGCGCGCCTGCGGCGATTTGAAATGCAAGGAGATGTGATCGTCCGAGGGGACGGGCAGGCCGGCGGCCAACTTGACGAGATCGCCGAACGGCAGTTGCCGGCCGGTCGGCGTGTGGACGACCGCATGGTTGCGCGCGTGGCACTCGTTCGGATCGACGTGCCAGGTCAGAGCGGCGGCATCTTCTAGCATCTGCCGGGCGGTCGCTCCGGCGACACGCATGGTCTGGTAGAACTGGCGCATGCTCCGCGACCCGTCGGTATTCTGGTCGCCATATTTCGGATCGCCGTTTGCCTGGAGGACCTTGACGCGCGACCAGTCCGCCTCGAGTTCGTCGGCGAGCACCATCGGCAGCCCGGTGCGGATGCCGGTCCCCATCTCGGAGCGGTGGGCGACGATCGTGACCAGCCCTGTCTCATCGATGCCGAGATAGACGTTGGGCTCGAAGGACGCGCCTTCGGCCGCCTGCGCCACCGGAAATTCGCGGAGCCCGGCGTGCATGCCCAGGACAAAGGCGGAAACGCCCGCGCCAGCCTTGAGGAGGTCGCGGCGGCTC
This sequence comes from Mesorhizobium argentiipisi (SeqCode), assembly GCF_037179585.1. Lineage (NCBI taxonomy): Bacteria > Pseudomonadati > Pseudomonadota > Alphaproteobacteria > Hyphomicrobiales > Phyllobacteriaceae > Mesorhizobium > Mesorhizobium argentiipisi (SeqCode). The sequence goes on from NZ_JAPYKO010000003.1 coordinate 152,301, forward strand.
AAATTGATGATGTGCGTCATTGACTTAACCGGCCTTGCTGGATGACTGCGTCGAGGCGTGGACGTCCATGGCCGCCGTGATCGCGGCGCGGATGCGCTGATACGTACCGCACCGGCAGATGTTGCCCGACATGGCGTCGATGATCTGCTGTTCGGACGGATTCGGCGTCTGCTTAATGAGGTCGGCGGCCTGCATGATCTGACCCGCCTGACAGTAACCGCACTGTGGAACGTTGTGCGCCACCCAGGCCTTTTGGACAGGATGGCCGCCGTCGGGGCTCAGCCCCTCGATCGTGGTGACCTCGTGCCCCGCGGCGTCGGCGAGTGCGGTGATGCAGGATCGTGTGGCGCTGCCGTCGATGTGCACTGTGCACGCACCGCAGGCGCCTACGCCGCATCCGAATTTGGTGCCGGTCATGCCGAGAATGTCGCGGATGACCCACAGCAGGGGCATTTGCGGGTCGGCATCGATATCGTGCGCCACTCCGTTGATCGAAATGCGAGGCATTCGAGACTCTCCGTGACTGGGATCGGGATACGCGTGGCGGGCGCGCCTCAGGGCTTGAGCGTGCCGAGATAGGCAATGACGTTCTGGCGATCCGCAGGATTGGGAACGCTGATGAACATCTTGGTGCCGTGGACGAAGCCATTGGGATTCTGCAGGAACTTGTCGAGCGACCCGTCGTCCCAGGTCACGCCAGCGTTTTTGAGGCTGACGGAATAGTTGAAGCCGGCTATGGTTCCGCTCTTCCTGCCGACAACCCCTGCCAACGAAGGACCGATGCGGTTCAAGCCGGGGCTGTGGGAGTGGCAAGCCGCACAGTGGCTGTTGAAAAAAGCCTGACCCGCCGAGGCGTCAGCGGCGGCACCGGGCTGGCTCGTGCCGAGCAACTGGGCTGCAACGAGCAATGGCAGCGTCCTCAAAGCCGTGACTGAGTGCGGGACCGAGGCGGTGTAACGCATGGTATTGCTCATCTCCGATGCGAAGCTCGCCCGTTGTATCGGACGTGACGAGCCGACGATTGCTGGACCTTGCGGTGATTGTGCCGATCTTGCCAAAAGGCGGAACCGCGACTCGGCACTTCACAGCCCAAGTGGTGGGCGCCGTTCCGATCGAGAACGAGGCCATCTACGTATGGCTCACCACGGCTGGCTCACCTGAGCCGCGCGCCTACGTACTGCCCTGGAGCCAGCAGGCGGCCCAACAGCTTCAAGATGCGAGGGGCAAGGCGGAAGCCGACGGCACTGGGTTAGAGATGAAGATGCAGGCCGCCGACGCCGGTCTCGATACACGCGAGCCGATGTTCTACGCACGGCCGCATCCGGCCCTGCCGGCCAAAGACTACCAAAGCGGCGTTCGCCCCCTCGCTATACACAGCCGGGGTCGTAGCCGAGTTTTTCGCTTCGTGTTCCGCTCCTGCAGCTTGGGAAGATGGCGCCGTGGCTCATTTGTGTCCGTCCAACAGCGCCGCGACAGTGCCCAGTAGGGCGCCCTGATGCATACGACAAGGCATGAGGGACAATCCTTTGGATGATTATAATTTGCCGCGGGCACTCCTACCTGCGTTGTGGGCCGAGAACCGCCGGCGATGAACCACGCATCGCGACGCGACGGAACCGGACGGCCCGCAGATGGAACGCGAGGCGAAGCAATCGCCCCTCACCCTAGGAAAAAAGGAGGCGCAATCATGCGCTCTTTCAGGACTCTCAAGACAGTAACCCTCATCACCCTTCTCATCACTGTTCCGTTCGCCGGCGCCTATGCCAACGCGACGCCGACCTCGATTGCCGATCAGGCGCAGGGTGTGGACCAAGGCATCGCTGACGCAAGGCAGCAGAACACGATCACGCCGGCCGAGGCCCAAAGGCTGCACATACAGGTAGTTCGTATCACCCAGGCCGCCGAAAGAACGGCCGCCGAGGACCACGGCAAGATATCGGCTGCGCAATCTCAGCAATTACTGCGCAGGCTTGATAATCTCGACCAGAGGCTCATGGTCGATACCGGCAGTGGCTTCGCCATCAACGACGACAATCCCGACGGAAATTATCCGAACTGAAGTCACCAGAGCCAGCGCGCCCAAAGGACACGCTGGCTCTGAAAGATCATTCAGCACGAAATGGCCCAGGCCGCCCACAGCCTGGGCTGTGCTCGAGGCCGGTGAGCTTAACGCGCAGGATGAAAGCGGCGTTCGAAGAGGAACCGGAATACAAGACCCTGGTCTCTCGCATCGAAGAGATCTCCGTTGTGCTCGGCAAACGACCAAGACTCATGATTGCCAAGCTCGGCCAGGACGGTCACGATCGCGGCGCCAAGGTGATCGCATCGGCTTTCGGCGATTTCGGTTTCGAGGTGGTGGCAGGACCACTTTTCCAGACGCCGCAAGAAGCTGCCGACATGACGCTCGCGACAAAGGTGCATGTCATCGGAGCGTCTTCGCTCGCGGCCGGACACAAGACACGCCTCCCACAGCTCGTCCAGGCACTGAGGGCCAAGGGGGCGGAGAACATCATCGTCGTTTGCGGTGGGCGTGGTGTCACGCCAGGACTATCAGTTCCTGATGGACTATGGTGTTTGGGCCCGGAACCGCAGTGCTCGATGCCGCGCGAGCAGTCCTCGACCTGCTAGAGGGCAAGCGCCGCAACCAATGAGCCCTTTGCTCAGCTGAATTCTGTACCTGCCGCGGTGTTTCCGGCAACGACGCCCGTTCTGGACACCATTCGCTCAATCCACGCAATCATTGATGGTTGTGTGTGCTGGATCCGTCTGCGTGTTTAAAAGGCGCCGAGTGCTAACGGAGCGTCAGGGAGTTTGGCTTAGAATTGGAATGACCCTCCGACCGGCAGCATGCACCAGGCCGCTGTTCCCAAGTTCGCTCGGCGCTGAGTCACCAATTGTTTGAGAGCTATGATCGAAGATCAATGATCAAAAGCTGCCGATCAGACTTCTTGGTACGGCGCACTTACCCGCACGGTCTTCATTGGCGCCGCATATCCGTGAGGAGGAGTGACAGGGACGCAAACTACCGCAGCGCAAAGTTTCTGCACCGGTACCTCTAACGAACATGTCTAGTAAGTTCGGCGACTGGACTGGCCTTCGACCGCCGCTGTGGTGGCCAGCTCAAATAGCAACTTTAAGCCCGAACCATCGGCTAGCCTTTTCACGGCTTGATCGATACGCTGCGCGCACGGCTCCAAGCTGCGCGTCAGCGTATCTTTGAAATTTAGCGCGGATCTGCGCCGTCGACGCTGGCACCTCCGGGTTCCCGGGAGCTTCCGTTGGGCCCGAGTAGAGACCGCGCCCGTCCTTTAATTGCAGTTCCACGGAAGAGAAGCGGCGGGACGGGAATGCGCCGTCAAACTCAGCGCTTTCGGTGATCGTCATGCCTTCGGCCAGGGGTCGGATTTCCGGATTTGCGAAAGAGGCTTCCGATACATGTTCGGGCTCGACGGTGCCGTGGAAGAGCTGCCGGGCCCTTCAGGAGCCAGGGCGGTACGGACCACACACTGTCTAGTTCGGCCGAAGGCCCCTGGGCAAGTTGCGCTATCAGGAGTAGCTCCTCACCGATCAACTCGCGACGGATCGAGTGATGATCCGACGCGCGAAGCTCAGACCATCGCGGCCCCGGCGGTCTTCGCCTCAGTGCGCATGACGTCCTCGATCTAAGCTTCCGGCGCCCAGGTTCAGGTCCGGCTTGCTCGTTGCGCTTTGCACGATGATCATGTGTGCTGGGTCTCGACTTTGGCCTGGCTACCGTGACGTGCCTTCGCCACCCGATTCGCCGCCATAAGCGGTAAGAAATGACGAGGATCGGGCTGGCGCAGGCATGCAGTCCTTCAGCTGGGATCGCGACGAGTTGTTTCGCGCCCTCTAAGACCCTCTCTAGCCTCACCAATAACTGCCGCCGAGGTTTAGATGCACCACGGGCAGGCGGAATGCTCAAACAGACGAGTTAGCTGTCTCACCGGAAGAGATAAATTGCCTCACTGCTAGCCTCATAACATCTTTGGCAAACCGGGAGGTCGCAACTCCGCAAGGGCCCGACTTCTCGCCGCTGCTGCTGCAAGCGCAGTCGGGCCAGCTTAACAGATGCCAGGAGATTTACGATGAGATTAGCGATTGTTTGCGCGGCAATTGTGTTTGCAGGATCCGGCTTCGCAAGTGCCCACGAGAAAAAAGCCATAACGCAACCGAGCACCGCAGTTGCTAGGTTGGACTGCCGATCGACAGGAACGGTGCCGACTTCGCCGCATTACCGGGCAAAAGGTAAGTCCGAACCGCGCCTGGGATACGATGATGATCCCTGGATCTTTCCATCCTTTCAGTGACCACGGGCACGAAGCCCACAGCAGTCGCGGCGAATAGGATTCGCCCGACCTGCTGTAAGCTTTTGATTTGATGCATGTCGTTGTCCCGGAACCGAGGACACTTCCGGGCGACATGCATTAAGCAGGCCAGCGCTGGTCTGCCACGCTCTCCGCGAATTAGCCTTGGAAGAGGAAAACGGGGCGCTCTTCAGCTCGAATCTTGAGATGCCAGCCATGTTAAGGTCCAGCGTTGACGCACCCACGCCAAAACGTCGGGATGCGGTGACCGAAAGTCTCGCTCGGCAGTCAACGACCATCGTTGCCGTAGCACATCGAATTGGCCGGGACAGCACCAGGTGAACATCAGTGCGTGGATGCCCGGCGCCCCGGGCCCACGGATTAATCCCAATCTGCTGAACATTAGTCGCGGCATTGTTCCGCACGAACGAAGCGGCCTGCCAACTTCGTCGTAGCCTACAACGTTGCCCGAAGACCTAAGACACTCAAAGACTTCACGCCCTGTGAGTTCATCCCCAATGCTTGGCATTAATAGCCCGAGCGCCTCGCTCCGATCCGCCAAATGCCCAAGACTAAACATTAACCCGCCAAGGCAAGGTGGCGCAAAACGGATCCCGCGAAAGCATGGTCAAACTGGAATTTGCCGACCAATTTCGACAAGCCGGTCGTTGGGCACTTTCAGATAATCGCTCATCCGCGCTGAATTGCGACTCATGGCCGCGAATGGCTCCCTTTGCCATGATGGCAGGCCTTGGCCATCCTCGCGCGGTATAATGCTCGTGCGGCCGACGTAGTAGGTGACGTCGGTCAGATCGATTCCGCCGTCCGCCGCCCTGCAGGATGCAAGAAGCTTTGGAACATCCGGCATTTCCATAAAACCATACCTTGCTTCGACACGCCAAAAATTGGGCACTTCCTGCGCGAGGGTGAAGCGATCTGTTTCTGCAACGCGTGGTACAGATAGAATGGACCAGCGCAGTACGAGGACGCGTTCTTGCAGGGCGCGATTAAGTTGCACATGCCAGAGTATCACGGGTGGCACACCTTTGGCGGAGCGCGTCAAGAATACCGCCGTGCCAGGCACGCGCGCCACCATGCCGGTTTGTAATTCCGTGAGGAATGTGTCGGTCGGAATTAGCGTTTTCTGGACGCTGTTGTGCATGGCTTTCGAACCGCGGTGCCAAATCCACATGATTGCATAGACCGCTATCGCCATCGCAAGTGGTATATAGCCGCCCTGAAAAAACTTCGTCATGTTGGCTGCAAAAAATGCGCTGTCGACGATCAAAAACAGTCCAGCGACGGCGCTAGCGGTGACGATGCTCAACTGCCAGATCTCGCGCATGGCGATGAACAACAGAACTGAGGTCATCAGCATTGTCATGGAAACGGCGATGCCATAGGCAGCGGCGATACTGTCGGATTTGCCGAAACCTATAGTAAGGGCCACGGTGGCAATCATCAGCAACCAATTCACAGCGCCGACATAGATCTGGCCAAAGCCTTCAGCCGATGTCTGCCTGACGTTGAAGCGCGGCATCCACCCGAGCTGAATTGCTTGGCGTGTCATTGAAAAGGCACCGGTGATGATCGATTGGCTGGCAATGATCGTCGCGACCGTTGCCAGGACAATCAGAGGCGTCAGCAGCACTGGCGGGCAGAGACGATAGAAGATACTGCCGTCGCTTGGCGAGTCATTCAAAACAATGGCGGCTTGCCCGATATAATTGAGGGCGAGGCTTGGAAAAACCACGAAGTTCCAGGCGAGCCGGATCGGCACAGGACCAAAATGGCCCATATCGGCGTAAAGCGCTTCGGCACCTGTGACGCAAAGAAACACGCCGCTCAGAACGAGGAAGCCAGCCAGCCCAGTTGAAGCAAGATACTCCAGCCCGCGGTAGGGATTGATTGCTACGAGAACGCTTGGATACTGCAGGATGCCGTAGATACCCATGGCGGCCATCACACCAAACCAGATCAGCATGACCGGCCCAAAGCTCTTGCCAATGCGGGTTGTTCCCAACGGCTGAAGGACGAACAATGCGACCAAGATGGCAACCGCGCCACAAAGCACCCATGGTGTCAGGCTTGGCGCTACCCGTTCAACGCCTTCAAGCGCCGAGAGAACCGAAATGGCTGGCGTGATCGCACCGTCACCGAACATCAGCGCTGCGCCAAACAGGCCTGCTGCGACGATGACAGGTCGGTTCTGCTTCTTCACGCCGAGCAATGACATCACGGCTAGGATGCCGCCTTCACCATCGTTATCGACCCGCATAGCGAAATGGACGTATTTGACGGTGGTAACAATGATGAGTGTCCAAAGGATCAAGGAAACTGACCCCAGGATGGTCATTGCGTCGGGCTTGCCACCGGTCTGGGCAAGGACGATCTTGAACGTATAAAGCGGGCTGGTTCCGATATCACCGAAAACGATGCCCAGAGCCGCAAGACCGAGTACTGGGACGCCAGCTTTGGCGGTGACGTTGTCGGACATCGACATCCTTCCCGATCATAATGCTTCATCGCAGCGCTTTGCTCAGAGGTATTGGTAACTGAACTTCTCCTCGATCGGCGCCTTTGCTGCTTGCTAATGCCGTTAGCCGGAGCTCGCGTAGTGGAAGCCGCCTTGCTGCAGTTGGGGGATGGTGCCGACCATGCCGGGCGTGAGCACCGCATCCGGGATCAGCTGATTGGTCAGTTCGGCCGCCAGCGAGCGATTCCAGCCGTGCTGCGCCAGCTCCAAAGGGCGCAATACAGATCGCCCTCTGGCTTACGGCTCGAGCCCCGCGCAGCTCGCGCGCCCCTGCCCATGCTACTGACCGTGGTCTTTCCAATCCGCAGTAACTTTTTCTGAGATGCACCTGCGGGCGAGCGCAGCACCTGCTTGAACGGCAGACCCGGATTGGTCGAGAAGCGCATGATCGAATCCGGGCTCAGGCCCGGATTCGATTGAAACTCCCCCATTAGCAGGGAACATGACCCCCGTGGGTGACGTTGGGGATCCCATCGATGCAGGACTTGTTGGGCCAGTCCAAAGCGCTGTCGCCACGAGCTGCCAGCGCAGCAGTCCCGGTCGTCAACATTGTCCCAATGGCAATTGCCAAGAGTACGGTTCGTTTGGTCATTGTATTCTCCTTTTGGTCGACATCGAATATGTCGTTACCAAACCTAATATAATGTGAGTGATGTTGAGTTAGTATAATACACTCGTTTTACAGAATTGTCCCCATGTATGCGATACTAATACTCCCCGGGCCCGTTTTTCCGGATAGGGATGATGAATCGGGTGTCGTATAGCCGCGACCCTAAGCAAATTCTGAAGCTGGAGACCGGTCATGACCGGCAATCTGCAGATCGGTAAGGATACAGGCCGCTATGTCGAGCCAAGTCGAATCCAGGAGTTCCCTGCCAGTTGCGAACGCAACAGCGTCGTAACCAGCCGAACGCATCAGACTGACGGTAGACATTCGGACGGCCTCGTCGTCGTCGACGATGGCAACCATTGGAATTTGTGCCTTCGGCATCTTTTGAATAACCCGGGAAAATTCTATCCCATATTGGAAACATACAACGCATCCACCATGGTCGGACCTATACAGAGGTTTGCCTTGCTGGAATTTACGATCGTAGTGGCCTGGAGCTCCGCCACTATTTATCGGCAGGAGGTACATCTATGTGGTCGGTACCTTCACTCGACTTTGGTCACTTCAGCAGCCCGGTGTGGAATTAAAACCACCCGGTCGTCGCATCAGCGCCAGGCCAGCTGGCAAAGTCTCTGGATGCCCCATCACCCCTAAAATTGAGGCAATTGAAACACAAACTCGGCAATAGCGGACAAGCATATTTAGGGCAATGAAGTAGTCTCTTGATCGGCGCTGCGCCGATGTTGATTTCGGCCATCGGTTCGAAAACTCATCTGCCGCAGACCATCTCGTGTCAAAGCTGATCGCCAGAGGCCCCTCTCCCCCTTGGTCGGTCTTGGTGGGCGCCTTGTTTCCCCCCGGGGCGCTCGTCGTGGCACGGGCTCGTTGGGCCGGTGACGCCTCGTCATCGGCCCATTTTTTTGCTTGGCGACGGCGCGATCAGACGTCCCACGCGAGAAGCTAGACCCGGCGATGTCATGATGCGGATGGTCAGGCCCGACGTGGGCGCACGTTGTTGCCAGGTACCCCTCGTGAGGCTCTTGCGACCCATTCAGGGCCGTGGTTGCGTGCCTGGGAAGCCCGGGCGCGTGCGGCGGGCATACCAAAGTATGAGCCTTTCAGACCGACACTTTATCCACGCATACGTAGGTCGGATTGGAGAGACCCGACACGGCTAACTACACTCGCTTCAAATGGAGAGGCAGCCGATCATCGGATACACCGCCGGCCATAGCGAGAGCCACCCGTCACGCGTTTTGAAAAGCAAACGGTCTCTGCGGCCGGCGAGGACCCCGACAGGTTCCTCGACCGAGCACGGCGGCCTCCAGCCGGTTTGCATGACAAACGGTTGCATAAGAGAGATGAAGCATGTCGCAGTCCGACATTATCGAGCCCAGCGGCCCGGACCCAGCCGAAGTCAACACAGTGCGTGCAGTGGGCCGCAGTGGTCTGGACATCTCCCTCCTAAACAGCCGGGAGACGGTTGCGGGCAGCCTCGTGAGCTTGCCTGCCGCGCCAGGGCCGAGAGATCCTGTCGCCGATGCGAGCCCAGCCGAGCACGAACCGGCTGTCGAAGAGGCGGCGCAAGGAAGCGGTTCACCGGATCCGGACGCGATGCACGCAAGGCGAAGGCCGGCGGTCTTTATCATCGGCTTGCTCACCCTGGTAGCTCTCGTCATCGGCGTGTTCTATTCCTGGTATGTGAACCGAAACATCGTGAGCACGGATGACGCCTATACGGATGGGCGGGTTGTCGCCATCGCGCCGCAGGTTACCGGCCTCGTCGTTTCGCTGGATGTGACGGACAACCAGTATGTCCACAAGGGCGATCCGCTGGCTCACATCGATCCGCGCCCCTACACGATCGAACGGGACAGGGCCCAGGCCACACTCGACAGCACCAGGGCGCAAGCTGCCGGCGAACGGCTGATCGCCGAAATCGCCCGCAAGAATTTCCCGGCTTTGCTGGAGCAGGCCCAGGCCCAACTGGTGACGGCCAAGGCCAATCTGAATAGAGCGCAAGCCGACTATGACCGGCAACACGACCTTCCCAAGGCTGCGACCACCCAGCAGCAGGTCGATGCGGCGTTGGACGCGTTGCGCCAGGGCGAGGCTCAGGTTACCCAAGCCGAAGCCCAGGTTCAGCTGAGTTCGCCGGTGGAGCAGCATATCGGCCAAAGCGATATGCAAGTCAAACAACTAACGGCACAAGTCGAGCAGGCTCAGGCCCAGCTTGATCAGCAGGCGCTCAACCTGTCGTGGACGGTCGTCACCGCACCGCAGGACGGCTGGATAACCCGGCGCAACGTGGAAATCGGCAACTACGTCACGCCCGGCCAGCAGATATTCTCGATCGTTTCACCGGACGTGTGGGTTACCGCCAACTTTAAGGAGAACCAGCTCGACGCTCTGCGGGCTGGCCAGAGCGTGAAGATCGACATAGATGCCTATCCCGATCTCGACCTGCACGGTCATGTCGACAGTGTCCAGATGGGGTCCGGTTCGAAGTTCACGGCCTTTCCGCCGGAGAACGCCACCGGCAATTTCGTGAAGATCGTTCAGCGCGTGCCAGTCAAGATCGTCATCGACCGCGGACTCGATCCCAAACTTCCGCTGCCGCTCGGGATATCGGTGATTCCGGCGGTGACCGTTCGATGAGCAGCGCTCCAACAGAAGCCGTCGCCGACTGGAAGCCCCGCTACAATCCCTGGCTGATTGCGGTTTGCGTGACGCTTGCCGCCTTCATGGAAATCCTCGACACCACGATCGTCAATGTCGCATTGCCGCACATCGCCGGCAGTCTTTCTGCGAGCAATGACGAGGCAACCTGGGCCCTGACCTCGTACCTGGTTGCGAACGGAATCGTGCTGACCATTTCGGGCTGGCTAAGCGATCTATTCGGACGCAAACGTTACTTTCTGATCTGCATCGGCATGTTCACGGTCTGCTCGTTCCTGTGCGGAATGTCGACGAGTCTAGGCGAGCTGATCGTGTTCCGGCTGCTGCAGGGTTTCTTTGGCGGCGGCCTGCAGCCGAGCCAACAATCGATCATACTGGATACGTTTCCTCCGGCCAGGCGCGCAGCTGCATTCGGCGTCACCGCGATCGCTACGATCGTCGCTCCGATCCTGGGTCCGACGCTTGGCGGCTTCATCACCGATCAGTGGAGCTGGCCCTGGATATTCTTCATCAATGTACCCGTGGGCATCCTCGCAGTGGTTGTGAATTCGATCCTGGTTGAAGACCCGCCGTGGGTGAAGAGCCGAAAGCGCCGGGGTCTCGACTACATTGGCCTTTCCCTCATCACGGTTGGGCTCGGAGGCCTGCAGATCATGATGGACCGGGGCACCGACGACGATTGGTTCGGTTCGTCGGTCATCATAGTCATGGCGCTTCTCGCCTTCCTCGGCATCGCCGGCGCCATTGGCTGGCTCCTCATTGCCCGGAAGCCGATCGTCAACCTCGATGTGTTCAGGGACAGGAATTTCGCCGGCGGCAGCGCACTGATCGCGGCGACGGGATGCATTCTCTACGCCAGCGCCGTCGTCATTCCGCAATTCGCGCAACAGGTCCTTGGCTACACCGCGACCTGGGCGGGGCTCATTCTCTCCCCAGGTGGCGTTGTCATCATCCTCCTTATTCCGATCGTCGGGCGCCTCTTGATCATTATCCAGGCGCGCTTCGTCATCGCCGCTGGCTTTCTCATCATGGGATCGGCGCTGCTCTTTTCGACCCACCTGACGCCGAACATAGATTTTTCGACACTTGTCATCATGCGCAGCTTGCAGACTGCCGGCCTCGCATTCCTTTTCGTGCCGATCAGTACGATCACTTATTCTACCTTGCCGCGCGAACTGAGCGGTGACGGGGCAGCCCTTTTTTCAATGCTTCGCAATGTATTCGGTTCGATCGGCATTTCTGCCGCGACGTCGCTCGTCACAGAGCAAAGCCAGGTCCGGCAGTCCTATCTGTCGGAATGGGCTTCGCCCTTTCATCAACCCTACAACGCGCTGGTCGCCCAGTACGAGCGTGCGTTGGAGTCGGTTGGACATCCTGCTGGGATCGCGCACGAAATGGCGGTTGGGGGTGTGTACCAAAGCTTCCGATCGCAAGTTGCCGTCCTGGCGTATTCCGATGTGTTTCTGTTCTTTTCATGCCTCGCCTTCCTTGCCGTTCCCTTCTGCCTCCTCCTGTCGGGCAAGATGGTGGCCAGCGGCGGCGTTGGCGCCGGCCACGGGGCTTGATCATGCGCTACAAATTGCCCACTGTTGCAGCGATTTCCGGCACGTTGGCCGTGGCAGCATGCAGTGTTGGCCCAGATTTCGTCCAGCCGGACCCGGCCCTGCCCAAACGCTGGTACACCAGCGGCACGGCAGCCGCGCCTGCGAGTACCGCGGCATTCAGCGCGGCGGCTCAGCAGCCTGTCGACTCTGCCTGGTGGCAGGTTTTTCACGATCCTACCCTTACCTCTCTGGTGAAGAGGGTCGCTGAGGCCAACCTCGACGTAAAGACTGCGACCGTCCATCTCGCTGAAAGCCGTTCTCAGCGTGGTGCCGTGGCTTCCGCCCAACTGCCTGATCTGAAAGGCAGCGCTAGATACCAACATGAAAAACTGAGCGATCCGAGTATCAAAGGCAGTCTGATCGATGGTCTCGCTGGGTCGAGCACCATTTCTGCCACAGGGCCGACGGACCTGTTTACCAGCGGTTTCGATGCGTCATGGGAACTCGATCTTTGGGGGCACGTCCGCCGCCAGGTTGAAGCGGCGGATGCGCAAGTGCAGTCTTCCGAGGAGCAGCGGCGTGGCGCGCTCCTCTCGAGCCTGGCGGAAACCGCACGCGACTATATCCAACTGCGCGGCACGCAGACCTTGATCAAGATCGCCACCGACAACCTTGTTATCCAGCAGGATATTCTGCAGTTGACGCAAACGCGCCAGCAGAGCGGCCTGACGGCCAGTCTCGACGTCGACAATGCATCCGCCCAGGTCGAAGCTGTCCGGGCGGAGCTGCCCAGCCTGGAACAGCAAGAAGCGCAGGAGATCAACGCCTTGAGCTTTCTGCTCGACATGCCGCCCGATGCCTTGCGCGGCGAACTCGCCACCACGAAACCGGTACCGCCGTCGCCCGCCAGGATTCCGATCGGCATTCCCTCCGAGTTGGCGCGCCGCCGTCCGGACATTCGCGCAGCCGAGGCGCAGCTTCACGCCGCCACCGCCGACATCGGAGTGGCGGTCGCCGAATTCTACCCAACGGTTCAATTGAACGGAGCGGTGGGCTTCGACGCCCTCAAGGCTGGGAGTTTACTGACGACCAGTGCGATCCTGACCAATGTCGGACCCAGCATTTCGATGCCGATCTTCGAGGGTGGCCGGCTGAAGGCGACATTGGAGCTTCGCAAGGCGCAACAGGTAGAGGCGGCGATCGCCTATCACAAGACCGTTCTGCAAGCCTGGCACGATGTCGTCAATGCCCTGGTCGCCCACCGGACCGAACAGCAACGCCGTGACCGGCTGGCAGCGCAGGTCAAGCGCTCGCGAGAAGCCTTGTCGCTAGCCCGCGTCCGCTACAATGATGGCGTCGCCGACTTCACCACTGTGCTCGACACGGAGCGCACGCTGCTGGAAGCCGAACAGAATTATGCGCAGAGCACGACCAACATCTCGATCGATCTCGTCCAGTTGTACAAAGCGCTTGGTGGCGGATGGGAATTGACATACCCGAGCCCGCTGCCCGAGCCGCCGATCAGCGCTCAAAGAACTCCAAGGACAAAGAACCTGACATGACTCTGTCGATGCTTGTTCTGAAGCCGCTCGTCTCGGCTCGCTTTGTCAGCAGGCCTGCCGATGAACGACATGGGGCGGGCGTCGCCTTCCGCCGGGATGTCGCTTCATCGGCACGACTTTGCTTCAATCCGAACCAGAAGGGCTCTAATTGGCGAGTTTGGATCACGGGCAAGAGTGCCACATTCCATTGGATCCATAGTAGCTCGAGTTCACGGCATCGAACGAGCAGTAAGCAGCATCGGTATCGTAGTTCCACCAAGGCTGGTAGTGATATCCTGGATCGCTAAAAAAGATCTTGTGGTGTCGGTGACGGTTGGCAATGCCACCACCGCTAAAGTCTATGGCATGACCATCACCACCGCCGCCGCGCGCGCTCGAGACCGTCGCCGACCCGGTCGCCAGCAGTGCGGCCAAAGCGATCTTCGCCAGTATTTTTGTTGGTCTCATCACCATATACTCCTACGGTTTAGCTATGTTATTTAACTCTATAATTAAATATGTGGAGGATATAAGAATCAACATAGCACTTACGGTCAGGATGCTTATACCTTGCATTTATAGTTATGGGCGGTTGAGCGTATGCCGATGCCGGTGACGCGCTCCAAAGTCACGGTCAGATTCACGGCGCGGCACGAGCAAGCCAAACCTTTCACCGTTCAAATCCGACCTCCACTCATACTGTGGAGGCCGGATTCGAAGAGGGTGTAGTGGATCACAGGCAGTATGGGTCGTATGCATACGGATTGTATGGATCTTCGTAGCCGTACGCGTACGGGTAACCACAGAAGTAGTCCGAACCATAGTATCCGTGACGATAATGGGGGTGCCCCACCGATCCAACGTGGTGGGTCACTCCGAATGAATGATGGCTGCTGAAGCCATGGGCGGCGCTGTGGCTACCGAGGCCGCCGGCGATGCCATGGCCGCCGAAACCGCTCCCTATGCTGTGGCCGCCGAAACCGCCCCCGATGCCATGGCCGCCGCCGAAGCCACCGCCATGGCCGCCGCCAAAGCCGCCGCCATGACCCCCGCCGCCGCCGCCATGGCCGCCGCCACCCCCGCCTCCGCGCGCCATTGATTCCGTCGCCGAGCCCGCTGCCAGCACTGCACCCAGTGCCACCATCATAAGTATTGTTTTCGACCTTCTCATAGCAAACTCCTTATCTTTAGAGCTCTCACGATTTTGAAAGCCAAATTGATATGGAGACAGAAGGCCAATTTAAGTATAATACGTTTCGGCTATCTGACGCATACGTTGCATCTACCGTTCCGATCTTTATGAATGCCCCGAAGGATCCATGATCGGCTTGGGTTAAGGAAGTGCACTTGCGCCCGACGGTGTGACCACTCAGCCGCCCCGGCACCCCCTCGTTTACCCAGAACCCTCTATGAATACCTCAATCGAAAGACAGTGATTGATTGCGTAGCCGCCATAGGCCTGATCGTGGTCGTAAGGTTGGAACGCACCACTCGCGTCCTTGGCACGAGCCAGCAACGTGTACTGGCCCGGCTCTTTCGGCGTCAGCCAATCGAATTTCCAACGTCGCCAAGCATGTCGTCGCACTGGATCCAGGAATTCTGCTTCAGCCCAGGCAAGGCCGCCATCGGTGCTTACTTGAATCTCGGTTACGTCGCTCTCGCCTGCCCATGCGGCGCCGGAAACTGTGTAAATCCGGTTCGGGACCAGTGTTTCGTAGATACGAGGTCGCGCGATTTCGGACTTGAGCTTCATCTCTCCCAACGCCCGCCGCACCGGCTTCCCATTCGTCAAAGCCCAGTAAGCGTAATCCGTTGTCTGCCAGTAACCGTGAAACGGATCCCGCACGGCTTCGATGCGCGTCAACCATTTGACGGAGGCCATTCCATAATGACCAGGCACGATTGCGCGGACCGGAAATCCATGATCCAGCGGGAGATCCTGTCCGTTCATCTGATACGCGATCAGGACTTCCGGCTGAATGGCCTTGGCTCGGGGCAAGCTCCAGACGTACGAGATAGGGTTGGGTGGCCGGGGCTCTTCTTTGGGTGCTCCTCGGTCCGCTCCTTCGAGCACGATCTCGCACGCATCGTCTGCCAGGCCGGCGCGCTCCAGCAACGCCCGCAAAGGTACACCGGTCCATTCCGCATTGCCGGCGGCGCCGAGCTCCCACTGTGCTCCCTGCACCTGCGGGACGAGAAAAACCCGGCTGTTGCCAGCGCACTCCAGGGTGGCGACCCGCGTTTCGGACGGCATGTTTCGCAGTTGCTCGTAATTTAAGGCAAACGGGTGCCTGACGGCACCATCGATACGCAGTTGATATGATGCTCGGTCGAGCGTCGGCCTCGGAAAATGACTGCGTATGTAGAACAGCGCCGTCGGAGTGAGATAGGAGTCGATCCGATCGAAAGGAGTTTCCAGATTTTTGGGCTCCCGCTGTCGGATGATCAGCCCTGCCGAAGAATATCGCGTATTGTTCATGTAATACTTTTCTGAATGTCATCGTCTCCTAGGCGTCGGCGGGCGTCATCCGACTGCTGTGGACGTCGAGCCGGCGCTTCGGAGTTTTGCGACACTCATTCAGCTGGCGCGGCTGGCGCCTGCGTGTCTATTCGATCCTCGTGGGCGAGCCGCCTCAGTCCCAAATGCACGAAAGCGGCGGTCACAGCACCGATGACCGGTGCTATCGTATACAGCCACGCATCGGCGAAATTTCCGGTCGCTACCATAGGGCCAAGAGCCCGCGCCGGATTGAACGGGGCGCCCGTCAAGGCTGCGGCCATGATGATATTGAGTGTGACAGTCATTCCGATCGCTAGCGGCGCGAGGTTGCCGGCACGGCCGGCCACAGCGGTGCTGAGCACGACAGTTACCAGGAAGAAAGCGAGCGAAGCCTCGATCACGAAGCCGGCTGCGGGCGTGATCGTGACCGTCGTCGCGCCAAGCACGAGACCGTGCGCCAGTTGCGGCATGCCGAGGCCTGTAGCCGTGCCGGCGAGCACGGCCCGCAATACCAGCGCGCCGGCGATGCCGCCGACGAGCTGACTCACGATGTAGCCGAGCGCGTCGCCGACGCGGATGGCGCCGGCTGCGAGTACGCCGACGGTGACCGCCGGGTTCATGTGACCTCCCGAAATGCTGCCGTAAGCAAAGGCAAAGACCATGATGGTCAGGCCATGGGCGAAGGCAATCGCGGCGATGCCGTTCAGGCCGGTTCCGTCGCCGATCACCGCAGCCGCGCCGGCCCCGATGAACACAAAGGCGAAGGTGCCGATGAACTCCGCAAGGAGCTTGGGGGCAATTGGTTTGGACATCGCTGATCTCCTGAGATGGGTTCGGCGCCAACCCGAGCGATAGGGTTTGGCCCGAGCGCAAAATGCTGGGGGGCTCGCCGACCGACAAACCCAGAACGTCTGACGGTCGGCGAAGCAGGTCTCTATTCGGCTGCGACCCGTGAGGACATCTGCAGCGCCCGCGCCACACCCGCGCCGTATGCCGGATCGGCCCGCGTGCAGTTCTCCACATGGCGCTGCTTGACGTGCGGCCGTGCATCGCCCATCGCGCGGGCGGTGTTATCGAACAGCACTTGCCGCTGCGCCGTAGTCATCTTGCGGAATAGGTTGCCAGGCTGCTCCCAATGATCGTCATCCACGCGATGGTCGTAATGCGCCGCTTCCCCGTCGAGCGGCAGCGCCGGCTCGGCGAAATCGGGCTGGTTGTCCCACAGGCCGGCGCTGTTTGGATTGAAAGTGACCGTTCCGCCAAGATTGCCGTCCGTCCGCATCTTGCCGTCGCGATGGTAGCTTTGGAACGGGCACTTCGGAGCGTTGACCGGTATATGGTTGAAATTGACCCCAAGCCGGTAGCGTTGCGCGTCGCCATAGGAGAATAGCCGAGCCTGGAGCATTTTATCGGGCGAGAAGCCGATACCGGGAACGATGTTGGCAGGGGAGAACCCAGCCTGTTCCACTTCGGCGAAATAATTCTCAGGATAGCGGTTGAGCTCAATCACGCCGACCTCGATGAGCGGGTAGTCGGCCTTCGGCCACACCTTGGTCAGGTCGAAGGGATTATGTTTGTGGGTCTTAGCCTGATCCTCGGTCATGATGAAGAGTGTCCAGCGCGGGAAGTCGCTCCGCTCGATCGCATCAAGGAGGTCGCGTCCGTTGCTCTCCCGGTCGGTCGCCACCAGTGCAGCCGCTTCGGCGTCGGTAAGGTTGGCAATGCCCTGTTGCGTGCGGAAGTGGAACTTGACCCAAACACGTTCGTTGGCGGCATTGATCATCGAGAAGGTATGACTGCCGAACAAGTGCATGTTGCGGAAGCTCTTCGGGATGCCGCGATCGGACATGACGACGGTAACCTGGTGGAGCGCCTCGGGGAGCAGTGTCCAAAAATCCCAATTGTTGTCCGCGCTGCGCAGGCCAGTGCGCGGATCGCGCTTGATAGCATGGTTCAGGTCCGCGAACCGCAACGGATCCCGGAAGAAGAACACGGGGGTGTTGTTGCCCACGATGTCCCAGTTGCCCTCTTCGGTGTAGAACTTGAGCGCGGTGCCGCGGATGTCGCGTTCCGCATCGGCCGCGCCGCGCTCGCCGGCGACGGTCGAGAAGCGCGCGAACATTGGCGTCACCTTGCCGATCTCCGAGAAGAGCTTGGCCTTGGTGTAGCGGGTGACGTCGTGCGTTACGGTGAGGGTTCCGTATGCGCCCCAACCCTTGGCATGCATTCGCCGCTCCGGGATCACTTCCCGATCGAAATGCGCCAACTTTTCGATCAGCCAAATGTCCTGCAGCAGCGCGGGGCCGCGCGGACCGGCGGTCATGATATTTGTGTTGTCGGAGACCGGCGCGCCGGTGGCATTGGTGAATTTGGTAGTGGACATGTTGGGCTCCTTTTTTGTCACGAACGTTTGGGCGCCGCGCTCGCACTTCGGCCGCTTAGTTCACGGTGCTCTCCTGCCGATGGTCTGCTGTAATTCAGCGAGTAAGGCGTTGCTTGGCGAGAGTTGCTGTTCTTCGTTCTTTCTTGCCCCAAAGCCGTGCTCAATGGATGCACGGCCAGAGAAGGCGCGTCCCCGCGAACGCAAGGCGCCGCAGCACTTCGCGGCAATAGCGGCACGAATGAAGCAATACCCGACAAGCTCAGATTCTGCCGAAGATCGAGACTATCCCCAGCTTGAGGCTTCAGGTGCATCCAGTTGCAGTCCCATGAGCGCGAGCGCATCTATTTTCGACCGAGTAGGAGCTTTTGTAGCGGTGACCGAATACCCACCAATTCGCATCGTCAGCCCGCCTGACTTCGACCCAGGCACGGAACAGACCTCAGGTTCCGTGCGCTTGGCAGCAGTCGCACCGCAGCGGGGCATCCAATCGACGTTGTGGGGCGGGTTGTTCGAGGTCAAGCCGGGAGCCCGTACGGGCATCCACCATCACGGAGAGCAGCAGACGATCGCCTATGTCTTGTCGGGCGTATGCGAAGTCCGCTGGGGCGCAAAAGGCGAATATGCTGGGCACGCGAAAGCGGGCGACTTTATCCATGTGCCCGCGTTTTTACCGCACATGGAAATCAATCCCTCAGATTTCGAAGCCTTTCGCTGGGTGGTCGTCAGGAGCACCTCGACTCCAATCGTCGTCAATCTTCCCGACCAAACGTGGCAGTGATCAAGGCTAGCCCGCTTCAGGCTAGCCTGCCGTCCTTTCCATCGTTTCTTACAATAGGCGGCGAAAGAGCTGGCATCTGGACATCCGAGCATAGGGCTATCGCCCAGGCCGCCCGCACGGAATGCGAGAGCAAGCTGGGTATCCCTCATCATCTACAGAGGATCTAAATAGCGAACGGAGCGTTTCGATGCTCTTGTCATAGGCAGTGGCGGGTGATGCCCGGATTGTTGCTCAAGCCACGGACTTCGGCGTGATCACCGGTCCCGTCTCGGTGGACATGAAGAAGGTACTGCAGCGCAAGAGGCAAATGGTCGATGCCCTCGTCGCATTGGGCAAAAGCAATAGTGGAAACAGCGGCGGTTAGATCGCGCCAGCGATTGCCGAATCCCGGAAGGTCCATGAGCCCGACGTCTGGTCGGCGCCTGACCCTTCAAATTCGGCGGGGCCCCGTCCTCTGGTTCTCGGGCGAAGGGGCGCGAGATCCTAGCAGAATCCGACAATATCCGATCACTGCAGTTCGAAGCCTCCGCCTCGCCACCTCTCACTGCGGGGTAGCTGAGATTCACCGAGCCTACAGGGTCGGCGACGGCATGCCACGCATACCAACGTATACGACAAGTATCTGAGCAGACCATTTGCTAACACCTTTCCCAGGATGGCGTTAAATCCCACGCGGCGTAGATTTAACAGGCAAAAAGACCAAGTGAAAATTCTTGTCCGCAACTCACCGTAGCGACCCAAACAGCTGCATCGAGGACGGGCAGGCGTCGTTTCTGCACCGTGTACGTACCATCGGCTTGGAACGATCCTGTGGAGGTAGCGTAATGATCAGCGCCAGCTGTAGCAGCACCTTCCGACGGCGACCGTTCCAACACTACTTCTGTTCGAAGGCAACTGCGCTTTCTTGCGAGGAGCCAGCACGTCAACCCAAAAGTAGATAGGATCTGAATATGCCTGAAGAGATCAGACTCAATGATGGCTCCGCTATTGCCCAACTCGGCCTTGGCGTATGGCAAGTGGACCCGTCCATTACCGCCCAGGTTGTGAGTTGGGGGATCGAGGCGGGCTACAGATCGATCGACACTGCCGAAGGATATGGGAACGAGGAAGGCGTCGGGCAGGCTATCCGCGGCGCTGGCGTCCCGAGGAACGAGTTATTCGTAACATCGAAGCTGCGCAACGGTGCTCATCAGCGCGATAACGCGTTACGCGCTTTCGACGAGACGATGAGCAAGCTCGATATCGAACAGCTCGACCTGTTCCTGATCCACTGGCCGATACCGAGCCAGAACAAATATGTTGAGGCATGGAAGACGCTGATCGAACTCAGGGACGCCGGTCGGATCAAATCAATCGGCGTCTCCAATTTCAATCAGGAGCATTTGGAACGGATCATCGGCGAGACCGGCGTCACTCCCGCGGTCAACCAGATCGAGCTCCACCCACGCTTCCAGCAGCGGGACAAGCGTGAATTTCACATCAAGCACAATATCCGTATCGAATCCTGGAGTCCCCTTGGCAGCGGTCGCCTGTTGAAGGACCCAACCATCGAAAGCATCGCCAGCAAGCACGGGAAATCCGTGGCGCAGACGATCATTAGATGGCACCTGCAGGAAGGGCTGATTGTCATTCCGAAGTCGGTTCACAAGGAACGCATCGTCTCCAATCTTGACGTCTTCGATTTCGAGCTGGACGCGGAAGACCTGGACACCATCAAAGGGATCGATTCACCGGATGGTCGCACCGGATCGGATCCGGCGACGACAACGTTCTTGTTCTGACACACGACATCTCGATGGTGGATAGACCAGCCAGCGATCAGTCTTCGAGCGTGCCGGAGAACAACGTTGCACCGCGGTCTTCAAGGAGTGGCAGCGAAGGATAATCCAAGATGGTCAACCCACCGTCGGCGATGAGCGTTTGGCCTGTGACGAACGAGGCGTCATCGCTCGCGAGAAATGCTACGACGGCCGCTATTTCGGCGGGCAATCCCATCCGATTGAAAGCGCTCGGAGGAACTTTCCAATCGCCTGCGCTACCGGAGGCTGGCTTTTCCGCATCGGTCTCGGTGGAAACCCAGCCAGGGCTTACACAGTTCGCCCTGATGCCATGAGGTGCACCCTCGATAGCCAGGGACTTGGTGAGCGCTTCCACAGCAGCCTTTGCCACACAATAAAGACCCCAATTGCCGTGCAAAGTAGCGGTGGACGAGATATTGACGATGGCGCCGCCGCCAGAATCGCGAAGTAGTGGTAATGCATAGGAAGAGACGAAGTAGGTGGAATCTAGATTGGGACCCCTCAGCTTGTCCCATCGAAGGCCGGGGCGATCTGAAGTCACGGCGCCACTTCGGCGAGAACCAAGGCCGGCATTGTTGACGACGATCCTCAAGCGACCCCAATTCGCGATTTGTTCGATCAAATCGGCTACCTCGTCCTCGCTTTCAAGATTGCATCGAAAGAAGCGCGCTTGCCCGTTCATTGCTGTTGCTTCCGCCTCGACTGTCCGGCCTTTGTCCGGATCGCGTCCAACGAAGGCCACTCTGGCTCCCTCTCGCAAGAACCGGTGAACGATAGCGCGCCCTATACCTGAATTCCCGCCGGTTACGAGAACATCCTTATTTTCGAACCGCATCCGATTTAGCCCTCCCCAGCCTCATATAGCAAAGCCCAGTCGCATCGCGCTACAAATTGGCCAACACAAATGGCGGTTACGTCTCACCGCTTACATTCTTTGGTGCTGCTGCCCCGTCTAGCACCAACAGGCCATCATTAATGTAGCTGCCGCCTTGCTGCGGTATAGCCCGGTCTAACAAAATCCAAAAAAGCCTCCAGGCCGTTCGCACCAACCCCCTGACGATCGCCTCTGGCTCGCGCAGCAACTCATCATCGCTTACCCGGAGCATAATCACTTCAGGAAATGCGGCATGAGAGAGCGTTATCCTGAATCCGCAATTCTTACGTCGAAGTTGGAAGCTTCCTGGCCACGTTTGCTTAAGGCCGACCGAAAGCAGGCCGCGTGGAGAGAGCACAGGATATTTTAGGATCATTTCGGGAGACCTTCGGACTCTTGCAGATATCCAAAACTTACCTCCCTGCTCGTCAGCCGCTCAATTGTACGCAAGTGGACGACAATAAGGTCTGGGTTTGTCGAATTTGACGCTTACGTATGATTCTCATTTCTTGACACGCCCGGCCAACGCAGTTCCTGGTCGCAAAGCCGACATCGAACCGGACGATGTGATTGCAGGACGGCAAAATTCGCCATTAGGGGCTACCATTGAGGAGTCCTGGCATACGGAGTCACGGCTCCCTGGCCACGCCTGTAAACTCTCGAGCCTCCACAGGCGCCGTTGCACCGTGACGTCCTTGAATTCTGCAATCGCAGCCGTCAGGCGACGGCCCGCGCCAATGCACATCGTGACCAGAGGTCGGAGAGTGCGCCGACCAGATGGTCAATATCGGCGTCGGAGTGCAGGGGCGACGGCGTGATCCGAAGCCGCTCACTTTTCCTGGGCACCGTGGGGTAATTGATCGGCTGGACGTAAATGCGATAGCTATCCAGCATGGTATCGCTGATCCATTTGCATTTCACGGGGTCGCCCACCATCACCGGCACGATGTGGCTGAGGTTCGGCAGATACGGGATCCCGATTCTCTCCAGACGACCGCGCACGCTGGCGACCCGGTCGCGATGCAGCTCACGCTCCGCATTGCTCCCCTTGAGATGACGTACGGCCGCAAGCGCTCCCGCCGCGACATGCGGCGGCAGCGAGGTCGTGAAGATGAGTCCAGAAGCAAAGCTGCGGATGAAGTCGCAGAGCGCGGCCGAGCCTGCGATATACCCGCCGACCACGCCGAAAGCCTTGCCGAGCGTCCCCTCTATGATGGTAATGCGGTCCATCAGCCCCTCACGTTCGGCTAAACCGCCACCGCGCGGCCCATACATGCCGACCGCGTGCACCTCGTCGAGATAGGTCAGGGCGCCATGCTTGTCGGCGACGTCGCATATCTCCTTGATCGGCGCAATGTCGCCATCCATGGAGTAGACGCTCTCAAAGGCGACGATCTTCGGTGCCTCGCGGCCATATTCCGACAGTAGCCGGTCAAGGTCCTTCGGGTCGTTATGCCTCCAGATACGCTTCTCCACCTTCGAATGGCGGATGCCCTCAATTATCGAGGCATGGTTGTTCTGATCGGAAAAGATAACGGCACCCGGAAGGTGAGCGCCCAGCGTGCCGAGCGTGGTCCAGTTCGAGACATAGCCCGAGGTGAACAGCAGCGCTGCCTGCTTGCCGTGCAGGTCGGCAAGCTCATGCTCGAGCAGCACGTGATAGTGGTTGGTGCCGGAAATGTTGCGCGTGCCGCCCGCGCCCGCGCCGCAACGGTCGAGCGCTTCATGCATGGCGGCGATCACCGGCGGATGCTGGCCCATGCCCAGATAGTCGTTCGAGCACCAGACCGTCACCTCGCTGCGAGTGCCATTGGCATACCGGATCGCCCGCGGAAAGTCGCCCTTTCTGCGCTCCAGATCGGCAAAGACCCGATAGCGTCCTTCGTTGTGAAGGCTATCGAGCTTCGCGGCGAAAAATGCTTCAATATCCATGCATGCTCCTCGGCGCCCGCTTGGACTCCGGCTTTCTATCGGTCAGCACGGCGCGACCGTCTAGAATAGGAGAATCGAAGGGCGTGCCGATGCCGGCCCCACAAAGTCGCGTGATGTCTTGGCGGGGTTCTCAAGAGTCACTATTGCCTAAGTGATGCTTGCGCGCTTTGTCGGTGTTGCGGCGCCTTGCCCGATCTTGCCCTGAAACGATTAGGCCGGATCGTTGTCGATGATCGCCTGAGCATCATTCTGACGAGCAGGCCGGGCTTCACTCACGACCCGTTACCTGACCGAAATGTAAGTCGCGCAGGTTGCCCTACTGAACGAAGGACGCGTGTCGACATCTCGGACCTTCTCAAGAGCCACGTCGAGACGACAGAGGAACAGTTCCGATCGCACGCCGGTGCGTTGGCCCGATTGGTTTCGGCTTTCGAAAGGCCCTCCGGATCGATGCCGGGGAACGAAAAATGACAAGAGGAGGATGATCCGATGGGCCAAACCATTAAACGTGACGCGCTGCTTCTCCGCCGGCTCGAACTTGTCGGACAGTCTTCGGGGATCGTCTTCGACCAATAGCGCAAAGGCACACCACTCACGGCAAGACTGCGCAAGTCATCCCAAGCCGCAGCGGGTAGCTTTCTCTCGTCCGAACGAACTCACTTTGGAAGCGACCGTAGCATTGGGAGCCTCCATTTGCGGAATGGTGACGATATGACAGCGGTTAAAAAGTCCAATTCTGCAACTGAAAAAGGGGGCGAGAGGACCAGGGTAAGCTGGAGCGATAGTACATCCCGGAGCAACGGGCCAGCGAGCACTGGTACAGAGCAAAGTGCGCCGCACGATCCTAACCTGCTCCAAACCCCCGAGCTTAATTCGTTTAGCACCAGGCTCCGTGCATGCCGCAGCTTTCTACTCACACCTGCCTCCCGCCCCGATCTCTTCTCGATGGCTGGTAGCCCTGGCGGCGACGCTCTCATCGTCGATCTCGAGTCCACCGTCGCCCCCGTGGACAAGCAGCGGGCGCGTGAGGCTGCGCTGGCGTTCTTGCGCCAGCCAATCGACACGGACTTTGTACGCATTCTGCGCATCAACAGTCCACGGTCGGCGGAAGGACTTCGTGACCTGCTCGCCCTCCACGAAGCAGGAAGCTGTCCGGACGCAATCATCATCCCAAAATGCCGGTCCGCGGATGAAGTCCGGATGGTGGCGGACATACTGGACCGCTCGCAATCCACTATCGGCATCATCCCGATGGTCGAACTTGCACGAGCAGTCTTCGTTGCCAATCTGATGGCAGAAGCCCATAGACGCGTCTGCGGGCTCTTCCTCGGCGGCGGCGACCTGGCGGCCGACCTGGGAGCCGAAGGTTCTTGGGAGAACCTGCTGTTTGCACGATCTCAGGCGGTGGCGGCCGCAGCCACAACCGGGATCGCCGCGATCGACGCGCCGTACTTCAAGCGCGACCATGAGGGCCTTCACCGCGACGCGGTAGCGAGTCGCAGGCTCGGCATGACTGGCAAGGCAGCTCTGCATTCAGAGCAGCTGGCCGCGATTGACGCCGTCTTCACACCACCACCGGAGGCCGTAGCCAATGCTCGTTCGGTCATCGCCGCTAGCACGGCGGCCGGTACTGACCTGCCCGTCTTGAACGGTCACGTCGTGGAACCGGCAATGATCCGGGAGGCGATGCGGGTGCTGACTATCACGGACCGACTGCGCAGCAGCTCAGGTGCGCCGGCATGTTAAACACCATCGCCGTGACGCTTGTGCCCGTTGCCTTTGTAATCTTTCTCGGATATCGCGCGGCGCGCCTGAAGTTCTTCGGAGGCACCGACCGGGCGATGCTGACCCGGCTCGTGCTGACCTGGCTCCTGCCGCCTCTGCTTCTGGCCGGAATCTTACAGACGCCCCGCTCAGACCTCATGGACTACAGGATACCGTTGCTGTTCGTGGTGGGGCTTACGGTTCCCTACCTCGCCATCCTGCTCGGCAGCCTGTTTGTCCTTCGCTACGACTTGCGCACGTCTACACTGAGGGCGAGCCTTCTCGCCTTCCCCGATATGGTGTTCATGGGCGTTCCGGTCCTCGGGCAGTTATTCGGCCCTTCAAGCCTCTACCCAATTCTCATCGCGAACCTGGTCCCATCGCTGATCATCGTTCCGCTCACCACCGTGCTCCTCGAAATTGGCTCCAACAGCGGCAAGAGCGCGGGGGCTCGTAGATTCTTCATCACGCTGGTGAAAGCGATACGTGAGCCGAGAGTCTGGGTCCCATTCATCGGCATCGTGCTGATGCTCCTTGACTTGCACATCCCCGCATTCGCCATCGACTCGCTTAAACTCATAGGCAATTCCACAACGGGGATTTCTCTTTTTCTTGCCGGGCTCATCATCGCCGAGGAAAAGGTGGAGCTAACAAAGGCAGTGGCCATCGACTGCCTGGTCAAGAACCTCGTTCATCCCGTCGCGATGTTCGCGGCCGTCCTGGCATTGGGGATTACCGGCGTCGTCGCGCGGGAGGCAATCCTGCTCGCGGCACTGCCTTCGGCGGTCATCACAACCATGTTCGCCGAAGAGCACCATGTTCTCGAGTCAGAATCCTCGACCACCATTCTCGCAACGAGGGTGCTCGCCTTCGCAACGATCCCGCTCATGATCGTAGCGACACAACATCTGATGATATCGTGAGAGGGGGGTCAGCTGTGAACGCCCCAGGTGATCTCTATCATTTTCATAGTGTGCGGCCCCACGAGGCGCCGCACGAGATGGAGGATGTAAAGCGGCTCCTGGCTGCCAATAATCTGGAGCTGGACAGCCAAATCGAGATTTTCGTTGTCTGCCGACACCAAGGGACCGTCGTCGCCTGCGCGGGTCTTGACCACTGCACAATAAAGTGTGTCGCTGTCGCCGAGCATCTACGCGGTGAGGCGCTCAGCCTGCGGCTGGGCAGCGAAGTCGTCAGCCTGGCGGCAGAGAGAGGGCAATTCCACCTCTTCCTCTACTCCCCACCGCATAACCAAACCTTATTCCGCGGCTGGGGCTTCTACCCCCTGGTCGAGGTTCCCCGGCAGATCGTGCTGATGGAGAATAGTACGGTTGCAATTCAAAGATATTGCGACAGGTTACGTGAGCAACGTCAGCCGGGCGTCACGATCGGCGGCATCGTCCTGAACGCGAACCCATTCACGCTTGGCCATCGCTATCTGGTTGAGCAGGCGGCGGCCGCTTGCGACTGGATCCATCTCTTCCTCGTCAGGGAAGATGCATCGTCTATCTCCTATGCCGATCGCTTCGCCCTCGTTGCGGCGGGCGTAAAGGATATCGACAACCTGACGCTGCATCAGGGCTCCGACTACATAATCTCGCGCGCCACCTTCCCGGGCTACTTTCTGAAGGATAAAGCGCTCGTCGATCATAGCTGGGCCGCTATCGATCTACTTCTGTTCCGGGAATACATCGCACCGGCCCTTGGCATCACCCAGCGCTACGTGGGCACTGAGCCGTTCGACCTGGTGACGAACAGCTACAACACTGAGATGAGACAGTGGCTGCAGCAACCAGCCTCGCCGGCTCCACCGATCAAGGTGATCGAGGTGCCCAGAATATCGATCCATGGGACCCCGGTCTCCGCGACCGAGGTCCGAAGATTGCTCGCGCACCGGAATTTTAAGGCTATCGAGGAACTGGTGCCAGCGACAACCATGAAGTTTTTGGAGCAAGACTATCCGCAAATTGTGCAAGGGGCATGATGAAAGGTCGAAATTCAATGAAGATTGTCAAAGAAGCTATAGCCGGCACGCTGGAATCTAGTGATCTGCTGGTCAAGGTTGCGCCAAGCGATACACGCGAAATCGTGATCAAGAGCGAAGTATTCAAGCAGTTCGGCAAGCAGATCGCGCGTGTCGTTGCCGAGACCCTGGATCAGCTTTCTGTCAAGGCCGGATCCGTGGTGATCGAAGACAAGGGCGCGCTGGATTGTGTCATCCGGGCACGGGTTCAGGCCGCGACGTTGCGTGGCTCCGGGTCCGAGGACCTGGATTGGCGGAGGCTGTCATGAAATTGCGTCGCAGCATGCTCTTCGTCCCCGGCGACAATGCCGCGATGCTGAGCACCTCATTCATCTACAAACCCGATTCGATCATGTTCGATCTCGAAGACGCGGTTTCACCACGTGAGAAGGATTCGGCGCGGTTGCTCGTCTTTCAGGCGCTCCAGCACCCCGTGTATCGGGATATCGAGACCGTCGTGCGCATCAACAGCCTCAGCACGGAGTTCGGCAGGAAAGATCTAGAGGCCGCCATCAGAGGGGGCGCCAACGTGGTGCGGCTACCCAAGACAGAAAGCCCAGAGGCGATCCATGAGCTCGAGACACACGTGACACGGATCGAAATCGCGTGCGGACGCCCTGTCGGAGACACAAAGCTGATGGCAGCGATCGAATCCGCCTCGGGCGTTGTCAACGCCATGGCGATCGCAAGTGCGTCGCCGCGGATGATTGCGATCGCCATGGCCGGGTTCGACTACCTCGTCGACATGCATACGCACCGCAGCGACGACTGGCAGCCCGAGCTGTTCTATGCACGAGCTGCGGTCCTGCACGCCGCGCGAGCGGCGCATATCGACGCCTTCGATGTCGTCTATGGCAATGTGAACGATGACGAGGGTTTCATGCGCGAGGTCAAAATCGCCAAGCAGCTCGGCTTCAACGGAAAGTCGCTGATTCACCCGAAGCAAGTTTACCTTCTTCATAGAACATACGCGCCGACGCAGGACGAAGTCGATCACGCCAGACGCGTGATTGCAGCGGCAGAGGAAGCGCTCCGCAAAGGAATGGGGGTCGTCTCACTCGATGGCAAGATGATTGACCCACCAGTGCTCAAAGAGGCTGAAATGACATTGCAGCTTGCCGAAGCGGCCTGAAACAAACACTTCGATTGAGGACGACACTTATGACCAGTTCGCTCACGCCACTGCAATCGCCGGATTCCGTACTTGGCCAGTCGCAGCCTTTCACGGGAGCGACGGCCCAGACCCCTTATCTCGATGCCGTCGATACGAAATTGCACCGCAAACTTTGCCGATCGCTTGAGGAAGCCATCGAGCGATCGGGGCTCAAGGATGGGATGACCATCTCATTCCATCACGCCTTTCGAGAGGGCGACAAAGTCGTCAACAGGGTCGTCGACACTCTGGCGCGGCTCGGCTTCAAGAACCTTACGCTCGCGTCGAGCTCCTTGCTCGGCTGCCACGATCCTCTCGTCGACCACGTCAAGAGCGGTGTCATCACTGAAATCTATACTTCGGGCATGCGCGGCAAGCTCGCAGAAGCCATTTCGAACGGCCTGATGGCGCGGCCCGTACAGGTCCACTCGCATGGCGGCCGTGTCCACTTGCTGCAGACGGGAGAGTTGCAAATCGACGTGGCTTTCCTGGCAGTAGCCTGTTGCGACGAGTTCGGAAACGCCAATGGAACTCATGGCAGGCTGAATTGCGGTTCGCTTGGCTACGCGAAGGTCGATGCGCAATTCGCTCGCCAGGTCGTAGTGTTGACAGAAGAAGTGGTCGACTTCCCGAACCACCCGGCCAGCATTTCGCAGGATCGCGTCGACTGGATCGTCAAGCTCGACGAAGTCGGTGACCCGTCGAAGATCAGCGCAGGCGCCGCGCGGGTCACGAACAATGCACGCGAATTGCTGATTGCCCGGAATGCAACGGACGTGATCGAGCACTCGGGTTATTTCGTTGATGGCTTCTCAATGCAAACCGGTTCGGGAGCGGCGGCCACCGCTGCTACCCGCTTCCTGGAGGAGCGCATGACGCGCAGGGGAATCAAAGCAAGCTTCGCGTTGGGCGGCGTTACTGGTGGCATTGCGGATCTGCACAAGAAGGGTCTGATCAAGACCGTCGTGGATGTGCAGTCATTCGACCAGGATGCCGCGGAGTCGCTGCGTACCTCAAGCGGACATCTGGAGATCTCGGCAAACGAATATGCGAATCCCACCTCCAAGGCGGCATACGTCGACCGCGTGAACATAGTAATTTTAAGTGCTTTGGAGATCGATCTTGATTTCAACGTCAACGTGATCACCGGTTCCGACGGCGTCATGCGAGGCGCATCTGGCGGGCATTGCGACGTGGCAGCGGCGGCCGACTTGACCATCATTGTGGCCCCTTTGGTGCGCAGCCGGATTCCCACAATTGTTCGACGCGTCACGACAAGGCTGACTCCTGGTGAATCGGTCGATGTTGTCGTCACGGATCAGGGCATCGCGGTAAACCGGAACCGTCCCGAAGTCGAACAGCGCCTGCGCGAAGCCCGGTTGCCGGTCATGACAATCGAAGAGTTGCACCAGCGGGCGGTGACACTGACCGGGGAGCCCGAACCGCTCGAATTCACCGACCGCATCGTCGGCGTTGTCCGTTATCGCGACGGCAGCGTCATCGATGTCGTGCGGCAGGTGAAGGGCTGATCATGGATTCCCATGCCGAAATGATCGGTGAGACCAGTATCAGCCTCGAGCAGATGCTGGTCGCAAGGGAGCAGCGGGTTGCGCGCCAAGCCGTTGCTCTCGCGCGATTCGGCAGACCTTTAATTTCAGTGACGCTCGTGATCCCCGGTCCGATCAAGGATGGCCAACTACCGCGACGTTTGATGGCCCAAGGGCTTCGAGAATTGGATGACGTCGCGTTCAGGCGGGGCTGGAGCGTCCTGTCGCACGAAGCCTTGTGGCAGGAGACCGGCCCGGAGGCGCTCTACGTCATTGACACGGACGCATGGACCCTCAAATCGGCTGCCATCGAGCTTGAAGACCGCCACCCCATCGGGCGCCTGTGGGATCTGGATGTCATCGCTCCCGGGACGGGCTCACTATCCCGCCGAAGCCTCGGCTTTCCTCCGCGCCCCTGCCTCGTCTGCCCACAGCCGGCGCACGTCTGCGGCCGCTCGCGCAGGCACCCGCTGGAAGAGCTGTTGAGCACGTTGAGAAAGATCGTCCATGAATATGATCTACGGACAGCCATATAGCAGGCTGTGGCGCGCTTCGCAGGACAAAGCGCAACAGACAATTGGCGCTGCCGCGATTGCGGACTATGTCAACAGGGCATTGCTCACAGAGGTGATGCTCACCCCCAAGCCCGGGCTGGTTGACGCGCGCAATTGCGGCGCTCACTACGACATGGACATAAATACGTTCCTGGCGAGTGCGCGGGCTATTGCTCCCTGGTGGCCGCGCTTCCTGGAGATGGGCCATGAATCCGCTGGAATCGCTGCTTGTCTCTCGCTGCCGCTGGTGCGGCCCATCGGACTCCAGTGCGAACAAGCGATGCTGCAGGCGACACACGGCATTAACACGCATAAGGGCGCCATATTTTCCTTCGGCTTGCTCTGTTTCGCCGCCGGTCGGCTTTTGACGAATGGGTTCGATTTGACTCGAGAGAGCATGTGCGCCGAGGTGGCAGGCATTTGCTCCGGACTCGTTGATCGGGAGCTTAGGGGCACACTGGAGGCGGGTACGGCGGGTGAAAGGGCGTTCCGTCGCTTCGGCTTCCCCGGTGCCAGAGGAGAGGCAGCGTCTGGTTTCGCGACAGTGCGCACGACGGCGTTGCCAGTGTACGCCGGCTTACGGTTCGACGGCGTAAGCGAAGAAGTGGCGCTCCTACAGGCGCTATTACATCTGCTGGCCGTCAACGACGATACCAACCTCGTTTCCCGAGGCGGTCTTGCTGGCCTTGGCTACGTCCGCACATACGCCACAAAGCTTCTGCAGGCGGGCGGCGCCTTGGCACCGGATGGTGCTGCGAAAATGGTAGCCTTCGATGACGCGCTGATCAGGCGCCATCTCAGCCCAGGAGGCACCGCAGATCTGCTAGGCCTCACATGGTTCATCGCGCAGTTTCCCGCTGTGCACGAAGACGCGCGGATCTGACTCCCTCTCGAGATCCTGCGTCTGACACCATCGAGATAGGCATGCGCGGCGGGTCTTGGTCTCGACCCATTTAGCATTGAATTGAAGATGCTGCAGGGGCAAGGCGCGTCCTGGCTAGCTTGTTTCAGTTAGCGCAACATCGTCACAGGCGCGGCAAGAACGACGAAGCCAGCGGGTCATCGCGTCCACTAATGTTGGGCCCTCGCCGATCGACGATAGGAGATCCGGCACTGAGACGGCAGCAGGCTGGAGCCGCTGCTACGGCCGGAACGCGTCAGGTAAGGAAATCCAAATGGCAAAAACGGTGGCGGATCAATTCGCGGAAATCCTCGCCGCCGCGGGTGTCAAACGCATTTTCGGCATCGTCGGGGATAGCCTGAACGGTCTGACCGACGCCATCCGACAACAAGGCAAGATCGAGTGGATCCACGTCCGGCACGAAGAAGTTGCCGCTTTTGCCGCCGGCGCCGAGGCGCATCTGACGGGCGAGCTCGCCGTATGTGCGGGAAGCTGCGGGCCCGGCAACCTGCACCTCATCAATGGTCTGTTCGATTGTCACCGCTCGCGCGTCCCTGTTCTTGGAATCGCCGCCCAGATCCCCTCGGGCGAAATCGGCAGCGGCTATTTTCAGGAGACCCGTCCACAGGCGCTCTTCCAGGAATGCAGCCACTATTGCGAGTTGGTCTCCGGGCCCAACCAAATGCCACGGGCTCTCGAGATCGCCATCCGCCAAGCCGTCGGCAAGCGCGGCGTTTCGGTGCTCGTTTTACCCGGCGACATCGCGCTGCAGGCCGCTGCCGACGCGCCGGTCAAACTAGGCGGGTTGCTCCCATCCGCGCCGATGGTAACGCCGTCGCCGAACGACCTCGATCGTTTGGCAGCGCTCCTCAACGGTGATGGCCGTGTGACGATCTTATGTGGCTCGGGATGTCAGGGCGCCCACGACGAGTTGCTGGCGCTAGGCGAGCGCCTCAAGGCGCCAATGGTTCATGCGCTCCGCGGCAAGGAGCATGTCGAGTGGGACAATCCCTACGATGTCGGCATGACCGGGTTGATCGGCTTCTCCTCCGGCTACCATGCAATGCGCGCCTGTGACGTGCTGCTCATGCTGGGGACCGATTTCCCCTACCGCCAATTCTACCCGGAAGGTGATGGCGCCCGCATTGCTCAGGTCGATCTGCGGGCAGAGAACATCGGCCGTCGCGCTGCAGTCGACCTCGGCGTTGTGGGAGACGTCCGTACCACCATCACCGCTTTGCTGCCGCTGCTGACGGAGAAACGCGACGATACGCACCTTACCCAGGCACGGCAGCACTACGTCAGGACGCGCAAGGCACTCGACGGTCTCGCGATCGGCACGCCCGGAAAGCGGCTCATTCATCCGCAGCAGATCGCTCAGGCGATCAGCGACCAGGCCAGTAAGGACGCTGTCTTTACCTGTGACGTCGGTCTGCCGACGGTGTGGGCCGCGCGTTACCTCACCATGAACGGCAAGCGGCGGCTGCTCGGCTCTTTCTGGCATGGCTCGATGGCGAATGCGATGGCGCAGGGGATCGGTGCCCAGGCCGCATTTCCCGATCGGCAGGTGATCTCGCTGTCCGGCGACGGTGGCTTCGCTATGTTGATGGGCGATTTTCTGACGCTGGCGCAGCATCGCCTTCCCGTGAAGGTGGTGGTGTTCAACAACGGCGCGTTGGGCTTTATCGAACTCGAGCAAAAATCCACCGGCTTCCTCGATTTCGGCACAGAGCTGAAGAATCCGAACTTCGCCGCAATGGCCGAAGCTGTCGGCATCCGGGGCATCAGGCTCGAGGATCCGGCGGAGGTGGACGACGGAATCGCGGATGCCCTCGCCCACGACGGGCCGGTTCTGATCGATGCTGTGGTCAACCGGACCGAGCTCGCAATACCGCCTTCCATCACCATGGAGATGGCGAAAGGGTTTACCCTCTACATGGTCAAGGCTGTGATTAGCGGCCGAGGCGACGAGGTCATCGACCTCGCAAAGACCAACGTATTGCGCTGAGATCGGTAATGGAGATTAGGACCAGCCTCTGCTCCCGGCTTCGGCTGACCTCATGGGTTTGTCAGCGAGACCGCGTATCGGTTATTGTTTTGATCGGTGCCTCGACACTCAGTGGCTGTGCTGAGGGCGTGCTCGATCCAAAAGGACCGATCGCCTCCGGTGAGCGGCAAATTCTGTTTAACTCGCTCGGCATCATGCTTGCCATCGTGATCCCGACGATCTTGGCCACGCTCGGCGTTGCGTTCTGGTTTCGCCACTCGAATACGCGAGCCCGCTACCTGCCGGATTTCAGATATTCCGGTCGTCTTGAGATGCTGGTTTGGTCGATTCCAGCCATGACTGTGCTGCTGGTTGGCGGAGTGGCCTGGATCGGCTCACACGATCTCGACCCGGGCAAGCCAATTGCCGACACGATAAAACCCGTCACTATTCAGGTCGTCTCGCTCGACTGGAAATGGCTGTTCATCTACCCGGATCAAGGCATTGCGAGCGTCAATCAGCTGACAATCCCGGTCGGCACGCCGGTCAGCTTTGAGCTGACCTCGTCGGGCGTCATGAACAGCTTCTTCGTACCGCAACTGGGCGGCCAGATCTACACGATGGCAGGGATGACGACGCGTCTTCACCTTCAGGCCGACCATCCTGGAACGTACCGAGGGCTGTCGGCCCAGTTCAGCGGCGATGGCTTTGCGGATATGCGCTTCAACGTTGAGGCGGTGCCAGCCGACCACTTTGAGCAATGGGTGACCGCAACCCGCAATATTGGTCCGGTGCTCGACACACAGGCGTATGCCGATCTCGCCAAGCCCAGCATAGCGGTTGCGCCTTTCAGCTATCGCAAGGTCGCTCCCAACCTGTTCAAAAGCATCTTGGGCACCAGACTACAGCCTGATGATCAATCGCGTCTCTCCCAGGCGGTTGAACAAAGGACCCAAAAATGAATGTTCTTGGCAAGCTCAGCTGGGACGCGATCCCGTTCGACCAGCCGATCGTCATGGGCGCATCTGCGGTCATGGGGTTAGCCATGCTGGTCGTCCTCTCCTGGGTCACAGTGAAGGGGCATTGGCCTTACCTGTGGCGTGAGTGGATCACATCCGTTGACCACAAGCGTATAGGAGTCATGTACTTCCTGCTGGCGCTGGTCATGCTGCTCCGCGGATTCTCCGATGCAATCATGATGCGGGGGCAGCAAGCGGTCGCGGCTGGCGGCGCGCAAGGATATTTGCCGCCGGAGCATTTCGACCAGATCTTCTCGGCGCACGGCACCATAATGATCTTCTTCGTGGCCATGCCGCTCGTAATCGGCGTTATGAACTTTGTCTTGCCACTGCAGCTCGGTGTCCGCGATGTGGCCTTCCCGACGTTGAATTCTGTTAGCTTCTGGCTGACGGCTTCAGGCGTTCTGTTGATCAACATCTCCCTGGTGGTCGGCGAGTTTGCCAAGACAGGGTGGGTCGCTTATCCGCCGCTCAGCGAGCTGCAGTTCTCGCCCGGCGTCGGTGTCGACTACTATCTTTGGGCGCTGCAGATCTCCGGCATCGGCACGTTGCTGACGGGAATAAATTTCGTCACCACAATTCTCAAGATGCGCGCTCCGGGAATGGGTTACATGCGCATGCCGGTTTTCTGCTGGACGTCGCTTGCGGCGAACCTGCTCATTGTCGCGGCATTTCCGGTTCTGACCGCGACCTTCGCGATGCTCCTGCTCGACCGCTATCTTGGCTTTCATTTCTTCACGGTCGGTGGGCAGGGCAACCCGATGATGTATGTCAATCTGTTCTGGGTGTGGGGTCACCCGGAAGTCTACATCCTCATCCTGCCGGTGTTCGGCGTCTTTTCGGAAGTTATCGCGACTTTTTCAGGCAAGCCGCTGTTCGGCTACCGTTCGATGGTGGCGGCTACCATGGCGATCTGCGTCCTCTCCTTCCTGGTATGGCTGCATCACTTCTTCACGATGGGCGCCAGCGCAGACGTCAACGGCTTCTTCGGGGTCATGACCATGATCATCGCAGTGCCGACGGGCGTCAAAATCTTCAACTGGCTGTTCACCATGTGGGGCGGGCGCATCCGATTCACGGTGCCTGTGCTATGGACTATCGGTTTCATGGTGACGTTCGTCATCGGCGGCATGACCGGCGTATTGATGGCCGTGCCCCCCGCCGATTTTCAGCTGCACAACAGCCTCTTCCTCGTCGCGCATTTCCATAACGTGATCATTGGCGGCACCGTATTCGGGGCGATGGCAGGCTACAATTATTGGTTCCCAAAGGCGTTCGGCTTCAAGCTCGACGAACGCTGGGGTAAGGCCTCGTTCTGGTGCTGGCTGGTGGGGTTTTATATCGCATTCATGCCGCTTTATGCGTTGGGGCTGATGGGCATGACCCGACGCATGCAGCATTACGACGATCTGAACTGGCAGCCTTGGCTGTTGGTGGCGGCAGCCGGCGCTGTCGTCATTCTGGCGGGCATTGTCTGCCAGATTATCCAGCTCATCGTTTCGATCCGCAACCGCGAGCAGCTGCGCGACGCAACGGGCGACCCGTGGAACGGCCGCACGCTTGAATGGTCCACTGCCTCGCCGCCACCGGCCTGGAACTTTGCAATCCTGCCGCATGTCGACGGGGCCGACGCATTTTGGGCCCTCAAGGAAGGGAAGCCCGCAAATCAGGATCAACCGGCGCGGCCGCGCAAGTACGAGCCGATCGAGGTGCCGAAGAACAGCGCGACAGGCTTCGTCACCGCATTCTTTGCTGTCGTCACCGGCTTCGCGTTGATCTGGCACATCTGGTGGATGGTCGGCCTGGGGCTGTTCGGCGCGTTCGTGACGGTGCTCCTTTTCGCCTTTCGCAATGACGAGGAAACGGAAGTACCGGCCGAGCAGATTGCACGGTTTGATCGGGCGCAGCAGCTGGAGCTTGTGGTATGAACCTCACCGTCGCTGTTGGCGAAGGCGATCGCCCGTCACTGCCGAGCACAAGCCAAGCCGGACCGGCTCCGAAGCGGATCGTCGTTGCCTACGGTTTCTGGATCTTCCTCCTTAGCGACGTCGTGATGTTCGCAGCGCTCTTTGCCGCTTACGCTGTGCTCGCGACCGCCACTGCGGGCGGTCCGAAAGGCGCCGAGCTATTCAATCAGGCCAGCGTCGGGATCGAAACCGCTTGTCTTCTTGCCTCGAGCTACACATGTGGATTGATGTCCTTGGCAGTCGGCTCACGACGGCGCGGAGCCACTTATCTGACTGCGGCGCTCACATTCGCCCTGGGCGTCGCTTTTCTCGTTTTCGAGCTGAGCGAGTTCACCGGTATGATCGCGCGTGGAGCGACCCCGCAACGCAGCGCGTTTCTTTCAGCATTCTTCACCCTTGTCGGCTGTCACGGGCTGCACGTCAGCGCGGGGCTGATCTGGCTGTCGGTGATGATGGCGCAGGTAGCGGTCAAGGGCTTTCGCCCCACGGTGGAGCGCCGGCTGCAGTGCTTTTCCCTGTTCTGGCATGCGCTCGACATTATCTGGGTTGGGCTGTTCACGGTTGTCTATCTGATGGGAGTCCGGCCATGACGGAAATACGTTTCGATCGCGCGCCCGGAGACAGGTCAGTCTTCCCTGAGAAGGAAGAGAAGACATCGGCCGGTGTGCTCGTCTACACCATTGGATTGGTCGTCGCGGCGATCCTCACGTCCATCTCCTTCTGGGTCGCCAACACCTCGCTGCTCTGGGCACCCGGAATCCCCCTCGGTCTCGCCGTCCTTGGCATCGCTCAAATGGGAGTTCACCTGGTGTTCTTCCTGCACATTACTACGGGGCCGGACAACACGAATAACGTGCTGGCGCTTGCGTTCGGCGTACTCATCGTAATCCTCGTCGTCGCCGGCTCGCTGTGGATCATGGCCAACTTGAACAACAACATGATGCCTCCGCTCGAACTGATGGACTTGCACATGCAGCGCTGAACTATCGCATGCTGCACCGACCAGCTGCGAGCTGCACGTAGCCTATCTGAAGGGCCTCAACCCGGCACACGTTGTCGCGAAGCGGAGCGTCTCGCATCAGCGATGCCCGCGGCAGTGACCGCTCACGCCCCCTTTCGAGAGACCAACCCGGTACACATCACATCGGAGCAATCAAATGACCGCGCGCGCATCGATCCAGATTGAGGTGCCTACCACGGAACATCCCACCGGCTGCAACTTGCTGCGCAATCCCCGCCTCAACAAGGGGACGGCGTTCTCCGAGGCAGAGCGGCGAGCATCAGGTTTGGAGGGTCTGCTGCCGCCCGCGGTGAGCACGATCGCTCTGCAGGTGGCGCGCCGGCATGACGAGATCGCCGCTCTCGACGACGACCTGCAGAAGTACCTGGCGCTGTCGGATCTGCAGGCGCGCAACGAGACGCTCTATTACGCGCTCTTGATGTCGGACCCGGCCACCTACATGCCGCTCGTCTATACGCCGACAGTTGGCGAGGCTTGCCAAAAGTTCGGCCATGTTTTTCGCGCGCCACGCGGGCTATATCTGCCGATCACTGCGCGCGGTCGGCTGAAAGAGCTGCTTGCCAATTGGCCGGAAAAGGATGTGCGCTTCATAGTTGTCACCGATGGCGAGCGCATCCTCGGACTTGGCGATCTTGGCGCTGGCGGTATGGGAATTCCGATCGGCAAACTGACGCTCTACACCGCCTGCGCAGGAGTGCCGCCGCAACACTGTCTGCCAGTCGTCCTCGATGTCGGCACCAACAATCACGAACTCCTGGAGGACCCGCTGTATCTCGGCTTGCGTCGTGAGCGAATCCGGGGCACGGAGTATGCGGCCTTCATCGACGAATTCGTCGATGCCGTGCAGGCGCTTTATCCCAGGTGCTGTATCCAATGGGAGGACTTCGCAAACTTCAACGCTGTTCCCATTCTCGAGCGGCACCGCGACAGGATCTGCACCTTCAACGACGACATCCAGGGTACTGCAGGTGTCGCGCTGGCCGGCATCTACGCAGCGCTGCGCATCTCAGGGCAGCGGCTCTGCGAGCAGAGATTCCTGTTCCTCGGCGCAGGCTCGGCGGCGACCGGCATTGCCGAGCTGATCAGCCTCGCGATGGCGAGCGAGGGCACGGAGCTCACGGCGGCGCGGGGGCGCAACGCCCTGTTCGATGTCAATGGCCTGGTAGTGAAATCGCGCACTGATCTCACCAACTTTCAGCAGCCGTTCGCCTTGGATCATGCGCCGGTCGCGACTTTCGTCGAGGCAGTAAAGGCGCTCAGGCCAACGGGCATCATCGGCGTCAGCACCACGCCGAACCTGTTTGATCAGCAAGTCATCGAGGCTATGGCCGAGATCAACGAACGGCCGATCATCTTTCCCTACTCCAACCCGACTTCGCGCTCCGAGTGCACCGCCACGGAGGCCTATGGCTGGTCGCAAGGTCGGGCGGTCTTCGCGAGCGGCAGCCCGTTCCCGCCAGTCGAGATCGACGGGCGGCGCTTTGTGCCGGGGCAAGGCAACAATGTCTACATCTTCCCGGCCATGGGCTTAGCGGTCTTTGCCACCGATGCGACCCGAGTGACCGAGGACATGTTCATCGTCGCCGCCAAGGCCGTGGCGGAGCAGGTTAGTGAGGAGCACCTCGCGACCGGACTGATCTATCCGCCGCAGAGCCGCATTCTCGAGGCATCGCTCCATGTCGCCGAGAGGATCGCCGCCTACATTTTCGATCAGGGCTTGGCAAGGGTGCCGCGCCCGAACGATATCGGTGCGCTGATCAGTGCTTGCACTTACCGACCAATCTATTCGGAGGAGGCCGGCTAAGATCGCTTCCCAAACCGATGCATGCGGATCAGGCATGAGCGAGCGCGCACCTGTACATTCTGGGGAGGGGTCGTCCGTAGTCTGCGTTGACCCGGGCGTAGCCGCATCGCATCCAGGCAGTGTTGAAACGGGTGTGATAAAAGGGGCCGCAGTGGACTGGGTCGACGAGTCGGCCGGCAGTAAACCGTTGCTGTTTGCGCTCAGTCTGATCGCAGGCAGCGTAGACGTCATCGGCTTCCTCGGACTTGGCGGCCTGTTCATAGCCCATATTACCGGAAATCTCGTTGTACTTGCCGCCAGGCTTGTCGGCGACGGTCAAGCGCCAGTGGCTCATTTGATCTCGGTTCCGGTGTTCGTGCTCACAGTCACCCTGGTGAAACTTCTTGTGACTGGATTGGAGCGTATGCGGATCCCCTCCCTGCTGCCTCTGCTCCTGCTGCAGTTCGCCCTTCTTTCTGCTTTCCTTGCCACCTGTATCGAGAACGGACCGCATGTGGATCCTGATTCAGCAAACATGGTTGTCGCGGGCATGCTGGGCGTCTCGGCCATGGCTCTTCAAAACGCTCTTGTGCAGCTCTTGAAAGGGGCGCCCTCCACTGCGGTCATGACAACCAACATAACGCGTTTCGTGGCGGATTTCAGCGAGGCGCTGTTTGGAAGCAGTACCGGCGATCGGATCAACGCAAGAAAGCGTGCGCAGCGGGCGGGACTGGTGATTGCCGGCTTCTTCACCGGATGCGCACTCGGTGCAGCCTGCGAACAAGCATTCGGCCTGTGGTCGCTCCTGCTGCCGGCAAGCGGCGCGCTTATCGCTGTCGTGCTGGGGACAATCCATGCCGGCCCAACCACGATTTGTCGCTAGAAAGAACGTCCGACGGGCTATGCTAATCTGCCAATATATTCAGCAGATAAGCTCAATTACGCAATCAGCCTCCAGTTCTACAAGAACAAGGATAGTCGGCAGGATGTACCCTCGGATACTCTAGGTTTGCAGCGGCCGACGAACAGTTCCGACTGGCCTGACCGTTATCGGCAATCTCTTTGCGCAAGAGCAAGCCAATGGCAGCAGTAGCGATCAAGCCAGTTCCCGCTTGAAGCCTTAGCTACCGTATAGGTGCTGTTCCGGCCCATGGTTGGAGTATTGGTTTCCGCTCCGGCACGGAACAGCGACATCGATCACGAAGAAGTTCCCCTCGCCTTAACGCGACGCCGGGCGGTGCCCCTCGTTGAAGCAACAGGAGATTCCATGCGACGGACGTCCATGATCATCGTTGCCCTCTTGTTCAGCTGCAGCGCAAGTTATGCGCAAACGATGAGCACACTATCATCAGGAGCGACCTCCCCGCTCGGCATTCCGGGGTCCAGCGGCTCGGGTGCATCCAGCACCGGCATTCCTCTGGGTGCGACCGAGATTGATCCAGGGGGAGTGAGCACAGCAATCGGCACAACCTGTTCGACCTTCGACGGAGGTGGACTCACAACGCCCGCCTCAATGGCTTCAGCATCGGATTGCACGTCCTCGCCCAACTTATCTTCGGGTGGCACTGCGTCACCTCTGTCAACCCCGGGTTCGAGCACAAGTTCTGCACTGAATGGCGGCACAATCCCGCTGAGCTCGACTGAATTGAGCAATGCCGGCGTGAGCCCAATAATTACGATCCAGGCACCGAGCAGCACGAGCAACAGCATCGGCAGTACTGCGATAAGCGTCCCCTCGTCCGGCAGTGGTGCGTGCAGTGGTCTGAGCAGCGGGAGCAGTTCCAACTCGGGCTCCGGATCGACGAGCACAGTCGCGTCCCTTCCCGGGTGCTACTAAAGCGGGGTTTTTTATGCGCAAAAGATTCATGGTGCTCATCACGGCGGTAGCTGTCATTGGCGGCGCCGGGCTGGCAGTGTGGTACGTCGGCGATACGACCGCACCGGCCCAGGCCGCCCTCCCACCTCCGGCCGTTCCAGTGGTCGCCGGAACAGTTGAGAGCGGCAACGTGCCCGTCTATCTACGCGGGATGGGCACAGTCGTCGCCTACAACAATGTGATTGTCCAAAGCCAAATCACCGGACAGATCATCAAGATAGCCTTTATCCAGGGACAGACAGTGAAGAAGGGAGATCTTCTCGCCGAGATCGACCCGCGGCCTTATCAAGC
Source organism: Mesorhizobium argentiipisi (SeqCode) (assembly GCF_037179585.1). Lineage (NCBI taxonomy): Bacteria > Pseudomonadati > Pseudomonadota > Alphaproteobacteria > Hyphomicrobiales > Phyllobacteriaceae > Mesorhizobium > Mesorhizobium argentiipisi (SeqCode). The sequence continues at coordinate 193,688 of NZ_JAPYKO010000003.1, forward strand.
ACAGCTTGACCAGGCGGTCGCGACCCGCGACCGCGATCAGGCGCAGCTCCTCAATGCCCGCGCTGATCTAAACCGCTATACCGCACTGCAGCAGAAGGGGTTCGCCACCACGCAGCTCGTGGCAACCCAGAATGCCCAATCAAACCAACTGCAGGCGCAGGTGAAATACGACGAAGGCGTCATCGCCCAGGCACGAACGAACTTGAGCTATACGAGGCTGACGGCTCCGATCGACGGGGTGACGGGCGTTCGTCAGGTCGACCAAGGGAATATCATCACTCCGTCCAGCGCGAACGGTCTTGTCGATATCGCACAGATCCAGCCGGCCTCGCTGTTCTTCTTCCTGCCGCAGACCGACTTCGTTGAGATCCAGCAGCAAATGGCCACGGGACCGCTGACAGTCCTCGCATACAGTCAAGACGACAAGGTCAAGCTTGATACAGGCAAGCTCGATCTTATTGACAATCAAATCGTCCAGACCACCGGAACGATTCGACTGCGTGCCAGCTTCCCCAATGCCAAGCGCACCCTGTGGCCCGGCGAACTCCTCAATGTACGACTGCTTCTCGACACCCGCCAGGGCGGCCTGACGATCGCCGGTTCGGCCGTGCAGCAAGGGCCGCAAGGATCGTTTGTATGGGTCATCGGCTCCGACGGAACAGTGCAGACGCGTCCGATCGAGGTCGCGCAGATTGACGACGGCATAGCCCTGATAGATTCCGGTCTTCAGGCTGGCGAGAAGGTCGTCGTGGACGGCCAGTATAGACTGCAGCCGGGTGCCTCTATCCAGGAACTGACTGGACAGGCCGCCCGCGGCGCTCAGTTGCAGAGCTCCATAGAGCAGGAAATCCCATGAACTTTTCGGCATTTTTCATCCGCCGCCCGATCGCGACGGCGCTGCTGATGCTGGCAGTGCTGCTGCTGGGGCTCGTGGCCTACCCGCTTCTGCCCGTGGCAGCCCTGCCGAACGTGAACTTCCCGACCATTCAGATCCAGGCGCAGCTTGCAGGCGCCGATCCGCAGACGATGGCATCCTCGGTCGCGACCCCACTCGAACAGCAGCTCTCGCTTATTCCGGGGGTCACGCAGCTGAGTTCTGCGAGTGGGCTCGGTACCACACAGCTCACGGTTCAGTTCGATCTGAGCCGTGACGTCGATAGTGCTGCCGCCGACGTGCTCGCAGCGATCAACGCCGCAAGCCCGTATTTGCCCCAAGGCATGACCTACCCTCCCACGATCCGCAAGGTGAACCCGGCCGATACCCCTATCCTGGTCCTCGCCCTCACCTCCAAATCGGTCCCGCTCACTACAGTAGATGCGTATGTCGAAGGTATCCTGGTCCCCAAGCTCTCGCAAATCGCCGGCGTCGGACAGGTCGGGATCGGCGGCCAGCAAAAACCGACCGTCCGCGTTCAGGTCGACCCGCAAGCGCTCGCCAATCGCGGCATAAGCATGGAAGATGTACGCACCATACTCGGCCAGGCGAATGTCGATCAGCCGAAGGGCACTCTCAACGGTCCGAAACAGAGTTATACGCTCAACACCAACGATCAAATCGTAAAACCAGACCAGTACCAAAATCTGATCATAGCTTACCGAAACGGCTCACCGGTTCGCATTAGCGACGTCGGCAATGTGACAGCGGGGCCGGAAAACGTCTTCAACGCGGGCTGGTACAATGACCAGCGCGCGGTTTTCCTCACGATCCTGCGCCAGCCTGGCGCCAACGTGATCGACACGGTCGATCGCGTCAAGGCGTTGTTGCCGCAGCTTCAAGCCTCAATCCCACCGGCGATCAAGCTCGATGTGCTTTCGGATCGAACTCAAACCATCCGCGCTTCCGTTAAGGACGTTCAGTTCACATTGATTCTCACGATTGCGCTGGTGATCATGGTCATCTTCATCTTCCTGCGTAATGTCTGGGCGACTGTCATTCCGGCTGTGACAGTGCCGCTCTCGCTCGTAGGAACATTCGCCGTACTGTACGCACTGGGTTACAATCTCGACAATCTGTCGCTCATGGCGCTCTCAATTGCTGTCGGCTTCGTGGTTGATGACGCGGTCGTCGTGATCGAGAACATCACACGTCACCTGGAGGAGGGTCTTTCTCCGATGGAGGCTGCCCTCAAAGGCTCCGCCGAAATTGGCTTCACGATCGTATCAATAACGCTTTCGCTAATTGCGGTCTTCATTCCACTGTTCCTCATGGGTGGCTATATCGGCAAGCTGTTTCAGGAGTTTGCCATCACGGTCAGCGTCTCGCTCGTGCTGTCCCTTCTAGTCTCGCTGACCCTAACCCCCATGATGTGTGCCCGCCTCCTGAAGCGTCCGGCCGAGACGCACGGGCGCCTTTATATGCGCTTCGAGCGCGGCTTCGATGGCTTGCTTGGCGCGTATGAGCGGGCTCTTCGTGTAGCCCTGAAGCACCGGTTCATCACACTGCTCGTAATGCTCGCCACGATCGGGCTCACCGGCTACCTTTACTCTGTCGTTCCCAAGGGCTTCTTCCCGCAACAGGATACCGGAATGATAACCGGCATCGCGGAAGCAGCGCCGGATGTCTCATCTCAGGCGATGAGCGCGCGCATACAGGCAGCCATCCGTGTGGTGATCGCCGATCCGGCAGTCGCTTCGGTTGGGTCCAGCATCGGGCCTTCCGGTGCGACTTCCACCCTTAATCAAGGCCGCCTCTTCATCGCCCTGAAACCGCGCGAGCAGCGCGATGCTTCCGCCGACCAGGTGATCAATCGCCTGCAAGCTTCATTGGCTAAAATCGAGGGCATCAGGCTGTACATGCAAGCAGCGCAAGATATCACCGTCGGGGCGCGTGTCGCCAAAACGCAATATCAGTACTCGTTGACGGATGCAGATTCCAACGAGCTCAATCACTGGTCGGCCTTCTTCCTCGAAAAGCTGCAAGCGCTGCCCTTGATCTCGGACGTGGCAACAGACCAGGAAAGTGGCGGGCCGCGGCTCAACGTTACCGTCAACCGCGAAGTCGCATCGAGCTTCGGCATCCTGCCTGGGACGGTCGACAACATTCTGGACGATGCCTTCGGCCAGCGAATTGTCTCGACCATCTACACGCCGCTGAACCAATACCACGTCGTGCTCGAGGTCGACCCGCGCTTCCAAACCGGCCCCGAGGCGCTCAGCGACATCTATACACCCTCATCTGCCGGGCAGCAGGTACCGCTCGACACCCTGGTCAAGAATACAGTCACGACGGCGCCGAGCGTGGTCAACCATCAGGGCCTGTTCCCCTCGACTACGATCTCGTTCAACCTGAAACCGGGCGTGGCACTCGGCGACGCGGTCAACGCCATTCACCAAATCGAACAGGAAAGCGGGAGGCCGGCGTCGCTCACGACGACTTTCCAAGGTAATGCGAACGCCTTCACCTCAGCTCTGTCGGGAGAAGTGATGCTGGTCGTGGTAGCGCTTGTGGTCATTTATATTATCCTCGGCGTTCTCTACGAAAGTCTGATTCATCCCATCACCATTTTGTCGACGCTGCCGTCGGCCGGCATCGGTGCGCTTCTGTTGCTGATGGTCGCGCAGAGACCGCTCGACGTAATAGGCATGATCGGCATTATCCTGCTCATCGGCATCGTCAAGAAGAACGGCATCATGCTCGTCGACTTCGCACTTGAGCGCGAACGCATCGAGGGACTGAGCCCGGAGGAATCAATCTATCAAGCGTGCCGGCTACGGTTCCGCCCTATCCTCATGACCACTGTTGCGGCGCTCCTCGGCGGCCTCCCGCTGATGCTCGGCACCGGCGTTGGATCTGAACTCCGCCAGCCGCTCGGCTACACTATCGTCGGCGGCCTGCTGCTTTCTCAACTGTTGACGCTCTTTACCACGCCGGTCGTCTACCTCTACCTGGACCAACTCAGCGGGTTGGTGCGGCGCCGGCGCCAGCCCGGGAAAGAGAAGTATCCCGATGTGGTAGAAGCGTAGAATGCGCTTGAGCCTTTCCTGCTCAACATCGGATCCAGTCAGGAGACTCCGACCGACCAAACTCAAGACGTCGATTACAGCCGGCGGGCCATATATCTCAGCCCAAGAACTCGGAAAAACCGTCTTCTTCTTTGCCAAGACGACTACAGTCCACAGTTGAACATCGTCAGAAGGTCGCAAAAGCCTAACTCTCAATATCGGCAGCAATATCAGGCAAGCATTGTCCTCCCGCCTAGCTATGGAGACGATGCATTTCATTCGTCTGACCCGATCGACTACCCTTTGCCTGACGAAACGCGCACTCCAACCCACAGGATAGCCATGCGCCTACCCCTTCTCTTACCGTCGGAACTCAGTCCGGACCAACGTGATCTCTATGACGACATGCAAAACGGCATCCAGAGCAGCTTCAAAGGCTTTGCGGCGGTCAACGATGACGGCGCATTGATGGGTCCATGGAATCCATGGTTACACTTCTCAAGATTCGGCGGCCCAACCTGGGAGCTCGTCAAGGCGCTTTCCGCGTCGCCCACGCTGCCAAAGCCGGTCCGCGAGGTCGCGATCCTTGTGACGGGCGTACATTTTCACTCAGCCTACGAACTCTATGCCCATGTTCTTGTTGCAGAGGCGAATGGGCTGGCTGAGGAAACAATCGCAACCATCGCAGCCGGGCAACGTCCGGTGGACCTGACGCGCCAGCAAGCGGCGGCATACGATGTCGCTTCCGCGCTGGTATCGGGGAGGCTTCTTCCCGATCTGGTCTATCGACACGCGGTGAAAACCTTCGGCGCGGATGGCGCCGCCGAACTCATTTACCTGACCGGCCTTTACAGCCTCGTATCGGTGATATTGAACGGCTTCGAGGTGCCGGTACCGGAGAGCAAGAATGCCCTCTGAACGCGCCAGTTCGCTCTTGCGCTGAAGCAGCTGTGCTGGCGATCGCGTTGCGGCCTGCTGACGATCCCATTGCCCGCACGGTTGAGATTCCTCGGCCGACGTGAGACTTAACCGCCCTGAGCTCGAACAGCGTCTATTGCGACAGCAAGCGCGAGGAAGCGATGATGACCGCCGTCGATGGCAGCGGCAGTGATGCCGTCGGATGTCACGATTGGTATGCCCGCAGATCAGGGGAAAAATCATGTTTCCCTGGAATAGATGAGCCGTCGGGCTGCGGATTGCCTCAACTTGCCTTTGCAGCATCCCCGCCCGTGACCGCAAACTCAGCCCCGGTCACCAACGCAGCAGCATCGGACGCCAGGAAGACTGCGGTTGGTGAAATATCCTCCGGCTGCAGCCAACCCACCTGGAGCGGCACGGTCGGTGCACGCGCTTCCCAAGCCTCCTGCGCGGTCGGATTAGCTGTGGGCGTTCTGTTCGATTGCTCGATCGCAGCCCGAAAGCGCTGCTCATTGTACGTTAGTGGGGTGCCGACCAAGCCGGGCAATATCGCGTTGACCGTGATGTTGTGCTGACCAAGCTCGAGCGCCGCGGATTTCATCAGGCCGAGAATCCCCCATTTCGAGGCGGAATAACTCGCGCCATCTTTGGTCCCCATCCTCCCCTGCATAGATGAAAGCAGGATGAGGCGACCATATTTGCGAGCAACCATTCTGGGACCGAAAGCGCGGATGGTATTGGCCGTGCCGTTGAGATTGTTTTCAATCTGATCCCGCCAATCCATGTCATCCATCTGCATCAAAGGCTTCCAACCTTGGATCGCTGCATTGGCGACCACAATGTCGATCTTCCCGTACTCACGTTCGACCTGGTCGGCGACCCGGCGTAGCGCCGCGATGTCCCGGATGTCAGCCTTCACGGCCGCTCCGCGTCGACCATATTTCTGGATCTGCGCAACAGTCTCCGAAAGCTCGCTGTCCGTTGCAGGAATCGCATCTGCCGTGGGGCTCACCGGACCTGCAATGTCGAGCGCGATGACGTCCGCACCGTTCGCAGCAAATTCGACCGCGATTGCGCGGCCGATGCCGCGAGCGGCTCCGGTAACGACCGCGATCTTGCCCGACAGGGTCGAACCCCGGCCGGGTAGGATCGGGCCAGCAGACCTGTCCTTGGGTGGTATCGGATAAGGACCAGGTACGGGCTCGGCGACGGGTGCATGCGCCATTGCTGCTGACGAAGCCGCGCTGGCCTGCCTGCTGCTTGCCAAGGTGGCAATCGCAACCCCGCTTCCCAAAAGCAAGGTGCGGCGGGTGGTGTCTCCGGTTTTGGAATTGTCGTGTCCCATCTCGTTTCCTTTCAAAGCCTCACAAGCTGCAAGTTTCTTCGCGATAATCGGAACTCCGAGCCGATCACGATGGAGCCGGGCGTCGGTTTTGATCGGATCCGTCTTGCCGTGGCGGCTGCGATCAAAGCCCCAGTCAATAAGGGGCAGCCGCCTGGCTGCGCGAGTAGGCAGTGGGCGTGAAGCCGGTCAGCTTGCGGAAGGTGGCCGTGAACGCGCTGGTCTCGCTGAAGCCCACGGTAAGACCTATTTCTGTCACGGACATCGCAGACTCAACAAGCAGCACCATTGCCCGTTCGATGCGCCGCGTGACGTGGAACCGATGAGGCGGCACGCCGAATGATCGCTTGAAGGCTCTGGCGAAGTGATACGTGCTTAGACGCGCGAGTTCCGCGAGATCCGAAAGTGATATCGGCTCTGCGAGATGCTGTTCAATGTGAGCTGCAACCACTCGCTGCTGCCATGCGGCAAGCCCGCCGCGGACAGGAGTGTCGGCTTGCGAAGCCGCTTGATCGAGGCGACATAGCTCGCGGGCAAGCACGAGGGCCAGCGCCTGAAGATACAAGGCATCGCCTGCAGCGGACCTCTCGACGATTTTGCCGAGATTGAGCGCGAGCGCCAGGAGCACCGCATCCTCGAAGAAGAGCCGCGGCATCGGCACATCGGGGTTCGACACCTGGGCCGGATCGAAGTACACGAAAATGATCCGGGTCACGCCCTGCGCCTCGTGCCAGTCGTGATACGCGTGATTTGCGGGCACGAAGCTTGTTCTCCCCGTCCGGTCCTTCAAACCAGATCGTGGCAGACCGTCCACAGACGTCTCCCCTGCGCGCCGAACGCCTTGCTCCCAGACGGCGAGCAGATGCACGGGGGCGTTGAAATGGTACTCAGCTCTGATGTCATCCCTGGTCTCGACGATCTCGGCAATCATGCCGCCGCAGGTCACGGCTCGCCGTGTGGCCGCATAGGCCGGGGATATCTCGACAAGCGGACCAACAAGCCCGCTACATGCGACTGTATCGAGTTGGCCGGCGACGTGCGCCGCCTCGCGTCTGCGGAGCTCGGAAAGGCTTCTCGGAATTGGCCGCGACGGCAGAGCCGCCGGCAAAACCGCGCCACCAGCGGTGGCAAATGGCTCGAGCTTGGAGAGTGACGAGTTTAACAGCATCAGCGCACCTTGCGGTTTGGACACCTTTATTCGGTGCCGTGCGCCTTAGTTACTTGCGACCTGCGGACCTCTCCATCGTACACAGGTAAACGCTGGTAGAATCTCGGTGTGGCGAGCCTATACTTGTGTATGATTTTTCCCAAGTCACTGGGTGTGATCGACTGTTTTGGCCGCAGATCTGGACCGTACGAGCTTATGGCAGCGGAAGCGTTCTCGCTGACTCGGTTAAAGCCGACCCGACACGCATCGGAAACCAAAGAACCTTGAGTTGAGTGAAGTGCGAATTCGGCGCTCTCGCCTGGACCACCGTCCGTGTGCCTTGTCACCTTAGCGGCAAGCCGACTGCTATGGTTTTCTCAGAGTTGGGCGGTCCCGTGCCGGGCATCGCCGGCGGAGATGGACACCGCCTGTGAGCCGGCGCTGTCTTCGGCGGGCACGGAGAACCGAAAAATGGCGCCTCGAGGTTCATTCGCCGCAGCCGACAACTCGCCGCCATGCCGTTCGACAATGGTTCGCGAGATGGAGAGCCCCATGCCGAGCCCTCCAGGCTTGGTGGTGTAGAACGCGTCGAAAAGCCGCTCTAGACTTTGAGGGTCCATCTCCGGACCAGTGTCGCACACCTCAACGACAATCGCGGCCGGCTCCGCCTGACAGGTTCTGATCAGCAATTCTCGTGACCCGTCGCGAACGCCAGCCATGGCCTCGATAGCATTGATGATCAGATTGAGCATGACCTGTTGTAACTGGACCCGATCCCCACGGATGGGCGGCAATCCCTCCATAAGCTCTAGGCGAAGCTGAGCGTCATTTGCGAGGACTTGCCGTCGCGTGAGGGCCACGACTTCGAGCATCAGGCTGTTGACATGGAGGAGCTCAGATCGCCGAGGTGATTTCATGAACAGGGCACGAATGCGCTGAACGACTTCCGAAACCCGCGTCCCTTCATTGACGATGCTGCGGAGAGCATGTTGTGCTTCCTTGAGGTTCGGCTGTTGACCACCCAACCAGCGCAAGGCGGCTTGTGCATTCGTGACCACAGCGGCAACCGGCTGGTTTACCTCATGCGCAATTGAAGCCGTGAGTTGGCCCATGGTCACCACTCGGTTTGCATGCGCTAGCTCAGACTGAAGCCTCTCACGCTCGATCATGCTGTCCTTCAGAACCTGGACTGCGGCAGCCATCTTGCCGACTTCGTCGCTGCGCTCGATCCTGGGCACCTCGACGGCGGTGAACCCCTTGGCGAGTGTCGTTATTGCTGCCGTGAGGCGTCCGATAGGCGCAGCAATGGATCGGGTGACAAGAGCGGCCATCAACGCCGCTATGACCAATGAGACCGCGCAGCCAAGCACCGTCATCGTATACGCTGCCGTAAAGGCCTTTCGCTGAGTAGCGTCTCGCCCTGCAAGGAGCTCCAGCTCAGCTTTCTCGATCTCCTCGGCTTTCGCGTGAATAAGATCGATTAAGCTTCTGCCAACCATTGAGCTTTCAATGGCACGCGCACCCTCCTGCCCCTCGGGCTTTGGCATGAGAGCAATTTCACGATCCGCAATGCTAGATCGCCATTTCTTCTCCAAATCATCGAGCGCATTGAGCCGACTCTGCTGGGACAGGTTGTCTTTAGTTAAATCTCTGAGCTTGCTAATTAACTGCTCGTACCTAGCGTTGCTCTGACGGGAAGACTCCAGAAAACTGTCATCACCGGTAAGTATGTAGCCGCGGAGGTTCGATTCCTGCTCCAGTACGGCATGCCTTGCTGTGCTTAGGGCGACCACTACGTCGGTGGAATGGATGCGCCAATTCTTGGCTTCCTCCACTACTAGCAGCCGGTCGTAAACTACTGCGCTGCTCACAAAAATGGTGGCAAGCACCACGACAAACGCCGCTAGCAGCTTGCTTAAAATCGGCAGGTTTGCCAAAGCGGACACACAAACTCCTCCAGGCCGCGGCGAACCCTTCGGGGGCCTCACTTCAGATTCTACAGTCCGGCCGGGGCATATGCACGTCGATTCTCCCGTCAAGCCCTAGCGAACACGGCGGCATTCCAAGCTGGGACTCTGGACCCGCCGCCTGGCTGATTTGCCGGAGCATATTGCAGCCGGGGTCCTTCGAAGGCAGCGCTAATTCGCAGCGTGCCGGAATGGCTATGGCGCAGCCGGGCGGCGCGAAGATATTTGAATGATGTTGAACACGACGGCACGTTCGCCGCACGCCGCCCCGAACACAGTTTGGGCGCTCACCCTTCATTCGGTCCTCCGAGAATAACTGAAGCTTCGATATCAGGTTCTCGGTCGGGCCGATTTGACAACCTCCTGAAGGCTCACAGCTAGTGGAGCGCGGGCTTTACCTTCGCTGGGGTAAACGGCACCGAACGGACTCGCGCGCCGGTCGCCTCGAAGATGGCATTGCTGATTGCCGCCGGTACGACCGCACAGGACGGTTCGCCGCCGCCCCATGGGGGCTCGTTTGGTCGATCAATCAGATCGATCACCACGTCGGGAACTTCGGGAAAGGTCAGGATCGGATAGGTGGCCCAGTCGAGGCTGGTCACCATGGAGTGGTCGAAGGTCACTTCCTCTTTTAGCACCCGGCTCACCGTCTGCACAATGCAGCCTTCGATCTGATTGCGCAGTCCGTCCGGATTGATGATCTGCCCGCAATCATGCGCGATATAGAAGCGCTGGACCGCAATCTCCCCTGTCTTTCGGTTGATACGCACCTCTGCGACGGCGCCAACATAGGTACGGACCAACTCGTATTTGACATAGGCGAGGCCGTGCCCGGTAACGACGTCCGCGCTCCGATCGGGCTGCGGCCGCGCACGCCAGTTGCTAAGCGTCGCGAGTCGCTCCAGAAGCTCCTTGCCGCGCCGATCGTCGAGATGATCGAGGCGGAATTCCAGTGGATCGGCGTGCAGTTCCGCGGCGATCTCATCCATGAAAGACTCGTTCGCAAACGTGTTTTGCAGCCGTCCAGGAGAACGGATCCAGGACGGCTTGAGCGGCGTCGATTCGAGCCGATGCGCGGTCGTCTTCACATTCGGAAAGGTGTACGGGATTGCGAGATCGTTGAGGACGCCGCCCGGGCTAAGCTGGCTCAGATCTTTCAGCCCGGCAAGGCCGGCGCCGACAAGCTCCACTAACGTGGGGCCGCCTTGAGGAATAAACAGCTCGGATTCCCATGCGACGAGCTCATGACCCTGATCGATGCCGGCATGCATGTCGAGAAGAGTGGGCGGCCCTTTCGGATCCCAGCCATGCTCGTCGGCGCGCATCCATTGGACGCGGACTGGACTGCCTACCGCCCGCGCCAATAGCGCCGCGTCCGCCGCCGCGTCCTCATGCCCGTTGCGGCCATAGCAACCGGCGCCTTCGACGTAGACACAGCGAACCTTTGCGTCCGAAAGCTCGAGCATCGCCGCTAGTTGCTTGCGAAGATTATGTGTGGCCTGGGAGGCGGTCCAGCAGGTGACAGCGCCTTCGCTAAAGGAGGCGACCGCACAGGAAGGGCCGATGGAGCCGTGCGTGTGTATAGCAAAATCATAGGTCGCCGAGAGTTTCCGTGGCGTCGCCGCAATCGCCGATGTCGACGAGCCCACATTGCTGAGGATATCGTCATGGACTATCCTCGTTTTGCGGACGTGATCCCAGAGCTGCGTCTGGTCAGGCAGCCCTTCCCATTTCGACCATGTTACGGTCAATTGCTGGGCCGCCTTAACCGCGCTCCATTCGGTTTGGGCGACGACGCCGAGGAAGTTGCCGATGCGGACCACTCGGACAATGCCAGGGATGTCGCTTATCGACGACTCCTCGTAGGAGACGAGTTTCGCGCCGATCCCTGACGGCCGGATGACGCGCCCGTGTAGCATGCTCGGGAGCTTGAAATCCTGCATGTAGGTGAAGCGTCCATCTACCTTTTGCGGAATATCGAGGCGCGCGACCGGCTTTCCAACGATGGTATATTCGGAGACCGGTTTTTCAGGAGCGTTCGGATCGACGTCGATGGCGAGCGAGTCACCGCTGACGAGCTGACCGATCGGGATCTCGTGGCCGCTGGAGGCTCTCACGATCCCGTCTTGGACCAAGAGCGACGAAAGCTCAACTTTAAGCGCCGTAGCTGCCTTTCGGAGAAGCGCCAGACGCGCGCTAGCCGCCGCTCGACGCAATTGCATTCCACCTTTCTCGATGGAATAGCTGCCGCTCGTGGTTCCCTGGTCTGGCGTTAGCGCCGTGTCGCCCTCGATGATTGCAACTTGGCTCATCGGCACATCGAGCTCTTCTGCCACGATCTGCGTGAGGGCTGTGCACACCCCTGTCCCAAGGTCGACCTTGCCGGAGTAGACTGTGACCTTGCCCTCACGGTCGATCGCAAGGAAGCCCTCGACGCGGTCGGGCGATACACTCTTTTGCGGCGCGGCCGCTTGAGCCCTTGCACGCTCGCGGCCAACACCAAAGGTTACAACAAGAGCCCCGGCCGCAAGCAACACAGAGCGCCGATCCATGATGACGGTCATGACATGCTCCTCATCGGCCAGCAGCCCGCCTCACTGCGCGGACGATGCGCAGATGCGTGCCGCAACGGCAAAGATTGTTTGCCAATTCCTGCTTGATTTCCAGGTCGCTAGGCTTTGCTTTGCGCCGTAGCAGCGCAGCGGATTGCATGATCATCCCGTTGATGCAGTATCCACATTGGACGGCCTGCTCGTCTATGAAGGCCTGTTGCAGGGGATGGCGGTTTGCATCGGAGCCGAGCCCCTCGAGAGTGACGACCTTGCTGGCTCCAACCGAAGAGAGTGGCGTTACGCACGACCGTGCTGCCTCGCCGTCGATCAGCACGGTGCAAGCCCCACACTGACCGAGGCCGCAGCCGAAGCGCGGTCCACGCAGTCCAAGCTCGTTCCTGAGCACATAAAGCAGTGGAGTATCGGGATCGTTGACTGTGACCGACTCCATTCTGCCGTTCACGTTTAGGTCTGTCGCAGCCACGTCGTAAGTTCCTCTACCAGTCTCTGAGGCAAAAGGGGTGGTCCGACTGAGAGTGTAGATATCGCCCGGCAGATATCTTTCTTCGTATTGCCGCGATTGGTTCGGTCTTGCCCTGAATGCTCTGGCGGCAGCACTCGTCCTGCGCTCGCGCAAGGCCTGAGCTTGCAACATCGGTCAGGATCGTAGCGGCGGCACCATGAATTCTGGTCCAATCGGATTCTTGATGTCGCGCAAAGGATGCGATCAAGTTCTGCCATGTCCTCGCATCCAACTGCCAGCCGCCCCTGATCAATAAGCTGCAGCTGGTCTGGATAACGAGCACCCACAGCACGCTGCGCACCCACAGCACGCTGGGTCCCTAGTGGAGCATCCAGCGCGCTGCGAGGTGGATGGAACTTGGGATCAACGCGGCGCATATCGTCGCCGTTGGCCTCGGGCCGCATCCTGCCGACAGCAAACCGCAGCACGGCGTCCACAGCCGAAGGTCGCAGTGTTGTTGTGGGCAGTGCGCGGGATCTCTGACTCACGCCGCGCGAGTGGGCGCTCGCGGCTTCCGGTTCTCCTGGACGAATGCAGTGGTGACAAACGACCCCGCGGCCGCTCTTTCCGGCATGCGCCAGCACGCTGAACTCGGCAGTGCCAGGCGCGGCGCACAGCACCTTCGGGACTGTGCTTTGAAAGCCTCCGTGGGCGTCGGAGACTTATGCTTAACGCCGCAGGCCGCGGGCGGTCAGATTGCGCAGGAATCCCCAGATCGGCCCTCGAAGTCCCGACCTTAGTGCCGAGCACCTCTCGCCAAGCATGGGTGTTGACGATGATGACGGGCGACCGAGACGATGCGCCCGCCGTGGTCGGCCGACTGCGGCGAACTCTCGATATGCGTGTGCATCGCCAGCCTATTTACTCGCACCGGCTTTACTGCTTCCAGTGCCTGCGTCCTTGGCTGCCAAACCGCCGATCGCCGACCAGTCGAGCTTGTCGCCGCCATGGGCGAACAAGGTAAGAAAGCGGTCACGCAAGAGGCTCGCGAGCGGCAGTGGCACGCGCAGATCCTCGGCGACGGACAGCACGAGCCGAATGTCCTTGTACCCGAGCGGCGCGGCGAAGCCGGCCGGCTCAAACGTCTCGTCGGCGACGAGCGCGCCATAGGTTTTGTAGACGGGCGCGCCGAAGAGTGTTGATGTTAGGATGTCGAGATATTGATGCTTATCGATCCCGCCTTTGCCGACAAGCGCCAAGGCCTCGCCGAGAGACTCGAACACGGACGCGATCAGAAAATTACCACTCAGCTTGACGAGATTGGCCGCTTTCGGCGTTTCAGAGACCACGAACGTTTTCTGGCCGATGGCGTCGAAGAGAGGTAAAGCAATTTCGATGGCGTCCGGTGCGCCCGCGGCGATCACAAACAGTTGGCCGGCGGATGCTACATTTGGCCGTCCGAACACAGGCGCTGCGATGAATTGCTGACCGGCTTCAGCGTGATCGGCCGTCAGCCGCTCCGAAAGTGCGACGCTGATCGTGCTCGCCGAAATATGGACGGCACCCTTCGGAAGGTTCGCCAGTATACCACCGTCCCCATAGACCACGCTCTCGACGGCGTGATCGTCCGCCAGCATCGTAAACACGACTTTATCCTGGCACGCGTCTGAGGCCTGGCTTGCGGCATGGGCGCCCTTATGGCGGAGGTCTTCGTCCTTACCCGGTGTCCGATTGTACACAGTCATGTCGTGGCCCGCCTGGAGGAGGTTTCCGGCCATGGCTGCGCCCATGTGCCCCAACCCGATGAATCCAACTTTCATTTGCGTATCCTTTCAGGGCAAAATGATTGAACTGGCCACAGCATCGACCCAGCGGCCTTGAACCGCGGCCATCAGCGTTAACGCTTCGGGACGTAACCCAAGAGCTACCGAAAAAGCCGACCTGTCACGCGACGACCTCGATAATTCCCATCATTCCTTTGTCCTCGTGATCAACCGCGTGACAGTGATAAACGAACCGGCCTACGATTACCGGGTCCGTGAAAGGGATCACTACTTTCAGCATACCCGGTCCGGCATCGGTGGCCGGCGGCACAGAAAACGTGTCGCGAAGGCTGTCCTCGTTCTGCCGGATTCCGTTTAGCTCGGTCACCATGAACGCTGTCTGGTGAATATGGAAACTGTGGTATTGTTGGTCGTTGTTGATGATGGTCCACTCCTCAGTGTCTCCGAGCTTCACGGTTTGATCGACGCGGTTCTCGTCCATCATGCGTCCATTGATCATGAAATGCTGCCGGTCGGGGCTCCTCGAATATACAAGGGTGCGGCCGCGCGCGACTGGTGTGGATCGCACCTCATCAAACCATCGCCTACCCTGCACATCATGACGCAAAACCGCGGCCTCGATGTCCGCAGTTGCGGTCGGCGCCCCGGCAGAAATTACGCCCGCGATCCGTTGTGGAGGACTGGGCTTCCGCCCGGCCGAGTTCTGGAACGGGATTGTCGTCATGGCGTATTCGCCTGATTGCGGACCAATCGCTATCACATCGATCCGCTCGCCAGGTCCAAGAAAGAATTCGGTCAGCTTACGTGGTCGGGACAGCGGATGACCGTCGGTCGCCAACACGTAGAGCGGCATGCCTTCGATGCGGAACTTGATGAAGAGAGTGGCGCCGATGTTAGCAATGCGCCAGAACTGCAGCTCGCCAGGCTGGATCCGCACATGGGGATTAAGCTGACCGTTGACGGAGATGATCTCGCTTTCTTCGCCAAGCTCGACGTGCTTGAAGAAAAAGAAACGCTCTGGCAATCCGCCAAGGATGGGAAAGAGCTGCTCGGATCCCTCGACCACGATGCCTCCCGACATTCCACCCAGGATTTGTTTGGCCACAAATCCGTGCGCATGCGGATGATACCAGAACAGGCCTGGCCCTTGGCGATCCCTGACAGGAATATGGATGTTGTAGTCGAACTCCTGGCCCGGATGGACATGGATAAATACATTGTCACTATTGCCCAAAGGCGAAACCGCCATCCCATGATAGTGCAAATTCGAGGGATCATCAGGAAGGCCGTTCCTGAAAGTGATCGCCATTGTGTCGCCTACTCGCACCCGTAGCAGCGGCGGCAGATAGGCGCCGTTATAAACCAACCCGGGAAAAGCGAAATCGCCGAGCTTCACACGATCAGCTGTGGCTGTAAGTGTTGCCCTGAGGACTCCATTGTCACTGCGGATTTCCGCCGGTTGGATCAGTTCTTCCGCGGTTTGGGCTCTTGCCCACTCGGTCCCAAGCAATACTGCGCTTGCCGCAGGCGCGATGGACAGCGCTGGAGCGGCCAGCGGCAGACCGGCCATTGCCTTCAGAACAAAGCGCCGATTGTGACGTCTCGACGAACTTCGCAGCGCATCCGCTTCGCCAACTCCGCTTCTGTTTACCATGGTCTTTCTTGCCCTCGTGAATTCGGCGCCACCAGGGCCGCTCGGATTCGGGGCGGCGCGGCGGAGTTCGAAGTAAAAGCGCCCAGAACACTGACCGGTCGTCGCCGTCGGAGTGCCGAAAGGGCTACGCATGGGGAGGGAGCATGCGGTGCCTCAGCGGTTTGCGGGACACTGCCATGGAGTGCGGCCATTGTCCTGGGCACCGCGATCTTCGCCGACTGGAACGGCGTGGTATTCTCAGAACGCCGCTGTTATTTCGATTTCGCCCGAATACTCGGCCGCGCCAGCTACATCGTTGGAACGCATCACCCTCCCTCTCTTGAACTGGCCGACGAAGCGGCGCCGGGTTTTGAGGAGGTTCTCGACTGAACGGGACTTAATCGGCGATGGCGAGGTCGGAAGCTGGCCCATCTACGCGGCCATCAGGTGTGGTTCACCTGGTAAGACTAGCGCGAACACTCGATCGAGCGCGCGCTGCGCAAGTCTTCTCGACAGTCCTTAGGAAACTGGATTGGAGCTCGAGAGCCCCAGCCGCTCCGAGATCCGCACGAGGTCCGCTAGAGTACGAACCTCCATTTTTCGCATGACATGCCCGCGATGAATCTTGACCGTGATTTCGCTGAGACCCAGCTCGCCTGCGATTTGCTTGTTCATTAGGCCCTTTGTGACGAACGACATGACCTCCCTCTCCCGCGATGTCAGCGTTTGATAGAGGGCCTTAGTGGCTGCGGTCGATTGCTCCTCGTCACATCTCTTGCGGTCACGTTCCAGAGCCGCGAAGACCGCATCGAGCATGTCTTGATCCCGGAACGGCTTGGTAAGAAAGTCGACCGCCCCTGCCTTCATGGCCCGCACCGACATGGGTATGTCGCCGTGCCCTGTCATGAAAACGATAGGGATAGGGATGCCTGATCTCGCCAACTGGCCCTGGAAATCCAGGCCGCTCACGCCGGGAAGGCGGATATCAAGAACAATGCAGCTCGGTGCCTCAAGAGGTTTGCTCTGCAGGAACTCGGAGGCAGAAGCGAACGTTTCGACCTGCAGTCCGACCGACCTGAACAGGCTGCTTATGGCTTCCCGTAAGGCGGTATCATCGTCTACGACATAGACAATGTTCGGAGTGGAGATCGAATTGCCGTTGGCTCCGGTAGTCATGAATTGCCTCCTGCAAGGCTGGTAACCGGACGACGAAGCATGCGCTATTTCCCAGATTTGTTCCAAACGGATACGGGCCCGCGGGTCTCGAGAAATCAATCGCAGAGCGGATGCCGTTTCCCTGACGACGTGAAAATGGCAAATGGAGCGGCAGAGACGATTTCGATATTACCCCGGTTGATTTCACCTCCACAAGAAGGGCCGGCTAATCGCTTTCGCAAGCGATCTTTGCTGCCGGCCAAGTCAGCAACTTGGCTCGGGACGTATATCGACATCGTCATTCCTCGGCCGACAGCACTCTGCACATCGATGTGCCCGCCCCACTGATCAACGGAAGCTTTGACCATTGGCAATCCGAGCCCAGCGCCTTTGGCTGCCGGGTTTGCCGAAAAGAACGGCTCAACCACTTGTGCCTCGAGCTCCTCGGTGATGCCGCAACCACTGTCGCCGATGCTCGTAGGTCGATCGCCGGGCTGAACTGCCGGCCATCGCCGACGGCCCGAGCTATCTCTGATAGCGATTTCGCATATCGACCTTGGTCGAAATCTTTCGACCGTAGCAGATCCGGCCTGCTGCCAATTCCAAATTTTCTGGGCGCCACGCAATTCTCGATCCATTCCAGGCATTCTTCCGGCTTTCAGTTGCGGTACCGGCCACAAGGGCCCTTTGCGCTACGGATGACGTGTTTCATCTGGCCTGCTGTCGCTCTGCGCATTTACCGCCTTACTTACACATTCCAACATTTCAGTGCCATCGAAGGGTTTGCTGAAGAAGGCCAGAGCTCCCGCGGCAAAGGCTTGGCAGCGGTCCCGCTCTTCTGGGTAAGCGGTGATGAAAATGATCGGCCTTGTAAAGCGTCGTGCCAGAAGCGCATCCTGGAGCTTGAGACCCGACATCCCAGGCATCTGCACGTCTGTGATAACGCAATTCACCTGGTTCAGGCGAGCCGAAGCCAAAAGCTCCTCTCCTGACGCGAAGGAGATCGCCTCGTACCCGGCCGAACGCATCAGATTGGCGGTTGATGTCCGGACCGCACCATCGTCATCGATGATGGCAATCAAAGGGATTTGAGGCACTTCATTGTCTTTCTGATCCGGTCCGAAGGGATCCCTCTGTCTCTTCCCTCTATATCCCGACAATACAAAAATCTGCACTGCTTAGGAACCATACAAAGGTTTGCATCAGCTGGAGATCCCCATAGTAGCAAGACATGGGGGCGATATCGGCAACACGAACTCCGTGGACAGGAATACCAAAGTGTGTGGCAGCCATATCAGGAGATGATCCATGTTAAACTCATATAGAATGGAGAAAATCTCAGCGAGTTGTAGTTTCGGTCCATGTCAGTTGAGGTCAATTGAAGCCAGTTCGGTAGCCCATTCGGATTTGTTCCGGAACCACGGCATCGTGATTGATGATGGGCAGGAATTTCAGGAGCTACTCCAATGCAACAAGCGCGTGCGTCTGAATCTCATGTTGGTCGATCAGGGCAAGAGTACCTGGCTCCTCCGCGTCTTCCGGCGCCAACTGTCCGCGTTAGGGGAGCACATGCGTCCGACTCATCAAGATCATTCCCTGACAGTCCTGACCTGGCAACCTCGCCGGAGATCTCGATCGTTCTCGAGCATCTCGACCTTCTCCTTTCCGTAGCTGGATTGCCGACAACTCGTCCGACTGGCGACGACTGGTTCACCGGTGATGGCACGGCGGCGGGCCTGCTAAAACCGGCTAGCAGAACCCAGCAACCGGCCGATCCGATCGTCGAACAGCTGTCGCAGGCGCTTGAGGCTGCCGAGTGCAGCCAGGACGATTTCGCCTGCCTCTATGCAGATTCGCTCCGCCTCGCCCTTGTCGCTCGGGTGCTTGCCTTGCAGTCACTTCGAGGGAACCAGTGTTCGACCCAGCCCCAGAACCCACTCCCCATGTGGCGCCTCAAACGCACCGCCGAGTATATCGAGGCAAATCTCGGAGAAACGATTACATTGGGCGACATGGCCGCGGCAACGGGGCTCAGCCGGATGCACTTTGCTGCCCAATTTCGGGCTGCAACAGGGATACGTCCGCACGAATTTCTTCTACGGCGACGTATCGAACATGCCAAGGAAATGCTCGCAAAGACCCAAACGCCGCTGGTCGAGATTGCCCTCTGCATAGGCTTCCAGACGCAATCCCATTTTAGCGTCGTCTTCAAACGTTTCGTCGGCGAGACGCCGAACCGTTGGCGTTCAATCAATTCGGGAGAGACCCGTGAGCGAACTGCCGGTCACTGGATGCTCGCCACTTCTCGCACCTGATCGCAACCGGCCTCTCCTGTGGATCGATCGCGGGAGAATGGCGAAGAATAGCCAAGGAGATCGAAATGAAGAGCAAGCTCAAATTTTGGCTGGTATTATCGATCGTCACGGCAATCATCAGCCCGGCCTGTGCGGGAGGGTCCTCGCTGACTGCATCGGCTCAACGCGGCGAAACCGATGCGGCGATCGTTGCCGACCAGATCCGCAGCCAGGGTTTCCCCTGCAAGGGGCCGATCTCGGCGGAGCGTCTCGATGCCGAATCGGTACCCAACGAAACCGCTTATCTGCTGCAGTGCGACGCCAAGGCTTATCGGGTGCTTCTCATACCTGATCAGGCTGCCATCGTGACGAGCGTGGGTTGAGGCACCTGAACTCACTCAGCTGCCCGATTAATCAATTGGTTCTCCGGACCTCGGACCGCAACCAGCCGCGGCACCAGAGCTCCAGCCATACTCAGTCTCGGCTGGTTGTTCGTCCATCAGAAGGAAGATAGGCCATGGTTAAGTACACCAACTCCCGTCAATCTAGGCCACAAACTTACCGTTTGGGGGTCACGGCGGCCATTCTCGGATCGGTTGGACTGCTTGGTGGGACACTGGCGCTCCATGAACTGGGCTTTTCAAGACAGGCCGATACGGCGCAAGCCGCCGAACCTGCTGCTTCACCCGACGGCTTTGCCAATATCGTGGCTAAGGTCAGACCGGCTGTCCTGTCGGTGCGCGTGATAATCGACGAGACCCGAGAGACTGCAAGCACAAATGCAGGCAAAAGCCCGGCTGTGTCGCCTGATTCAGTCTCGTCAGGGGAACAAGGAGTGATCCTCGGCGAGGGATCGGGTTTCTTCATCTCGGCAGATGGCTACGCGGTAACCAACAACCACGTGGTCGATCATGCCGAGGCCGTCGTAGTGGCCACCGGCGACGGCAAGAGCTACAAGGCCAAAGTCGTAGGCACGGACTCCAAGACTGATCTCGCCCTGATCAAGGTTGACGGGCACGATTTTCCGTACGTCAGATTTGCCGACCGGCAACCGCGCGTTGGTGATTGGGTGATCGCGATCGGCAATCCGTACGGTCTCGGCGGTACTGTCACTTCTGGCATTGTTTCCGCAGAAGGACGCGACATCAATGCCAACCCGTATGACAACTTCATTCAGATCGACGCCCCGATCAACCGAGGCAATTCCGGCGGCCCGGCCTTCGATGTCGACGGGAATGTGATCGGCGTCAACACGGCTATCTTCACGCCCTCAGAAGGCTCGGTCGGAATTGGCTTCGACATTCCGGCGGCTACCGTGAAAGCGGTTGTCGCTCAACTCAAGGACAAGGGATATGTGACGCGCGGCTGGCTCGGCATTCATGATGAACCAATCGTCGCGGATATTGCCGCTGCGCTTGGCTTGAGCAAGGCAAGAGGCGTTCTTGTCGATGATGTGGAGCCTACTGGCCCGGCAATCGATGCAGGGCTGAAGCCGGGGGATGCCATCACGGCCGTCAATGGGGCGCCAATTGATGACCCCCTGGACCTGGCGCAGAAGATCGGCCAAATGGCGCCGGGGACTACGGTGTCATTAAGTATCCATCGCAATGGCGAGGCCAAGGACCTGAACATGAAGCTGGGAACCATGCCGGTCGATCGCCAGCCACAGGTCACCGCACCAACCGAGAGCAGGGTTGGCACCCCCAAGAAGCAAGATCTTGGGCTCGTGCTAGCGCCTGCAAACCAGACTGCGGGCACCAGCAAGCCGGGGGTGATGGTCGTTGCCGTCGATCCCAACGGTCAGGCAGCGGAGCATGGCTTGCAGGCTGGCGACATCATCCTCGAGGTCGGCGGCAAGACGGTCTCGAACCCTAACGATGTTCACACGAGTCTTGCATCGCTCCGCAACAGCGGCAAGGCCGCCGCGCTGCTACGGATCAAATCGGGCGATGCCATCCGGTTCGTGGCGCTACCTCTCACAAACGCCTAGCGTAGTCATCCAAACCACACAATCTGCGATGGTGGCATCGCATATCGAGATCGCGAACGACAGTGCCTCGCTCATAAGCGCGGCCCTCCCATGGTAGACGCGGCATCAACCACCATGTCCTGTGCCGTGACAAGCTCAGCGTCTTCGGATAGCAGCCACCTGGTGCTTTCAAAGACGGGTGGTCGGGCGGCTAGCTGGCGCGTGGGGCGGAGGCGGTCTCATCACTTTCCGGAGGCAGCGTGAACTGAAAAACAGCACCCCGCGGTTGGTTCGCGCTGGCCCACAGCCGTCCGCCGTGCGCTTCTACAAGCGATCGGCAGATTGCCAGGCCCATGCCCATACCGTCCGGTTTGGTCGTGTAGAAGGCATCGAAAACGCGGTCCAGGCTCTGAGGGTCCAATCCCGGGCCGCAATCGCACACTGCTACGCGCACTCCCCCATCCGTCTCTGTCTCGGTGCTGATCCGCAGGTTCAGTTTCCCATCGGTAGTGCCGCTCATCGCCTCGACGGCATTCATGATCAGGTTCAGGAGCACCTGCTGCAGCAGGATACGGTCGCCACTAACCGGCGCCAGATCTCTCGCGAGCTCAGCCTGTAGCGAAACGCTATGCCGCAGCACTTCACTGCGTGTCAACACAATCACATCCCGAACGGCTTCGTTGAGGTCGAACCGATCTTTCCGTGGCGGTGCTTTTTTGACGAGAGCGCGGATTCTGCCGATGACGTCGCCCGCCCGGTTGCTGCTTTTCACGATTTCATCGAGTGCATGCCGTACCTCCTCAACGTTGGGCGGTCGGCCTCCCAGCCACCGCAACGCCGCCTGAGCGTTGGCGACGGTGGCGGTGATGGGCTGGCTCACCTCATGTGCGATTGAGGCGGTGAGTTGCCCCATGGTGGTGACGCGGTTGACACGTGCGAGTTCCGCCTGAGCAGTTCGCAAGGCCTCAGAAATTAAAATGTGGTCCGTAAGATCGCGTACGACCACAAGTGCGGCTTCGATGTGGTTGGAATTCATCCGCAACGGTGTGTACGACATGGCGAGGTAGCGTCGCCCGAGCGCGGTGGTAAACCACTCGGTGTAGCGTACTTCTTCGCCCTCGAAACACCTGTCCAAATGCGGCTTGATTGTCTGTTCAAACACTGCCGCGCCCAAAAGATCAGCCACGTGCTTGCCAATGCACATCTGGACCGACATTCCCCAAAGTCGTTCATAAACGGGATTTGCGCGTCGATACCGGTGGTCTTTCCCCACCATGGAAATGGCGTCGGGTGAGCTTTCAAATACCTGGCCCGCCAGATATTCTGCGCGCTTGCGTTCTGTGATGTCTTCGCAGACGATCAAGATGACGGGCATACCCTTCATCAGCATGGCTCTGGCAGTTTCGCGAACCCAGAGCACCTCGCCGCTCTTGCGGAGCTTGCGCAGCTCCCAACTGACGACTTTTTCGAGTTCGTCGAGGCACCGCGTCATATTGCGCTGCGCTTCAGCTCGATCAGCTTCATGGAATATTTTCAGTGCCGATTCACCCACCAACTCGTCGACCGCGTAGCCAAGTTGCTCGGCTCCGTAGGGATTCACGGAAAGAACGGTCCGGGCGGCACCGATCATGAAATACATGGTCGGATTGTGCTCGAATACTCCCCTCCACTTTTCTTCATTTTCGCGAAGCGCCTCCTCGGCCCGCTTGCGCTCGGTGATGTCCGTAACTGTCACCAATACCCGGTCGAGCTTGGAAGGTCCGGGTGGGAAGGTGATCGCGAAAAGGACCGTCAGTTTGTCTCCCGTCAGTGTTTGAAGCGTCGTTTCGGCTGAAAAAAGGGAGCGTTCTTCTGCAACGGCGATCAGTTCCGCGGCAAACGCGTCCATCGTGTCCGGGGTAAATACGGCATTGAGCGAATCCAGGAGCTGGTTCTTGCTCTGGGCCTTGAACAACTCGATCGTGGCGTCGTTCACGTCGACCACCTTCGCCAGGCAAGCGCATTCTACTACGAACTCCGGATGTCCAGCGAAATAAGTACGGAAGTCTTCGACGCCTTGGGCCTTGAGCTCGTCGATCGCGGCTTTGATCAAAGAAAAATCCTCTTCCCATATCGATACGCCTGCCGTCCGAAAGATGCTTTTGTATCGTCTCTCGCTTTCGCGCAGCGCCTCCTCTGCCCGCTGGCGCTCGGTGATATCGTTGTTGGTCTCCAAAATCGCGACAGGGTCGCCTCGCCCATCCCGCTGCAATGCCCATCGGCTTGCGACCGCGACTTGCGTTCCGTCGCGCTTCGTATGGATCAGCTCTCCTTCCCAGCCGCTGCTGCGCAGCAGCTCGGCGTTGATCCTTTCAAGCGGCGCCGGAAAGGTCGTTTGCATGAGCTGATGGCACAGGTTTCCCACAGCTTCGTCGCTCGTCCATCCGAACAGGCTCTCGGCGCCGCGATTCCAATAGGTGATCCGATCGTGCACATCGCGCACGAAAATGGCGTCGTGCGAAAGGCCAAGCAGACTGGCCTGTTCGCGCAGTGTTTCTGCCGCTGATTGGCCTTGCACCACGAGCAGGGCCGTCACGCCGATGGCACCGATACTGACTAGAAGGTTGATAAGACCAGGAGCGTCCGGGGCTGCGGGTGCCGATAGAAAATAGCTCAACAAGGTGAGAACAACACACCCCGCCGCTGCGATTATGAGGCGCCGCGCGCGGCAGAATCGGGCAGCCATCAGTAGAACGGCAACATAGAAAACGCCGACCGGGATGTCGGCCTCCGTGACCGTGTCCGCAATGAAGATTGCTGCCGCAACTGCGCCGGTTGCAATGGGAGGTAGCGTCTTGCTGGCGCTCCGAATCGGGTGCAACTGGTTTATCATCTTGGCTCTCGCCTGGCGCTCTGCGATCACCGGATAATTCTACAGAGCGCTAGATGCCGAGCGTTTGCAATGGATAAAACGAATAGCGACATCTTAGGGCTGGCGCGTCCAAGCCGCGGATCTCATGAATACAACCTCAAGTTCTGCTCGGTAGGTCTCATAAGGAAAACTAGGGGAGGATTGCCCCAGCGCGATTGAGTGCCTGGAGCGGGCCATGGCCAACTGGCCAGTTCAACTCGTTAGCTGAACCGTCTGCCTGGCCGCATCATGGGCGGTCCGCTCGGTGGTTTAGCTTTATGTCCCCAATAGCGCTATGTAAATTTTGCCGTATTTGTTCCTAGCTTGCCGGTTTCGGGGCTGAAGCCTCTGCACTTTCCGCTATTTTCCACATCGATCAAGAAAGCCGACACCGAACCTGGGCTGGTTCTCGGAAACCGCCACGCGGTCGGCGGATGAGGTTTCCAAAGACCAGGACGACGCGCTAAGCGGCAAGCGCACCCAGAGAACCGGAAACAGGAGGCCGCGGCAGCCTGCCAGTACAATGAAAGCGACCTCCAATCCTTCCAGCAGGACAGCCCTGAACTCAGTCATCCCGCATCCAATGCAGGCGTGAGCGACGTCGCTGTGCCTTGCTTTCGCGCCGAGCCGCACCGGGCGCAAAGACGGCATTCTCATCGCGCAACAGAGTGAACCCGCCATCTTGCGCGTGGGAGCGATCTCGACGATGGAGCCATGAAACGCCGCGCTGACCGAAGGCATGACGCAGACAAGGTGGGCACCTAGAGTTCTTTCGGATCAATAACCGTTATTGGAATTCACAGAGCCGATCGGACACCAATGTCGCAAAGTTGTCATTTCGGCTGGCCGGCCAATTCAGACGCGGAGCGCAGGTTCAGGTGACTGCTTCCACGCTTGTCCCGATAGGTCCCGCCTCACCCGTGGATTGGATGATAGCCCTCACGCTTCTTCTGGACCGCCGACGACTTAGCGGCCTAGACGTAACGTGCCTGGCAGGAGTCGCGAAGAGACTGAGGCCATCCGATAGAATACGCCAAGGAGTGTTTGCCTTGGCGTATTCCCAGCACGCGTTCGAACAGAAATAGTACTGAGAAGGTCGCCGGTGAAGCGCAGAGTTACAGTTGATACAAAACATTTGCTGTCTCCTCAAATCGCGCAAGCCGATGGTTCCATGTGCAGCCGAATTGATGTCCCTCTGGACGACAACGCTGCCCTTCAGTGATCCCGCGTCCAGGCGACGTACGCTCCTAATGCGGAGCACGAGCTCAATTCTTCCCTAGCTGGAATTTACCGCACCTGGCATGCCGCACCATTATATGACGGTTTGCGCGGCCTATCTGCTCAGGTCGGTTGCCATATACTTTCGTATTTTACGTTGGTTACAAACTCTACTCGAGCGGGGGGGGTGGTGTCGCCGGAGGTCGCGTAGCTGAGGCTGTTGGCAGCCGCACTCTCCTGCGGGTCCAGGGTCGAACCGCACGCCGCACTTGACCCCTCGGCCGAGATGGTATTCGCAAGCAAGAGGACCGCCATAAGTCTTGGCTCGCCCATCCCATCGCCATTGAGCTTCTATGGTGCACCGAAAAACAGGAACTCCGAGCCTGCCTGATCGGCGTGATTTTCAGAATCGTCGAAAACGTCCTTTAGGGAGGCGCCCGCATTTGTTCATTTGGGCGGCATCGCAAGCGTTGAACGCTTGCGATGCCGCCCAAACGATCACTCAAGCGCCCTCACAGGCAAGGCGCGTAGGGGGGAACATCGTAGCGATACGGGTACTCGCAGTAGGGGTACGGCCCCCAATACTGATCATCGCGGCGGTCCCGCCGGAAGTCCCGCACCGCAACACGATCATGGCCAATTGCGACTGCGTGGTTGACGCCGAAATTGCGAGCAACGGCACGATTGCCAGCAATGCCACCAAGGGCCCGAGCGCCGCCGGCATGGCCATGACCGCCGCCAAAGCCATGGCCGCCGCCGAAACCACCGCCCATGCTGTGACCGCCGCCGAAACCACCGCCATGGCCACCTCCATGGCCGCCCCCACCGCCGCGGGCCATCGAGGCTGTTGCCGTACCCGTTGCAAGGACCGCGCCCAAGGCCAACGTCGCCAATATTGCTGTTACTTTTCTCATGATAAGCTCCTGATCTAAAGGCTCTCGGAGAATTCCAAAAGCTGTCCTAGATATAGATTCAGAAGTTCTCGTATAAATGATACCTTGTGGTTATGGCCGTCATACTGGTGACTATAAACGCGAAACGTCAGTAATTATTACAGAATATTAATCCGAGAAAATATGCATCTTACCGGACCTGAGATCGGGAGGCGAGCGCATTATCGGAATTGTCGGGTGGTGCTATGGCCCAACGAGCCTCCAGCCCAGATTCCCTATTTCCTCCTTCGGAGGCGGACGATGCGCGCCTTTAAGAAAACAGTTTCGGGCCATCCCGCTTCCCGTTTGATCCCGCTACCCCATATCTGCGCTTCGTCAGTTCAGGGTCCTGCTCGCAGGGTGCTGTCAAGCAGGTTCGCTAAAGCCGACAACGAAGTCAGAATACCCCCCAGGAATACCTGACAGCCAATTGTCAGCTTGGTGGTGAGACAATGCCTGCTCAATCGATTTGTCCGGCGCACAATCCAATGTGGAACACAACCTTATGAAACAGATCGCTTTGTCACTTATCGTGATCGCGTCGTCGGGCGCTTGTATCTGGGCTCAGACTGAGCACGGCCCGGCCAACGATCTGATTGATGGGGCCCTATCCGCCAAGGCAAACGGGGACGCATTGCCGCCGGTCGTATCACTGGCTGCGGCCTATCCAGTTGCTGCACCTGCGGCAGCCCTGCCCATTGTTCGTCAAGAAGATGTGCGGCCGGCGCCGACGCTGAGAATGCCGCGTGAGATTGGAAAGGAAACCACGGGGGGTATTGCAGCGCATGCGCCGAAACCGGCACTTGCCGCCGGTCAGCCGCAGGTTTCTCAGATGCCGCCTGCACCGCCGGAGCAAAAGTTCGCGCCGGCGCCCGCCAGCCCCACCCTGCCAGAAATGCCGTCTTTTGCTGTGACGCCGGCTGTCTACATACCGATCCCGCAGCCGAGACCGGGATATCCGCAAGCGCCGGCTCACGCCTTTCGTACCGGCATGAAGCTCGCAGCCCACGGCTATGCCGACGGGGTCTACACCGGCCCCGCAGCCGACGCCTATTACGGCATCATCCAGCTCCAGGTTCTCGTTCAGAACGGCCGACTCACGGCGCTCAAGGTGCTGAAATACCCGAGTGACCGCCGCACGTCTGTCAGCATCAACAGGCAGGCTCTGCCCATGCTGCGCGAGGAGGCGATCCGCGCGCAAAGCGCTGATGTCGACATCATTTCGGGCGCGACGCTGACCAGTAGGGCCTTTATCCAGTCCCTTGGCGGCGCGCTGGAGAAGGCGTCTTCGTGAGTCATGCGCGAAACCCGGATTTTAATGGGCATGCCAGTCACGGTCGATATCGCAAATGCGCCCGATGGCGCCCTGATCGATACGGTCTTCGATTACTTCGCTGCTGTCGACCGTCGTTTCAGCACCTACCGGGCGGGAAGTGAGATCTCGGCCATCAATCGTGGCGATGTCCCGGTACGCAACTGGAGCCGCGAAATGCTTGAAGTGATGGCGCTCGCCGAACGGACCAGGAGGGAGACGGACGGATATTTTGATATTCGCAAGGCCGACGGTTCGCTCGACCCGTCCGGGATCGTCAAGGGCTGGGCCATCTGCAACGCTGCCGAAATCATCCGGCGGGCCGGGATCCGCGACTTCTTCATCGAGGCCGGAGGCGACATCCAGTCCAGTGGCAGGAACGCCGCGGGCCGGGACTGGAGCGTCGGCATCCGCAATCCCTTCAACGCGGACGAAGTCATTAAGATCATCTGCCCGTGCGGACGCGGCGTGGCCACATCCGGCACATATGTGCGCGGGCAACACATTTACGATCCCCACGGGCCTGGAGGTGCCATCGCAGACATCGTCAGCCTGACAGTTATCGGGCCTGACGTGCTCGAAGCCGACCGTTTTGCCACTGCAGCCTTCGCCATGGGCAAGGACGGCATCCACTTCCTCGAGCGTATGCCGGACTTGGAAGGCTACATCGTCGACGTCAATGGCCGCGCCACGATAACCAGCGGCTTCGGAGCTTTTTGCCAACAATGATAAAGGCCATTGACCGATTTCTCGACCATCTGACCATGTACCGGCTGGTGCTCTATTATTTGATGGCGCTGGTGGGTACGGCATTCGTGTTCGGCTTCGTTAAGCTTGTGCCGCATGATCCCGTCGCGCTCGCCTTCACGACCGGTTTGGTGCTAGTCGCCTGCTGGATTACCAACAAGGTTTTTGCGCGCATTTTCGAGGTCCCAGCCAACACCGAATCCCTCTACATCACCGCCCTCATCCTGACGCTGATTCTCGATCCGGTCGCAGCCACGGACCTCCAGGCGATCGGGGCGATTGTACTCGCCGCGGTCTGGGCGATTTCCTCGAAATACATGCTCGCCATCGGAAGGAAGCATCTTTTTAATCCGGCCGCGCTGGGTGTCGCTCTCACCGCGCTTTTGCTCGACCGGCCCGCCACCTGGTGGGCGGGGGGCAATATCTGGCTGCTTCCCTTCGTGCTCATCGGCGGCGTTCTTGTGATGCGCAAGCTGCGCCGGCTGGACCTCGTTGCCACCTTCCTAGTGGTGGCTCTCGCGACAACATTGGCCACCACCGATCCGTCTCACTACGGCACCGCCCTGACGGAGACCTTCGGCTCGTCACCCCTGCTGTTCTTCGCCTTCGTGATGCTGACCGAGCCGCTGACAGCTCCGACGACGCGTTGGCCGCGCATCGCCTTTGGCGCAATCGTCGGCTTTCTGTTCGCGCCCAACATTCATATTGGCTCGTTTTACCTTACGCCCGAACTCGCGCTTCTCGTGGGCAACCTCTTCGCCTACGCTGTGAGCCCGAAAGGGCGTTTCGTGCTGAGATTGGAACGCGTCGAGCAATCCGCCGTCGACAGCTACGACTTCATCTTCAGGTCACAGCAAATACTCGCCTTCAAGGCGGGCCAGTACCTTGAATGGACACTTGGCCTCGACCGTTCCGACAATCGCGGCAACCGGCGCTATTTCACGGTCGCGTCCGCGCCGACCGAGCAATCCGTTAGGCTGGGCATCAAGTTCTATCCACAATCGAGCGCCTTCAAGCGGGCGCTGGCCACCATGAGACCCGGCAGCATGATCCACGCCTCCCAGTTGGCCGGCGATTTCACGCTGCCGTCCAATCCCAAGGCCAAGATGGCTTTCCTGGCCGGCGGCATCGGCATCACGCCGTTCCGTTCGATGCTGCAATATCTTATCGACCGCAAGGAGGTGCGACCCATCGTCGTCCTCTACGGCACGGAGACCCAGGAAGATATCGCCTATCGCGACGTGCTTGGCGCCGCGAGGCGCGAACTGGGCATCAGGACGTTTCACGCCGTGGCCAACGGCACCGGGCCGGGCCAATATCCCGGCCATATCGACGCCCGCCTGGTGCGCCTGGCCATACCCGACTACCTGGAGCGAACCTTCTATATTTCCGGCCCGCAAGCCATGGTCAAGACGCTGCGACAGATGCTGCTGGCCATGGGCGTGCGCCGTTCGAGGCTAAAGACTGATTATTTCCCTGGGTTTGCGTGAACGCCAGCCCCTGTGCTCGTCTTTTTCTAGCGGTGCCGTGGCAGGACTATGGTTACCACCAGGCCAGGATCGGAATTGGTCATGGTCAGGTGTGCGTCATAGGCTTCGACAATGTCGGAAACTATGGCCAGACCCAGTCCGCTGCTGCCGCCCTTGCTGTCCAGTTGGACGCCGCGTGACAGGACCGATACGCGGTCCGCATCCGGAATGCCTGGACCATCATCGGCAACGGCGATGACCACCTCGCCAGCGGCGTCGGAAGCGGTGATGCGAACTAAGGAATTCGCGAAACGCGCCGCGTTCTCCACAAGGTTGCCAAGAATCTCCGACAGGTCGCCTTCATCGACCGGCGCCACGAGATCCTCCGCGACGTCGATCACGAAGGCGAGCTGCTTGCCGCTCGGCGTGCGTCTCACCACAGCAATAACGCCAGCCGCCGTTTCTCGCACCCGGCAGGATGCCTTGCCAGAAACGCCGGGTGCCAGACGGGCGCGCGCCAATTCCCGCTCGACATGGCGGCGGATCGCGCTTGCGCTCTTTTCAATTTCGTCGGCGAGCTTCGTCTCGCCCTTTTTGCGCAATGCGCGGATGTCCGCCGATAGAACCTGGAGGGGCGTCTTGAGGCCATGCGCCAGGTCGGTGGCACGCGATCGGGCGCGTGCAAGGGCTTTCTCCTGGGCATAGAGGAGGCGGTTGATTTCGTCGGCGAGCGGCTGCACCTCCGTCGGCGCAACCACCTCTAGCCGCGCCGTTCGCTGCGCGATAACGTCCCTGACGGCCGCCCGTAGGTTTCTCAGCGGAGCAAGGCCAACAGTGATCTGGATGAAAAATGCCACCATCAGGGCAGCGGCGAGCAAGATGAGAGCTGGCGCAAGGTCACGGACGTATTTGCTTACCGAGACTTCCACACTGCGATGGTCTTCCGCCACGATGGCGCGAAAGGAACGGCCGTCGGCATCAATGATCGAACGCGCGACGGCAATTGTAAGTTCGCCGGCGGGCCCCTTGAGTTCCTCGGTCTGCCTCAACTCGCCGCCAGTTTGATGATCCGGCAGCACCAGCCTCGCGTCCCACAACGAGCGTGAACGCACAAGACCGTGTGTGCTCAGATCCTCCACCTGCCAATATTGACCGGACAGCGGATTTGCGAAGCGCGGATCAGTCAAGGCGGGCGCGACCGAAAGGTGACCGTCGGCTGTGAAGCTGGTTGCAGCGATCAATTCGTTGAGATCGAGAGTCAGTTCACTGACGACCCGCCGCTCGACGTTCGATTCAAACAGATAGCGAAGCCCGACGCCGGCAATGGCAAGAGCGACAAGAATCGAGATCGTCGCTGCCGACCAGAGTCTGAAGCGGATCGAGTTGCCCATTAGGAAGGCTCGTCAGCGACAAAGTATCCAAACCCGCGACGCGTCTCGATGACGTTGTTGCCGAGCTTTCTGCGAAGACGGGCGACTATGACTTCGATTGCATTGGGATCACGATCGTTGCCGGAATCATACAGATGCTCCGCAAGTTCGGTTGGCGCGACCACACGTCCGGAATGATGCATCAGAAACGCCAGAAGCCGATATTCCAGCGGCGACAACGCGACAGGTACGCCGCGGAGCGAAATGCGCATCTGGCGCGTGTCGAGGAGCAATGGTCCTGATTTCAGCACCGGCGCAGCCTGTCCCGTTGAACGACGCAATATTGCTCTCAACCGAGCGAGAAGTTCTTCCATTTCAAAAGGCTTGGGAAGGTAATCGTCTGCACCACTGTTGATGCCCTCGACGCGGTCTCTCCACATCCCCCTGGCGGTCAGAATTAGAACTGGAAAACGTCGGGTGTTGGCACGCCAGCGTTTCAGAACAGTCAGGCCATCCAGTTTTGGTAGCCCAAGATCCAGAATGGCCGCATCGTAATTCTCGACGTCGCCTGCGAACCAGGCAGCTTCGCCGTCGCGCACGATATCGACGGCCATCCCAGCGGCTTTGAGAACCGCCGAGATGTCGGTCGCGATACGGGGTTCGTCTTCGGCGAGGAGAATTTTCATTAGTCGCCGCGCTTGCCGTGCATGACAGCTCCGGCCCCGGCGTCCACATCGACGATCCTGCGGCGGCCGTCGGAGGCAACAACCTGGAACCTATACACCCACGTGTCGTCAATCCGGATGAAGTCGACGGCTACTATGTCGCCAGGAACTTGGGCGCGGACCACGCTCATTATCTTGGACAGGCTCTTTATCTCGCCATGCTCATATAGGTCCCGCGCCCGATCATGATCGCCGTCCTCGTCAACTTCTGCAAGCGCAGCATGCGGCCGGGCCAGGACAAGTCCGAGCAAGCCAACCATCGCGACACGCATCAGTGCCTTCTTCATCTATAAGCCGTAATCAGGAGGCGCGTGCTCCCAGCAACATTCGCTTGAGTACGTCGTCCCTACGGACAAAATGATGCCAAAGAGCGGCAGCCGCATGAAGCCCGGCAAGGACAAGTATCAGATTGGCGCAGAGGCTGTGGAGCTCCTTAATGGTTCCGGCCGACGCGCGATCGGGTGCGAATGGGGCCGATATGGTAATCAGACCGAAGAAGCTCAAGGGTTCCCCCCTATACCAGGTCAGGAGGATTCCGAGGACCGGAATGGCTACGAGAAGCGCGTAGAGCAAAAGATGCGCGACTTTGGCCATCCATTTTTCAAGTCGTGTCATTTGCGCGGGCAAATCGGGCGCTCCACGTACCAGGCGCAGGCCGATGCGCGTAACGACCAGGACAAAAAGCAGCAGGCCGAATGAAATATGAAACCACCATACGAGGTTGCGACCGGCATCCCCGCGCGGAAGAAGGTCGGCGACATAGGTCAGGCCATAGAGGCTGACAACCAGGAGAAACACAGCCCAGTGAATGGCCTTCTGAGAGCTTGCATAGGTAGAGTTCATCTTGAGCTTTCCGGGTTTGAGCATTTCTGATTCAGTGGTGATTTTTGTCAAACTTTGTTCTTGAAGCGGTGGTTTCCGGCCTTCAATCACGCCTCGCGCATATCCGGCCGAGGGTGACGAAATATCTGCTGATCCGGTGCCGATGATGATTCCTGCTTTCAACACAGCCGTTCACAATCAGCTGCCAAGCCACAATCGCGTCGAGGACAGCGCGGCAGGACACTCGCTTTGGTTGATCGCATGATGGAGCAGCCAACCTGTCAGGAAGCTGACAGCTAGACGTCCGGTCACGAAATAGCCCAAAGCCGTCGAAATTTCGAGCGCTCGTCAGGCGGCCTGCGCGTTCCAATGCCGAGCAGAGGGTTACCTTCAATAACAACAAATGAACGCCTGCCGATTGCGGTCCGACCCACATGCTAGGCGGTACTAGCAGCTTAGTGATTGAGACGGCGACCCGACACAGCCCAGCGTGATATTTCTTGCAGCTGGACCGGTCAAAGTTCCACTCTGCCTTTTTAGGCGACATTGCGGGTACAAATGTCAGTTCTCGCCAAACTGCGACCGGCAGTGAGGCGGGGTAGCGCGTCCACCGATTGGCTGAAAGTTTCGGCGCGTCGCGATGCTCGATGGACAATGGATCGGCGTCTCACGCAAGCCATTTGCGAGCGGGGCGGCGGTTAGCCTATGGCCCCGGGGGAACGTAGCACCGTGTCTGAACGCCGAGCCCGGTCGGCGCGGAGTACGAATTTTGTCAGTTGGGCAACTCTTTGGAATGACGTTCGTCGCAGAAGCTCAGAAATGAGCACATAAACATAACATTGTTCGGCGTTTCCTCCCATCCCGCTGAACGGTGCTCCCTCTGAAGGTTTTGACCTTCTTTTGGCCGGGCCGCATTCGAGCCCGGCCATTTTTTATCCGCCGGCCTCTCTTGACCGGCATCGCGGTCGACCCCCTCGCCCTGCGGGATTGATCCTCAAAACAACACGTTTTGCTGCATTCGCCGCCGATCGGGAGGTTCGAGACAGCTGCCTTCCTGTCAGGCGCGAAATTGCATCGACCTTCCTGGCGCAGAGTCGAACTGGGCAGATGACGTCCGCCATCGACCGCGAGCTCTGCGCAGCAAAAAGCCCGCTCCAGTGCTCCAGAGCGGGCGACAGCTCAAAACGGGCGTAAATTTCCCTTATTTGCAGTCTTTCAGCAGCTTCATCGCCTTCTCGGCATTGGCTTGGGAATCGTATGCCTTTGTTCCGGCGTCGGTCATTTTCTTGCCGTCCGGCTTCGTGGAAACCACGGAGCACTTCTTCGTCGTGGCGTCCTTCGCGACCCAATACTGGGTGGCGGCAAATGCCGGCATGCTAACGAGCGTCACAACCGAGGCTGCAACCAGAACCTTGCGAATCATAGTGTTCTCCCAAATAGCTTAAGGACGGCCCGGCTCGTTCATCCGGGAAGTGCTGTTGCCCGATAAGTCGGATTCGCGAACCGAACCGCCGCCCAGCGGTATCTCGGATTAGCCGGCGACTGCAATTTACAAATATGTAAAGTCCACGCGCGCAATGAATATTGTTGAAGATAATGTCGTTCGGCGGCGGCTCGCCCAGGCCGGCACGGGTGGGCGTCGGCAGGTCGAACACGTCGACCGGCGGCGGTTCGGTTCGCGGAACCGACCACGAAAGGGACGACAACGATAAGACCGAGGAATTTCTGCAGCGTGCGCATCGCAATCCGCCATCCGTTCACACCGGCAATGCTCCAGAACTCGAAACGGCTCCCAACCGCACAAATTGGGCCCCGCAAAAAGGGCCTATGGCTTTGTGATGTCCTGAATGGCGGACAGGAGCCACTCTCCTCCAGCCTCACGGGTAAAGGTCCAGAGTTCCGTCGTCTCGACCGGATTGACGGGATCGCCATCTGCGATCGCAGACGTCTGACGGTTGCGCATGACATCAACAGCCGACCAATGCAGCGCCACCGTCGCATAGTCGCGCGTGCCCTCCCGCCATGCTTCGGCGACTTCGCCGTTGAGGAATCGAAGATTTGATACCTCGTTCTTCAATCCCCTAGTCGCGTTGTCGGCCAACTCTTCGGACAGGTAGGAAACCATTTCTGGCGTCGTCAGCCGACGCAGCCCTTGATGGTCCTCTCGGGTGAACGCGGCCTGCACGTCCGCGAGAAGACGTTCGAAGGTGGCAAGGTCGTTTTGGGTAATACCGATTTCATCCGTCTTGGATGCGCCGTAGGCCGCCGCAGCGCCGGCGAGAGGCGCTGTGTAGGCTGGCGCTCCTGTCCCATAGTTTTGTTGGCCGAATGGAAAGCCGCTTCCGACTGCCGCGGCAGAGCCGTTGTTTCGGCTGAAGAACCGCAACGCAAGCATGATGAGCCCGCCAATCAGCAACAGCTGGAGGATGAAGCTGAAGCCGCCACCCAAGCCGCCGAATCCATGGCCGAACAGCATTCCAAAGATGCCATTGAACACCAACCCGCCGATGAGACCGCCAACGAGCCCACCGCCAAACCCGCTCCAGAAACTTGGTCGCGTCTGAAGGGACGATGGCTGCATCGGTGATGCCGGACTTGGCCTGTTTGGTGTCATCGAACGTTGAACTGGCATTGTGGACGGTGCGGTGGCGGTGGGGGCCGGCGCCTGGTATGTCCGGCTGCCGCGGCTGCCGAAGCTCCCGCCTCTGCGTGCCTCCGACGGATTGACCGACAAAATTCCAAAGGCCGTCGTCAGTATCAACAGCATCGAGAGGAATCTGAACGGCTTAATCATTTTCAAGGCCTGACGATGTGGAGGATGAGCGATCTTTTCGCCTCGGGCGGTTCAAAGTCCGTCGAAAATGGAAATACAATGAAGGCGATTCAAGCCGCGTCCGTCCAAATTACAAAACCGTAAGACTGGCGCAAAGAAATCAAATGGACAAACGCCAGGGTGTCATTGCCCACAGGCGTGAGATGAGCGCCGGCAATCGACCCTTACCGATTTGCAAGACCCCGGCAACCTCCCGGTATTCTTGATCGGCCATAGTCGCTCGCGAACCGATGCGGCCACTTGTCGCGATAAGCTTTCGAGCTCGAGGGGGGCTTCTCAAGGCGAGGTTTCTACAGACGCTGGACCACAGCTACTGCACCTGCTAGGCATGAGGATCTGGACGGTCGCGACCCTGGTGCTTCTCGCCACAGGCTGTCTCTTGGCTGTCATGCCCGGGCATGCGGGCGCATCTTTAGGGCAAAGCTGCTCCTCTCCGCAGGCGCGATCGCACGGAGCGCTTGGCCGACTGCTGGGGAGCGCGTTGCGCAAAAATGCTACTCTCAGAAGGAGGACCATGGCAAGCATTCATGCTGTGAACAACTTCATGGCCTGATTGCGCTGGCTGTGGCTTCGCGCACAGTCTGCACATGGCGGCAGACGATGGCCTCGATGCTCTCTTGTTCGAAATGGCGGCGGCAAGCGTTCGGCTGCTGCCCTTGAGCTTTGGTGATAAGGCAGCCAGGATAGCCCGGCATACTTCCGGGCGATTTCTTTTTGAGGTCCGGGTCGATGGTGATCCTCAATTTCAGCGAATTGCAGCCGTCCGCTATGTGACCGGCACAACCGGAATCCTCGCCTTGACCAAGGACGGGCTGGCGGTCGTGTCCTTCACGGCCAATGGCGAACTCGCCAGCTTTATCGATCCAGTGGAAAGCTGGGACAGTATGCCGCTGCGCGAACAGGCGTGCAGCGACATCGAGGGACACATCAACCTGCTCCTCGCCGCCCTTCGAAGTGCGGGCTGCATGCCATACCGCTAGACATTGAATTAAAGGCCGGTGTGGATATTTCCGTTTCGTTTTGTCGGCGCATGTCACGGCTCCCTCGGGGGCGCCACGATGGAGGTATCATTGACATCAGATTTCGCGGCTGCCTGGTTGCATCTTGATCGAGCCTATCACTATCTCGGGGGCGATGATGACACGAGCTGCAAATCCCGTGCAGCCTTGGATCTGTTGATCGAGGCCGTTGCGACCGCACAATATTCGCGTCCACGTGGCAAGGTGGTGCAGTTCCCCCGCCGAGGCCATTAGGGGTCAGAACAATAGCAGCTCAAATCCTGCGCAGCCTCTATCAACCAAAGACAGTAATGTTCTTGCGACCACTGGTCCGGGCGCTGCGACGACAGCTCATGCGGCAGGGCCAGGGTTTGTCGCGCCATGCCGATATCGCCAAGACCTTCGCCTATGGCAGCAAGCGATGGTACGCGTTCAATCGCTTCCTCTACGATGGCCAGCTCGAGCCCGACAACCTGATCGCGGAGCGGCCATTTGCGGTCGGCAGGCGCAATTGGCTTTTCTCGGGGCAGCTTCGCCGCGGCCGAGCGGTCATCGGTCGTCTCAGCATCATCGAGACCTGCAAGCTCTGCGGGGTCGATGCCGAAGCCTACATGGCCGATGTCAATCGAGCGCATCCAGAACGACTGGCCAGCCTCACGCTGTACGAGCTGATGCCATGGAACTGGGTGCGCCGCCACGAGATGCTGCTTCCCCTGGCGGCATGAGCGCGATCAATGACATGGCACTGTCGGACGAAGCTCTCGAGGCCTGGATGGCCGCCAAGACCAACCCGTGCGCACCATGTCGGCGCTGGATGGCTTCGTAACGGCGGCGGTCACTGGGCCGCGGTTCGCGGACCCGCAAGACTGGATGTGCGCGCTCATGGGATTGCCGCGCGACGTCCTGGCCAAAGGATCTGCAAACCGATCCGCCGTATTTGCCAGCCTCGCCAGGATCCACAAACGGATCAACGAGACGCTGTTCGACAGACCGCAGGATTGTTCGCCCCACTTCACCACCAAGCCTAGCGGCGGCATCGACCCCGGCCGTGGTGCCAGGGGTTCTACGCGGCCACGAATCTCACATCAAACGCTGCAAACGGCTACTCGATCTCAAGAATCCCAACCACGGCCTGCTGCTGCCGATCCTGATCATTGCGTCACTAACAATCGAAAAGCTGCTTGAATTGCGCCCGCCGTATTTGGAGTCAGCAGAGACCACGTAATCAAGCAATATAGCCGTCGCGCCCGAACCTTGATC
Organism: Mesorhizobium argentiipisi (SeqCode); assembly: GCF_037179585.1. Classification (NCBI taxonomy): domain Bacteria; kingdom Pseudomonadati; phylum Pseudomonadota; class Alphaproteobacteria; order Hyphomicrobiales; family Phyllobacteriaceae; genus Mesorhizobium; species Mesorhizobium argentiipisi (SeqCode). The sequence goes on from NZ_JAPYKO010000003.1 coordinate 231,430, forward strand.
CCCAAGTTCATCAGGCCAAGGCGCAATCGAAAGTTTCAGACTTTCCGACCAGCAGGTGCGGATCTTCGGGTCTCGGTTCGATCCGCGATGGCGGATGCATGGGATCAGCCAGCGATCCCGGCGCGCGCGAAGATTTCGGCGAAGCGCTTCTTCGCTTGTGGTGGCGCATCGAAGTTGCGGAAGGCGTCGATCGTCGCGGCTTCGCCCACCTTGACGACCATCACCATGCCCATGCCGTAGTGCGCGGAGCACTTGATGCCGTAGTACCCAGGCTGGTCAAAGCGTACCGTGATCTCCTCGTTGATCTTGCCTTTGAACTCGGCATAGCCCTGCGGAACCATGCCTTTAATCGAGGCGGCGTTGTGGCTCTTATTGCTGGCTAAGAAGTGGAGTTCGTCCCCGGGCTTGAGCTGGACATAGTCGGGCTCGAAGACCATCGAGCCGTGCTCGCCGCGATTGAGCATCTTGATCTCGATCGTGTCCGCACAGGCGGCCGAGGACAATAAAAGCGAGAATGCGAGTATGGCGTTTCGGATCATGGATTGGTCTCCCATCACCGCAGGCTGATTGCCCACGCAGTGGAGTTGCAACGGTCGTGCCAATTGCGAAGAAGGAGCCCAAAAGAAATTTCGTGCAAGTGTTCAGCGACTTACATGACGCGACAAGAAGCCGTACCGAAGAGCATCGTGTCGCTGATGCTACAAAGGAAAACAGGGAGTGTCCTTTTAAGGATGGCGAACAGGACTCCACCGACGCGGGTCGGCGTTGTGTTGTCATATACCCATCTCCGGAGGTCGCCCGCTTCCTGATCTGGCGATGGGGAGGGTGGACGGCAAACGCTTCAGGCACCTGAAGCAGGACTTCTCCTGGCGCCGCGCATCCACGCCGTTCTGAACGTCACGAGGAGCGCATCAAAGATCGCATTCCCTCCGCGCACCGAGCCACTCTAGCCCGCGCCCGGAACGCCTTTCGAGGCGACCGCGATCAGCCTCGTGCCAGCACGCGATTGGGTCGTGCTTGAGATTGGAGATCCAAGGACGCAATCAGCCGAGACCGTGTCGTCGTTTCGTCCGACGAAAACGTCCTTCACGACCTGCAAACGAGCTCAACAGGATTGCTAACAAGCTGCCCCGACCTTCCTTTCAGGCGTTCGCCCCCCACCCAACCGTCTCCTTAACGGCAACGCTTGTTACCCGGTTTACCCGGTGTTGCCTGGATGGGGGGAATTCACTGTTTGGAGACGAAACCTTGCTCAGCCATACATCCACGAAATACTTCGTCGGACGTACGCTGACAAGTCCAGCGGTTTTTGTCCGGGCAGGGAAGCCTCAGTTGGCAATGCAGAAATGCTGTTCGCCGTCATAGCCGGTGAATGTGCCGGTGCGGGCGTCGAAGCTGCGATAACGGTCCGAGCAATAGGCATACCATTCGCGCGTCCACGGTGCCGCACAACGGTAGGCGTAGACCACCTGCGGCTGCGCGTAGTAGCGGCGAACCGGTGCCGGGCGCACCCGTACGTCGCGATGATAGTAAGCGCCATCGTAGTAATCGCGCGGCGGCGGCCGGTCATTGATCAACCCGCCAACGATCAGCGCGCCGGCGGCAAGGCCGAGCACGCCGGCGGCAACCGCGTCGCCGCCGCCGTCATCGGCGTGAAGGCGCCAATCACCCGCATTGGCAGCGGGCAAAGTCGCGAGCGTAGTGGCGACCACGGCGACGGACAGAACGGCCGTCTTGAAAATTCGCTTCATGTCGATCTCCTTCGTGCCGGCCCGTCGAATTTCGGGGATGCGGTCCCGGCGATACCGTGAACAAGCAAGCGGCGTACCTACTTGAAATTTCTGATTTTGCCCGTCTCTGACCGTCGGCATTGTCAACTTGCCGACCTTTTGGGTCCCGATCCGACAATCGACCCACTCCAAAATGCGCCACAACAAACGGTCTAGTCCGGGCATGTCAGCGGGTTCCTTGCTGCCATTGGCGCCCTGGCGTCTCCCAAAGGCTTTTAGGACACAGTGCTAAGACACCCCATGCCGGCGACCTAACAATCCGGCAGCAGGCCAAGCCTCTCCCCGGATCCCTAGATCATCCGGCTCTCGATCAGCGCCTTCGCCGCCGGCGAGCCGAGGCAATAGGAGAGGTCAAATCGTCACTTCGCTTGACAGCCAAGCGTTCCGTTCGAGCAGACCTTATGAGATGGACGCTTCGGGGTGCCGCACTGGAGCGGCATCACGTTGCCAGCCGCCGCGCTGACCACGGACCGAAGCATGAACCCGGGGATGACCTCAATAAGAACGCCGCGAAACATCGGCCGCTCAATGACGGGTGCGACCCAAATACGAAAGACACCCTAGAAGGGCGCCAACCAATGTGACCCAGCCGCGGCACCATATTTTCACGCACCAGACGCTTGCCGTCACCCTGTCGTCAGGAAGGTCTCCTAATCAGTTTCTGCCGCCGCTGTGCTGTTGCCTAACCCCATCGGCCTTTGTGCGGCACGCCCTGCCCGCGCTTCCTCCCTGCGGGCGGGGCGCCATTCAAGAGATGACCGAAAAGGCAGCTCTGACAGATGAAGGAGTGGAGAAAAGTGGTTTCACTGAGAATGATTGCGTCGCCGCTTCGAACCGAGCGGCCGTTGTCAGCGAGTTCATACGCGTGGATGGCGCGCGGCAGGCCCGGCACATGGCTGGCGCCGGTGTCCGAGACATAGGGTACCGTCTCGTCGGGTGAGAAGGCGAGACCGTTCGGCTGCACGCTGTCGGTGATGACAGTGGTCAGCTCGCCCGCGGCCTCGTCAAACCGGTAGACGTGGGAGCCGCCGATCTCTGGATTGGCGATCTTGCCCTCATAGTGGCTATCGATGCCGTAGACCGGGTCGGTGAACCAGATCGTCCGGTCGGATTTGACCACCACATCGTTGGGCGAATTGAACCGCTTGCCATCGACGCTTTCGACCAGGGCCTGCCAGCGCCCGTCATGCTCGAGCCGGGAGACACGGCGCCCGCCATGCTCGCAAGTAACGACGCGGCCTTCGCGATCCAGGGTATGGCCGTTCTGGTAGTTGCACGGCGTTTCAAAGACACTGACCGAGCCGTCGGTTTCGTCGTAGCGGAGCAGCCGGTCGTTGGGGATGTCAGACCACAGCAAGTGCTTTGCCGAGGGCACATAGACCGGACCTTCCGCCCAGCGGCTGCCGGTCCACAGCCGTTCGAGCTTGGCATGGCCGATGATCAGCTTGTCAAAGCGCTTGTCCAGGAACTCGTAGTCGCTCATGCTGTCATTCCGAATGGGTTCGCCGCACCAAGCATCGCCTGTCAGTGCAGTTGGGCGGGCGTCTTGGTCTTCAGGGCGAAAGACTGGAGGGAATTCAGATCCTTCAGCATCTTGTCGATGCGGCCGGTCGGCGGGTAGTCGCGCGCGGCGAACTTCGTCATGAATTCCTGCATGATGCTGGAATCGGCGCGCCCGCCGTTGAGCGCCGCCGGGAGCATACCTGAGATAGGGCGTTTAAGCGCTGATGTTCGCCAGATGTTCCTCAACTTGGCCAAAATCGCAGGCCGATTAGGCTATGCCGGGCATCAGTATCTCTGTCGTCAAAAGAGCTGTTCTGCTTGACCCCAGCCGTAGCACTCAACGTCCCGCGGAGCGCTCTCTGCTTCTGAAGGAAGCGATTAGGTCCGCTCGGGCTTGATCGGAGGCTGACGTTGTGGGTGCTTCGCTCAGCTGCCGCCCCATGGCTAGGCTTTGCGGATTATCAGTCCTCTGCCTCTTCGCTGGTATCAACAGCGCTGTGTAATGTTCCTTGTTGATGATCATGCCCCCGCTGCTCACGAGGTTGCTCCTGTCAAGTGTACTCGTCAGCTCGTCCTGGGCCTCGCGCGTCTTGCCCAAGTGCCGTTCAAACGGCGCTGGCGCGCTTTGTCGGGCTTGCTGCTCTTGCAAGACGGCGTGTTGCACCTGCGACCCAGCTGGTAAAAAAGCTTCCGCGGGGATTGCGGCAGGCTCGTGCGGAAGGCGCTCCTCCCTCAGTCGGTTTTGCAGCGCCTGCCGATCGGCGGCGAGGTAGTCGAGGTGCAGCGGCAGCTGCTGGTCTGGCCGCTCTTCGTTCGCCAATCGACGAACCAGCTCGCGCGTGGCGTCCACCACGAAGACGCCGCAATCAACAACGTTGTTCTGCCGGGCCATGGCGGGTGTCACTAGCGTGGTCGCGTCCAGTCTTGCTGCAAGTTCTCGTGCAAGCGCGTGGTTGTATCCCTGTCCGTTTTGCTGGAGGGAATCGTAGTGATAGGCCACCGCTCCTTTCGGGTCGCGGCGATCAACGAGCAGCAGCGACCAATGCTCGATGCGGTTAACATCCGGCGCCGGATCCATAGGATCGGCACTGTTCACCGGCAGGAACACGAAGTCGGCTGGGGCGCCGTTTTGATGATAGATGGACAGCAACCTACCTTGCACGTCCACGTCGTCACGGCGCAGGAGATGGGAGACTATCGCATCCACCAGCCGCGTTCGGGCGGCGAACGCTGGATGGGCCTCCTGCAGGTCCTGCTCCAGCAACTGGTAATCCCTGTGGATATGGGCGTCGCTCAGCAGTTCGTCGGCGCCGAGCACCGCCCCCTCAGGGAGGTTGGACGAGCCTGACGGAAAAGCTCCGATCTGAGCATCGGAGGAGGTGGTCAGATCGACCAACGGAACACCGCGATAGGTGTCTGACAGCCTGGCGGTCGCTGGCGAGGCGGGTTCTGGAGCCCCTAATTTGCGAGGACTATGACCAAAGCGAACACGGGTGCTTGAGGCCAACCTGCTGTCACTGGCCACTTGTTCTAAGACATGCGCGTCTGCGGGCGCTGGCCGCCCGCCACTAGCTGAATAGCCCCGCCCATGATACGCACGGAGGACGTTCAACGCCTTCTTCATGGCATTGTCTTTCGGAAAGAAACGATCGATGTGATCGACCATGGATTGGTGATTTTTTAGATCAACCGCTTGGCCCCGAGCGCCGAGATCATTCGCCAATCGGCAAAGTGCATTCCTGTAGTTACGGACCGTTACCTCGCGATAGTGTTTCCGAGCCGCAACGTGAGTGAGCGCCTGATCAATAAAGTCCCGGTGTTCGCCGGACAGATGGGGATACAAGGCTGAATAGCCCGGGCTCTCATAATACTCACGGAGGGCCTTCAACGCCGGCTTCATCTTACCGCTTTTCGGAAAGAAAGCATCGACGTGATCGACCATGGATTGGTGTTTTTTTAGATCAACCGCTTGGCCACGAGCGCCGAGATCATTCGCCAATCGGTAAAGTGCATTCCTGTAGTTAAGGACCGTTTCCTTGCTATAGCGTTTCCGAGCCCCAACCTGAGTGATCGCCTGATCAATAAGGTCCCGGTGTTCGCCGGACAGATGGGGATGAAGAGCATTATGGGCGCCACTCGCGACAACCGGATCGGCTCGGCGCGCCTCGGCCACGTGCTGCTCAACTTGCCGGGCCTGACCCGCATCCGGCAAGAGGCCATCGCGGTCCAAGGAAGAGAGCATTGCGTCTGGGACGCGTTGAGCCCTATGGGAGACGTCTCTGGGGACGGCGAATGAGACGTTTATAGCATCCTTGATCGCAGAGGCGGCTTGATCATCCTGCCCTTGCTGAAGCACCTCGCTAAACCCGCGTACCAGTCGCAGAAGCTCCTCTGGATTGGTTGGCGGCTCGTCGGCTTGATCATCGAACAGCGGCCGGAGCGCCTCGGGAAGCCCGTCTGATCTGGGGGAAGGGGCAGCCCAGCGGCCGGGCTCTTGAGAGCCGCCCGAGGAAACTGGCTCCGCATCGCGAACCCGTTGCAACGGATCGGCTCGGCGCGCCTCGGCCACTCGCTGCTCAACTTGCCGGGCCTGGCCCGCATCCGGCAAGAGGCCATCGCGGTCCAAGGAAGAGAGCATCGCGTCTGGGACGCGTTGAGCCCCATGGGAGACGTCTCTGGGGACGGCGAAGGAGACGTTCATAGCATCCTTGATCGCAGAGGCGGCTTGATCATCCTGCCCTCGCTGAAGCTCCTCGCTAAACCCGCGTACCAGTCGCAGAAGCTCCTCTGGATTGGTTGGCGGCTCGTCGGCTTGATCATCGAACAGCGGCCGTAGCGCCTCGGGAACCCCGTCTGATCTGGGGGACGGGGCAGCCCAGTGGCCGGGCTCTTGAGAGCCGCCCGAGGAAACTGGCTCCGCATCGCGAACCCGTTGCAACGGATCGGCTCGGCGCGCCTCGGCCCCGCGCTGCTCAAAGCCCAGTTGCCCGATCTGGCCAGCTTGCCCCTCTTCCAAGCCGGCGTCCTGCACCTGCCCCAAAGCAGTTACACGGGATGGATTACTATTTCGCGGGTCCACGTGAGCCTCACATCAAAATTCATCTGAGCGAGCCTACTCCGGGAAACTTTTAGGTTGCAACCCTATCCGACTTTAGGTTGCAACCGTAACCGATTCGGCCGGACAACACACCTCTTTCACGTTTGCCAGGGAGGTCGTCCTCCCCGTTTCGCCAGAGGCTTTGCCGGCCGTGACATGAATATTCGGTGGCAATGGCATAATCGATCGACTGCTCGATCAAGCGCCGGGAATGCTGGGCGATCATCGGGTCGCCTGGGCAGTGCGGCGCTCGACACCAGCCGGCCTGCAAGTGAGGGGTATTCATATCGACACCATGAGCTTTATGGTTCGATGGACAACGCTTTATCCGACGATGTCGCTCATTCGACCCTTCTGCTGAGGCTTCTCGCGGAGGGCACTATTGACGAGGCGATCTCGATGGGATGCCGAGATAACCCGGCGCCCATCGAACAGGCATCGGAGCGGGTTTCCCCGTGGCGGAGTGGATCCTCAGACATGGGGTAATCGCGGGAGCGAGTCGCCCTAAGGCCGGAAGCGGTCACATGATTGCAGAGCGGGTGGTTGTTCCCCGATAGGATGGAAGTGCGGGCTCACGACTGGACGCCGGGCCCAAGCATCGAACGGAGAACAACCATGAGCGAATACATCGGTCTCGACGTGTCGTTGAAAGAGACGGCGATTTCTGTGCGGCGTGGCGGCAAAAGGATCTGGCGCGGCAAATGTCCCTCTGATCCGAGCTTGGTCGCGGACGTTCTCCGCAAGCGGGCGCCAGCGGCCAAGCGGGTGGTGTTCGAGACCGGACCCTTGTCGGTGTGGTTCTATCATGCCTTGAGCGCCGAAGGACTTCCGGCGATCTGCATCGACGCCCGGCATGCCAAGGCCGCGCTGGACATGGCACCGAACAAAACGGACGCCAACGATGCCGACGGCTTGGCGCATCTGGCCGAGGTCGGCTTCTACCGCGAGGTGCGGGTGAAGGGCTATGACAGCATGCTGAGCCGCACGCTGGTGGCCGCGCGGAGCCGGCTGGTTAAGATCACGACCGAGCTCTCCAACCAGATCCGCGGGCTCATGAAGACGTTCGGGCTGATCATTCCGCGAAGCAAGGGCGGCAAGTTCGAAGCCGACGTCCGGCGCCTGCTGGCCGATCAGGAAGAGCTTGGCCGGATTGTCCTGCCACTTCTCGAAGCTTGGCTCAGCATGCGCGCCCGCGCTGCTGAACTCGGACAGCAGCTCGTCGCCAACGCCCGGCACAATGACGCATGCCAGCTATTGATGTCGATCCCCGGCGTCGGCACCATCACTGCGACTTCATTCATCGGTGCCATCGAGGATCCATCGAATTTCAAGACATCGCGCGCTGTCGGCGCGTGGCTGGGCTTGACAACCCGACGCTATCAATCCGGCGAAGTCGATTATGATGGTCATATCTCGCGGCGTGGGGATCCTCATCTGAGAGGGCTTCTCTATGAGGCCGCAGTCGTGATCCTGACGCGCAGCCGGGCTGACAGCAGTCTGCGCACATGGGGGCTGAAGCTGCGTGACAAGATCGGCTTCAAGCGGGCAGCTGTCGCTGTCGCCCGCAAGCTCGCTGTCATCATGCATGCGATGCTGAAATCCGGTCAGTTGTTCAATCGGGAAGAAGCCGCCATGGCCTGATCCATAAGGAAAGTTCGAATGCGCCTACCCGAGGCGTAACGAGACGTCCCTGCCAGGACGTGGGCCGAGCCATTCCGCTGTGTCAGTTGCATCGTTGGCGTCACAACCCTCGCGATTGCGTTTCAAACCTTGGAAGGCTCCATCCCTCGCGAAGCCCATCATGCGGCGGCTTCATGTCGACCGCGAAGACGACCGTGCTCCCGGCAAACGACACCTCAATACAAATTTGGGCTTGCATTTTGGTCTGCGATTAGACGACTGAGACAAGGAAAATCGCTGACACCATCCGTGTGGGAGCAGCTCCCGCTTTTGGTCCTCGTGAATGATTCTTTTGCGCCTGCCCCCAGTTTCCTCTCTTTGCGGACGATTTTGCTTGTCTTCAGTCGAGGGTGCATGTTTGGACGCCTCCTTCTGATGGTGTCGGACATGCGACATACCGGGGCCGACAGTTTGTTTCATAACGATTTTCCCTTTGGCACAGCGCATGCAGAGCAATCTGCAAGCGGACCCTTTGAACGCCGCACGGCACACCGAAGGAAAGGTTATGGCCCAAATGTCAAAGCGAGCGCTCATCTTGCCTGAGGGCAATAACCGGGTCTTCGCCCTGGAGCTATGTACATTTGCGGCGCCATGGCGGCCGCCATGAGTTCGGCGGAGCCATCGATGAGCATCGGCCCCCCTGGTGTTTTACCGCTTATCCGCACGAAGTTCTTTTCGTCGGATCGCTTCCAAAGGCGGTGAGCGACAAGGTTCGGCCCTTCGTTCTCAGACAGAGTCGACGGAAAGAACTGGCTACATTGAAGGGCCGCTCCGATGGATAAAGAAGATTCTGAGAGGTGCAAGCAGCGCAAGGGGGGCTATACCGGAGGGATAGGAAACGCAGTTCCGGAGGGGCCGCTTGGTGTGAGGGAAGCGGTCGTTGGGCGTCGGTCAGTGAGAAGATTTCTTCCGACGCCAGTTCCGTCGGAAACTGTCTCAGCTATTCTCGCGGAAGCTGCGCGCGCGCCTTCCGCGACCAACATGCAGCCCTGGAAAGTTTATGTGGTAACGGGAACTGCTCGCGATCGTCTGTGTCGAACCGTTCTCGACGCAGCAAATTTGGGCGCTCGTTCCGACGAATACGCCTATATGCCCTCGCCTCTCAAGGAGCCATACTTGTCGCGTCGACGCCGAGTTGGCTTGGATCTCTACCGGCTCTATCAGGTCGCGCGCGACGACATGGAGGGGCCCAAGCGGGTTATGCTCAGGAATTTCGAGTTCTTCGACGCTCCCGTTGGCTTGTTCTTTACCATGGATCGCGAGCTTCTTCTCGGCTCATGGCTCGATTGCGGAATGTTCATGCAAAATGTCATGATCCTCGCGAGAGCGTATGGCCTCGAAACGTGTCCGCAGCAGGCGTGGTGTGAATACGGCGCGATCTTGCATAGCGAACTGTCGATTCCCGATGACGAGATAATCCTATCGGGAATGGCGCTCGGAATTGCTGACCATTATGCTCCGGAAAATAGCCTGACCACCGAGCGCCAAGCCCCGCATGAGTTCACCACATTCCGCGGCACGTAACGGAGTATTGTCCCTAAGCTAAAATGTCAGAGCAGCAGGGAGGATTTTGCCATACACGCCGGCATAGGCAAATTTCTTGGCAAGGGCTCCTGCGTGCGAGCTGTTCGGACGGCGCTGTCGCGAAGCTAGGCAGTCGCTCAGTGTCTTCAGTGGCTCATCGATGAGTGCGGACGGCAGCGCCTTGTCGGGTCGTATGCTGAGCGGCGAAAGGTCGGGGATTTGGCAATCAGACGGCTTCCTCTGCCTTCCGCGACGCGGCTGGGGGCCGCCTGCAAGCGCGATCACGTCTTGGCCTCTGGCTGGCGACACAAAGTTCGCCTGCAATCTATCGCATCCTGCTGCTCAGAAGGCGTCCGACCTCCGCCTGGATGCGATTTGTGGTGAGGCCAACAACGCCGAACCGTTCGTAGACCGCGGACACCATAGGAAACAGAATGTCCGCAAGGCGCGAACTGATATCGACAGCGGCGACCTCCGTTTCCAGCAATACTTCGTCGCTGCGAGCAGGCCTTCCCTCAAACATAAGTTCACTGATCGGGTTCGCCCAGTTCCGCAAAAGCCGACCGGTCAGTCCGGTATAGAGCGCACGAAACCGAACCGTGATCTGACTTTCAGGGTCCTTCCGCATGAGACCGGCTAGTCGCTCGGCATGAAGAAGCGCCTCACCCATCCGCCACACAGGCAATGTCGTGTCGAATACACTCGCCGGCGGAAAAGTCTCCTGGCCGTCTTCCTGATAGCCACGTATCAGGAACAACCGTCCTGAGGGTACGGCACGCCAGAAGTCGCAATGCGCTGGATCGCTCAAGATGTTACGCCGGATCCCGTCACCCTCCGGCGGCAGCCAAACCTCAATGGCTCCGCCGACCTCGCGGGGAGCAAGATCTTCGCGGGTCAACATCATGAAGACCGGCCAACCAGTGTGCCTGGTGACCGCATTGTTTAGGATGTGCTCGAACTCCGTCAGAGCAAATGACTTCAGATCACCTTCCAGGCAGTAGTCGAACCGATAGGAGCCGTTTGGAAACCTGGCAGGGCTATCGCTTGGCAGATCATTCGTTAGGGTGCGCCACCGGTCAAATGACTCCCGCACGAACCGATCCTGCGCCCCGCCTTCGGCAGGCTCGTCCAAAAGTCCGACAACACGAAGGATATCGAATGCCTTTGCGAGCGTGAGGGTGTGCTCGCCCCGTTCAAAGGCTGCAATGGTCGGGATGCTGACACCAGCGAGCGCTGCATGCTCGCGCTGTGTCATGCGTTCTTCTTTTCGGCGGGCGAGCGCTTCGTCGACAAGCGTGCGCCAGCTCAGCGGGCCTATTCCCCGAGGATTCTCAGGCATTGATTACTCACGATCTCAGCATATCTGGTCACAAAATCATCGGGTCCTTCGGCTGCAGGCGGCTTGATAACCACCACAGCTTTGGCGACCTGTCTCTTAAGCTGCTGCAGCGTCCCGTCGATGACGCGATCCGAAAGACCGATGTCGCGCCCGAAACCTCTGAACAGCTCGCCGTCGGCAGCGCCAAGGTTGATCTGCTTTCCGCGGATGGACAGTGCCAGGGTTTGATCAAAACCGTCATAGATAACGGTATTGAGGACATCATAGGCGGGTGAAAGCCTAAGCCCCATCGGCGTTTCCAACAGCGAGAAATTCTTGAGGTGAGCGTCGCAGTTTCCGACAAGCGCAAAAGCCACCAAGCGGTGAAAAAACCGCTGAAGGTCGATGACAGGGCGCGATGAGTGGCTTTTGATGATCATGGCCACATCTTCGTAAGCGGCATCGTATTTGCCTCCATAGTCCTGGCCGCGGGGCTTGGCGAGGATTTGCGCGCAATCTTCCAGTCGGAGCTTTTCTCCTTTCGGCCCGCGGTCGAACCGGGTCACAATGAGGGCATACTCGTCAGCCACGGGTGCGGATTGGAACTCGTTGACTTCTCTCGCGCCGAGCACCACGCCGGTCCACCGCAAGCTCAAGGCTTCGTTACGGACAAGCGTCGGAAGGCTTTCGGAGTTGAATTTCGCGATATAGGGAGCGGGGCCGGTTGCTCCGGCTGGGACAAAGCCATCTCTGCCGCGCACGACAAGGAGCTTCTTCTGTATCCCTGAAACCGTACGGCCAGGATTGGTCGTGGTTTCTGCGGCCGCTGCGGGAAGCTCGGTACCTTCCGGCGGGAAAACGCTCACAGCCCCAATGCAATCTGAACCGTATCGCAACAGCAGACCAAGATCGTCCTGACCGTCAACATGAGCCCCGCGTGCCTGTTGCTCGCGCAGCCAGCCCTCGGGTCCGAGATGTTGGAAAAAGGGATGTAGGCCAGACGGCCAGTCATACTCGTTCCGCGTGACTGGATAGCAGCAGGCAATATCCTCCGTCCAACCCCGCTCGTAGGCAAAGCGCGTTCCTCCGGTAAGGGTCTCTGACAACGTACCGGCGAGGTGGTCCTTGAAAAGGACCTTTGCAGAACGCAATTCAGAAGCTATGGTTTTTCCTTTTCCGTATCTAACGCATGATCCGCCCTAAGGCGAAACGATAGCTTGATATATGGAGCATGATGATGAAAAAAGCAACTATCCTTTTATTTTGGGAGAATACGGCCTCGAAATGCTACCATATTTTTCTTATTCGCCTGCTCGGTAGCTGGAATTCCCACTAGGCTAAAGCGTAAGTTGATCCAAGCTAAAGCTTGAACCAATGCCCAACTCGTAAAGCGCCAGCTTCCCTTCCAACTGAGCAGGAATGCTGGCAAGCCACGATCGCGTTTCGTCCACGTGCTCAATCGGCCAACCATTCCGCGCCGTCTGATCGGCAGGCGCTCGGATCTTACGATCTTACCGGCCTGGGCTTTGATTTCCCCTCGACCGCTTGTTAATCCGCGGAAAGAGTTGGAAAGACGCGAACCACCTGCGAAGGCCCCAGAGGAGGGCTCAGACCTTCAGTTGCTGATCGCTCAAAGCGCTTTGCTGCCCGATATCTCGTCAAAACGCCGCACGATACACCATCCCCGATCGAAAGACCGCCCATGCCGCAGGGCGGCGGCCCAGGAGGAAGGATGATATTCTGCCGATTCTCGCCTGCCGGCGTAAAAGACCGCCTGTCGGTCCACGCCCTGCCCCTTCTCGATGCGACTCAGCGCGGTGGGGCATAAGATTTCTAGTCATTGCCCAGTGTGCGGTCATTGCGGGCCAAGCTAAGCCTCAACCATTTGCACGCGAGTCTAGCGAAATCGTTTGACGACTGGAGTCTCGATGCAATTGCGCGATGGCCGAGAGCGCCTGGCAAAACGCCTGACTGACGTTCGTCCTGGAGAATTCCAGCAGCTCGTTCAGTCCAGTCGCACTGGAGAGGCGCAAGGCTTCGTAACGGCAGATGGGGATCTGCCGATTATTTTTGAATCGCCTGTCTGGCCCACCGCTTTTGTTAGGGTGGGCCCAGGTATGTCCGATCACCTCAGCGTCGGACGGAACCCTGCCTGTCTCGATAAAATTGGTCGGCGCAGACTGTGTGCGAAGATCAGCATATCCAACGGCGCCATACCGGTTACCGTCTTTCACAAGGACCAGATCTGGCATGAAATATAGCACCTGCCGTCCCACCTGGATCGAAGGGGGTGTAACGTTGCTGCGAACAACTTGCGGCAAGGTGCTTGCAAGTGTCGTAGGCTTTTTGTCGACCAGCATGCTGGCCCCGGCATTGCGCTTCCAAGTCGTCAGATCCTGGATCTTGCCCCCGGCAGCTACATGCCACTTTCCTGCGCAAAGAGTGAGCGTTTCGAATGCGCCCACCAGCCTGCCATAGGCAGCCTCGGCGTCCTGTTCCAGATCGTAGTAGAGCACACTCACACGTCGATAGCCGTCAAGCCATTTGCCGATCAGCATGGCCGGCAGAAATGCAATACCTCCCAGCACAGGCGCGGCACCTCCGAGCGCTTTCCCAACCAGGAAGCCGGCGATCCCAAATAGAATTGCCAGCACCACAGAGAGCCGCGTCTGCGATTGCCTGGCGTTGATTTCATCGATCACATTGGCAAACGTCTCATCGCGCATGTCCACAACGTCGCCGGACTCGATCTCTCTCATCACGACGCCATCAGCCACGTATTGAGGAGCCGACGGTTGTGGTTGAGCTTGCCGCATGTGAGGGGTTGGCTGTCGGACACCCTTTTTCGCGCCGGCTTTTCCGATCGTGCCGCGATAGTAGAGACCGCCTACGCCTGCGTGGATATAGTGGCCACGTGGACCCGTTCCGATCCTCAGACCTTTCACACCCACGGAGACGCCGACGCCACCGGACGAAAAATTGAAGCGGAACGGCCCCGCGCTGATCGATTTTCGAACGTAAAATCCCATCCCTTGAGTCCCCCAACTCAATGCTGTGAGCTAATTCACCAGCATTTTTCCGCGCTCATGACTTTGATCCGACACCCGCCGCGAGGTCGGTTTCGCGGGAGCGCTGCCTCACCCTAATTTCGATTCGTCGCCTTGCCTTCACATCGCCAGCCTGCGCTCCGTTGGTCAGATGGTCGCCAGGAAGGATCAGCTGGCCACCTGACATCGGCAGAATGGTGAACCCTTTCAGTTCAGGCATCTCGCGAAGTATGCTCGTGACCGAGATTGCTCGCGCCAATCCAAGGCCGGCGTTATCGGCGGGATGAAGCGTACCAACTTCCACCTTGCCAGCCAGGACGGGTTGAAGACCTTTGTCCATGTTCGACGACTGACCGGACATGGCCTGCTCATCCGTGTGTCCAATCACCTCGATGACGTCGACGCCGTACGACGTTGCAATGGCCGCAATCGTCTTGGACAGGTCGCGCAGCCGCGTCCTGAAACGATCGGAAAGCTCCGCACTTCCGGTGTCGAAATTGTAGCCATCGAGTTCGCTGAGGCTGATGATCGGTGGCCAATCATGCGGCTTGGCGGCCACCATAGGCGCGTCTGCCTTCTTCAGGGCATCCGACAGGTCCTTCAAGGTCTTGGCTGTACCAACGTAGCCAAACTCCTTCAACACCTTCGTGCGCTCGATCATCGCCTGGGCTTGCTCGGCGTCGACATCGTTGTCGGACAGGATTTTGGTGACCGGGGCGTTTTGCACCAGTTCTTGGACCGAAACTCCTGCCTTTTTGATTGTTTCGATGGTCTCCTTCGCCAACACCAACTCGCGCCATTGCTGATCGGGCACGTTGCGCCCCGAGGGCTTGACCATCTCATTCAGCTGAGCAAGGAGCCGCTTATTTTCCTCGTCCAGCTTATGCGATTCCTGCTTGAGGGATTGGGCAATCTTCTGCGCCTCTGCCGTCTGTTTCTGCTTCTTGGCGATGATCGCGCCGGCTGCAAGCAAAAGGCAAAACACCAGAAGCAGCATCGTCTCGGCCATCGTCAGGCCCAGGATCAGCCCACGGCCGTAGCCCTTGCGCTCATAAGCGACCGCTGTTGCGCCCGTCTCGCTCACCTGCCCCACCAACCGCTTTTTCGCGGCGGCTCAGCCTTCTCTGGCACAGCTCCCAACGATTGGAAGGAATCGCCTTGCTGACCTTCGGAGATCTTGATTATCGCCTCTTCACCGTCGGCCACGGCAGTTGTAAGTGCGCGTGCTGGATCGAGCGCTATCGCCTCGCTAGCAGCATGGCTGCCGCGAGCCGCCTGAAGACTCTTTTCTGCAATCGTGGCAATGAGTTCGCTCGTGTCCTTACTTTGCTTTTGCACTACTGCCGCAAGCGCCTCGGTTAGGCGCTGCTGGGCTTGAACACTCCCCGCTGTCCTCTCTGCCGCGGCTGCGGCCCGCTCTACACCACTCGCCACCTTCGCCACTGCATCGGCGAGAGCGGTCATACGAGCTTGTTGCTCCTGCGAGGCGGACTCGGTCTTGACCGCGTATTGAGCGACAGCGCTGCCAAGAAGCTTTACCATCGGGGCCAGATCGTTCTTCAGCACCTCCTCAGGAACGACAACTTTTTCCAGCTTGGTGGCCACGGTGTCAGCCTGTTCGCCGAGCTTGCCAACTGACGAGGACATCGAGCTGTTGGCTTTGTCGAGCAAATCAGCGGCAGCTTCGACACGCTTGGCAATCGACGAGAACTGGCTTTCGACCTGCCCGAAATTGTCTTTTAACGCGTCGCTGAGCTTGCCAGACGCCTCTTGGACCGGCTTGATCGATTCCATGGCGATTTTGTCCAAGGCAGATCTGATATGCTCACCGTTTCGCTCGGCTTGGACGGCAATCTCAGCAAAGCCTTCCTCGAGCATCTGATGGCTAACGCGGCGAAAGTCGGCGAACTCTCTGGTGACGCTCTCCATCTCGGCTCTCACTCGCCGAGTCATATCGGCGAGTTCGTGCCTGGCCGTCCGCTCTATATCCGCAGGATCGCGCCGCATCTGGTTGTAGAAGATTCTGAGCGCGATGCCGGTGATCGTGGACGTAATCGCGATACCGAAGTTCCTGACGATGGCATCGGTCGAGCCTTCCGACCCGAACTGGAACAACGACACTCCAAGGCTCGTCAGCGTGAACAGGAAGCCCATATAGTAGAGATTGTCGCCGGTTTGCTCATCGCTGAGGCGCAGCTTCCCGGTGAAGATCGATACGCCGAGATAAAAAAGCATCAGGCAGACAGGTGTACCCGCCGCCACGATCGGGTTTACGCCCGAGAGCTTGGCGATGGCGATAAAGACGCAGCCGCCGAGCGTCAATATCGCAAACACGAGGAGTGGGAACCCTCGATGCCCCAGCAGGGAATTGTCGCGGTTCCTCGCCATCAGTTTAACCCCTCCAAGCCAACCAGCTTTTCGAACTCGCCGTGATGGTTTTGCACCCATTGCGTCCAGAATTCAGCGTGATCCAGCGACTGAAACGGCTTCTTTTTCCGGTCGATATAAAGGATCGTAACTGCCACCCCGTCGAGCGACGTCCCGTAGGTCCGATCGGCGGCGCTACTGAGGTATTTCTGGTAATCCAGACCAGACCGGTACTGCGAATACAGCGCGGTATGCTCGATCATGTCGGAGGCGACCACCAACCGCTTTGCGCGCCCTGGTTTCGCCAAGCTGCTATCGAACAGCGACAGTTTGATTTTCTGGATGCCGGCCATGATCGGAGACTGGCTGGCGGAGTCAGCATTCGGAATTTCGTCAGGAAGCTTCTTCAGCGGATCACCGAAGGCGCTTTCCCACTTCCTCTGACGGCGCGCCGGATTGTTCGTCCAATTGTCTACCGTGGACCCGTCGCCTGGATTGCATCCGTCGAACATCACCGTCAGGTCGCCGGGGGCCGAATTCAGCGTATAGATCTTCACATAGCCGCCCGGCTCGACCCGCCCGATGGTTTTGCGGAACTCGTTCGTCAGATCCGCCATGGTCGTTGCCGAAATCGGATCAGTGGCGTCGATGAGCACCGCCGTCAGGCTAACGGGACCG
Organism: Mesorhizobium argentiipisi (SeqCode); assembly: GCF_037179585.1. NCBI lineage: Bacteria > Pseudomonadati > Pseudomonadota > Alphaproteobacteria > Hyphomicrobiales > Phyllobacteriaceae > Mesorhizobium > Mesorhizobium argentiipisi (SeqCode). The sequence goes on from NZ_JAPYKO010000003.1 coordinate 248,434, forward strand.
TCCAGCAGGCAATTTGTGTTTGCGTCGATCTGGCCCTTGCCAGACCTTGACCACATCCAGGCAAAGCCGCCCAACATTGCAACCGAGAGCACCCCAAGAGCGAGAGCCGCAACGATCGTGCCGGCTTGCCCCTTCTTGCGCCTGCGAACCCGCCTAGCCATTCACACTGTCCGGATGAAGCTTATCGAGGTCGCGATACTGCTCGATTCCTCGCTCGCATTCCTGCCCAATCAGGCGGACTTGAGCGTTGAGTTCCTCCTGCGCTTGGCGGATGGATGCGCCAACGTCTCCCTCGCTCCATTCCCCGTCGGCCGAGATGTAAGGCTTGATTCGCTCGAGCTTGTAAGGCGCTCCGAAATGCTTGGGCGCAGGCTCCGTTCTGGCCTGGATATTCGCCTCCCTGTACTTGGAGAGAAGCTGATTGCAGGCTCGCTCGAGCTGGTCCTGATGCTGCGCAAAGAGCGCCAGAAGCCTCGAGCGATGATCGACGATGGCACGATGCTCCCTGCGACGACTGCCGAGTTCCTTGACGATGTCCTCAACCTTTTCGTTGTGGTCGTCGCGAACGTCTTGCAGCTCTTCAATCAACTCCCGCTTGCGGTCGATATAGTCCTCCCGCTTACGGACCAAGCGATTTTCGACGCCAGCGTAACCGGGATAAGGGTCGAGTACGAACCAGCCGTCGATAAATGCGAAAATCGAAAACATGAGGCCGATAGCAAACAGTAGCCACGACTTCACGTCTGTGAGCCCGGCCGGATTGCCGACCATGTTTCGGATGACCTCTGCACCGGCACCGTCCGCGAGCGAGCCACTCACCTCGCGATAGTGCGCCAGCGCCAAGTTTAAGGTCACGGCCAGACCGACATAGACAAGGATCGAGAATGTCCCGACTAGCTTCCCAAGGGTTGATCGGTGGGTGACAAGGCGGGCGCAGAAAAGCGCCAGGAGCAAAGCGGCGCCAATATTGATGAAGGAGAATGCTGCAGCCTCCAGGATGCCGCCAAAAAACCCCTGTTCGTTTCCTTTGGCAAGGAAACTTCCGTTCATTGCTGTCTCGATCAGAAATAGGAACAGCAGCAGCGAAATCCGCAAAAGGTGAGCCGCGCCATGCTGAACCCGCGCCGCGCGAACCAATCCATGCTTCGCCTTGAACCAGGCGTGCTCTTTCTCAGCGTCGCTAAGAGCGCGCCTCAACCCGTGGAGTTCATCCAGCCCGACCGCAACCGAAGCTTTGAAATCCGACACGCTGGCTGCGTTCGCCTGACGGATGAGACCAAATTGTTCTTCGAAGTCGAGTCCGGCAAGACGCCCGCTAAGAAGATGCAGGTTGTCCTCGAGGGTATGAGAGGATGCCTTTTTCTCGTCCTCGACGCGTTCGATGATGGCATGTTCAACATCGTCGAGATTCCTGGCGCTCTTAGGGGGCTGGTTTGCCTCGCCACGCTCCTTGCCGCGACCGGCCAGATTCATGTCCCGGTCAATCTTGGTGACATCCAAGCTGCTGAAGAGTTGAGTGCTCGCTCGGAAATCATGGTTGGACTCGCGCAGAGTCTCGCGCAACCTATTTAGCTTTTCGAATCTAGAGCTCACGCCCTTCATATCCCACTTTTTTCGGCCCCAAGCAGAATGCTTTCTATGCACACTAGCGCTAAAGGGCAACCATGGGCGTGCGACCGTCGTCCGGTCCGGCACTGGTAAAATCGGCAAGGCCGGCCACACGATCGGGCCACCCTATTCGTCTCAACGGGATCAATGCGCCTGAGATCTGTTTGATGATGCCAAGCGGTCGAGGCGCGCTGAACCTGGCCGGATTGCCTGAGCGGATTGCACTCCTGGGCACATTCGGGCTCGACCGCACAGCAACCCCGGATCGTGGGGGATGTGCGAGCAGATGCGAGAGGCTGACGCCGCCAGGCAGCTGTTCTCCCCCACAAAACAGCAGGAGGAGTATGATCTCAATGACCCGCGCGGCGGATTTCAGCCCTGCGCGGGACCGCAGGCCGGGAATCTCCGCTCGTTCAACGCCCAGCCTCTACATCACTTCCGACTTTAGCTCTACGCCAGCGACGTCGATCAAATGGGAATAAAATGTAATCGCGCGCGGTGAGCGGCTCGGGCTGGCCTCGGAGGCCAACTTCCGGCCACTCATTTTTTTTTGGCCAGTATGCCGTTAGAAAAACCGTGTCCCAGATGGTTGTAAAGAACCCATAGTTTCGGTGCCGGTGATGCGATTCCAACGAGTGGTGAATGCGGTGGAACTTATTGTCGCCAATAATATATCGAAGCGGCCCAAGATTGATCCGGGTGCTCGAATGTGAAAGATGGGCCTGGAAAGTAATCAATGTCATGGCAACAACGGGCACTACGCCAGATTCGAAGTGGAATAGCGTGAGTGGTAGGGCTACAAACCCTGCGTAAATGAGTGGCTCCGAAACGTGATGATGACAATTCCATGCCGTCAATTCGCGGATCGAGTGGTGTGTAGCGTGCAGGCGCCAGAGGAATGGAACAGCATGCTGAGCGCGGTGCATCCAATAGTAAAAGAAGTCACCCGCAATTGCGACCAAAACGCCTGAAAAAATGGCCAATCCGCTATTGACGATGGCATTGTCAAAGTGAAGCATCGTACCGAAATTGATGGTTACGAGCGGCTTTATCCCTAACCAGGCCAGGCTCACGGCGTAGAGGTGCCAGATAACGGCACCGCATCCGAGCCGAATAATCCAGTTCCGCACGCCGCGACCATATGAGGCAAAACTGTATCGATAAGCCGGAAACATCAGCTCCAGCGCGGCGCAAAAGGTAGCGAAAATCACAACCAGCTCAAGCGAGTTCAGGAATATCTGAGTCATCTGGTTAACGTCGAGAACGTGCATTTGTTTGCTCCGGCGGATGGTTCAAATGCTCCAACCTCAGGTCGGAGTGACTGTCATCAACGCAGTCGTCTTCGTCAGGCGAGACCAATGTTGTGAATCTCGGCGCGGCCGTAAACTCAGTGTCGAAGTCACGAATGGCATGAGTGAGGTGATGCAAATTTCCTTTTAGTGCCCCATTCAAACGGCGAATAATCCGCCGGCACAGCGGCGGCGCTGTGCCGGACGGGGAATGGAGCATTTTCGTAGATTGGTAAAATTAGTTGTTTGGATAAGACCCATCGGTCTCCCAAATAGGAGCCCAGTAGACCACCGTGGTTTGTGCGAAGCGACCATGTACGGCAAGGCCCGTTGCGGCAACGGTATTAAACCGGCGGCCGGTTCAAGTCTTCGCGAGGATCTGCGCCTTGTCCCCGTCGACCACGGCGGGCCGCCAGCTCCCGGACACAAGCCTAGCGGCCACTAAAGGACCGACAACCTCATCGCGATCACTCCCGAAAGCTGGCTCCGAAACACCGCGTAATAATGAGAGAAGCCTGCTGGATGGCAAATGTAACGCGAAATCAGTTCGGCGGATCGCTCCTAGGCGGTATGATTAGAAATCAAAGGAGCCCTGAACCATGGATCGTTATACAAGTAGACATAGACCTGAAGACCGCGATCGCGGTGCGACCCGATCGACTCACATGCCGAATGAGGTGCTGGACCTTAGGGAGGCGAGCCGCGCAGCCGATTCCATCTTTGACAGGAGCCGGGGAGAGTCAATCGGGTTGAACAAAACAATAAATTACATCGGCAGTTCCCGCAGCATTTCTTTCTTCTCTGACGCCGACCACACCGATATGGGGACTTTGACCATTGCGCCGCAGGATGGCAGCATGCGAATTGGCTGGATACACAATAAACAGCGGGCGAGATACAAAGGGCTCGGGACGGCCATGATCAAAATCGCCGATCGGTTCAGAGCGCTGGATAACCTTCGCAGTCTGACCCTTCGTTCTCAGTCTGAAGACGCTTCAGTATTTTTCTATAAGAGCGGATTTCGATTTACAGGAGAGGGAATGGAAGCGAAGAATTCGGCGATGCGCAGGCAAATTTCCAACCCAGAATTTCAACCTCCGGATGATGTTATCTTTCTTGGTGAAATGGAGCGCGGGTAGCTCAATATCGATTGAGCGGGCCAGGATGCACTGCCGACTCACCTCTTGATTCCGTGGCCGAAAGGGGCGGAAGCGCCTGCGACAGGAGCACAACGTGTGCGCATGCACGAGCTTTCGGCTCGTGCATGGTGCCCGGCCCTGCGCCAGCTGGCACATCGCGCTCTTCGACGCGGATATCTTCTGACCTGAGACCCTGAAGCTCCTCCAGTTTTTGGTAGAGTTCGTCCCGCTCAAGGAGACGGACGAATGAAGCGTTCACGGTTCACGGAAGAACAAGTCATCGCGATTTTGAAGGAGCAAGAGGCGGGAATGAAGACCGCCGATGTCTGCCGCAAGCACGGGATCTCGGAAGCGACCTTCTACAAATACAAGGCCAAGTTCGGTGGCATGGACGTTTCCGACGCCCGCAAGCTGAAGGCTTTGGAGGAGGAGAACGCCAAACTGAAGAAGCTGCTGGCCGAGCAGATGCTGGACAATGCCATCCTGAAGGATGTCGCCGCAAAAAAATGGTGACGCCCGATGCCAAGCGATGCGCTGTGGCCCACGCCTGCGAGCGGCATGGGGTGAGCCAGCGTCGGGCGTGCAAGGCACTTTTCGTCGATCGCTCGAGTGTTCGCTACACAAGCATCCGGCCGGACGATGCCGTCGTCCGAGCGGCGATGAAGACGGTGGCTGCCGAGCGCCGCCGCTTTGGCTACCGGCGCATCCACATCATGCTTGAACGGCAAGGGATCGTGATGAACCAGAAGAAGCTGCGGCGGCTTTATCGGGAGGAGAAGCTCCAGGTCCGCAAGCGTGGCGGCCGCAAGCGGGCCTTGGGAACGAGAAGGCCGATGATCGCGCCGGGCCGGATGAACGAGCGCTGGAGCCTGGATTTCGTCAGCGATGCCTTCACGGACGGACGACGGTTCCGGGTTCTGGCCGTCGTCGACGACTTCACGCGGGAATGCCTGGCGCTGGTCGCGGATACGTCGCTGTCGGGCGCCCGCGTCGCTCGGGAACTGGACGCCATCATCGCCCGCCGCGGCAGGTCCTGCACGATCGTCTCGGACAACGGCACCGAGCTGACGTCGATGGCGATCCTCAAATGGTGCCAGGAGAGCGGCGTCGAATGGCACTACATCGCACCCGGAAAGCCGATGCAGACGGATGTTGTAGAATAGCCCCTTCTTCTCATTCGGCGGCTTTTTCCACAGCGTTTTGCCTGTTCGGTCGCGTCCGCCATCGGGAAGTCGCTGCTGCATAGGCAGCTTCCGCCTTCTCTATTCGGGATCGTTCTTCGGCGCGCTTGGCCGGGATGTTGTAGTCGAAGGCGGTGCCGCGTCTGGCATGGCTGGTCGGAAGGCCGGCACGCAGCTCGACCGATCTAAACTTGCGGGCGAGCAAGGCCGGCCGGGCCCAGATGTAGTCGGTATTCTTGCTCAGCATGTGCCAGATGATCATTGCAAGCTTGCGCGCGGTGGCGACGGCCGCGATGTGCTTTCCGCGGCGCGAGGCGATGCGCTTGTAGAAGGCGCGTAGAGGTCCTGGCGATCGCACAGCCGCCCATGCCGCCTCGACCAGCATCCCCCGCGCATGGCCGCGGCCCTGCTTTGTGATGCGCCCGTGATAGGCTGGCCCCTCACCAGACTGCCGCACGCTCGGATTGAGGCCAAGATAGGCGACGAGCTTCTGTGGATCGCTGAAGCGCCGTATGTCTCCGATTGCCGCGGCAACGCTCGCAGCCACCGTGACGTCGAGGCCGGGCAACGTCATCAAGCGGCGGATTGTCGGATCCTGGAGCGCATGCACCGCGATATCCGCCTCGACTACCGTCAAAGCCTCGTTGATCTGGTTAATCAAGCCGAGGTGGCGCTGGATGGCAGTGCGCTCATCCGCAGGCAATATTTGCCTCGTCAGCCATTTGCGCCCGCTGATCCCGACAAGGTTCCCATGCGGACAAGGCGGGATCAGGTGGGCGTGGAGGATGGACTGGATCAGGTTCTTCAGCCGTGAACGCTGGCGAACCAGCTGTGTCCGCCTGGTGACCTGTCTTCGGAGGGCAAGGGTCCCCGGATCCGGAACCCAGACCTCCGGCAGAAAGCCCGAGGCGTAGAGCTTCGCAAGGACTGTGGCGTCGATCGTGTCAGTCTTCACCTTTGCGTGCGCGATCATGTGCACCTGCTTGGGATTGGCGATCACGACCCGATCCACGTAGGGCGATAGCACCTCGGCGACGGCCGCGGCATTGCCGGTCGCCTCGATCACCACGTGGTCGTCATGGGTGAGTTCCTTCTTGGCGAACACTTCGAGCTTATCGCGCAGCATTTGAACGCGGCCGAGCTTGACGATCTTGCCGTCAAGCAACGACACGACCTCGGCGGCTACGCGGTGTATGTCCATGCCGATAATACGCACGGTTCCCTCCATCGTTGGTCACGAACAGGGAGCCAGCGGGCAACACGACAAATACGGATCCGCGCTCGCAGCGCATCCGGGCGAGTCGTAGGGGCGGCCAGATAACGTGCTCGAACTCGCAGTTCATCTGCATACGACGGCCTGCCCGCACTTGCGTGCTCCCGGTGCCCCGTGGCCCGGATGCGCCAAGCTTAACGAAACCTGACGACCGAACAAACGATGGCACCGAGAACAACATGCCGGATAACGGATTCGTGGAGAGTTTCAACGGCCGATTTCGCGACGAATGCTTGAACGAAACGCTGTTCTCCACCCTCGCGCAAGCGCGGGCAGCAATCGATCTATGGAAGGAGGACTACAACCGCAACAGACCACACTCAGCCCTGGGCAACATCACGCCCATCGAATTCGCCATAAAAATGGCGCTGGAAAAACAGGCCGCATGAGGCCAGAAATGAAGCGCCGGACTCTCCATTGAAATGGAGGGAACAAGGGTCTCAGGTCACTTCGCACGGCGGTCAGGCTGAGAGTGCGCAAACCATCTTGAGCATCGCCAGCCTAACCTTGGCCAGCTTTCGCACCGAGCCGTGGAAATTATGACCAGACTCCACGACAAAGACCAAGGTCATCAGGTCCAGCAAGAACTGGTGGATCGCGTCGGCGGTCATGATCGACTCGAACTGACGCAGCATCACACGCGCGTCAGTGACGGCTTCGGCTTCGGGCGCATCGATCAAGGCTTCAAGCCTTTCGAAAACTTCCACTGGGCAAGTCCCCCTGGCGCGCTACAATGCTAAGCGCCGGTGACGATTTCACCCCTTTTGCTGTCGTGACCAAGGCCGGGGTGGAAGACTGGCTGCTTGGTTCCGAAACCATCCCCCAAAAAGCTCCCCGACGCCACGCACAATAATTCCAAGGAGAGAAACACTGGTGGACCATCACCTCAGCGCGGAACTCGCGCGAATGCTCCTCGCTGTCGTGACCGGGCCGCCCCGACTTCAGACGCTGACTCCGTATCGCCGGGGTTTCCTCTATTTCTTCCTCGAATCCTCTGCTCGGTTCCGTCATGGCGTTTCCCGCTGTTCTGTTCCGAGACTCGCGCAACGGCTCTGCGTAAGCTGCCGCTCCACCACATAGGCAATGGGCTGATCCTGCCGAATACGGACGATGCCGAAATCCCGGCACCAATGCTTAGGATCGGTTCAACCTGCGGATCACGTCAGGAGAGAGTCAGCGCCGCTCTCGACATCTTCATGCGATCGCTTTCGGTTAGGTCTTGCGGATCACAAAGTGCATCAGTCATGCCAACGAGAACCAAGTTGATTACAACGGGGTCCTCCGAAACCGCCACGTCGGACGTCCAACATCGTCCAACATTCGTCGCACTTTGCACCATGCTGATGCTTCCATGCTCGTGCGGTACTGCGCCGGCGCGTGCGAGCTAAACCTGCCCGGACATTCCCCAGGCCAAGCCTCCGAAGATGCTTTCAAGTGCCCGACCATCAAGGGTAAGAAGTTAAGGGACGACGTACGAGACGAAGTCGAAAATATGCGTGCGGCCAAAGCGTGGGCGCCGCTCATGAAATAGGGTCCTGAACACGCCCACGCGAAATCGGTATATTGAGTTTTTGGCGGCAAGTGGAACGAGAAGACACCAGCCCTCAGGCGACGACGGTCAAATTGCCTGACGGGCGGGGGTTCGGGTCCGACTTGGAGGAGAGGAAGTGTTCCCAACCTTGGGCGCGCAGTTCGCATGCCGGACAGGTTCCGCAACCCAAACCCCAGGCATGAGCGTGCTCGCGGTCGCCATTGTAGCAGGTGTGAGTTTCCTCACAGATGAGTCTGACCAGGGCCTCCTTTCCCAGCCGTTCCGCCAGCGCCCAAGTCTGCGCCTTGTCGATCCACATCAATGGAGTGTGGACGACAAAGCGTGCCTCCATTCCAAGGTTCAGAGCGAGTTGCATCGCTTTGATGGTGTCGTCTCGGCAATCGGGGTAGCCTGAGTAATCCGTCTCGCAGACACCAGCTACCAAATGCCTTATGCCTCGCCGATAGGCGACAGCGGCCGCGAACGTCAAGAAGAGCAGGTTGCGGCCAGGCAGGAAGGTGTTCGGAAGCCCATTCTCCTGCATGGCGATTTCGACACTGTGGGTGAGCGCCGTTTCGCTCAGTTCTCCAAGCACGGCTATATCGACGAGGTGATCCTCGCCGAGGCGAGCACTCCAACCCGCGAAGTCCCGCCGTATTTGGTCGAGCACGCGGGGCCGGACGTCCAACTCGATCCGATGCCGTTGCCCGTAGTCAAAGCCAATCGTCTCGACGCGCGCGAATGTCTCGAGCGACCAAGCCAAACAGGTGGTTGAATCTTGGCCGCCGGAGAAGAGAACGAGCGCAGCCTCGGAGTCTTGTCGCATCGTCTCACCCTTCATATTCGGCCCAACAGTGCGGTGTTTCCCAAACTGTTACCGCCGCAATTTGCGGCAGGTCCGGCTTTACATGATTCCAGATCCATATCGCGATATTTTCGGCGGTGGGATTTGTTAGACCCTCGATCTCATTGAGGCAGTGATGGTCAAGGCGCTGCAAAAGGGGGGCGAATGCAGCCTCGACATCGAAGAAGTCCACGACAAAACCCGTATCCGGATCGACTGGGCCTGCGAGACGAAGATCCACACGATAGGAGTGGCCATGCATTCGGTGGCAGCGATGCGATTCGTGCACTCGGGGAAGGCGGTGAGCTGCCTCAAAAGTGAAAGCCTGCGTGATTTTCATGGAATTCCTAGAAACTTGTGGGTTTGAAGGGTGAGCCGCCATCGTGGATTCGCAAGGCAATAGGCGACAGCAGCTGCGGTATTGGCCTCGCGTTCAGGTCCATCCATTGGTTGGAGTAGGAAGTGGTCGAAAGCCAGGCCTTGGAAGCGCTCAGGCTCCGCTTTGGGCTGAGGATAAACGAGCTTAAGTTCGTCCCCGGCTTTGACCAAGAGTGCGGCACCGGCTTTCGGACTGACACACAGCCAGTCGATGCCAGCCGGCGGATGAATCGTGCCGTTGGTTTCCGCAGCAATTTCAAACCCGGCAGCGTGCAGGGCCTCTATCAGCTCTTCATCCACCTGCAGAAGGGGTTCCCCTCCGGTAAGGACGACAAGGCGCCCCCCTTCCCCAGACCCGGCCCAAGCCCCTTCGACGGCAGATGTAAGCGCCTGTGCGGTCGCAAAGCGTCCGCCCGCAGAGCCGTTCACGCCGACAAAATCGGTATCGCAGAAGCTGCAGATTGCCGTTGCGCGGTCGGCTTCACGGCCCGACCAAAGGTTACATCCCGCGAAGCGACAAAAGACGGCGGCACGCCCGGCATTCCGCCCCTCGCCTTGGAGCGTATAGAAGATCTCCTTGACGGCGTATGACATGGCTAAGCTACCTTCGATTGAGCGAGTGCCGTTCCCCCGCGAGGGCGAGACTTGGCGTATGTCCGAGGGCACGCTCTGGACAGTGCTCCCGCGTCGCAGTCCATTCCTGACGACCACTCACCCCGCATGGGGAGCCAACGTCAAATAGAGGCAGCCGAGCGAACACTTCTCGCTCTGGGTCGCCTGTCATCGGATGAAGCACCTGAACCGCATACCTCTTAGCGACAGGGTTCTCTCGCAAAAGGCAACACACAATCCTGCATGGAAGCTTCTCCATTTTGGGCAGCTTGGGGCTGCATCTGCGATCCCGACTTGGAGGTGGTTTGAAGTCCTTAACCCCCAAATGGGATTCTGCAAAACGCCTCGCCTACAGGATGGGCGATTTCTTCCTCATGGGGCAGCTGATTTGCTCCCACGCGTGCTGGGACGCTTTGTTTCGCTTTAAGGATTGCCACATGGCTTCAATTCAGCCGATGGAGCAGTCTGTCCGTGTCGTGCCGCTGTCCTTGGGCAGGATGATCTTTTCGCCCTCGGAGAGACCACCAAGGATCTCGGCGTCGGTTTGATTCACCAGCCCCACACGCACGCGGCGTGCCTCGGTCGCGCCTGCCCCCTTCTCTACCCGCGCACCATAGGAACCATCCGCATCGGGGCCGACGAGCGCGTTCCTCAGGACAAGCAACACGTCATCAACCGCGCTCACCGTAATCGTCACGTCGGCAGTCATCATTGCTAGAAGCTTCCCCTCTTTGTTGGGCACCTCAAAAAATGCATTATAGTAGACCGGCTGCGTCTGCCCCGAGCGGCCACCTACTTGGCCACCCGAAGGTCCCTGGTCCGACAGAAGAGTGGATGGGGCCGGCTCCACTTCCGTCAGCAGGCTAGCTGGGTTCGGCTTTCTGTTTCCCACAGTGAAATGCACCGGCTGTCCGACCTTGATGCATTCGATATCTGCCTCGGAAACTTGCACTCGCGCCCTCATCATGTCGGTCTGCGCGACGACAGCAATCACGCTTGAGGGCTGCGTCTGTCCAGGTTTGACGATAGCGAGCACTCGCCCGTCTATCGGCGTTGTGATCCGTGTATTGGCGAGATCTATTTGGGCCTTTTCGACCCCGACGCTCGCTTCTTCGACCTTCGCTGTCGACAAGTCCAGCTTGGCTCTGGCAATCCGGACGGCGGCTTCGCCATCCTGAAGAGCAGCACTCGAAATGACTTGCTTTGCAGAGAGTTGCCGCTGACGCGTCAGGCTACGCTCGGCCCAGTCGAGCTTGACCTGTCTCGAATCTTGGGCTGCCTGCTTCTGGGAAAGCAAAGCCGTCGCCAGACGCAATCGGTTCTGCTGCCCGAAAGAATCCAATTCCGCAATAACATCGCCTGCGTGAACCTTGTCCCCCAAGCTGACGTGAAACGTCGTCAATTGACCGGAGACCGGCGCACGGATTTGCGCCAGCTGTGAGGGTTCCAGAACACCGGTTGCAGCTACTGTGTCCGTCAGCGAGCCCCGTTTTACGATAGCGACCGCGGCGGAACTGGGCGGCTGCCTACTTGGCGCTGACGTGAACCAGCCAATCACCCCGGCGAAGCACACGAAAATCCCAAGGAAGAAAACACTTCGTCTCATGATCCCAGTCACTCATCTGCTGCTAGAAATTCCACCTATCGTTCTCATCCGAGCCCCGGCTCATGCTGTTCAAGGGTCGGACGCGTCTGACTCCTCAGAGTGATGCCGAGATGCTGCTGAGGCCGGCCGTTCGGCAGAACGGTCCGGCGCTCCAGCGCTTGCGACAAAACCGCGATAATGACCGCCAGCAGGGCGAGCACCGCGCCGACCAGCGGCAAATTGGCATAGGAAACGCCGGCCCATAGGGCCAGGCCACCTATCGAGGCGCCGCCGGCATTGCCGACATTGAAGGCGCCCTGGTTCAGCGTGGCGGCAAGATTGGGTCCTTCGGAAGCCGCCTCGACGACACGGATCTGCAACGGCGGCACGATGACGAAGATGAGCAGGCCCCACAGGAACACCATGCCGACGGCGACGCCGGCGCTTGCGCCGAACTGCCTCAAGCAAACGAACAGCAGGACCATCAGCACCAGGGCGCCGATCACCGTCGGCATCAGTTTCCAGTCGGCCAGCCTGCCGCCTATGATGTTGCCGATGGTCATGCCGGCGCCGAACAGCAGAAGCACCCAGGTGACCGCCGCGGTCGACAGGCCCGACACGTCGGTGAGGTAGGGTTTGATGTAGGTGAAGACGGCAAACAGGCTGGCAGAGGTCAGCGCCGCGATCAACATCGCCAGCCACACCTGCAGTTTGCCGAGCACGCGGACTTCGGCGCGCAGGCCGCCGCCGCTCGGTTCCGTGACGTCGGACGGCACCAGCCAGGCGATGGCCGCGACCGAGATCAGGCCGATGCCGACCACGGCCTGGAAGGTGGCCCGCCAGCCGAAGGCTTCGCCGAGTGCGGTGCCGGCGGGAACGCCGAGGATGTTGGCGAGCGTCAGGCCTGCGAACATCAGCGCGATGGCGCTGGCGCGCTTGTTGCGCGGCACCAGGCTGGCGGCGACGACCGAGCCGATGCCGAAGAAGGCGCCATGGCCGAAAGCGGTGAAGACGCGCGCGGCCATCAGCAGCCAGTAATTGGGCGCGATGGCGCAGAAGAAATTGCCGACGACGAACAGGGCCGCAAGCCCGACCAGCACGGGTTTGCGCGGCAAATGCGCGGTGGCCATGGCCACGATCGGAGCGCCGAAGGCCACGCCCAGCGCGTAGCCAGTCACCAGTTGCCCGGCTAACAGCTCCGTCACGCCAAGATCGGTGGCAACCTTGCGCAGCAGGCCCACGATGACGAATTCGGTGGTGCCGATGCAGAAGGACGCAATGGCAAGCGCAAGGATTGGCAAAGGCATGGGAGGTCCAGACTGAATCGGTGAAGTTCGCGGACAGCCAAGCATGTACCGTTCCAAATGACGGGTCGTGCAGAACAAGACGATTGGGCTGAGCAGCTCCGCTGCATGTCCGACATTGTCGGACATCCAACTCGATAGGCAGTCTCTCCAGCGCTCGCTCCGCATGCCAAAAGACCGTCGTCTCATTCTGGTGCGGTTATGATCGCCGGCGAGTCGAATGCTGCGCGAGTGCACACGGCTAGAGAAGGCTTCCGGCTAAGATGCGCACGCAACTAGGGCTGCCCGTGGCGTGTTGTGCCTAACGGTAATATCCATAATTGTTTGCGACGGAGCCGCGCGGACTTAATCTGCAAAGGCCCGCTACGCTGACCCGCCTGACGCGGCCGGGCGGCAAAGCAATTGCCATCAGATTGCATGGAGAAAGGGGGGCGGCAGCCAGATGTATCGGAGTTTCGGTACACGCCACAGTGCGAGGCTAGACCTGAATGTTGACGCTTGCAGGTGGCGCACAGACGGTCTGTCTGGTTGTCGGCTGGCAAATTTGCCATTTCTGACAATGTTTTCGACGAATATTTTCGGCTGTGATTGACTCAGATCAAGGCTTGTCTGTCGCCGCCATGCTCACCTCGACCCGTTTTCAAAGGAGAATGCTATGGCGGCGGAAAACTTACTGGTTGTTGGACTTTACATGACAATGATGGGCTTGTGCTCCTTCGCAATCTTGTCATCACGCACGCGAGCGGTCGCCGTCCCTGTTCGGGATCACGCTGCAAGTCGCCACCACCGCTTTTAGCCGAGCCGAAAACCTGAAGCGTCAAATATGAGATGGCGACCGGTGATCAACGGGATCATGAGAGCAGGGCCGGATTCGCTGTGATCCTGCAGCGGCTGGCCTGCGACGTAGGGATGTTGTTTCAGCGTTGTCTGCCAGATCGTGGGAAAGTCCACCCCCTTGACGTGCGCTTTGTTGCACTCGCGGACAAGCTTCGAGACGATGTCGGCCATGTACCACCCATGCAATATTGTTTTTTTGCAAGGATCGCGCGAATGCGCCGAGCCGCATTGACCTCGATCAAGTTCGCCAAAATTTCTTGTTCTTGAGAGGGCAAAATGTCGAACCGTATCTGGAGGGCTGTCGGGAACTCTGCTGGTTTCACCTCTCTTGTCCGTGGCCCACACCGCGCCGGCGTTGGCGCAAGATGACCAACTTCGATATCGTTGTGGTGGGGGCCGGCCCAATTGGGTTGGCGTTTGCGGCATCGCTCGCTGCAAGTGACCTCAAGGTCGCGCTGATCGAACGCCGATCGATGGCAGACTTGGCGCAGCCCGCCTTCGACGGACGTGAGATTGCACTCACTCACGCTTCCGTCAAAATTCTACAAGAGCTCGGGGCATGGGATGCCATTCCCTGTTCGGAGAAATCCCCCCTGCGCGGTGCAAGGGTGCTCAACGGATCGAGTCCTTTCGCGCTGAGCTTCGATGCGCCTCACGGAAGCGCAAAGCCACTGGGAATTCTTGTCCCAAACCACTGGATTCGTAGAGCGCTTTTCAGCATTGTCCGTGAACGGGAGCATGCGCGTGTGTTCTCCGGCTGCAAGGTGGTCGCCGCCCAAGTCAACCCCGGCAACGCGAAGGTGACCCTTTCAGATGGTCGACAGCTCACGGCCGGGCTGCTCGTGGCGGCGGATTCACGTCTGTCTGTGCTGCGCGATCTGCTGGGCATCGCCGCAGATATCAATCGGCTCGGCTGCTCGATGCTGATCTGCCGTGTGCGGCATGAGCTGCCCCACCACCGGATCGCGACGGAATGGTTTGATCACAAGCAGACGATCGCAATGCTGCCGCTTGCGGAAGGCGTATCGTCGCTGCTTGTCACCCTCCCCGCAAACGAGGTTTCCAGACTTGTCGTGATGAACGATGCTGATTTTCTCGCAGAGATGAGTCAGCGCTGCCACGGACGGTTGGGTACAATGTCGCTGGCCAGCAGCCGGCATGCCTACTCGCTCGTCACGACTTGGGCAGACAGGTTCTGGATGCCGCGCGCCGCGCTCATCGGGGACGCGGCCGTGGGCATGCATCCGGTAACAGCGCATGGCTTCAACATCGGCCTTGGCGGTCAACATCGCCTCGCTGAGGGAATTCTGACAGCTTGGGGCAAAGGAACCGATATTGCCGATCCATCCTTGCTGCGCCATTACGAAACCCGGCTAAGGCTCAGCGCCGCGCCGCTTTACCACGCCACCAACGTGCTGGTTAAACTTTACACGGACGAGCGCCCGCTGGCGCGGGCCGCAAGGCATGTGGGCCTTCGGCTGGGCCAACATTTGCCATTTGTCCGACGTGGAATTTCTGCTGCGCTGGGGCGTTGACCTCGATCTTTCTAGCTTGGGGCCGGCTGCCCGCCGGTCGCCTCGATCGACGATCCGACTTTGATGCGAGCGCCTCTGGCCCAGGCATGCACTCAGACGGCCACGGAATACCTGGCTGTGCCCATCTCAAGATATTTGTCGAATTTCGCCGCCACGGTCCTGACGAGAGGACGGCTCTCCTGCGGCACGACAAAATCATTGCCGTCCATTGCAAGCAGGCTGCCTGAGCCGGCAATCGCCAGGCGGCTTGCCTGACAGAGGAGCTTTTGGCCGACCTCACCGAAACGCTCCACCAACTCGAGCGCCGAGAAAGCGAAGTTGCACATCAGGCCCTCGATGACCCAGCCCCTCGCCAGATCATCGAGGCTGAGTTTTATGCCGCGCGCCGTCGCCAATTGTCCGGTCATTACAGCCTTCTCATACTCGCCCGTCGAAACGATATTCTGGGCGTAACCTTGCCGGAAGCGGCTGATGGAAGATGGGCCAAGGCCGATCAGGGTTTCGCAATTGTCCTCGGTGTAGCCTTGGAAATTGCGATGCAGGCCACCATTGCGCGCCGCGATCGCCAGCGCATCGTCGGGCTTTGCAAAATGATCCAGCCCGACTGGCTCGTATCCGGCGTCTCCGATCAGCTGAGCGGCACGCTGCGACTGCGCCAGCCGTTCGGCGGGATCGGGCAGCCAGGCGTCGTCGATCATCGTCTGATGCTTCTTGAACCACGGCACATGGGCATAGCCGAACAGCGCAATCCTGTCGGGTTGCAGCGTCAAGGCGTGCGCGACCGTGGCGGCCACGCTTTCAAGCGTCTGGTGAGGCAGTCCGTACAGCAGGTCGAGATTGACCGATTTCACGCCGCGGGCGCGGACGCCGTCCACCACACTCTTGGTCGACCGAAAACTCTGCTCGCGATTGATGGCCTTCTGTACCTTGGGATGGAAATCCTGCACGCCAAGACTTGCTCTGGTCATCCCGATTGCCGCCAGCGCATCCAGACGGGCTTCGTCGATGTCGCGAGGTTCGATCTCGACGCTGATTCTGGCATCGGAGCGAAGGTCGAGTTGGTTCCGCAAGGCTTTTCCGAGCACAAGCATGTCGTCGGGTTTCAGCATGGTCGGGGAGCCGCCGCCAAGATGGACAGCACGCACGCGGCCCCTGCCGCTCATGAGACGCCCGACCGTTTCGATCTCGCTGTGCAGAGCGCGCAGGAAGGTAGCCACCGGCGCATAATGGCGCGTGTGCTTGGTGTGGCAGGCGCAAAACCAGCACAGCCTGTGGCAATAGGGAATGTGCAGATAGAGCGACAACTCGTCGTCGTCTTTGAGGGCATTGATCCAGCCTTGAAGCAGACCGGCGTCGACGCCAGAATGAAAATGTGGCGCGGTCGGGTAGCTCGTGTAACGCGGTACGTTTTGGCGCAGCATGGCGGTCAATTCGGGACGCGTGCGGTTGGTTGCTGTTTCATGCATGACGGCAAATTGCCCTCTGCAAACCGCGGCTGCCTTGATTTCGATCAAGGTGCCGGAAGGCAGGACAAACTGACGCAACACCTCCCGGAGCAGCGGTGCTATCGTGCTGCCAGCATTATTCATTCGGGCCAAGCGATGACCATCACACAAGACTTTGAAAGCGTCGCCATTCCTGTGCTTTGCCAATCCTGCGAGGGACGGCGCCGCGGGTTGTGCGGTGCGCTTGAGCCCAACCAGCTGGTCGACTTGGCCAGGACCTCGTCGAGACACAACATTCCGCCCGGAACCGAGCTGGTCGGAGACGCCGAAACCATCGAAAGCTATTCGAACGTGCTTGCGGGCGTTGTGAAGCTGACGAAGGGTCTTTGGGACGGACGCCAGCAGATCGTGGGGCTTCAATTCGCGCCCGATTTTCTGGGCCGGCCGTTCAAATCGCAAAGCCAGATCAACGCGGAGGCCGCGACGGAAGTCTCGCTGTGCTCGTTCCCGAAGGCCGCATTGGAGCGAATGATGAGGGAGGTGCCGGCTCTGGAACACCGCCTGCTCAAGCAGACACTGGTGGAACTGGACGAGGCTCGCGATTGGATGGTGACGCTCGGGCGTAAGACGGCGGTTGAGAAGGTGGCGAGTTTTCTCTTCCTGATCGCGAGGAATATCGACCCGGCGGCAGAGATCAGCAAGCGAGCGGCAACTTTCGATCTGCCGCTCACCCGGGCCGATATCGCGGACTTCCTCGGTCTGACGGTCGAGACCGTCAGCCGCCGGCTCACAGAGCTTCGAGCCGACGGCGTGATCCGGATCAAGAACAACCGCCATGTCGTGGTCGACAGCGTGAATCGGCTGCGACGCTGTTCGGGTGCTCGGGAGTGTTCTGACACCTAGGAGGCCGGACTGTTGATCCAATCGGGCTGCGCGACGAGGGGCAGGATGTGCTCGCGCTCAAATGCGATGTGACGCCGCGACGCACAAAAGAAGGCCCTTAGCATGAAGCCGAGGGCTTCAGGGTTATCGACAGCGCCCCCACGCCCGATCGCCAGCAGGGTATCGGTTAAATCCTCTGCTGCGCTCTCGTCCTCGATGTGCTCGGCCAGCAGGCGACGTATCGAAGCGCTCCGCTCTCCATGATGTGCGCCGCTCGCGAACACAGGAAAGACATGCTCTTCCTCACAGGCATGGCTCATGCGCAGCAGAGGCAACAACTGGTTTGCCGCCAGCAAGCACTTCAACGGATTCACCGAGGGCAATTCGTCGGCTATCGCCTCCAGCTCGTCGCAGATGCGCAATTTCCGATCGTGCCAGAAACAGACATTCCGGCACGGCAGGCCGGCATGAAGGCAGCCTTCGACAAACGGCCAGGCTTTGCATTTATCGACGATTGAGGATTTGCAGCTGGCCATCAGGAGGTCTCCGCGCGAATTCAGGACGCAGGATTGTCCGACTGGGGAACCGCGACCTTGACATGGATCAAGGCGCCAAGACGCCATTTGCGAAATAAGCGTGGAGCGGACCCGCATCCGCATCAAACCCGCCGTCGGGGAGATGTTATGAGATTTGGCACAGAGATCGTCGCTTTGAGTTTGTTTGCGTTCGCGGCCCTGGTCGCCGCAGGCTTCGGCGTCGACGGCCCTTTCCGGCAACATATGTGGGTGTTGTTTTTCGTACTTGCCGGTTTCACCGCCATCCTGTTGCGCAACACCGAATTCAAGCCAGCAGCTCCGGTTGATCCATCGGCCTATATGGATGGGCCGATCCGTTACGGGGCCGTCGCAACAGTATTCTGGGGGGTGGTGGGCATGCTGGTTGGCGTGGTCATCGCTCTGCAGCTGGCCTACCCGAACCTCAATATCCAACCCTGGTTCAACTTTGGTCGCCTGCGGCCTGTTCACACCTCCGGTGTGGTTTTCGCCTTTGGCGGCAACGCGCTTATTTGCACCTCGCTGTATGTGGTGCAGCGCACGTGCCGTGCCCGTCTGTTTGGCGGCAAGCTCGCCTGGTTCGTCTTCTGGGGGTATCAGCTTTTCATCGTCATGGCCGCCACCGGCTATTTGCTGGGCATCACCGAGTCGCGGGAATACGCCGAACCCGAATGGTACGTGGACATCTGGCTGACCATAGTCTGGGTCGCCTATCTCATCCTGTTCCTCGGCACCATCCTGAAGCGCAAGGAACCGCATATCTACGTCGCCAACTGGTTCTACCTGTCCTTCATCGTGACCATCGCGATGCTGCACGTGGTCAACAATCTCTCGATGCCTGCGTCGTTCCTGGGATCGAAGAGCTACTCGGCATTCTCGGGTGTACAGGATGCCCTAACGCAATGGTGGTATGGCCACAACGCGGTCGGCTTCTTCCTGACCGCCGGCTTCCTCGGCATGATGTATTATTTCGTGCCCAAGCAGGCCAACAGGCCGGTCTACTCCTACCGGCTGTCGATCATCCACTTCTGGGCGCTGATCTTCCTCTATATCTGGGCTGGCCCGCATCATCTGCATTACACCGCCCTGCCCGACTGGGCGCAGACGCTCGGCATGGCGTTCTCGATCATGCTGTGGATGCCATCGTGGGGCGGCATGATCAACGGCCTGATGACCTTGTCTGGTGCTTGGGACAAGATCCGCACAGACCCGATTATTCGCATGATGGTCGCGGCGATCGCCTTCTACGGCATGTCGACCTTCGAAGGCCCGGTGATGTCCATCAGGACGGTCAATTCGCTGTCGCACTACACCGATTGGACCATCGGTCATGTTCACTCAGGTGCGCTCGGCTGGGTCGGCATGATCTCGTTTGGGGCGATTTACTACATGGTGCCGAAGCTGTGGAACCGTGAGCGGCTCTATTCACTGCGGCTGGTCACCTGGCACTTCTGGCTGGCGACCCTCGGGATCGTTGTCTACGCCGCGGCCATGTGGGTGTCCGGCATCACGCAGGGCCTGATGTGGCGCGAATACAATGAGCAAGGTTTTCTGGTCTATTCCTTCGCCGAAACTGTCGCCGCCATGCACCCTTACTACATCATGCGGGCCATCGGCGGAGCAATGTATCTCGCTGGCACCCTGATCATGGCGTGGAACGTCACGATGACCATTCGTGGTCGCCAGCGCGAAGAGCAGCCATTGCCGGGTTCCGTATCCGCTTTCCAGCCTGCCGAATAAGGAGCCAGACATGGGCTTGATGGCCAAACACGCCCTCATCGAGAGAAACGCCACGCTTCTCCTGGTCGGGTCGCTGCTGGTCGTGACCATCGGCGGCATCGTCGAGATCGCACCTCTCTTTTATCTCGACAACACGATCGAGAAGGTGGACGGCATGCGGCCCTATTCGCCGCTCGAGCTCGCTGGCCGCAACATCTATGTCCGTGAGGGATGCTATCTCTGCCACAGCCAGATGATCAGACCGTTCCGCGACGAGGTCGAGCGCTATGGCCACTACAGCCTGGCGGCCGAGTCGATGTATGACCACCCCTTTCAGTGGGGATCGAAACGAACCGGTCCCGATCTCGCCCGGGTCGGCGATCGCTATTCCAACGAGTGGCACACGCAGCACCTGACAGACCCCCGTTCGGTCGTTCCGGAATCGATCATGCCGCGCTATGCGTTCCTGAAGGACAAGGCGCTCGATGTGAAGGATTTCTCGACACAACTGGTCGCGAATGCTCGTGTCGGCGTGCCCTACACGCCCGACATGATCGCCAATGCCAACGCCGATCTGAGAGCACAGGCAGACCCGGCCGCGGACACAACCGGCGTTGAGGCCCGTTACCCCAAGGCCAAGATCGGCGACTTCGACGGGAATCCAGGCGAAGTGACCGAGATGGACGCTCTTGTCGCCTATCTGCAAATGCTGGGCACGCTGGTCGATTTCAAGACCTATGACGATGGCGCCGGCTACCGCTGAGGAGGACGCAATGAGCTATAATTTGATGCGGGAATTCGCGGACAGCTGGGGCCTGCTTGTGATGGCGCTGTTCTTCGTCGGCTGCATTGCCTTTGCCCTGCGCCCTGGCGGCAAAACACGGGCCGATCAAGCCGCCCAGATCCTTTTCAAGGACGACTGATCATGAGCAGCGAGCATATCGACGAAGCCTCCGGCATCTCAACGACCGGCCACGAGTGGGATGGGATAAAAGAGCTCAACAACCCGTTGCCGCGGTGGTGGGTAACGACCTTCTGCATCACGATAGTCTGGGCGGCGGCCTACACCATTGCCTTCCCCGCTTGGCCCATGCTGTCTTCCGCAACCAGTGGCGTGCTCGGCTATTCCAGCCGCAACGACGTCAAGCACGAGCTGGCAGCGGCCGAAGCCGCCAAGGGCAAGTATGTCGCCGCTATTGAGCAGAAGACCGTATCCGAAATCGCTGCCGATGATGGGCTGCGTGAATTCGCTGTCGCCGCCGGCGGCGCGACGTTCAAGGTCAATTGTGTGCAGTGCCATGGCTCGGGTGCACAAGGCTCGAAGGGCTTTCCAAATCTCAATGACGACGACTGGCTGTGGGGTGGCGAGGTCGAGCAGATCCAGCAGACCATTGCCCACGGCATCCGCTTTGCGTCCGACCCCGACACTCGCCAGTCGGAAATGCCCGCCTTCGCTGACGTGCTTCAACCCGAGCAAATCCTCCAGGTCAGCGCCTATGTGGCAAGTCTTTCAGGGCCGGTGCGCGACAAGACCCTGATCCAGCCCGGCGCCAAGGTGTTCGAGGAAAATTGCGCTGCCTGTCATGGCGAAAGTGCCAAAGGCGGCCGCGACGTAGGCGCACCCGATCTGACCGACGCGATCTGGCTTTATGGCTCGGGCGAAAGCGCTATTGCCGCGCAGGTCCGCGCACCCAGGCAAGGTGTGATGCCGGCATGGGGCGCGCGTCTGGGGGAGACAAAAGTGAAGGAGCTTGCGGTTTATGTCCATTCGCTTGGCGGTGGGGAATAGGAGAAGCGGCCTATTCACCCCCCACCACCGCCAAGCGACGAGGCCCGGCTGCAGCCGGGCCTCGACCTATCTTTCAACCCGCGGGATTGACTTGCATCAAGGCGGCGCGGCGCAGCCTGCGCAAAGCTTGTCGGAGGGGCTTCAGACTGCTCGACTGGAGGTGCTGTGCTGGACCAAACGCAGATAGAACGGGTCGAGACCGAGGCGGTGATCGCCGCCAAGGTTCGGCAACCGCTCTATGCAGCACGCAAGAAGATATTTCCCAAGCGCGCCTCGGGTCGCTTTCGGCGATTCAAATGGTTGCTCATGGTCATCACCCTTGGCGTCTATTACCTGGCGCCCTGGTTGCGATGCGACCGGGGTCCCTATGCGCCGAACCAGGCCGTCCTCCTCGATCTTGCGAACCGGCGCTTCTACTTCTTCTTCATCGAAATCTGGCCCCAGGAGTTTTATTACGTCGCGGGCCTTTTGATGATGGCCGGCATCGGCCTCTTCATGGTCACGTCTATGGTTGGGCGGGCCTGGTGCGGCTACACCTGTCCGCAGACGGTCTGGGTCGACTTGTTTCTCGTGGTTGAGCGCGCGATCGAAGGCGATCGCAATGCCCGTATAAAACTCGATGCCGGACCATGGACGCTGCGCAAGGTTCTTTTGTGTACAACCAAACATGCCGTGTGGCTGGTCATCGCGGTTGCCACGGGCGGCGCCTGGATCTTTTACTTTGCCGACGCGCCGAAATTGCTCGGCGAAATTATGGCCGGAACGGCAGCGCCCGCGGCCTATGTCACGATCGCCGTCCTGACCGGAACCACATACGTGTTTGGCGGCCTCATGCGCGAGCAGGTATGCACCTACATGTGCCCCTGGCCGCGCATCCAGGCCGCCATGCTGGACGAGAATTCCCTGACCGTGACATACAATGACTGGCGCGGCGAACCACGTTCGCGTCATGCCAAGAAGGCCTTGGCCTTCGGACAGCCCGTCGGCGATTGCGTCGATTGCAAGGCTTGCATCGCGGTCTGCCCAATGGGTGTCGATATCCGGGATGGCCAGCAGCTGGCGTGTATCACCTGCGCGCTGTGCATCGACGCCTGCGATGGGGTCATGAACAAGCTTGGCCGCGCGCGCGGGTTGATCTCCTATGCAACGCTGGCGGACTACAACGCCAACATGGCGCTGGCGACCGCCGACGGCACCGGTGCGGTCAACCCGACGCTGATCAGGAACTCGAGCACCAGCTTCGTCGACGGTGTTGCGCATTTCAATCTGCGCAAGATCTTGCGGTTGCGGACCTTCATCTATCTTGGGGCGTGGTCGGCGATCGGGTTGGTGCTCGTCTGTGGCCTGCTGACGCGTGAGCGGCTGGAGTTGAATGTCCTTCACGACCGCAATCCGCAATTTGTAACGCTCTCCGACGGCTCGATCCGAAACGGCTACACCGTCAAATTGCTCAACATGATTCCCGAGCCGAGGACCGTCGTGCTCACAATGGAAGGGCTCGCCGGCGCGGACATGAGTGTCGCCGGCGTCGACCTGCCAGCGAGCCGCTCATTCGCCGTTCCAGTGGAGCCCGACCGGCTCACGATGCTCAAGGTTTTCGTCCGCCAACCGGCGGACCAAATCAACAGACCGATGCAAAGCTTCGCGTTTCGGATTGCGGATGAGACGAGCTCTGAATCCGCCGAATACACTGCCAGATTCAATGCGCCGGAGATCGCCCGATGACTGCCACTATGCACACAGCAGGCGAATTCACTGGCAAGCACATGCTGCTGACAGTTCTCGGTTTCTTTGGCGTCGTGATCGGCGTCAATGTGACGATGGCAACGCTCGCCAGCACGAGTTGGACCGGCCTTGTGGTGGAAAACACATATGTGGCCAGCCAGCAGTTCAACAACAGGGCCAAGCAAGGGCGGGCACAAGCGGCACTTGGCTGGGATGGCAGATTGACCATTGCCTCAGGCGAGGTTCGCTATAGCCTTGTCGACGCGAAGGGCAAGCTGGTTCCGCTGCACGGCGTGCGCGTCCTGTTTCGGCACCCGTCCTATGACGCGCAGGATAAAGCCGTGACACTTACAGCCGCTTCAGGTCCCGACAGCGCCGGGGAATTTGCCGCGCGTCATACGCCAAAGGATGGCGTCTGGATCGTCGAGATCGATGCCGACGCAGGCTTGGCTTTGCCATTTCGTGATGTCCGCCGCATCATCATCTGGAAGGGAGCGCTGCAATGAGCTGCTGCGCGCCGGGCGCCGAAATGGCATTGGACGGCGTCGACACAGCGTCCGCCCTGCCCTCAAGCGCCGAGATCAAACTGGCCAGCCGCAGTCTGGGTGGCGACACCCACCAGACCGATCTGTCGTTGCCGACAGTTCACTGCGCGGCCTGCATACACGCCATTGAGACAGCCTTGAGGGAGCTGGAGGGCATCGAAAGCGCGCGCGTAAATCTATCCACCAAACGCGTATCGGTGCGCTGGCAAGGCGACCAGGTGCCACCGATTTTCGCCACACTCGGGCGGCTTGGCTATCAGGCGCATCTGTTCGATCCGGAGATCGCGAACGGGGACAAGACCTTGTCGGAGCTGATCCGGGCGGTTGCAATTTCCGGCTTTGCCGCCGGCAACATCATGCTGCTATCGGTCTCGGTCTGGTCCGGGGCGGAAGGCGCTACCCGCGACCTGTTCCATTGGGTTTCGGCTCTGATTGCCATCCCAGCCCTTGCTTTCGCCGGCGGCCTCTATTTCTGTTCGGCGTGGAATGCCCTTCGCCATGGGCGGATGAACATGGATGTACCGATCACTGTCGGGATTTCACTGGCCTATGCCATGAGCCTCTACGAAACGATCACCCATGGCGAGCATGCCTATTTCGACGCTTCGGTGTCGCTGCTCTTTTTCCTGTTGATCGGCCGCACGCTGGACCACGTGATGCGCGAACGGGCCCGCACCGCCGTGAATGGCCTTTCGCGGCTGGCCGGACGCGGCGCCATCGTCCTGCGCGCTGACAGGATCCGCCAATACCTGCCGGTCGGACAGATCGAGCCCGGCATGGAGCTGGTGATTGCCGCTGGGGAGCGTGTGCCCGTCGATGGCGATATCCTCAATGGCAGCTCTGATATCGATTGCTCGCTCGTTTCAGGCGAAAGCACGCCTCGTCCCGTTGCCCCAGGATCGGATATCCAGGCCGGCACGCTCAATCTCACCGGTCCGCTCACTATGCGGGCGACGGCGGCCGCCAAGGATTCATTCCTTGCGGAAATGGTTCGGCTGATGGAAGCCGCCGAGGGCGGACGTTCACAGTACCGCAGGATTGCCGACCGCGTCTCTGCCCTCTACGCCCCGATGGTGCATCTGGCCGCACTCATGGCCTTCCTTGGATGGATGATCGCATCGGGTGACTGGCATCTGGCAGGGACGATCGCAATCGCCGTTCTCATCATTACATGCCCATGCGCGCTCGGCCTTGCCGTGCCGATCGTGCAGGTGGTCGCGGCGCGGCGTTTGTTCGATGCCGGCGTCATGGTCAAGGATGGTTCCGCCATGGAACGGCTGGCGGCCATCGACACAGCCGTGTTCGACAAGACCGGAACACTCACCCTTGGAAGTCCGCGGCTTGTCAACGCGCAATCTATCGATCCGGCCATGCTGGGAATCGCCGCCGACATCGCCAGGCATTCTCGCCATCCGTACGCAACCGCGATCGCTGTTTTTTCGGGCTCTTCCTGCCAGCCGCGACCAGCTTCGATCAGCGAGCATCCGGGCTTCGGCATCGAAGCCATCATGGAGGGGACCATTTGGCGCCTGGGCCGGCGGGAATGGGCCGGACGGAAGGCCTGGAGCGGTGGGGAGGGCAAGTCTTGCGGCCACGACGGGACGGTGCTTTCGAGGAACAGCATGATCGTCGCCTCCTTTGAGTTCGAGGACGCCGTGCGGGCCGACGCCGAAGCAGCAGTGAAGGAGTTGCAGGACGCTAGCCTCTCGATCGAGATGCTGTCCGGCGATACAGTCCAGGCCTGTCGCGAAGTGGCCAAATCCTTGGGGATCGGCAACTTCGTGCCATCGCTTCTTCCGTGCGGGAAAGTTGACCGCATCGAGGCACTGACCAGGGCCGGCCACAAGGTCTTGATGGTAGGCGACGGGCTCAATGACACGCCGGCGCTTGGCGCCGCACACGTCTCGATGGCTCCCGCCAGCGCGGCTGATGTTGGGCGCAATGCCGCCGATTTTGTTTTCCTGCGCGAAAGCCTTCTGGCAGTGCCCTTGGCTTTGGACATCTCACGACAGGCGGGCCGACTGATCCGTCAGAACGTAGCGATTGCAATTCTCTACAATGTCTTTGCCGTACCGATCGCCATGTCAGGGTATGTGACGCCGCTGATCGCGGCGATCGCGATGTCCGCCTCGTCCCTGATCGTGGTCGGAAACGCCATGCGCCTGCAGGCCTTCACGAAGCGTGCGGCGCCTGGAAACGGTCTGCCTGACAGGCGGGCCCGCCTTGACGTATGGGACCAGTCCCGATGACGATCCTTGTCTATCTGATCCCGGTTGCGCTCTTTCTCGGTGCGCTTGGATTGGCCGGTTTCCTGTGGGCTGTGCGTAGCGGTCAATACGAGGATCTCGACGGTGCGGCAGAGCGCATCCTGATCGACCGGGACGACAAGCCGGACGATTTGACTGGGCGCGCGAATATGTGGAACTGAATTTCCAGTCGCCGGTCGCACTCTTGACCGACTGGAAATTGGAATTCGCCGGAGGGCGCCAACCTTACATGCCCGATTTGCGGCGATGTCCGGAAACCTCAGCCGTTGCGAAACGCATAGCCGTAACCGTTGATCGCCGGCACCCCGCCGAGATGCACGTAGAGGACGTTCGACCCTTCTGGGAAGAAGCCTTTCTGGACAAGGTCGATCATGCCTTGCATCGATTTGCCCTCATAGACGGGATCAGTAATCATACCCTCAAGCTTGGCACACAGACGGATGGCTTCCTTTGTTTCCTCTGACGGGATGCCATAACACGGGTATGCATACGCCTTGAGCAGCACCACGTCGTCCATGGTCAATTTCGTGCCAAGGTCCACGAGCTTCGCGGTGTTGGTGGCGATGTCTAGCACCTGCGCGCTGGTCTGCACGGGGGTTGCGGAGGCATCGATCCCGATCACATTGCGCTGTCGGCCGTCTTTAGCGAAGCCGACGATCATGCCGGCCTGCGTCGAGCCCGTGACCGTGCATACGATGATATAGTCGAAGGCAAATCCCAGCTGCTTCTCTTGCGCGCGCACCTCCTGCGCGAACTGGACGTAGCCAAGTCCGCCATATTTGTGAACGGAGGCCCCGGCCGGTATCGCGTAGGGTCTGCCGCCTCTTGCCTTGACCTCCTCGAGCGCTTCTTCCCAACTGCGGCGGATGCCGATGTCAAAGCCCTGGTCGACCAGGCGCACCTCTGCTCCCATGATGCGGCTCAGGAGAATGTTGCCGACGCGGTCGTAGACGGCATCCTCATGCGGCACCCAGCTCTCCTGTACCAGGAGGCATTTCATGCCGATCTTGGCTGCGACCGCAGCGACCATGCGTGTGTGGTTTGACTGCACGCCGCCGATCGAGACAAGCGTATCGGCATTTGACGCGATCGCGTCAGGGATGATGTATTCGAGCTTGCGCAGCTTGTTTCCACCGAATGCGAGACCGGAGTTGCAGTCCTCGCGTTTGGCGTAGATGTCCACCTTTCCTCCCAGATGTTGGCTGAGACGGTCGAGCTTCTCGATGGGGGTCGGGCCAAAGGTGAGCGGGTGGCGTTCGAACTTTTCCAGCATGTTCTCTCCGAGGGCGTGGGTTGAGCTACAGGGTGCTATAGGGTCGTGTGCGGCCCGGTCAGCTGCCCGCTTGTGGGTACCGCGACGTCCGAGGGTTCACTTCTCGTCCTTACGACAGGGCGGTAACTGGCGCCGACTTACCTTGCCGGCATCGAAATGCTTGTCCAGTTGTGCAGGACGGCCTGACCGCCAGATCAGAAACAGCACGCTAGCGAAATAGCCTACCTGGAAAATCAGCGAAGACGCGAGTGTGTTGACGATTACCGCGCGGATGGAATGCGACAGGAGGTAGAAAATCAAAGCGTTGATGGACAGGACCACCGCCAAGGCGACGCAAAACATTCTGAGGGGCACCGACGTTCTCCTGTTTGCACGCAGATCATGCTTCGGCGTTGTCAGCCGCAAGATGGGTCTGGCAGTTCTTCGGACAGACGCGGGCGCAGGCTCCGCAACCGATGCAGCGGCCCGCATGGTCGACCACCATGATCATGCGATTGAGTTCGCCATCGAAGTCGTCCTCGTCATCGCAAACGCCGAGGATTTCACCCGCGTCATCGACGCCGTAGAGATGCATGACCTCGCGCGAGCAGACCTTGAAGCAGCGGCCGCAACCGATGCAGGTCTTGCCATCGATAAAGGTCAGATAGTCGGGCATCCATTTGGAGCCATCGCGGGTAACGAACGGGCTGGTCATCGTGCATCCTCCCAGGCTGCGAGTTCTCTCTTTGCAGCGTCCAACTCGGCAAAAACGTCGAACGTTTTCCCGGCGATAGCCTTTATCCTGTGCCAGCCGACCGGGAGGTCCTCGGCAAGGTCGTGCAAGTCCATCTTCGCGGTCCCCGCGCGCGACTGCAGCTTGCGGACTTTCTGTTGCAGTTCC
Organism: Mesorhizobium argentiipisi (SeqCode); assembly: GCF_037179585.1. Taxonomy (NCBI): domain Bacteria; kingdom Pseudomonadati; phylum Pseudomonadota; class Alphaproteobacteria; order Hyphomicrobiales; family Phyllobacteriaceae; genus Mesorhizobium; species Mesorhizobium argentiipisi (SeqCode). The sequence goes on from NZ_JAPYKO010000003.1 coordinate 276,629, forward strand.
TCAAGGTCCGACATGATTTCCTTCCTCCGACCGGGGGCACGGCCCGCTCTGTTGCCGGCTCCAGCCGAACCGTTTTGGCCAGGTTCGATTTTTCCAGGCGGCAACTGCCTCGATCTTCAGCGCGCCATGAACAGCGGCAATGGCGGTTTCTCGATCATCCACCTGATTGCGCCGCCGAAGATCCGCTCTCGCAGCCGACGGCGGCCCCAAGCGCCCGTGACGACCATGTCGGCGGACGTGTCGATCGCGTGCTGCGCGAGGATTGTGGTCACCGATTGCGCGGCGCTTGGCAGCCGGTCGACAACCACCCGAATACCGTGCCGGGCGAGGTAGGCCACGATGTCAATTCCCGGCCAAGGGCCATTTCCGTTCCCGATTGCCTCCGGATCGACCAGAGTGACACGCACTTCGTCGGCACCGGACAGCAGATGCAGTGCTTCCCGAATGGCACGCGACGTCTCGATTCGCGCATCCCAGCCAACCAGGATGCGCCGCGGCCGCAGAGAGGCTTTGGCGCCGTGCGGAACAACAAGCACCGGCGTCCCCGATTCGAACAGGCAGCCGTCAATAGCGAATGGTCCGAGATCGTCGTCGTTGAGGAGTAAGGGTCCAATAACCGTTAGGTCTGTACAGAGCGCCCGCTGTCGCACTGCGTCACCGAAGCAGGCCTGGTCGCAATAGTCGGTGCCCACGTCAGAGGGAATCGCCATGGCGTCCAGCAGGGTATGGATTTCCCTGGAGCGTTTTTCCAGTCTGGCGACGTCGTTTGAAAAGGTCTCAATTTCACTAGACCGGGTTTCCAGTCTGAATGCGGCTCGTATGCGCTCAGGCCACAGGGCGGAGTCTGCGCCGGATGGCCGACGCCTGGCAAATTTGATGATCAGTACGGACAGCCGTGCACCAACCTCGGCACATAGATCGGCAGCGGCTCTGACGTCCTGATCGGAGTGTTCCATTTCCGTTACGCACAGCGCGGTTTTAAAAGCCATCTGACTGCTACTTTCGGGGTATCGTTGTGCTTGCACATTCATTCGAAGCCGCACCCTTAACCCTCAGCAAGGGAGGCGATGGGCAAGGGCGGCATTCGTTGCATTGTCGGCCGCCCCGCTCCCCGAGGGAGTAGCCGGCCAGTTCGTGGCACCGCTTGCGCTGGCGCAATGGCGGTCCGGCCCCACCAGACTTTCATCGTCGCGGTTCCGGCACCAGCAGCTGCCGAGGTTCTGCACTCATCAAGGCTCTGACACGAGCGAGGCATCACGCCCGGGCCGCGTCGGGATAGGTTTCCATGGCTGCGATCGCATCGTCGACCAGTCTCGTACCGGCCTCAGCAAGCTTCTGAAAACTCTCGAACCCGAACCGGTGGACGTCGCGTAGCGTCTTGGACAGGACCACCAATCGCCCAGCGGTGAGAAGCACGCGTCCAAAGCCCTCATGGCCAATGTTCATGATGGGCGATGCCATCAGGCCGGCGCGTTCCTCGATCGCAAGCCCGACTGCGGCGTAATAAATATCGAGCCTCCACAGCACGTCCGGATCAGGATCGCCGATGATCGGGATTTCACGACGCTGTTCTTTGGTGACGATGAAGTCGGCCAGCAGCTCTGTATCCGGTTTGCCTTCCCACGAGCCGTAGGAGTCTTGCGCGCGAAGCAGTCGGACGAGACACTTGATGAAAGAGGTGGCAAGCGCCGCCTGGGTTTCTTTGACAGCAGGGATGACCGCCGCATCAGCCATTCTCGGTTCTCCTCGTTTCAATCTTCGTCCTGAAAGGACGGCTTTTTTCGGGGAACGCCCGCGTCCGCCAACACCTTGCGCAGCCAGGGCGGAGGAGCCTCCCTAAGCATCTTCTGGGTTCGCGACAGGACGTCAGTGATGGGTTGAGGATGCGGCACTTTGATTGGGTGGATTTTTGCCGCAACGAGTTTGGCTGCGGAAGGGCCGCCGATCGCCAGACAGAACAGAAGGTGGCAGCCTTTCAGTGCCGAGACCTTCGGGGTGATGCGGTCATCGCCCTCGGTTCGATGTGTTCCGCTCTCATCGGAAACGTCGTCGAACTCTACTGCTTCCACGAAATTCCATTCGGCGGGGGTCACCTCATAGACGGCAAAGCACCTGGCCGATCCAAAATGGGCATTAAGCTCTTTCAGGTCTTGTGTGGCGATCGCCACGCGTAAGGCGCCGGCTTTCCTGTCCGGCGGCAATGCGTGAACCTCGTCAGTGACGAGCGAGAGGCGACGAGGGGAGGTCATCTGGCATTTCTCGGTTGCGGAATGGGTTGAGGGTCTCAGGCCTCGGCGCAGGCTGGTTGGCCTGGAAGACGTTAGCGACCTCGAAGATGAGGTCGCGCGTTCCCTGATAGACGATTGTGAGCTTGTGCTGGCTGCCGAGGCGGTCGAAGACCGGGAAGCCGACGCGCATGAGCGGAATGCCGAGGCGCTCTGCCGCCTGTCGACCGTGGGAATGGGTAACAAGAAGGTCTGTGCCGGCAGCTAGGGCTTCCAGATCTGCGAGATCGCCGACCTGGACTGCTTGCGCTGGAATTTTCTCGAGAATCTTCGACGTGCCGGCCGTGGTGACCGCCGCCGCAATTTCAGCGCCCATGTCGACAAAAAAGCTTGCGAGTTGGTAGAGCTGGTCTGGTTCGGCAGCGATCGCAATTTTCTTGCCGGCGAAGTGAAAATGTCCGTCGAGCAACGCATCCTGCAACTGGCCCCGATGACGGCGTAGCTTGGCCGGCGCCGCTGCGCCCGAAATGACCGAAAGAAACGAGACAAGCCGATCGGCGGCGTTCAAACCGGTGAGGGAGTGAAACAGCATGTAAGGCACACCCGTCAGCCTCTGCAGCGCCTCGGCCGAGCAGCGCATGTGCTGGCCGATGGCGATGCAATGCGCCGCGGCGCCAAGGTCGCGAATGTCCTCGACGCTGGTGCCGCCAAACGTGGTGGGGATCCAGCGGTCTGGTACCGTACCTTGGAGCGACCCTGAGACGTCCGGCAGGATTACCGGCTGGAGGCCGAAGCTTTCCACCATCTCGCGCAAGTGCTCGATGTCGGCCACGGTGAGGTTCCAGCCGGGCAGGACCGCGATCCTCTTCGACTGCCGCGCCCGCTCGCCGGGCCGTGTGATGCCTTCGATCATTGCGGTGACTGCTTTGGCCCAGCCCTCTTCGAGGGCGCCGGCGAAATCCGGCGTGCTGGCCAACATGATCTCCGTACCTGCGAGTTCTTCGGCGTGCTCGCGCTTGATGGTGGCGATGTCGCCTGCGAAGTCTTCGCCACGGGTTTCCACCAGCGCCGTCGTGCAGACCCCGATCAGCTTTGGTTTGGTTCGGCTCTTGAGGTTCAGGATCGCCTCTTTGAGATGATCCGCCCCGCCGAGGATTGTCGCCAATTCGTCCATCGCCGTTGTTTGCAAGGGGACCGCTTCCTTGAAATGCCGCACGAGGAGCACGAGAGCGAAGCTGGTGCAGCCTTGGCTGCCGTGGAACAGCGGAATGGCACCGTCGACCCCGAGAAAAGCGAAAGCGGCACCCAGCGGCTGGGAGGATTTCAACGGATTGACTGCCGCCGATCTGGTTTGGGGAAGGATGCTGGCCATCGGCTTCCTCAACCCAGGCCGACGGCGTTGGCCGTGGCACTAGTGAATTTCTCACCGGCGTGGCCGGTCGCGCTGACGCTGATTGTGCTCGTCAGTTCATGCTCCACGGCAGAATGGCTATCCCACGGCGCCGGCTCCCGTACCTGGCGCCAGATCGGGTTGTGAATGGCGAGGTCGATCTGATGTATGAGCTCAATCATGCCGTCATAGCCGGCATAGCGGTGATGACGCTCCTGGTTGATATCGAGCCAGGGTGTCTTTGCCTTCAGCGCGACGAATTGCGTGCGCCCGCCCGACAGCATGATGTCGGCTTTGCCTTGTGAGAGCATGGCGTAAAGCTCGCGCGGTGGTATGGATTCGAAGATCTGATTTTCTTCCTTCAGGGTCTGTTCGATGCGCTCCTTGTCTTCGACCGTCGATTTCTTGACCGACGTTCCGACGATCTCGATGCCGACCTCCATCAGCGCATCGACGAGCGACCAGGATTTCACACCACCGGTGTTGAGCAGCACGCGCTTGCCTTCGAGTCTCGGGCGGTAGGCCGCGAGCTTCTTCCAAGCAATCGACTCCTCCTCTGCGATCAGCGCCTCGGTGCGGCCGACGAGCCCCGGATCGGCCCCCTTTCTGACGAGCAGATCAGCGATGTTGCGAAGTGCTTGCGAGCTGGCGGTGATGCCGTAGAAGGAACCCTCGAAAAAGGGGATGTCCCAGCGTTCCTCCATCTTGCGGGCGACATTGATGAGAGCGGTCGAGCAGACCATCATCGCCGCCCGCGCACGGTGCGCGCAGGCAATATCGAGGTAGCGTGCATCGCCCGGAATGCAGGCGCGCACGCGGATGCCGAGTCGATCCAGGAGTGGCTTTACCAGCCAGAACTCCCCAGAGAGATTGAATTCGCCGATGATATTGATATCGCACGGGCCGGCATCATCGGGCTCTGCAGTACCGATGACGTGATCGAGCAACGCCTCGCCGGCGAGTTTGTTGCCGAGATTTTTAGAGCCGACGAAGCCCGGCGCATTGATCGGCACCACGGGCAATCCGAACTTTGCCGCCGCATGGTTGCAGACGGCGTCGATGTCTTCGCCGATCAGCGCGGTCACACAGGTTGAATAGACGAAGATCGCCGACGGCGCATACGCTTGCTTGATCTCGCGAATGGCGTTGAAAAGCTTGCGCTCGCCCTGCCCCATCACGACATCCAGTTCGGTGAGATCGGTCGTGAAGCTTGTGCGCCACAGGGCTGATCCAGATGACGTCGCGCCCCGATTGTCCCAGCCATTGCCCTCGCAGGCGAGCGGCGCATGGATCAGGTGCGCGACGTCGGTGATGGGCTGCAACGCGATCTTGGCACCATCGAAGGCGCAGCCTCCGGCCGCCGCTCCCGGGGTCAGCGGCTTGGAACAGCCCTGTTGGCGCGTTTTGGCATCCTTGCTCTGGTTCTTCTCGCAAGCGGGCTCGCTGAACACATCCTGCAGTTTCGCGCTCGGCAAGGACATTAAGCCGGTCTCCAAAGTCCGTCGGAATAGCGGCCAGCCCGGTGCTGACTGCGGCTTTAGCGGGTCAGATCGAAGGAATAGTCCGTCACGCCGGTGTCGATCGTATCTCGGTCGAGCTTGTCGAAGATCTTGTCGAGGATCGTCGTCAGGACGCGCAGGCCACCTTGATAGCCTATCAGCGGGAAGCGGTGGTGATGGTGCCGATCAAAGATCGGGAACATCAGTCGGATCAGCGGCGTGCCCGTGTCGCGCTCCAGATACTTGCCGTAAGAATTGCCGATCAGCAGGTCCACTGGTTCTGTAAAGAGCAGAGAGCGCATGGCCCAGAGGTCCTTGCCTGCCCACACCTGGGCATCCTTGCCGAAGGACGAGGTTGCGAGCAACTTTTTCATCTCAGCTTCCCAGGCATTGGTGCCGTTGGTGGCCAAGCAGTGGGTCGGCTCGCCGCCTGTCTCCATGACGAAGCGGGCCATAGCGTGGACGAAGTCCGGGTCGCCATAAATCGCGTATTTCTTGCCGTGCAGCCATGACTGGCTGTCGGCCATCGCATCAACCAGGCGGCCACGCTCCCGGGTGATCGCCTCCGGGATTTCCTTGCCGGATATCTCCGATACCCTCATCAGGAGTTCGTCAGTTGCCTCAACCCCGAGGGGGTAATGGAAGGAGGCCGTTTCCTGTCCGACCTCCTGGCAATATTCCAGGGTCTTGCGGGTGTTGTAGTGTTGCAGCGATAGCGTTGCCTGGGCGTTGAGTGCCGCTTGCACGTCCTCGATCTTGGTCCCGCCGTCATACATGCGGAATTCGCCATCCGAGGGCGTGTCAAACTGGTCCGAAGCGTCCTGGATGAAGGTGAAGGTCACACCCATTAAATCCAGCAAGCGCTTAAGCTCGCGATTGTTGCCGACGCAAAAGCCGTCGAAACCGGGGATGATGTTTACGGTATTGGCGACGACGGTTCGTTGCTTCCCCTTCCAGAAGTTTTCCAATATGCCCTTGACCATCGCATCGTAGCCATCGACATGGCTGCCGACGAAGGCGGGGGTGTGAGCGTAAGGCACTTCGAAATCCTGTGGGACCGAGCCTTCCTGCCTGGCATTTTCGATGAAGGAATGTAGATCATCGCCGATTACCTCTGCCATGCAGGTGGTTGAGACAGCGATCATCTTCGGGTCGTAGAGCTTGTAGGTGTTGGCGAGCCCGTCGATCATGTTCTTCAGGCCGCCAAACACCGCGGCATCTTCGGTCATGGATGACGAGACCGCCGACGACGGCTCCTTGAAGTGGCGTGACAGGTGCGAACGGTAGTAGGCCACGCAACCCTGACTGCCATGGACGAACGACATTGTGCGTTCGAAGCCCGCAGCGGCGAACACGGCGCCGAGTGGCTGGCAAGCCTTGGCCGGGTTCACGACGAGGGCTTCGCGGGCAAGGTTCTTGTCGCGATATTCCCAGCTTTTGGTGAATTCGCCTTGGTCTGTAACGATCTGATCGGGATGCGGACATTCGAAATTCAGCTTCTTTGCGGCCAGCATCTGCCTGTATTCCGCCTCACGGAACAGAGGGGCATGATCGAGAACTTTTTCAGCCGACTGCGGCATTGGGGTACCTTTTTGATCTGGCGGCGCCACGGGGCGGCACAGGAAATGTCAAGACGTTCGGATCTCCCGCGGATCAAAGGACCGCGGGCGTTCGAGGCTCGCTGGCGATGCGAAGCAAGGTTTTCATTCAGCTGCGATCGCCGCTGACGGCACTGCTTTTTTCTTCCAGGGCGCGTCGTAGAGGTCCCAGACGGGGTTGTTGATGGCCAAGTCCATGTCGCGAGCGAAGATGGCGAAGCCGTCATACCCATGATAGGGGCCGGAATAGTCCCAGGAGTGCATTTGACGGAACGGTATTCCCATCTTCTGGACCGGGTACTTTTCCTTGATGCCGGAGCCAACGAGATCGGGGCGGATCCCCTCGATGAACTTCTCCAATTCGTAACCGGTGACGTCGTCATAGATCAGCGTGCCCTCTTGCACGTAATGACCGGTGCGCTGATAGTCGTCGTTGTGGCCGAATTCATAGCCTGTGCCGACGATCTCCATGCCGAGGTCTTCGTAGGCGGAGATGACGTGCCGAGGGCGCAGGCCGCCTACATAGAGCATCACCGTCCTACCCTCCAGGCGCGGCCAATACTTGTCGATGACGGCGTCCACCAGGGGCCGGTATTTGGCAATCACGTATTCGGTCTTTTCCTGGATATCGGGCCCGAAATGCTTGGCAATGTTCCGCATTGAGGATTCGATCTGGGAGGGTCCGAAGAAATTGTACTCCATCCAGGGCACGCCGTATTTTTCTTCCATATGTCGACAAATGTAGTTCATCGATCGGTAGCAATGGATCAGGTTGAGCTTGGCTTTTGGCGCGCGCTCTATCTCGGCGAGCGTAGCGTCACCCGACCAGTTGCCAACCACGCGCAGGCCCATCTCTTCCAGCAGGATGCGCGACGCCCAGGCGTCACCGCCGATATTGTAGTCGCCGATGACGTTGACATCGTAAGGACCGGCCTCGAACTCGAGTTCCTTCTTCTCAAAGACCCAGTCGCGGATCGCGTCATTGGCGATGTGGTGTCCGAGCGATTGCGAGACGCCGCGGAACCCCTCACAGCGCACCGGCACGATGGTCTTTTCGTATTCCTTGGCCTTCTTGCGCGAGACCGCCTCGATATCGTCGCCGATCAACCCGATCGGGCATTCCGACTGGATGGTGATGCCCTTGCTCAGCGGGAATAACTCTTCGATCTCGTCGATGATCTTTTCCAGCTTTTTGTCGCCTCCGAAGACGATATCCTTTTCCTGAAAGTCGGAGGTGAACTGCATCGTCACGAAGCTGTCGATGCTGGTGGTGCCGACATAGTAATTGCGCCGCTGCGACCAGGAATACTGGCCACATCCGACCGGCCCATGGGAGATGTGGACCATGTCCTTCACGGGGCCCCACACCACGCCCTTGGAACCGGCATAGGCACAGCCCCGGATCGTCATCACACCGGGAATCGACTTGATGTTCGATTTGACGTCGCATTCGGAGAGGGCCTGCGCCTCTCCGGCAACCTCTTGGCCGCGGGCGGCGACGCTCAAGTGTTTCTTGCGCCGCTTTGCCGTCTTGTCTGGATATCGCGACAGCACCTCCTCAATGAGCTTGGTGTGCAACGCGCCGTTATCTTGGGAGTCAAGGCTCATAAAGCTGCCCTTTTTGAGGTTCTTCGGCTGGCGCCTGGCTTTTAAGACGCCGGTTCGGTGAAGGCGCCGGAATGCCCGGCGCCCTGAGCGGGACTATTGAGCGGCCGCAGGAGTGGCTTCCTTTGCCGCAAGCTCGGCGAGCATCTGCTCCTCGGTCTTCATGATGCCGAAGTCGAGCAGCATGTCTTCGAGCTCTTCCATGGTGATCGGTGTCGGGACGGTGCCCTGACCGCCATTGGCGTGGATTTTCTCGGCAAGCGCGCGGTATTCCGCCGCCTGCTTTGAGTCCGGCGCATATTGGATCACCGTCATCTTGCGCAGTTCGGCGTGCTGGACGATGTTGTCGCGTGGCACGAAGTGGATGAGCTTTGAATTCAGCTTTTTGGAGAGAGCCTCGGCCAGATCGAGTTCGCGGTCAGTCTGGCGCTCGTTGCAGATCAGACCGCCCAGACGCACACCGCCCGAATGGGCATATTTCAAAATACCCTTGGCGATATTGTTGGCGGCATAGAGCGCCATCATCTCGCCGGACATGACGATGTAAATTTCCTGTGCCTTGTTTTCGCGGATAGGCATTGCGAAGCCGCCGCACACGACGTCACCAAGCACGTCGTACGAGACGTAGTCCACGTTTTCGTAGGCGCCATTCTCCTCGAGGAAATTGATGGACGTGATGACGCCGCGGCCTGCGCACCCGACGCCCGGCTCGGGTCCACCGGATTCGACGCACTTGATGTCCTTGTAGCCGATCTTCAGCACGTCTTGGAGTTCGAGATCTTCGACGGACCCTTCCTGTGCGGCGAGATGGAGCACGGTGTCTTGCGCTTTCGCGTTCAGGATGAGACGGGTGGAATCGGCCTTAGGATCGCAGCCTACGATGAGAATCCTCTGCCCGAGGTCGACCAGGGCAGCGAGCGTGTTTTGGGAGGTCGTAGACTTCCCAATGCCCCCCTTTCCGTAGAATGCGATCTGACGCAAAGCCGACATGTGTCTTTCCTTCCTTCGTTCCAGCAATTGGGGCTAATACACGCGATACCGGTCGGCGGATGATGCCGCTCGCAACACAAGCATCAAAACTCGTGCCAACCTGCCTTGATCGGGATGAAGAAAAGTTTTTGTTTGTTTTCGGCTGTTTAGCCTCATGCAAGAGGCTGATTGGCCGAACACCTATGTCGGGAATCCGACAAAGCCTACTCAGGTGTCGATCGGTAAATGTCGGATAAAGACCCAGAACCACAGCGGCTGATCCGGATCAGCAACTCCTTGAGCCTGGCCTTGGGCATGACGGCGTTTCGCCGTGAGCATGGACCGCATGTATCAAACGATCGGTGGCCGGCGCGAGAGGCCCATATCCGACCAGTGCCGGCGTCGGCCACTCAGCATGAACACTGGCCGCATATGCGGTAGCTTCCTATCCCATCCCGTTGCCGCGGCCGTCACCGGGCCGAATGGACTTCGGACGCAGAAGGTTTCGCCCTCAGATTTATTACCGCCATATCCATCGTGGCAAGAACCGCCAGATGAACGTGTAGTCTGGTAAATGGATTGATTTCCTGGCGGCATCCTGCCTCCCAGCGCTTGCTGCCGTGGGCGTTACCGGAGTCCGGGCGACTGAAGACCCAAACGATATCGCTGCTGCCGACAAGGCAAGCAAGCCAATCACGGTCGTTGCGAGTAGAAGGGTCCTATTCATTTCTGTCTCCGTTGATTGGGAACGGCAAATTGGGCAGGCCATAATTGCTGGGTTTGACTTGCAGGGTGGTGGGCAGATCGATCTGAGAACGTTAGGAACTGCTGCTGACGACATCCTGACTGAGCGGCCACCACGGGCTAGGAGGACCGGAGGAGATCCTCATGATCTTGGCCGCTGCAAAAACCGTGCATATCGGCCCGATCGGCATGGCCGACGGCAAGCTCATTCCTGTGGAGAGAGGTTGCCGACACGCTCAAAGCGAGGATCAGTGCACGTCTCGAACCATACCGAGCGGAGTGTTTGGCCGACCCCAGCTCATCGGTTCGACCTGTGGCGGAATCATGGGTGTTGGTCGGTCGGTGCGGAGCTGGAGGCAGCCGGAGCCGATTGAACGACGGACACAAACGATCTCGCTGTCACAAGCAAACTGAGCAGGCCAATCACGATCACTGCCAGAAGAATGGCCTTCGTCATTTCTCTCTCTCCATTGATCGATTTAGCAGCGGCAAATTGCGTCAAACCCCCTGCCGGTTGTCGAGCCGCAGGTGCCGGTGGACGGATTTGACGAAGATAGGGACCGCTGCTGACGATATGCTGACGGAACTGCCATAACGGATCAGGCGACCGGAGCAGATGCTGACTGATCCTGGCCACTACACGCTCGGCGTCCCTATCGCCAGGACTCGCCTGATCATCATGGCCGACGCCAAGGCCTGATTCATTGCTCAAAAGCGAGGATCCGTGCACTTCCCGAGCCGCAGGAAACAGCGGAGTCTTTCGCCGGCCCCAAGATCATCAATGGTCGCAGCGGGTGTGGCATCTTTGCGGTCGTCGCTGGGTGTCGTGGATGACGTGGGTGCCGTGGATGACGTGGATGATGTGGATGATGTGGATGCCGTAGCTGGATGGTCGTTGGCTTCGGACGCAACCGAGTTCGCTGTCACAAACAAGCCCAGCGAGCCAATCATGGCCGGAGCCAGCAGCGAGGACTTTTTCATTTCTGGCTCCGTGATCAATTTGGGATGACAGTCACCCTACCGGCTTTGACTCGCAGGCGGATTTCTACGAGCAGATAGAGGCCGTTGCTGACGACATCCTGACGAAGCCGCGTGCAGACGTGCCTGGGCGTCGCTGTCGCGATTGCATGTGGACGGCGAGCCACTGGCTTCCGAAAAGCACACCTGCTGCCCAGTCACACCAGACTGATGGCGAGAGAGAAGGTGCGCGGCGCTGATCTTCCAGCATGCGGCCAAGCCGCGAGACTTTCCATCTTGGAGAAGGTTCCCGATTCCCTGCCGGAGGACAGCATCGACCATGTCTGCTGACGGATGTTCGAACAGCGCCACGCCAAATGCCGCTCAATTCAATTCAGGCCTTTGCGACCTGGCAACCCTGTGACCGAGTGCCTTGTTGAGCGCCGGGATGATCTTGTCGCCCCAGAGCTCGATTTGGCGCAGCATCGTCTTGTGGTCGAAATCCCCCAATTGGGTCTGAATCGCGATCTGGTCCGGTTTTAGGATATCCATCTCTTCCAGAAGGCGATCGATCACACGATTCACGCTGCCGATCGGCAAGTTCTCGCGCATAGCGTCGAAGGACAGATCCTGCTGCGTCGGTGTTTCCTGCAGCAGGTAGCCGTCCTGGCTTTGTTGGCGCCGCTGGTGCAGTGCTTCAGATAGCCGGCGCTGGAAGCGGGCGTTGTCGAGATAGCTGTTGATCTCCGCGGCGTTGTCGCTGGCATAGCAGCAGCGCAGGAGCGAAATCTTGGCTTGCGCGGCATTCTTACCCTCGGAAGCCGCCGCCTTCTCCATGCTTTCGCGCAGCATGCGCAGGGTCTCCAAGCCGTCGTGGAACGCTGTGACAAAAAGATTGTGTCCCTCACAGTATGCCCGACCCATGCTGCGCGCGGACCCGGCGGCGATCCAGATCGGCGGCGTCGGCTTCTGAACCGTGCGCACCGAGATCGCCGTCGGCGGTATCTTCTCGTATTGGCCGTCGTGCTCGAAAATCTTCTGCTTCAGGCCCTTGAGCAGAACCCCCAAATATTCAGAAAACACATCCGGCGCCTCATCAACGTCAACGCCGAAACGTTCGAACTCGAACTGCTGGTACCCCGAGCCGACTCCCAGCTCGAGGCGGCCGTTCGAAACCACGTCGGCAAAGCCTATTTCGGAGAGCAAGCGCTGCGGCTGGTAGAGTGGTAGAACACACACACCGGTGCCGAGCCGAATGGTTTCCGTGACGCCTGCGCAGTGCGCCACCATCATCAAGGGCGACGGAACCAGGCTGTAATTGTTGAAGTGGTGCTCGGCGAACCAGGCGGTGTTGAATCGAGCCTGTTCGGAAAGCACAGCCTGCTCGATCGAGTTGCGGATCACACTGCTGGACGATTGATGATAGCCGCGTTGGGCGGCCAGGATGAATGTCGCGAATTCCATAGTGGTTCCTTGTTTCACGCAGGTTGGTTGATCGGGGATCCTTGAGATGTGTGTCGAGCGCATTTGCCTCGGTCTCGGTCCTGTCTTGGCGTGGGTCAGTCGACTACATCGTCGTAGGTTGCTTCCGTTCGGATTGCGGCCGCGCCCGGAAGTAGCCGAGGCGGCACGCCCGCCGGCCTCGGGTGCACCAGCCGCCGGCTGGGTCGACAATCATTCTTGGTACTCGGTTCATTCCTGGCCGGGTTCGCTGGCCAATCCTGCATCGCCGGACAAGCTGCAGCCGCCGTCCACGTACAGGATTGAGCCGTTGACGTACGAAGCGTCCGGCGAAGCCAGGAAGAACGCTGCGTCCGCGACCTCTTCCGGCCGACCCAGCCTGTGCATCGGGATGCGCTGGCTGATCGCCTGCGGGTGGTCGATGCTGCCGAGCTTCATTAACTGAATGATCCCTGGCGTGCGGATGTAGCCAGGAGCGATGGCGGCCGTCCGAATGCCGCACGGCCCGAGTTCGGCCGCCATGCACCGGGTCAGGATTTCCAACCCGGCCATGAACGCGCCATAGGCATGGCGCGGTGCGAAGGGCCGATAGGGATTGATCGATCCGATATGAAGGATCATGCCTTCGAGGCTCATCATCTTGATCGCCTCACGCACGCAAGTGAAGGCGCCGGAAAGAGTGAGATCAAGAATCTGTTCGGTTCGTGCCGGTATTTGTTTGATCCCCGGCAGGTCTGGGGCGACAGCACTGTTGACGAGGACATCGATGCGACCGAACCGCTCTCGCAATTCTTCGAACAGCGCCACGACTTCGCTCTCGACGACCATGTTCACGGTCTTGGCCACATGCTTGCCGCCGAGCGATCGAGCCAGTTCTGTCACGGCATTGCGATCCTTGTCCGCAATCACGACGGTGTCGCCGTTCGCGGCAAAGCGGCGAACGACAGCCGCGCCAATGCCGTTCGCGCCGCCTGTGACAAGTACGATCCGCGCACGGGCGTGCTCGGCCGGACGGGAGAGTTCGGCTCCTGGCGCCCCATCCACTGGCGGATGCGCATCGCCCGGCTGGTTGAAGGATGTCCAACCACCGTCAACGGTCAGGACCGATCCGGTGATGTAACTTGCTTGTGGGCTGGCCAGGAACCGAACGGCCTGGGCGATCTCGTCGGGCCGTCCCATGCGGCCCATAGGCACGCGGCGGCGCACCGCCTCCAGGTCCGTTTTGCCCGCGCGTTCAAGGGCCGCGGTCATGGACGTGCGCACATAGCCCGGCGCTACCGCCGTGACGCGAATGCCGCGCGAAGCCCACTCGCCCGCCAAGGATTTGGTGAAGGCGATCAGGCCAGCTTTCGACGCAGCGTAGGCATTGCGCTTGGGATTGCTGACCAAGCCCGATATCGAGGCGACATTGACGATAACGGCCCCCGGCTGCATCCGCGTCGCCGCTTCGCGGGCCATGACGATGGGCCCGATCAGGTTTACTGCCAGGGTGCGTCGGAAGGATTCGATACTGGTCCCGACAGTCGCGTCCATGGCGGGCCCAATACCTGCGTTGTTGACGAGAACGCTGATCGGCGCGAACTGTCCTTCGACACGACGGAAAAGGGCGAGGATGTCCTCCTCGTTGGAGATATCGTACTCGAGGCCGAGATGCGGGCGGCCGAGATCGCGGGCCAGTTCAAGCACCCCACTGTCGGGAAGGTCCACCGCAACGACCACGTCTCCATCCGCGGCAAGCGTATTGGCCAAGACACGGCCGATTCCGCCGGCAGCACCTGTGATGATCACGGTGCGTCGGGCCAGCCGCTCCATCAGAATTTCTCTGCCACCTGGGACACCGATCTCGGGCCGGCGCCAGCCGGCGGAAATATCCGTCTCGCCACAGGTGCTCGCCTTGGGGACGATCCATTTCCGTCCGACCTGGGCCTGTTCCGCTCTGGACTTATTCGAAGCATGCCAAGCGGACAGGCCTTCGCCGAACCAGGGCTGGGGCATTGCAGGACAGTCAGGGCCCTTCGCCTCCGCTGCAGCCGCTCCCAACGCATAGACCGGATCGTCTGGATGCGGTGCTCCGATCGGCTGCCGGAGCCCGAACCGCTCTGGCTCGAAGCCCGTCGGCGGGATCTGCTCCTGCAGCCAATCGTAGACCACCGTCCGTTCGGCAATCCGCCATTCCCCTTCTCGCTTCTGAAAGAAATCGCAGTAGCGGCCGCAGAGGAGTTCTTGGCGTATCTCGCCGGACCTGTCTGGTCCGCGTTGCAGCGCGGTGAAATAGCTCTCGACTGCGGCCCTGGTCGGGCTGATGAAATCGATCAGGATGTTGGTGACCTGGTGAACGTAGCGCGGCTGGGTCTTGAACACATCCAGCGCAAACCGGATGAAGCCCTCGGCCGAGCCGGAATGTGCACCATGATGGTCATGCGCATCGGGCCAGTACGCGCTGCGCAGTGCCGCCTCATCAGCGCGGTCTATTCCGCGGCAGTACCGATAGAGGCAGTCGCGGATGGCCTCCCGGTCGAGCAGTTCAGTAATTTTTGCATGGCGCATCGCTTTGTCCCAACTTTTGAGGAAGAGGCGTTTCGCGGTTTCAATTCCGCAGTAACGTTTCGTCGTGTCCGGCGCGGAGGTGGGAGCCGCACCATCGCGTCCGGGAGCGGCTCGATGCGCCAGCGTCGTGAGACTCTCGATGAAAGACGGTCACCGATTTAGGCAGGACCGCGATCCAGGGCGAGAGCACGTTCAGGGCAGGATCGTGCCCCTCGTGCCGCCTTCAGTTCGTCTTTCTTGGCCACGTTGATGTCACCGGGCAGGATGTAGCCCTCGTCATCAAGCGTGAAGATGTCCGGCGCCTGCGCCCAGCATCGCGCATGACCCTGACATTTGGCCTTGTTGACGATGATGCGCATAGCGCTAGCTCCATATCTTCTCCAACCTGCGACGCATTGTTCAGGACCAGTCCAGGATCAGGTTGTCGATCCCGAACACATGGCCGCCATGAGTGATGGGCGCCGTACCTCCCTTGATCCGGAACGCCGGGATGCGCGCCAGCCACTCCTCCAGGCCGATGACGATCTCGCGCCGGGCAAGATGGGACCCAAGGCAGCGGTGGGGGCCATGGGCAAAGGCGGTGTGGCAATTCTCCTCACGCGCCAGATCGATCGTGTTGGGGCATTCGAATTCCGCCGGGTCACGATTGGCAATCATGGTCGCACAGGAGATATAGTCCCCTTTACGGATCGGCACGCCGTCGAAGTCGATGTCTCTTGTTGCCACACGGATCATCTGCACGGTCGGGTAAGCGCGCAGTAATTCTTCGGCTGCGACCACGATGCGGGTTGGTTTGCTTCGCAGCCACTGCTGGTCTTTCGGATTGCGCGCGAGATAGGCCAAATCAAAGCCTATGGCTGCTGCAACCGTGTCGAGACCCGCGACGAACAGAAGCACGCCGATGCTACGGACTTCCTCGTCGGTCAGCGGGCGGCCCTCGACTTGTGCCTGCACCAGGAAGGTCATGAAGTCATCAACGGGTGCCTTGCGGCGCAGGGTTGCAAGGTCGTCGATAAAAGCGACGATCCGCTGGGCCGCGGCCTTTCTTTTGACAGCGTCGCCATGGAGCAGATCCTGCCCCCAGCCGACAAAGATGGCGAGCCGGTCGTCCGGTAGCCCAAGAAAGCGAAGGAAGATGTTGACCGCGAAAGGGAAGGCAAAATCCTTCATCACATCGCAGCTTGTGCCCGAGGCGACGATCCCATCGATCAGGGCGATCGCCCGTTCCCGAACAGCCGGTTCCAGCACCCTTACACGCTGGGGTGAAAATAGGGGGTTGAGGAGCGAACGAAAGATGCCATGGGCCGGTGGGTCCAGTTCGAGTGGAATCATCGGCCAGTTTTCGCCAAGCGCGGAGGCGAAGATGCTGCGGTGGCTGGAAAAGGTTTCAGTGTCCTGGAGCACTGTGCGTTGGTCTCTGGCGCGCGTCATGACCCAGGTACCTCGGCCATCGCGCGTGTTGTTTGGAGCATAAAAGATCGGCGGCCCGGCATGGACGCAGGTCACGGCTGCGTGGGGATCCCCGTTGGCCGTGGGTGGCATCCCAGGCGACGTGAACAGGCTGAAGTTCCTTACCATTTCAGGCGGGACATGATCTGGAAGCGGATTGCTCGCAAGCTGGTTTTTCGCCATCTGACGCCTCCTTGGGGCGGCATGGGGTAGCCTCTGTGTCAAGCGCACTGGCACAAAATGTCGCGAAGCGATGATCATCCGCCTCGCTGCAATACCGCGGGATCAAGCGCTGGCGGTCTCGTAACTCCCGAAGGCTGCTCTTGATTCAGATCAAAGTCGTTCCTGATCCGTGCAAGGTGGCTTTCGTCCTCCTCCGCGCCAAAGCAGCTTTCGAAATCACTGCATTGGCGGCAACTGGGCGCTGTGCATATTGAAAAACCTTCAGCCTCGCAGAGCATGCGGTAGAGGTACTTCTTCCATTTCATGTTCTTGGTATTGCCGGCCGCCAGTGTTGGGAAATGCGTGGCGAGCAAGCGGCTGAGTTCGGCCCGATTGAAAAGGCCAAGATCCTGCCAGAGATGGTCATCGCGCATGGCGCGCCGGGCGATAATTTTGGCGAACCGGGCGCTCGCCGGGTCTCCCGGCCGGGCCTGGGTTAGCAGCATGTCGCGCAGCAGTTGTTCTTCCATCTCCGGTTCGACGTCCGTCGCCTCTTCCAAGGCGAAGGCGCTGATGGGGACATCCGGAAAACGGCCCGTCAGAACATCGCGCAGATCGGCAACCGAAAGGCCGGTTGCCTGCGTGGCAGTCGCCTCGCCGACATCGATCTCCTCGAGCGCCCTCGAGAGGACGCAGGCAAGCACATGCTCGTCGAACCTGACCGCCGGATCGATCGATGGCCATTGCCCGGTGCTGGGCGCGTGTGCGTGTTGA
Organism: Mesorhizobium argentiipisi (SeqCode); assembly: GCF_037179585.1. NCBI lineage: Bacteria > Pseudomonadati > Pseudomonadota > Alphaproteobacteria > Hyphomicrobiales > Phyllobacteriaceae > Mesorhizobium > Mesorhizobium argentiipisi (SeqCode). The sequence continues at coordinate 294,009 of NZ_JAPYKO010000003.1, forward strand.
AGCCGATCCGGCCAATAGGCCCTTCGAACTCGCCGGCTGACCCCCATCCTCCAAATAATGCCTTCCTGAGGCTGACCTGACATTTCGCTTCCTTGCTTCGTTGTCTCGACCGCCATGTCACCCGCGACCGAAAGCCTACCGGCATCGTCTGCCGCTCGTGGTGAGGAGAGCAACCGCCGTGCCAACTGCGCCGCCCACGACAAAATGAGACCTGGAACGCATTCTTGGTTTGGTTGGGAGCGCATCCAAGAAACGCGGACGACCCAAGCGTCACCGGCAACCCGACACCGGGGTTGTCCGTTTCAGCCACCGCAGAAATCGTGGGCAGGATGCTCACAGCCGGTGGGGAATTGCGAAGCAAGCGACCCCCCCTCGCAATGTCCGATGTCGGACATGCGACATAGCAAATTGAAACCCGCCACCTTGTTTTAGAACGATTTCTCCTTGGCACGATCCATGCTTGGAGATCCGTGAACACTTCACGGACCGGGAGATGAGGCTTGTTGCGGGGCGAATGGCAATGTGGATGTAGCATGAATGCGGGGCACAATGGTGACGCTGCGGCAACGCGTTTCCGGTGTGTTCAGGTGGTGGCGGACGTTTGCGGCCGCTCGGGAGACGGGCGGACTATCCGTGTCAAGCTTGGCGAGGATGCTGGTCGGGACATCGTCGACATCGATGGATATCCGCGTATTGCCCCCGACTGCCATCCCGACGTGGGCGCCCCGGCCCACTTCGCTCGGAGACAAGCAATTCGTCGTCGGTACCCGTTCCTGCGGCACGGCCGCAGAAGGCGGACCAGAGAACCCAAGTCCCCCAGAGCGACCTCGTCGGGCGCCGAAGAGCGGGAGCCTGACCGTAGCCGCTGCAAGGATCAGCCCGGAAAAACGCCTCACCCATACCGGCCAGTGTCAATGTTACGGCGGCCCACAGAGACGCACTGCGTCAATTCCCTTGTACAGGAGCAACATTGATGACCGTTCCCTTCGCGACCTTTCGCACGCGTATTCGCGATGAATCCATTGGTGGGCCGAATCCGTTCCGCTGGGAAGACACCACTTCCGACGATTATTTCAAAGGCAAGCGCGTCATCCTGTTTTCGTTGCCGGGCGCCTTCACGCCGACTTGCTCGACTTACCAAGTGCCGGATTTTGAAGAACTCTATGACGAGTTCGAGAAAGAGGGAGTTGAGGCGATCTACTGCGTTTCGGTCAACGACGCCTACGTCATGAATGCCTGGGGCAAAGCCTTGGGGCTGCGGAAGGTTCAGCTCATCCCGGACGGCTCGGGCGAATTCACGCGCAACATGGGTATGCTGGTGGCCAAGGACAATGTCGGCTTCGGTATGCGCTCCTGGCGTTACGCCGCCGTGATCAACGACGGTGTGGTTGAGCGGTGGTTCGAAGAAGAGGGTTTCTGCGACAACTGTGAGACGGACCCCTATGGGGTGTCGTCGCCGCAAAATATTCTTGCATCGCTGAGAGGCGCGCAAAGCACGTCTTGTGGAATGAATGTCTCACAGGGTCCATTGCGCACAGCCTAGGCGCGTCGCTCGACGGGAGTTGGCGGTAATCATGAAGTCCTCAGCAGGCCTGGTTCAGAGCCAAAGACAATCCCTGGTTCTGACACCTCAACTCATTGAGTCCATCCGCTTGCTGCAACTGGCGCACACGGAACTGCGTCAATTCGTGGAGCAGGAAGTCGAGAAAAATCCGCTTTTGGAGCTGACATCAAACACCAGTGAGTCTGATGGTAATACCTCACCGAGTGCGCGGGAAAATCCCAGCCAAGCTGATGGGCCGATCAGGGCCGAAGGTTCGGATCGGCTCCGGCAACAGAAATCGACGCGCGACACACCCACTGGCACGCCTGGGGAAGACCTTTCGCCGGAGAAGTTTGTCCCCAATCCTGAAACACTGCACGAACATATCGCCGGTCAGATCGCCCTCACAGCGTTCAACCCACAGGAGCGCGTGATTGCCGGCGCACTGGCCAGTCATCTGAACGACACCGGGTATCTTCAGGTAGACCTTTTGGGGCTAGCGGCCATCCTGAATGCCCCGATGAATGTGGTGGAACGGGTTCTGGCAACCTTGCAGCTTTTTGACCCGCCGGGGGTATTTGCGCGAACCCTTGCCGAGTGCCTTGAAATCCAGTTGCGTCAGCAGGACCGGTTCGACCCGGCAATGGCAGCTTTGATCGCCAATCTTGAGATGATTGCTGACGGCGACTTCAAAGGATTGAGGCGCCGTTGCGAGGTCGATGAAGACGATTTTGTCGATATGTTGCACGAACTGCGTGCGCTCGATCCCAAGCCTGGTAACCGATTCCAATCAGGGGGGCCGGAATCGATCGTACCTGACGTGTGGGTCTTGCCGTCGCCCGCAGGTGGATGGAATGTCGAACTTGATCCAGACACGCTGCCCAGGCTGCTCATCAACCAAGACTATTTCGTCGAAGTGTTGCGCCTCACCGCCCAAAATCCGAAGGATCAGGCATTTCTAAACGAATGCCTGGACAATGCGAATTGGCTCGTGCGCAGCCTCGATCAGCGCGCCAAGACGATCCTCAAGGTGTCCGCGGAAATCGTGCGCCAGCAGGATGCCTTTTTGAGACTTGGAGTGGCCCATCTGCGGCCTCTCAATCTCAGAGCCGTCGCCGACGCGATCGATATGCATGAGTCGACTGTCAGCCGCGTGACTTCGAACAAGTACATGCTCACGCCGCGTGGCGTGTTCGAACTCAAGTATTTCTTCACCGTTGCGATCGGCTCCTGCCAGCACGGCGACGCCCACTCCGCTGAAGCCGTTCGTCATCAGATCAAGGCGATCATCGCTGCGGAAGATGCCGCGCTTTCCGATGAGGACATTGCCGCCCGGCTCAGGCAAAACGGTATCGACCTTGCTCGCCGGACTGTCATGAAATACCGGGAGGCAATGAACATCCCGTCCTCCGTGCAACGGCGCCGGCAAAAGCGCGGCTGGCTTTGATGCCGGGAGGGCCAAGCCTTAGCCGCTCTTCCTGCTGACAAAAGCTTCCAAATCGATGGCGTTCCGGCGAGTGGGTTTGGCCTTTGTCGCGCCCGGATCGTGTCGGTCCTGACGTGCGGCGCTCGCCGCGCCGGGCGCTGAGCCACTTACCGAATCCGTGAACGTTGGTATGCAGGCATCAGGTCTGGCGCCCGCCTTGCACGGTGGTCTCAGTTTGCTCCTCGGCAAGGTCGTCGAACGACGCATAGTTGAGGTTGTAGAGCTTGAAATACAGTCCGCCCATCGCCATCAGCTGAGCGTGGCTACCGGTCTCGATCACTTCTCCATTCTGCAGCACGACGATGTGGTCGGCGCGGCGGATGGTGGCAAGACGGTGGGCAATCACCAAGCCAGTGCGGTTATGGAGAAGCTTTGTCAGAGCCTTCTGGATCAGCATTTCCGTGTGGCTGTCGATGTTGGCGGTTGCCTCGTCGAGGACGAGAATCTTGGCATCGGCAACGAGAGCGCGGGCGAAACTGATGAGCTGGCGCTGGCCGAGCGAGAGATTGCCACCGCGCTCGCCAAGCGGAGCGTCATAGCCGCTGGCAAGTTTCATAATAAAGTCGTGGGCGCCGACGGTTTTGGCCGCTTGGATCACCTCTTCGCGCGTGGCGTCCGTCTTATTGTAGCGGATGTTGTCCAAGACCGTCCCCGTGAAGAGGAACGGCTCCTGAAGCACCATGGCGACCTGACGTCCGAGCGACTCCTGCGTTAGATCGCGCACATCATGTCCGCCGACAAGCACGTGGCCTTGCTGGACATCATAGAAACGCTGAACGAGCGCCATGGCGCTCGATTTTCCCGAACCGGTTGGGCCAACCAGCGCGACCGTATCGCCGGGATTGACCTTCAAGGAAAAATTCTTCAGCACCGGATGTCCGGGATCGTAGCCGAAGGTGACATTCCTGAATTCGACGGAACCGTCCATTTGCGGGGAAAGCGCCTTGGCGTCCGGCTTGTCAACAATCTTAATTTCTACGTCCAGCACCTCTGTCAGTCGTTTGCCCGACGCCATTGCGCGTTGCATGATGGAATACTGTAGCGTGAGTGAGCGGATCGGGTCGAAAAAACGCTGGATATAGAACAAGAAGGCAATCGTCACGCCTACATCGATGCGGCCATGCATGATCTTTGAACCGGCGATGACGACGAAGGCCATGGCGAATCCTGTGAGGGTATCAACAATCGGCACCATGACCTGGGCATATTTGGCGGCAGTCAAGTGCGTCTTGAGATTGGCATGGGCCTTGTCGTCATAGAGGAGAAAATTGACCTCCTGACGGTCCATGGACTGTACTGCTCGCACGCCATGAATGGCCTCGGCCAGCGCGCCATTAGCGGCCGAATTGGTTTCGTTCGCGGCCGTGAAGGCATTGCGGGCGCTCGGCAGCCATAAAATGCGCACGACAAAAAGGACCGGCAAGACGGTGAGCGTAAGGAGCCCCAAGGAAAAGTCCAGCCACAGCATGACGACGACGATGCCGAAAAGGAGGGCGATATCACCCACTGAAAGCGCTGAGGTCTCGAGAAATTCCTGGATTGAACTGACATCGCCCTGCAATCGCGACATCAGACGCCCGACCTCGGTTTTGTCCATGAAGGAGAGCGAAACCTTCTGCAGATGGCCGAACATGGCGCGGCGGATATCAAAAAGTACAAGCTCGACCATTTTGCCGATCATGCTTTCTTGCGTGTGGCTGGCAGCGCAATTGACCAGAATCGCGACAAGGAACACGCCGGCAGCCGCAAGCAGCTCACTGCCATCTAGGCCTCGTGGAGAGATGGCGTGCTGGATCGCATGGCGGATGATCAGAGGAATGAGAAGCTGCACGCCGGCGCAGATCAGGACCGCGGCAACCGCGATAGCAACCTTGATCCTGTAAGGCTCGAGGAACGTCCAGATCCGCCGGACAATATTCTTGTCAAAAGCCTGTGCGAACAACTCCTCTTCGATCCGCGGCGAGCCGACGACAGCCCACGGCGGACGAGTACCCTCGTCGCAGCCATTGTTGCGTTCGCTTTCAACTTCGATGAACTGGACCATCAGCTCGCGCCATCATCATCGTTCAGCATGTCATTGCCTGCGTGGGTCTGAAGGTCGTGGAGGGCCTTGTAGCGCGCTGCCTTGGCCAGAAGCTCGTCGTGAGTGCCCCGTTCGACGATCTCGCCATTTTCCACGAAAAGGATTTGATCGGCATGCATGACTGAACTCAGCCGGTGGGCAATGATGATCGTCACGCGATCTGTCGCGAAACGCCGCATGGCCGAGCGAATGCGTTGTTCGGTAGCGGCGTCGACGGCTGCGGTCGCGTCGTCGAAAATAATGACCGATGGGCGCAGCATCATCGCGCGGGCAATTGTGAGACGCTGGCGCTGGCCGCCCGATAGGGAAACGCCACGTTCGCCAACGACGGTTTTGTAGCCAGCCGGCAGGCCCAGGATGTAGTTGTGCAGCTGGGCGGATTCGCTTGCGCGCTCGATCCGCGATTCGTTGGCCCATGGATCTCCATAAGCGATATTGTTCTCGACCGTTGTGGTGAACAGGAACGCATCTTGCTGCACGACCGCCACGGCCCTGCGAAGCGAGGAAAGGGTGACGTGGCGGATATCTTGCCCGTCAAGCGTGATGCTGCCGCTCGTGACATCGTAAAAACGGGGGATCAGGTGAGCCATCGTCGACTTGCCCGAACCGGGCGGGCCGACAATGGCGATGGTCTCGCCCCTGCGGGCCTGGAAACTGATATTCCTGAGTGTTTGGCGGTTTTCAGCGCCAGGATAAGAGAACGAGACATTTTCAAAACGCATAGTGCCCTCGCTGATCTCGAGGGGGCGAGCGTGGGGTGCTTCCTTAATTGCGACATCCAGGTCTAGGAAGCCGAACAGACGCGAGCCGCAGGTCGAAGCGCGAGCGAAGGCATTGACCATCAACCCGATCTGTCGGACCGGCATTTGCAGAACAGTCATGAATGTCAGGAAGGTCGCGAGGTTTCCGACGCTGATCTCACCGGCGATAACCTTGTTGCCGCCAATCCAGAGGACCAACCCCATGGCAAATAAGAAGGAGAAGGTCATCGCCGAAGTGTCGCGCGCGTAGATGTCAACGCGCTCCCAGGCAAGTGCGAGCGCGCTCTTGGAGGCGCGCTCGAATTTCAGCATTTCGTAGGCTTGCGCGGCAAAGGCGCGGACAACGCGAATACCGCAGAGATTTTCCTCCATGACGCGGCTCAGAACCGAGAGCCGCCCTTGCAGTTCGAACCAGGTGGCGCGCAGCTTGAGCTGGGTGCGCGATGAGCGCCATGCGACGAACGGCACAAAACTTAGCGCCAGGGCACCAAGCGCCAGATCGGCGGAGAGCAGAATGTAGGCGCCAATTCCGATCAACATCGCCAACAGGACGGCACGGATCAACGCTGAGGAGAAATACCAGCACACGCCTTCGAGATCGAGCATGCAGATGGTGATCAGATCGGCCGAATGCCCTTGGTCATGAAAAGAGAAGCTGAGGCGCTGGATCTTCTCATAACAGGCGAGCCGCAGCTCATAGGCGAAGTGATGCCGGATCGATTCCGCAAAGTAGTTCTGCGCCAAAGTGAAAAGGCCGCGCAGCACACTGATGGTGAGCAGCAGGAGAGCGGTTATCCAAAGCCGGTGCTCGACCACATCGCCGGAGATGCTCCCACCGCTCCGGACCTGGTCAACAGCGCGACCGAGCAGTACAGGAATGAGCAACTGGAGGGTTGCTGCAATGAAGGTCGATCCAATTGCGAAAGCAACCTGCCACGGGTGCCGCAGATTCATGCGTGTAATACGCGTCAGCGTGCTCAGGCCCTGACCCCAACCCGCCGCCTCCACATGGGCGAACGAATTTCTTGGATTGGTTGGGCCGCCATCGGCATGACTGTTAACGGGCGTAATTCCCAGAGCTGTTTGTTTTAGCTTTGTCGAGGCAGTTGGACGGCTCACCGGGACAAGCAGTTGCTGAAGGACTGTCAGCCAAGGTTGGCTTTTCATTTTGTTATGTTCCGGGCCGTTGAATTGGGGTGGAGCAAGAAAACCGGTGAGCTCGGCCTGGCTGAAAGGAGTCCTTGGACAAATCGTCATTGCCGCGGCGCTTCGTGGGATGATCAGTACCAGCCGCGCCGCATGGGTCCCGGGGGCAGGCACCAGCATCCAAGTCGGTTTCGGAGTCGATCACGCCTTTCGAAGGCGAAGGCGCTGGTAATTGCTGAAGGAGACTGCGGGGCAAGACATCCCGTAACCAGCTCATCATCGTAGTCGCCTCACCGGCCATCGATCTCGCGTAGTGGCAGCGATCTCATCGTCGACCAATTCGCTCTTGGCCACGTTTCCGAACGTGGAAGCAGAAGCGGCGAGCCAATGAGCCGGCGATGGCTCAAGATCTTCAGCCGCTCGACAATGGCGGCGAACGTGTCTTGGGAGGTGGCCAATGTAGATGCCAGGTTGCCCCTCGAATAGGATTGTGGGGCAGATCTGACATGTTGCTGTCCTTCCTTCGTTGCGATGTCACGGGTCATTTGAGTGACGGCCCGCGACGAGCGCTTCAAAAGCCATGCCAATTGCGCCCAAAGAGCCTCAGAGAACAGTTCCGCCAAGCTATTCAGCGCGTTGAAAGAGCCCGAGAGAATGCCAGGCCGAACACCCCTATGTTGTAGCCTCGACAAAGCCGACAAATCGGTGTTGTTACCCAGCATTTCCGAAGGGCGGAGCGGAGGAGGCCTCCTGCCCGGCCATCCAGACTGCGTGTTGCGCGATATCCAACACCTGACATGACCTGCCGAAAAATATTGCGTCGGTTGGAACAAGTTTCTCCTCTGGCACGATACGTGCGTCGACATAGGCGAACGCATCGCGGACTGAGGAGAAAGCGTCCCATGATCACGCTCACCGAAAATGCTGTCGCCGCCGTAAGGACCGCGCTTTCCCAAGCCAGCGAGCCGGCGGAAGGGCTACGCATCAAGGTCGAGGGGGGCGGCTGCGCGGGACTGAAGTACCTCATGGGCCTGGAAAGCCTCGCGCGCGAGGGCGATGCGGTCATCGAAAAGGACGGCGTCAAGGTGTTCGTGGACGTAAGCTCCCAACCCCATGTTGTCGGTATGACAGTCGATTTCCTCACGGGCTTTGAAGCCTCTGGCTTTGTCTTCGACAACCCCAACGCGCTGAAGAAATGCGCCTGTGGGAAGTCCTTCGGCTGATTTGCCTAGGAGTAGAGAAATCATGTCGGACTATGAACGGCGTAATACCTCTTCTTTCCGGGCGTTCTGGCGAATGCTGTCGCATATCGGCGCCTGGACGAATTGCCGATCCACTTCCGTCACCATCGCCTAGGGCAGGACATCGTGGACCATCTTGCCCTAGGCGTGTTCCCGGTCAGCTAAGGAGAGATTCATGAGGCCTATCTATTTAGACAGCAATGCAACGACACGCGTGGATCCTGAAGTCTTTGAAGCGATGCGGCCGCTCTTTGTGGATCAGTTCGGCAATCCTTCGTCAAAGCACGGTTTTGGCGCTTCGGTCGGCGCGGTTGTGAAGAAGGCGCGCCAGCAGCTGCAAGCGCTGATCGGCGCGCAATTCGAAGATGAGATCGCCTTCACATCGGGCGGAACGGAAAGCAACAACACGGCAATCCTTTCGGCGCTGGAGGTTATGCCTTGCCGCACAGAGGTCGTGATCTCGGCGGTCGAACACCCGGCCGTGCTGACGCTGTGCGAGCATCTTGAGGAGACGCGCGACGTCAAGGTCCATAAGATCCCGGTGGATCGCCACGGCCGGATTGATGTCGACGCGTACAAGGCGGCGCTGACCCCGCACGTGGCAATCGTCTCGGTGATGTGGGCAAACAACGAGACCGGTACCATCTTTCCCACGGTAGAGCTTGCTGAGTTGGCCAAGGGAGTCGGTGCGCTTTTCCATACGGACGCTGTGCAGGCGATCGGTAAGTTTCCGGTGGACCTGAAATCGACAGCAATCGACATGCTGTCGCTCTCCGGTCACAAGCTGCACGGTCCCAAGGGGATCGGTGCGCTTTATATCAAGCGCGGCGTACTCTTCCGGTCGCTGATCAAGGGGGGACACCAGGAGCGCAACCGGCGCGCTGGCACAGAGAATACGCCTGGCATAGTCGGGCTTGGCAAGGCAGCCGAGCTTGCCATGAAATTCATGGACGAGGATAGCAAGCGGATAAAGTCTCTCCGCGATCGGCTGGAGTGCGGACTTCTCCAACGCATTCCAGAGGCTTTCGTGATCGGCGATCCGATAGAGCGGCTCTCGAACACCACCAACATCGCCTTCGAAAATGTCGAAGCCGATGGCCTGCTGCTTCTTCTCGATCGCGAGGGGATCGCCTGTTCTTCTGGGTCCGCCTGCAGCTGCGGCTCGCTGGAACCGAGCCACGTCCTGAGAGCAATGAACATTGCCAGCACCGCGGCACAAGGGACAATCCGCTTTTCACTGTCACGCGACAACAGCGGGAAGGATATCGACCGAGTGCTCGAGGTGATGCCCGCACTCGTGGAGAAGCTGCGTAATTCCTTCCCGACCTGCAGCGGATACGGCGAAGGGATTTAGATCCGGATCTTGGTTGAGATCAGAAAGCCGGGCCTGACATCATCATCACCGACCAAGGAGATTGCCATGAGCCATTGTTCCGCCGAAAGGCCAATCATCGACGTCACCGACATTCTCACGCGGCTGAAAGGCTTGTCTTCCGCGGAGGAGTTCTTCGTGACCCTTGGGGTCTGCTATGATCCAAAGGTGCTCAATGTCTCGCGTCTCCACATCATGAAGCGCATGGGCCAATATCTTGCCAAAGAGGATTTCAGCGATCTCACCGACCAGGTGATCGCCGCTCGGGCACGCGCCACACTGGAACGTGCCTATGAGGACTTCGCGACTTCCTCGCCGCTCAGGCACCGGGTCTTCAAGGTGCTCAAAGATCACGATCCAGATCGTCCCGTCACGCCGGGCCGCGCCTTCGTCCCTTTCGATTCCATCCTGAAGCCGTTTGAGGAGTGAACGCGACACCGGTTGCCACACGACAATGTCGTGAAGCCGACAAATCGCCCTTCCGCGAACACCGCTCAGAAGCAGAGCACCGCGTCCCAAAGGGGATCGCGCCGATACTAACCGTTGGCATGATTGGTGCTTGCAGACAGATCAAGCGCTAACCCGCATAGGGGCCAGAGAGACCGCATGCATATCGTTGTCTGTATCAAACAGGTCCCGGACTCCGCGCAGATACGCGTCCACCCGGTGACGAATACGATCATGCGTCAGGGGGTGCCGACCATCATCAACCCATACGATCTGTTTGCCCTTGAAGCAGCACTCAGCTTACGCGACATCGACGGCGGCGAAGTCACCGTACTCACCATGGGTCCTCCTATGGCAGAGGACGCGCTGCGCAAGGCGCTCACCTACGGCGCCGACCGCGCGGTGCTCCTGACCGACCGTTTTTTTGCCGGCTCCGACACGTTGGCGACCTCCTTCGCGCTTTCTCAGGCAATATGCAAAATCGCAGAGGCATTCGGCCCGCCAGATATGGTTTTCACGGGCAAGCAGACAATCGATGGCGACACTGCCCAGGTCGGGCCTGGCATCGCCAAGCGCCTTGAGCTCCTGCAACTCACCTATGTCGCCAAAATCGCTTCCCTGGATCTCGATGCGCGCGAGATCACGGTCGAGCGACGCGCCGAAGGCGGCATGCAGATGCTGAAGAGCAAGCTTCCTTGCCTCGTTACGATGCTGGAAGGCACCAACGAGATCCGTCGCGGCTCGCTGAAGGATGCCTTGCGAGCCGCCCGCAGCCAGATCGTGAAATGGAGTGCGGCCGATGCTGGTATCGAGGACCTCAGCAAATGCGGCCTTCGCGGATCGCCGACTGTCGTGAAGCGTGTATTCGCCCCTGCCAGCCGGGCGGAGAAGGTGGTTCAGATCGACACCGCAGATAAGCTGCTGCGTGATCTCGCTGACGAGCTGATTGCCGCGATCTTCGCCCGCCAGCCGGCGCTGGAACATGAACTGGCCTTCGAAGGTGCCTGAGGGCAAGGAGCTGAGGATGTCGAGCGTGAACCGAGAAACCCCTCCTCCCGCCGGTGGTCGTGCCGGCATGAAAAAGGATCTGCCCGAGCGTTTCAGGGATTATCGGCACGTCTGGGTTTTCATCGAGCTGGAGCGCGGCGAAGTCCATCCGGTTTCTTTCGAACTGCTTGGCGAAGGTCGCAAGCTGGCCGACAAGCTTGGCGTGGAGCTTGCGGGGGTGGTGCTCGGACCCACTGGAGAGGCCTCTTGGCATGCCGTCGCCCAGGCGTTCGCCTATGGTGCCGATCTTGCCTACATCGTGGAGGCGCCGCTGCTCGCCGACTATCGCAATGAGCCATTCACCAAGGCAATGACTGACCTGGTCAATACATACAAACCCGAAATCCTGCTTCTGGGTGCCACGATGCGCGGCAGGGACCTTGCCGGCTCCGTGGCGACCACCTTGCTGACAGGGCTCACGGCCGACTGCACCCAACTTGACGTGGATCCTGACGGTTCGCTGGCCGCGACGCGGCCGACGTTCGGCGGCTCCTTGTTGTGCACGATCTATACCCTCAACTGCCGGCCGCAGATGGCGACAGTGCGGCCGAGAGTCATGCCTTTGCCGCAGCGGGAGGAAAAGCCTGTCGGACGTGTCATCCAGCACAAGCTGTCGATGCTTGAGGACGAGATCGTCACCAAGGTTCTTGGCTTCCTGCCCGATGCGCAGTCGGTAAAGGCAAATCTAGCCTTTGCCGATGTCGTGGTTGCGGGAGGCCTCGGCCTTGGCGGGGCGGAGAACCTGCAGGTCGTGACGAAGCTCGCACGCGCGCTCGGCGCCGAATATGGCTGTTCGCGCCCACTGGTCCAGAAAGGCTGGATGCCGGCTGAACGGCAGATTGGCCAGACCGGCAAGACCATCCGGCCGAAGCTCTACATCGCGGCCGGAATTTCGGGCGCCATCCAGCACCGGGTGGGCGTTGAAAGCGCCGATCTGATCGTGGCCGTCAATACCGACCCGAACGCGCCGATTTTCGATTTCGCCCATATCGGGATTGCCACCGATGCGATCCGCTTCCTGCCGGCGTTGACGGAAGCCTTCACTCGACGGCTGTCGCCGCACAGTCGCGACAAGCTTGCGAGCTAAGGGAGACGGCCATGCTCGAGGAAAAATTCGACGCCATCGTCGTTGGGGCCGGCATGGCCGGAAACGCGGCTGCTTTTACGATGGCAAGCTGCGGTCTGAAGGTGTTGCAGTTGGAGCGCGGCGAGTATCCGGGCTCCAAGAATGTTCAGGGCGCCATCATGTATGCGCACATGCTTGAGGAGATCATCCCGGACTTTCGCGATGACGCGCCTCTTGAGCGGCATCTGGTCGAGCAACGCTTCTGGATGATGGACAAAACATCCCATGCTGGAATCCACTATCGGTCCGACGACTTCAACGAGGCTAAGCCAAACCGTTACACAATCATCCGCGCCCAGTTCGACAAGTGGTTTTCGCGCAAGGTGCGCGAGGCCGGCGCGACGGTCCTATGCGAGACGACGGCGACGGAGCTCGCATATGACAATGCGGGCAAGGTCGTTGGCGTTCGCACCGACAGAGCCGGCGAAAGGATCTTGGCCGACGTGGTCGTTCTCGCTGAAGGCGTCAACGGACTGCTTGGCACACGGTCGGGCCTGCGCGAAATGCCGAAGCCAGAAACTGTGGCGCTCGCCGTCAAGGAAATGCATTTCCTACCCGAAGAGCTGATCGAGCAGCGCTTCGGCCTCAAGGGCAATGAAGGCTGCGTGATCGAGGCGGCGGGGACCATCTCCCGCAGCATGACAGGGTTAGCGTTTCTCTACACCAACAAGGAGTCGATCTCACTTGGCATTGGTTGCCTCGTTTCCGATTTCGCCGCCACGATGGAGAGCCCTTACGTTCTCCTTGATGCATTCAAGAACCACCCCTCGGTCCGGGCGCTGATCGCGGGCTCGGAGGTGAAGGAATATGCCGCCCATCTTATTCCCGAAGGTGGTTACAAGGCGATCCCGCAGCTCTTCGGCGACGGTTGGGTCGCGGTCGGAGATGCGGCGCAATTGAACAACGCCGTTCACCGTGAGGGGTCGAACCACGCCATGACGTCCGGCCGCATCGCGGGCGAGGCGATCGTTCACATCAAGAGCCGCAATCTCGCGACCACCAAAAAGAACCTCGCCCTCTACAAAACCATGCTGGAGAGCTCGTTTGTCCTCAAGGATCTCCGAAAACATAAGGACATGCCGGCACTGCTGCACACCAACTCGCACAATTTTTTCATGACTTACCCGCAGCTGATTTCTTTGGCTGCGCAAAACCTCGTGCGGGTGGACGGCACCCCGAAACTTGAGAAGGAAAAGGCGACCACTGCTGCATACATCGCCGCGCGTTCGCGATGGGGGCTGGTCAGCGACGCATTGCGCCTGGCATTCGCCTGGCGCTGAGGGAGAGCAAGATGACGATCGCAGTGCCGGCCGTACGTGTCGAGGACAAGCTCTATCAAAACCGATATCTCGTCGATGCCGGGCGCCCTCATATCAAGGTGCGACCCCACCAAAGCCCGAGCCCGAACCTGCTGGCGTTGACACGCATCTGCCCAGCCAAATGCTATGAGCTGAACGCCACGGGCCAAGTTGAGATCGCAGCCGACGGGTGCATGGAGTGCGGCACCTGCCGAGTGCTGTGCGAGGCCAGCGGCGAGATCACGTGGGATTATCCGCGCGGTGGCTTCGGTGTTCTGTTCAAGTTCGGGTGATCGCATCGGCAGGTGCAAAGAACTGGCTCGCAATTGAAGACCGCATGGTCGATACTTCTTCTCGACATCCGAAAAAATATAGGAATCTGCCGGTGGGGGACACACGGAGCTGTTTGTATGGACGACACAATGCGCGTCAGGGTCAACGGAGTCGGACTTGGCAGCACCCCACCAGAACCAGCCATAGCAAACACGCACAAAGCGGATATTTCGCTCAGGGGCCTGTACGAGATATCGAAGGTCCTGACCGCCCCTGCCCGGCTGGAGACCACGCTGGCCAATGTCGTCAAGGCGCTATCTTCATTCGTGCGCATGCGTCGTGGAGCAATCACCGTCTTTGGCGTTGATGGAGAGCCGGACATCTCCGCAACAACCGGCAACGTCTATCCATCCCAGTCAGACGCGGGCCGCGCCACACCGCAGGCCATAATCGACCAAATCATCGCAACGGCGAGGCCGGTGATTATACAGGATGTCAGTAAGTCCGAACTGTTTCAGCGTGAAGTAGGAAACGTGTCGAACGACAACGCTGTTACACTGACCTTTCTCGGTATCCCTGTAAAAGCTCAGCATGAAACTCTTGGAATATTGTCGGTCGAGCGCGCCAACGAACAACCCAGCTACGTCCACCACAATGAGGATCTGTGCTTCCTGAACATGGTCGCCGACCTGGTCGGTCAAGTTGTCCATCTCCACCGCCTTCCGAACATTGATGGTCAGCAACTCGTCGAACAGCAAACTGGACCGGACAAACCGCGCGACCAGGAAAGGACCGCCAGCCGGTATCCGTCGGTCAAAATCGACGGAATCATTGGGGAAAGCCCGGCAATTAAGCGGGTGCTTGAAATGGTTCCAATCGTCGCAAGGACCAATTCCACCGTTCTTCTGCGCGGTGAGAGCGGCACCGGCAAGGAATTCTTCGCGCAAGCAATCCATAAGCTTTCAACTCGAAGGACAAAGGCTTTCATCAAATTGAACTGCGCTGCCTTGCCTGAAAGCGTTCTAGAATCGGAGCTGTTTGGGCATGAAAAGGGCGCCTTCACCGGGGCTATCGCGCAGCGGGCGGGCCGTTTCGAATTGGCGAATGGTGGAACCTTGTTACTCGATGAGATCGGTGAGATTTCGCCAGCCTTTCAAGCCAAACTGTTGCGCGTGTTGCAGGAAGGTGAACTGGAGCGGGTCGGCGGAAACAGGACACTTAAGGTCGACGTTCGGCTTATATGTGCCACTAACAAGGACCTTGAAACGGCCGTGGTGAATGGGGAGTTCAGGGCTGACCTCTATTACCGCATCAGCGTGATACCAATCATCCTGCCTCCGCTGCGAGCCCGACCCGGCGATATTCCACGTCTGGCTGAAGTCTTCCTCGACCGGTTCAACAAGGAGAACCATCGTGAGCTCGCCTTTGCCCCCTCGGCGCTTGACGTCGTGTCGCAATGCTACTTCCCTGGTAATGTTCGCGAGCTGGAAAATTGCGTGCGAAGGACGGCTACACTTGCCGGGTCCAGGACGATCGCTCCGTCAGATTTTGCCTGCATAAACGGCCAATGTCTTTCTTCGCTCATTTGGAAAGGAGGCGGCTGTTCGCAGGGAACCAATGCCGTCGCGGAGATCGCCCGTGGCACCATGAACGGAGGTGGATCGCCGATGCCGGCCAGGCGCATCGCCGGCTCGGCGGCCGATGGATGGCCCGACAGCGCCGGTGATGCGAACGATCCCAATCGCCCTGCACCAGGGGCCCGGCTGACGGAACGCGACCGGCTGATCGCCGCGATGGAAAAGGCCGGTTCCGTACAGGCCAAAGCGGCTCGTCTCCTCGGCCTCACGCCCCGCCAAGTCGGCTATGCACTACGCCGGCACGGCATCGAGGTGAAGAAATTCTAGAGAGTCTGCATGTGTCCGGTCATAGTGACCGCCCGTTTTTGCAGAAACGAGACCGATCCTCTCGGATCCATTCGCTTCGTCAATGTCGGAAGTCTGACAGACCGAAGTCGTAAGCAAGCTGACAAACCAGCCACAACAAGCCGAGATTGTGGCTGAATGCCAGCACTGCGGGCTTGGCACGGCTTTTGCGCCTGGAAGTGCAACGTCAGCCTAACAGAGCCATTCAATGTCCCCACCGATGACTTCGCTTGAAAGCGAGACCAAACTGATCTCGCCCGCGAAATCGGCTGGATGCACCTCGTCGACCTGCGCCTCGCCCGCAAGCGCTGATGCCATGGAGTCGGCTGTCTGGGAGAAGGTCAGGGACCATCCGTGCTATTCAGAAGAAGCGCACCACTATTTCGCCCGCATGCATGTGGCGGTCGCCCCGGCTTGCAACATTCAGTGCAACTACTGCAACCGCAAATATGATTGCGCCAACGAGAGCCGACCTGGTGTCGTCTCCGAAAACGTGACGCCTGATCAAGCGGTCCGCAAGGTGATCGCGGTCGCCAATCAAGTCCCGCAGCTTTCCGTGCTCGGCATCGCCGGACCGGGCGATGCCTGTTACGACTGGAACAAGACAAAGGCCACGTTCGGACGCGTCGCGGAGGTGATCCCCGACCTCAAGCTTTGTCTCTCGACAAACGGCCTAGCGCTGCCCGACCATGTCGCCGAGCTTTGCGACATGAATGTCGATCACGTTACAATCACCATCAACATGGTCGACCCGCAAGTCGGCGCAAAGATCCATCCTTGGATATTCTATAAGCACCGCCGCTATACCGGCATTGAAGCCGCCCGGATCCTGCACGAGCGGCAAATGCTTGGCCTGGAGATGCTGACGGCGCGCGGCATCCTTGCCAAAATCAATTCGGTGATGATCCCCGGCGTCAACGACGAGCACCTGATGGAGGTGAATAAATGGGTCAAGGCGCGCGGCGCCTTCCTGCACAACATCATGCCGCTGATTTCGAACCCGGAGCACGGGACCCATTACGGCCTGACCGGGCAACGCGGCCCTAAGGCGATGGAGTTGAAGGCTCTTCAGGATCGTCTCGAAGGCGGCGCCAGATTGATGCGCCATTGCAGGCAATGCCGAGCCGATGCCGTTGGCCTGCTCGGAGAGGATCGTGGGCAGGAGTTCACACTCGACCAGATCTCCGAGGACGTCACCTACGACGCGAGCAAGCGCGACGCGTATCGCGAGGTGGTTGCGCGCGAGCGCAGCGATCGAGCGGTGGCTAAAAGCGAGGCGACCGAACTGGTGAAGGCGGCGGGCTCGGGTAAGTCGCTTCTTGTCGCCGTGGCCAGCAAGGGCGGTGGCCGCATCAACGTACATTTCGGCCACGCGAGAGAGTTCCAGATCTATGAGGCCTCGCCTAGAGGAATCAGCCTGGTCGGGCATCGGAAAGTCGAGCAGTACTGCCTGGGCGGCGGGGGCGAGGATGCCACCCTCGCTGGCGTCCTTGCTGCCCTCGAAGGCATCGATATCGTGCTGTGCGCCAAGATCGGAGATTGCCCGAAGGCTCAGCTCAGCGGGGCCGGAATCCGAGCGACGGATGATTACGGCTATGAGCATATCGAGACCGCGATCAGCACGGTTTACGCTGCCGAGTTTGGCGCCAAACCACTGGCCGCGACGGCCTGAGATCTCTCAATCCAAACCGACCAGGAGTTGAACAAAAATGGCGTTCAAGATCATCGCATCCCAATGCACCCAGTGCGGTGCCTGCGAGTTCGAATGTCCTTCGGGTGCGATCAAATTCAAAGGCGAGGCCTACGTCATCGACCCGCAGAAGTGCACCGAATGCAAGGACGCCTTTGATGCACAGCAATGCGCCTCGGTTTGCCCGGTGGAGATGACGTGCGTTCCGGCCTGACGTCCCAATCGGCCGACTACGGCGGGTCATCGCAAACCATAATTTGAAGTGCTTTATCGGCAGTGTGCAGTTGCCAGAAGGAGAACGGCCATGACGCTCTGGCGCGAACAGGAGGTCGAAATCCACAAGCCTCCAGGGTTTATGCCCGGCGAACGGGTCCGCGCCACACGCCACGTCAAAAATGATGGCACCTATCCCGGTAAGGAGATTGGCGAAAACCTGGTGCGGACAGGTGATGAAGGTTATGTGCGCGACATCGGCACCTTTCTCCAGCAGTTCTACATTTATGCGGTCGAGTGGATCGGTCGTGGTACAGTTGTGGGAATGCGGGCGCGTGAAATGGTGAGCCTCGACAGGTCCTGTACTCCATCTGATTCCGAAATGAATGCGGCTGCTGACAAACAGGCAGCCACATGAAGCTGATGATCCGCAGGACCGGCGCCGGCCTGTCGGCTTATGTTCCCAAGAAAGATCTCGAAGAGCCGATCATCCAGACTGAGAATGAAAGTCTCTGGGGCGGGGCCGTAACGCTTAGGAACGGCTGGCGTTTCGTCCTGCCCGACCTTCCGCGGGACACGCGATTGCCGATCACCGTTGAGGCTCGGAAAATTTCTGACGCCGAGTAGGAAGGCGGGTGGATAGCATGAAGGCTAAAGCTATGAGCAAAAACACCGTCCCGCGCCATCTTTTGATCACTCGGGACAGCCATGCCGAAACGCGGCTTGACCTGATCAAGGAGGCGCTCGCGGCCGACCTGATGGTTCCCTATCTCGGGCCGGGTCTTCTTCAGCTCGGCTGCGCGAAGCCGCCGGTACCGCATACGCCGGAAGCCATCGCCTCGGCTCTCAACGCGCGCGCCCCAGCCCCCTCCAAGATCCGCACCAATATGTGGTCTGTGGCGCAGTTTATTGAACAGCGCCGGCATCGCCGCACGCTTCAAGGTTGGATGGCCGAGATCTTCGCGGCACCTGCCGCGCCGACGGTCCTGCACGCCTGGCTCGCCACGCTGCCGCTCTCGCTTCTCGTCGACAGTTGGTATGATGGCGCGATGCGCGCGGCCCTGGTCGCGACCGGCCGAACGGATGTCGTCGAGATACAGGGCGTGACGCGGGCGAACGAAACCAAAGACATTTGGACCAAAGCCTATGATTTGTCCGGAATTGAGCTCGACCCGGTACCACCGGTTGAGACCGTTCTCTATGTGCCCCATGGCAGCATCAGGCCTGCGGCAAACTTCCTGGTTTCAGATTCCGACTATGTCGAAGTGCTGACAGACATCGACATCCAGACCCCGATCCCTGATCAGGTGAAGCAGCGGCGCAACAATCGGGGCTTTTTCTTCGTCGGCTGCCGCTTCGACGATCAGATGCTACGCACCTACGCCTTGCAGATCATGAAGCGCTCCGACGGTCCACATTTCGCGCTCATTGATGGGTCGGTGCTGACCAGAAACGAACGCCGTTTCCTGGCAGAGTGCGCAGTCACGGTCATTGACATGCCGATAGACGAAGCTGCGGCTCGGCTTGCCGGATCGCCGTCATAAGCCAAAGAATTTCCAGAAGATGCCAGAGTTCACGGACGCGCGGTTCCTTTCATCTGTGCAGGTAGACGACAATGTCGCGTAGCCGGGGTCTGCGGCACGCGGGGATTGTTGCGCGACGCCGGCGTCAGCATGGCGATGGGGTCTGAATACCGGTTTGACCGTCAACATGGCCAGGCGAAGTCAACGATGCAGTCAGATGCATCGGAATCAGACGCCAACCTGAGGGAATCGCGGGACTACACGAGAGACATGGGAGACACGTCGGCGATGAATCAGTTTACCACCGCCGAACCGTTGGCTTGCGTCTTGCAAGGCACAACATCTCACATTGGCTCGGGGCAAGATTCCGGATGGAGACCTCCTCGCGTTATGGTCCCGCCTGCAGCAGCCTTGCGCGGAGGACCCATCCGGGATGCCTCCTGCAACAATATTTTGCGCATCCATATGCTTGCGGAATCACTGTTATGAAGAGCAGGCCATTGTATGGCTTCGGTAAATGCGGGAAGCGGCAGCGGAATTTCAGCGATCCGCAGCGGTATCGCTCCTGCAATGTGGTCAACCAGCCGCGACGGCAAGGTGGCTATCCGCTCCGTCCGCGTCAACATGGGCGGGACCATGCAGAAGCCCTGTACGACCACCTCGATACGTCTCTTGATCCCGTGCTCGAGGAAGTACCATTCTTCGATGGAAGGCTGCCGCGTGCGTCCGAACTTGGGGGCAACGTGCCCCATCGAAATGTATTGCTCGAATGTAAGCGGTTTTGATAGCGCCTTGTTCGTGGGGCAGCCGACGCAAACGAGGGTCTCGTCGAATAGTGTTGCTCTGGGATGCGCGCTCGACATGAACACGTCTGGAAGAATTAAAAAATCGATCTCCCCGCGCCTCAGAAGCTCATCGGGGTGCTCGTATAGAGACAGCAGTTCAAAGCTGACGTCGGGCGCCTCCCGTGCGACACGCTCCACCACCGATTGGAAATATACGGAGGTCATGAAATCGGAAATGCCGATCCGGAAGCGGCGCTTCGATTGAGCTGGGTTGAACATATCCCAGGAAATGATGGAGAGCTGCACGTGCAGCAGAGCCTCACGGACGGCGGGGGCCAGCCCTTCGGCACGGGGTGTTGGGACAAGTTCGCGGCCTTTCATCGTAAATAGCTCATCATGGAAAAAATCCCGCAACCGTGCGACAGCCGCGCTCATGGCCGGCTGGCTCAGATTGATGCTGCGAGCGGCAGCGGTGAGGTTGCGCTCGTTCATGAGAGCGTCGAGCGCAACGAGGAGGTTTAGATCAAGGCCTTTGAAGCGCACTTAGCATTTTATCCATAGCGTGGATGGGAGGCATCGAAACGTTAGATTTTACGCGGCTTATGGAATGCTGCATAGAAAAATGTCAACCGCGAGGGTCTCTTCAGATGCACAAACCATGGCTCTTCAGTTGCCCTGCTCCCTGAAGTGCACGTCGAGCATCAGCCAATGCGCATGTCCAGCGCCGCCATCTTGTCGGGCGTGCCCGCAACAAAGCTTCTCCTGAGCTGCTTGGAGGCTGACCCTATCAAACTGTTCTAAGATGGCTTAGCGATGTGGATTAGTGAATAAACATGACAAGAATTTGAAATATCTCGGCGCATGAATCTCGTGTGGCATATGGTTCTGTCTGAAGCATCGAACCTCCCGCGAAAAATCGTGGGTACCCATCTTTCTTTTTGGGTCTGCCACGTTCTAGCAACTCACATCTGGCTACTGCGTGGTTTTATCTCGCCGCGTCTCGTAGGTCTCGGCCGAGTTATCATCTGCAATGCTGATTGGAGATACAAGCAATGACCCAAACCGTGCCGTCGCCCGGCCCATTCGTTATCCTTGCGATGCCCAGGACGGGCACGCATTATCTGGAAGAAATGCTGAACGAGCATCCGCAGGTCCTGAGCAACGGGGAATTGCTCAACACTTACGACACGAATTGGCTCGATAAGGACCGTTTGACCGGTGGCGATCGCGCGCTCCTTGAGCTTGCCTACTTGCGCTACCCGAACCAAACCCACAAGAAGCTGACGCGCGTTGGTTGCAAGATCAATGAACCTCAGTTCCACGACCGTCCAGGCTTTTTTGCTGAGCTCGCCCGTTGGCCAGATCTCAAGGTCATCCTTCTGGTCCGCAGGAACACATTGGAGTCGCTGCGATCGCTGACACAGGCGAGGCAAACCCGCCAGTGGTTGAAGTTCAGTTCGGACAACGATGCGGCTCCGTCCATCAAGCTGACAGTCGCCTGCTGCGAGGCTTATTTCAAGGCCGCCGATGATTTCCACAATCGTGTCGCGCGCTCCTTCGCGTCCACGGACTTGCATGTGGCCGAGTATGAGACCCTTCTTCGCGAGCCCTCGGCGTGCTTGGCTAAAATTTGGGAGTTCCTAGGGGTCGCAGCGTTTGGGCCCTCTGGTACAGCTAACCTAAAGCGCCAGGAAGCACGCCCCCTGGACCAAACGATAGAGAATTTCGAAGAGTTGCGGCGCCACTTCGCAGGCGGACCTTACGCGAGATTTTTTGAGATCGGTCGCCGTCTGACTCCTCGTCGCAGTGGCAAGGGACGGCTTGCCCATTCTTAGGCTCCATCACCGGCGCGAGCTTATGAAGATGAACATAGGGCAAACCTGGACACCGCCGTGCGATTTTGTCCTTCTTCTCCTGATGCGACGACTATCGAGGCCTTAACCGAGACTGGGGGGCAAGAGTTCTGGCGCTTCAGCGTTGGCTTTTCGTTCGATCATGTCGTTGCGTCGGAACAGCAAAACTGCCCGCAACGGAATCTCCGACTCCTGGCGCTTCCATTGCGGCCGGTTCTCCTGCCGGGAAGCGCCGTCATCGCGCGAGCCAGGGCGGAGAATCCCGCGCATTCTGCGTTAGGCGACAGCGAGCCCAACTCAGCGGCACCGAGAATGGTCAGCCCATGCACGCACGTCGAGGCGGCCATCGCAGAGCCAATTGCATTGAAAATCAGTCTTCGGAGGTTTGGTAGTTAAGCCCATCCCGACTAAAACGGGCACCTGAGGTGCGGCAGGGCGCTTTTCGCAATCACCGCCTGGCCGCCGACGACCGACGTTAGTGCGGAGTTCCGCCTGCGCGTGCGAAAAGCCGCACAAATCGGCTGATTGACAGTGCCGAAACCGTAGGAAAGACGGCGCTGTCGCAATATTTCTCAGGCTGGCACTCATTTTGCAACCGACACTGCCGCCGCGCTCGACCGGAGACCGCGACGCGCGAAGACCGGCCCAAACGGGCCAAAGGAGAGCAATAATGTTAGCTGCACCAATCCCAAGCGAGAAACCAGCGCCCCAAAGGCACTTCAGTGCCCAACTTTAAGTGCAGGTGCTTGGCCGCATTATCCTCGGATCACATCTGGGGATGTCTATCCGCCGGTCAGTGAGATGCTGACTCCGCATGGCGCCACCTTCTCTACGCGTGATGGCTGCATCGACATTTCAGGATCTATGTTTGACGAAGCGACTTTCCCTGCTGACGGTCTTCGCGGGGGCTCGTTGACCCTGGCCAGCTATGGCGCTGTTATACTCTTGCCCGCTTCCCGGCTCGGCTGCGGCGGGTCCTTGCGGTGGGGTGCTTGCGCCCCTGCCCGGCCCCATGGGCATTTCAACGGGTTTCGCTGCAATTAGCCCCGTCTGTTGCCGCCTTCGTTGGCGGACACGTGTGCCGGAATGGGCGAAAGGATGCTCGCGACGCCTGATGCTACCCACGGCAACTCCTCCTATCCAAGAGTTGGATGACCGTCATCAAAACAATCGATTTTACCAGTTTTAGCGAATGCTGCATTAGAGAAGCTCGAAGCTTAGAATTTGACAGCAAAAGGAAGGTTGTCCAGATCTCGGCTCCAGAGAAACACCTTTGGCTGCAGAACGAGCTCTTAATCGAGGCGCTTATCGATTGCTTCAAGGTTCTACTTCAGCGGCAGCGCGACATAGATCTCTATGTCTTGTCAGAAACTATCCCTCTAATCTGAACTTGTAGGCATATCTTCACCAATTGCCTTCGAAGTAGGATAACGTTGTGCTTGACTCAATAAAACAGCAAAGAACAATACCTTGTTCATCGCGATCTAAATTGCGCTGGAGACTGTGTTGGGAAAATGAACTTAGCCTTGACGACCATATAGAACTGGCAGAGTTCTTCCGAAATACCTATGGTCCGACTGGGATATTCCACGCAAAACCATTCGATGGCAGTAAAAGTTGGGCCGGCGCGAGGCCTGAGCTCCGTGCAATCGGCTATGACTCGAATGGGGTAGCAGCTCACATCGGGCTGCTGCGTCGCTTCATCAGGATCGGCGCCGTCGATCTGCTGGTGGGTGAACTTGGTCTGTATGGTGTACGTCCGGATCTTGAGGGGCTCTGGATTGCGCATTCCGTCCGGGTCATGCATCCGGTACTGCAGGAGCTCAAAGTCCCATTCGCATTCGGCGCGGTTCGACCTGCGCTGCGGCATCATATCGCAAGGTTCAGCCGAAACGGTCTGGCGACGATCATGCCCGGGATCCGTGTGCGATCGACCCTTCCCCGTGCCCTTCTCGACAAACCACCCACCCGCACGGAGGACGTAGTCCTCATTGTCCTCCCGATTGCGCAGCCTATCTCCGACTGGCCGTCCGGCACGATCATCGATCGGAACGGACCGGAGCTGTGAATTCCCCCAACTGCATATCCGAAGTCCGTGGTGAATGTGCCGATGGCACTGACCGGTGCACGGTTTATTTGACCTTTGACGACGGTCCTAACCCCGATTGCACACCGGACATCCTTGATCTGTTGGGGGAAAAGCAGGCGTCGGCAACTTTCTTCGTCATCGGGACGTACGCGTCAGACCAGCCCAAACTGATCCAACGGATGATTGCAGAAGGGCACCGGGTCGGCAATCACACGATGACGCATAGGGATTTGGCCGAATGCCACCTTGGCCAGATACAGTTTGAGATACTTGAGGCAAATAGGATCATTCGCAGGGCATGTCCCGAGGCCCAGCTGACTCATATGCGCGCGCCGTATGGCAGCTGGACCGAACAAGTGCTCACGACCTGCGGGCGCGCTGGTCTGACGCCGGTCCATTGGTCGATCGACCCTCAAGACTGGTCTCGGCCCGGCGTCGAGGCGATTGTCGGTACGGTAATGGCCTCCGTCCGCCCGGGCGCAATCGTGCTCTTGCACGATGGCTGTCCTCCCAACGAGTTCAGACCGGATGCTGAGGCCGGTCTGCGGGACCAGACGCTGAAGGCCCTGTCTCATCTGATCCCAGAGTTGCACGAGCGGGGATTTGCAATCCGCTCCCTCCCCCCAACCCACTGAACAAAGCGACATCCCATGAACCTGCTCGACACAACCAGCATTGGTGCTGTCTCGATCTACGCATTGCTCTCGACTGCCTACAAAGGCATGCAGACGGTTTATGCTTCACCGGCAGACCTGTCGTCGACCTCGGATGGCCCGGCCGGCTCCCAACTTCTGCCGAGCGTGGATGTCATCGTCCCATGCTATAACGAGGATCCGGACACGCTCTCTGCCTGCCTAGCTTCTATTGCGGACCAAAACTATGGCGGAAAACTCCGGGTCTATGTAGTTGATGACGGGTCTGCAAATCAGGTTGCCGTGAGACCCGTTCATAATGTTCACGCGCATGACCCGAGGTTCAACTTCATTCTGCTCCCGCAGAATGTTGGAAAGCGCAAGGCGCAGATCGCCGCGATACGCCGCTCATCCGGAGATTTGGTGCTCAACGTCGACTCCGACACAACGCTCGCTTCCGATGTGGTGACGAAGCTCGCGCTGAAGATGCGAGATCCCCAGATCGGCGCGGCCATGGGTCAGTTGATAGCCAGCAACAGGGACGAGAATTGGCTGACCCGGTTGATCGACATGGAATACTGGCTTGCTTGCAACGAGGAGCGCGCGGCCCAAGCTCGTTTCGGTGCGGTTATGTGCTGCTGTGGCCCATGTGCGATGTATCGCCGGTCGGCGCTGCTTATGGTTCTTGATCAATACGAAACGCAGCTGTTCCGTGGGAAGCTGAGCGACTTCGGCGAGGATCGCCATCTCACGATCCTCATGCTGAAAGCGGGACTTCGAACCGAGTACATTCCGGACGCGATCGCGGCAACGGTCGTGCCGGATCGGCTGCGGCCATATCTACGCCAGCAACTGCGCTGGGCGCGAAGCACCTTCAGAGACACGCTGCTTTCGCTGCGCCTGCTACCCAGCCTCGATCGCTATCTCACCTTGGACGTGGTCGGGCAAAATGTCGGGCCGCTCCTCCTCGCAGTGTCGGTGGTAACAGGGATCGCGCACCTTGCGCTCACTGACGAAGTGCCTTGGTGGACTGGCATCGTGATTGCGGCCTTGACGCTGATCCGCTGCAGCGTGGCAGCGTTTCGTGCTCGCGAACTGCGATTTCTGGGATTTTGTCTCCATACACCCATCAATCTCTTTCTTTTGCTTCCTTTGAAGGCGTATGCGCTTTGCACCTTGAGCAATAGCGATTGGTTGTCGCGCAACTCTGCTGCCACTGTGCCAAGCAGCGGTGGCAAAGATGTTCCGATCAGAACCGCCAGCGTTGGTTCGAGAACCGCCGACGCGTCGGAAGATGCGGCGCCATCGCACAGGCCCACTCTTTTGAGGGATTTTTCGACAGTGACATCATCCGGCATGGGCGCCCAAGAATGATTGCGGATCGAAGCTGGGAGACAGTCTTGGCAGAGCATGACAGTCGCCATTGGCCGCATTTAAAATTGGCCACAGACGATGCCTGGCGGTTCGACGGCAATCCGCTGGATCCAAGCGTCACTCGGAAGCCCTCGGGCTGTCGCTTTCCCAGGGGTTTGTCACAAACGCGCTGCAAATCGGATGCGCGGCCAGTGACGTCGAATTGTTCTCGAGCCAGGAACCGTTTGGTCTGATCATCGTGACGGAAATATTACACGGTGCCATGCCCGATACGCGCGCCCCCATCGGGAAGCTGGCGAGTGTGTTCGCGTCGGGTGGGAATCTGATTTCCGATCAGCGCGCAGTCCCACTTGTCGGCGCTGGGACACCCCGCTTGCGCCGGCGCCACGACGGCCATGTCACGCAAAACCAAGTCGATCACTAGCAAAGGCCAAGTGAGCCATCAACAAACATTGCTTGCTCGCTTTGGAAGTCCCGTTCGGCTTCAGGTGCATCGGATTCCGGCAGACGGACAGAGCTGAATGGAGGCATCACATTTCTTGCTCACGAGATCGGCGCATCGGCGGCTTCGCCTTGTTGACCATTGCGTGACCAGTTCGCTCGTTCAGACGGCTCTCTGCGCCGTGCTTGCTCAGGTCGGGTATTTCTTGGCGATGCTCTGTCTGCTGTGGAGAACCGAGCAGAGCTCCACGAGTCGTTCACGACCACACACAACAGAGACGGAGCGGTTGAGTGAAGTCAGCGACGATCACTCTGGGAAGGCTGGATAGCCTGCGGGCGCCAAAAAATGGAGGCACTATGCGCATGGACGGCATGAAAGTGATGCGGAACGGGGTGTTTGCCCATGTCGAGAACGGACGTCTCTTCTGTCACTTTGAAGAGGAGAAGCAAGGCGAGCGTCCGCCCCATCAGATCCACAGACATCTTAACACGAGTCGACCGCCGTCGCGGGACACGGTTCGCATGCCAGGTGTGGGGCCAAGCGAGTGAGCGCGTTCTGGCAGGGTTACGCCAATTCGCCAGCCGAGGCCGTCAGCGGGGCGCCCCTCCCCCTCTCTCCCCCTCGCGTGATCGCGAGTTTATGCAAGCCACCTGAGCCTGGTCGACTGCCTTCTGCAGGGGGAGACAAGCACATGGCCACGCTAGCCATCGATCTTGATGGCGTGAGCAAGTCGTACGGCAACAAATTGGTCGTGGACGGGCTGTCGTTCACCGTTGCGGCGGGAGAATGCTTCGGCCTGCTAGGCCCGAACGGGGCCGGCAAAAGCACGATCACGCGTATGCTCCTCGGCATGACCCCGCCTGATTCCGGCAAGATCACGGTGCTCGGCATGCCAGTACCAGCACGCGCGCGCCTGGCACGCGGGCGCATTGGAGTCGTCCCGCAGTTCGATAACCTTGATCTCGAGTTCACGGTTCGTGAGAACCTGTTGGTTTTCGGGCGCTACTTCGGCATGACCACCCGCGCGGTCAAAGCGGTCATACCGTCGCTGCTCGAGTTCGCTCGCCTCGAGAGCAAGGCCGACGCACGCGTCAGCGCACTGTCCGGTGGTATGAAGCGGCGCCTGACGCTCGCGCGAGCGTTGATCAACGACCCGCAGCTGCTTGTGATGGACGAGCCCACCACAGGCCTTGATCCACACGCGCGCCACCTGATCTGGGAGCGGCTGCGCAACCTCCTGGCGCAGGGCAAGACGATCATTTTGACCACCCACTTCATGGAAGAGGCAGAGCGGCTGTGCAACCGCCTTTGCGTCCTTGAGGGCGGGCGCATTATCGCAGAGGGCCGCCCACACGCGCTCATCGAAGAGCAGATCGGCTGCCAGGTACTCGAGATATACGGCGGTAATCCGCATGAATTGAGTGAGATGATCAAGCCGCACGTACAGCGCAGCGAGGTGAGCGGCGAGACGCTCTTTTGCTATGCGCCCGATCCGGAGCAGGTTCGCGTGCAACTGCACGGGCGCGCGGGTTTGCGTCTCCTGCAGCGACCACCGAATCTGGAGGACGTTTTTTTGCGGCTGACCGGGCGCGAGATGGAGAAATGATGATAGGCGAACGTTACGCCGCGGCTCTACCAGCCAATGCGTGGAATTGGGTCGCGGTGTGGCGCCGCAACTACCTCGCATGGAAAAAAGTGGCGCTTGCGTCCCTTATCGGCAACCTGGCCGACCCCATGATCTCCCTGTTTGGGCTCGGCTTTGGCCTTGGAATAATGGTGGGGCGCATTGAGGGCACGTCCTACATAGCGTTTCTAACAGCGGGCATGGTCGCCGCCAGCGCGATGACCTCCTCCACCTTTGAAACGATCTACGCAACTTTCGGCCGCATGCAGCGGACCTGGGAAGGAATCCTGTACACACAGCTCACGCTCGGCGATATCGTGCTGGGTGAATTGGCATGGGCTGCCACGAAGGCTTTTATGGCCGGCACCGGAATCATGATTGTAGCCACTGTGCTGGGCTATGTGGCATGGCCATCCGCTCTCTATGCGCTACCTGTCCTTGCTCTTACTGGCCTCGCTTTCGCGAGCTTGGCAATGGTCGTGACGGCGCTTGCGCCCAGCTACGACTACGTCGTTTTTTACCAGACGCTCGTCATCACACCCATGCTGTTCCTAACAGGGGCTGTCTTCCCGGTGAGCCGGATGCCTGGCGCTTTTCAGCAGGTAGGCAACTTCCTGCCGCTTGCGCATTCGATCGAGCTCATTCGTCCGGCCATCCTTGGCCGCCCGGCCGCCAGCATCGGCCTGCACATCGGGGCGTTGTGCATCTACACAGTGGTGCCGTTCTTCCTGTCGTCGGTTCTGCTACGCCGACGACTCATGCCTTGATGCGCTTTACGAATCGTGATCGAGGTGCCGCGCGTGCAAACGCCGAAGGCCGCCTCACGAGCCGCAGGCGTTTGCCCGCACATGGCGCAAGTGGATCGCGCGGCCGAGTGGAGGGAGGTGGCTGGTCTCCAGGATCGCGGTCGCGACGACAGCGCCAGAACCGTCCGCCGCTGCAGCGGTGGCTGGCACAGAGTCCCTGGGCGGGGGAGCGCAAGGCCGGCAAGCATATCGCCGAGAAAGTTGGCGTCTGCCTGGCAACAGTCAGCCGTGTTCTCAATTGTCTTGGGCCGAACAGAGCTCTGGATGCATGACCGTTGGTATAACGCTACGAACGCGCATATCGCAGCGGGTGATCTCCATCTACATCACGAAGCTTGGCCGGTTCGACAGGCGCGTCATTGCAGGACAGAGCACCTGGCCGCCCAACCTCGGCGACCAGGCTGAGCACATCATGGCCTGCTCGCCTGATCACTGCCGCAACGGTCAGCCCTCTGCCGTGTTCTACTCAGGTCCACCAAAGAACAAGATCCGGCCGAGCAAATCCGAAGAAGCAGTTCACCAGAAGGCGACGCTTTTCCGTTGCCTGGTTGTCGGGTGACCCCGTGAACGAAACCGCCGCGTCGAACACTCCGCAGACAGGATCAACCAAGCTACCGAAAAGAGCGTCTACGGAGGATCGGGCATCTCGCGACTGTGCGAAATAGGTGGCTGCATCCTTCCTATAATGAGATGCGCCGACATACTGTCCGGGCACGCCGTCTTTGCGCTCGCTGAGATCGGGATTGCGAATAAAGTTCGCGGTGATCTCCTCGGCCACTTCGGTGCTAAAGGCTTGCTGATGTGGAGACCGGTGATGTCACCTCTCAGGACCGAGGTGATCTCGGCAGCCATCGACCGTCTTCCTGCGCGTCCGCAACACCCCGAATCTTCCAGCGATGCTTCCTTGCAGGGAAATGCCTCATTGCGTCCTGTTCGGGCATGCAAAAGAGCCTTCAACGAAATTCATAATTCTTCACGTTCGAAATGGATGGTGGTGGTGGTACGCTCCGCGCAAAGGAAGAGGCCGAATGGCGGCATGCCGGTGCTGCTTCCCACGGCCGAATGCAATCCGACTTACTAACGTGGAAAGAAGAGCGTTCATCCCAATTGAAGCAACGAAGGCGGCCTTGCCGAACATGCGGCGTGATGCTGATCGATGAAGATATTGAAAGCGCGTCATCACGGCAGCCGATCCTGATCATCTTCGCATCCTGGACTTTTGCGCTCGCCTGGTATCACAAGCGGGATCCGGCGTAGAACCACGGACAGTTACTCTATGGGCATGCCGAAGAGAGCAGTGGTGCAGATAGTCGGCCAGCGTGCGGAACGATGTTGCGGACTGTGCGCTGCGTTCGAGGTACCTGGCATCACCTGCAGCTAACACCGCTCACTCAATCCCATGCAACTTAAATACCCGAAGCGAGGCTCCTCCATGGCTAGACAATTCGTGTTCTCCTCAGAGTCCGTCGGCGCCGGACACCCGGACAAGATGGCCGACAACATCTCGGATGCCATTCTCGATGCGATCCTCCAAAAGGATCCCAAGGGGCGCGTCGCTTGTGAAGCGCTGGTGAAAAACTGCGAAGCTCTGGCGGAGACCGGAATGGTCGTGCTGGCTGGCGAGATCACCAGTGATGCGCAGATCGACTATAGCCAAGTTGCCCGCGATACCATTCTTGACATTGGATATGATGACGACGCCATGGGGTTTGATGGTCGGCGTTGCGCGGTCGTTCTGGCTATCAATGAACAGTCGTCTGATATTAGCCGGGGCGTCGACCGGGGACGAGGAGTTGATCTCGATCAGGGAGCGGGGGATCAGGGCCTCATGTTCGGGTACGCTTGCAGCGAGACGGATACACTAATGCCCCTGCCGATCCAGCTCGCTCACCACTTGACAAAAAGGCAGGCAGAGGTGCGCAAAGCAGGACAGCTTAGCTGGTTGCGCCCCGACGTGAAATCGCAAGTCTCGGTACGTTATGAAGGTTTGCGCCCGGTTGCGCTGGATACCATCGTCCTGTCGACCCAACATGACGAGGAGGTTTCACAAGAAGCAGTCCGGGAAGGCGTCATCGAGGAGATCATAAAGCCGGTCTTGCCAACCGATCTGGACACGACAGGGATCAGACTCCTGGTCAACCCGACGGGACGGTTCGTGGTCGGTGGACCGCGCGGCGACTGCGGACTCACTGGACGCAAGATCATTGTCGATTCCTACGGTGGGATGGGACGACATGGCGGTGGCGCCTTTTCGGGCAAGGATCCCTCGAAGGTCGATCGTTCGGCTGCCTATGCGGCACGGTACGTCGCAAAGAATGTCGTGGCTGGCGGACTTGCTGAGGTCTGTGAGGTGCAGATTGCTTACGCAATCGGCGTCGCCACGCCGGTTTCAGTTTTCGTCAACACCTTCGGGACGGCGACGATCGAGGAAGAAAGGATCGAGCGCCTCATTGTTGAGGTGTTCGATCTCAGACCCAAAGGCATTATCAAGATGCTTGATCTGTTGCGCCCGATATACCGCAAAACCGCGACCTACGGGCACTTCGGTCGTGAGGAGCCAGAGTTCACCTGGGAGAGCACTGACAAAGCTGACCTCTTGAGGCGGGAGGCAGGGCTGGCTGCAGCGTGAGGCCGCTCGCGGATCTATCTGCGCTTGACCATTGTAGAACTTAAGGGGCGCGCCCGCCCGCGCAAGACAAGAAGCCGGCTCGGGTTTTTGGCGGAGACATTGATGCCGGATTATGACGTGCTTTGCATCGGCAATGCGATTGTCGACATCATCGCCCAGTGCGAGGAGGACTTCCTCCAGACCAACGGCATCATCAAGGGCGCGATGAACCTCATAGACACACACCGCGCCGAATTGCTCTACAGCCGCATGGGCCCAGCGATCGAGGCCTCCGGCGGCAGCGCCGGCAACACGGCGGCTGGTGTCGCCTCCTTCGGCGGACGTGCCGCCTTCTTCGGCAAGGTCTCCAACGATGCGCTGGGCGAGATCTACGCGCACGACATCCACGCGCAGGGCGTCGCCTTCGACACCAAGCCGCTCGAGGGCGAGCCGCCTACGGCGCGCTCGATGATCTTCGTCACCCCCGACGGTGAGCGCTCAATGAACACCTATCTCGGCGCCTG
Organism: Mesorhizobium argentiipisi (SeqCode); assembly: GCF_037179585.1. NCBI lineage: Bacteria > Pseudomonadati > Pseudomonadota > Alphaproteobacteria > Hyphomicrobiales > Phyllobacteriaceae > Mesorhizobium > Mesorhizobium argentiipisi (SeqCode). Next base: position 325,917 of record NZ_JAPYKO010000003.1, read on the forward strand.
CGTCGAACTCGGGCCGGAAGATGTCGAGGCCGACAAGGCGGCGGGAGCCAAGGTGACCTATTTCGAGGGCTATCTGTGGGATCCGCCGCGCGCCAAGGAAGCCATCCGGCAGGCGGCCAGGCTGGCGCACGCGGCCGGCCGCGAAGTGTCCATGACACTCTCCGATTCGTTCTGCGTCGACCGCTACCGCGACGAGTTCCTCGACCTGATGCGTTCGGGCACGGTCGACATCGTTTTTGCCAACAGCCACGAAATCAAGTCGCTTTACCAGACCTCGTCATTCGACGAGGCGGTGGCGCAGATCCGCAAGGATTGCAAGATCGCGGCGGTGACCCGTTCCGAAAAGGGCTCAGTCATCGTGCGCGGCGACGAGACGGTGGTCATAAAGGCAACCGCCATCAAGGAACTGGTCGACACGACGGGCGCCGGCGACCTCTACGCCGCCGGTTTCCTGCATGGTTATACACAGGGCCGCGACCTCCAGACCTGCGGCGATCTTGGCTCACTGGCGGCCGGATTGGTGATCCAGCAGATCGGCCCAAGGCCACGGCAAAACCTGCGCAAAGAGGCCGAGCAGGCGGGGTTGTTGTAGGCATCTCGAAGACTCGGCCCCACCGACGTTGTCATTGGCACGAAGACCGAAGCAAGCTAGGCGGGTGATAGCAATGTTGCGCTTTGTCGACTCCGCGACACTAAGTGTCCAGCCTCATCTTCTGCTGCATTCCCGTTAAACCGCTGAAATCAATGCCGCAAAACTCCTCCCTGAGGCTCCATTCGCGTTGGCACGAAGTTTGAATCTCATGGACGTGAGGCAAGGAGAGCTGCCGGGAGGCATTGATGACGCGGAGCGACGCTGCGATATCTCACCGCCTCAAGCCTGAACTCTGCTGAACTTCCTTCTTTGCATTCCCACTCTCCAGTTCCCTTAAACGGTGTCCACGAAACCGGCAGCATGCCAAAGTTCACCCACGCATATTGGTAGGTATGGCGAGGTTGAGAAGAAGCTATGTTCGCTCAAGGAGAACAAGCATTGGAATGAACCGTTTGGATCTCGTCCCTTGGGAGCGCGTTGCTAGTTCCACGGATGTGTTCCTTACTGGAAGGGATGCGCCGTTGTCAGGGGTGGCAAGTGGCGAATGTATGCTTGGGTTTGGCCGAGGCCACAATGGCAGCTGGAAGTTGGGGCGGGGGTGAACCATAAGCGGACGCTCATCAACAAGCCCGGGGACTCTTTGAAGTCAGCATTGCTGGGGAGTCTCATCCGTAAGCTCAACGACTGCCCCTAGCGGAACGCCCCAAGCTCAGCATTAAGAAGGTACACACGATGGTCGATAAGGTTTTTGATCGTGGCAACGAACTGTATGTGAAGAACGTTCCTGGAAAAGGCCGTGGGTTATTCGCCAATGTTCCGTTCAAGGTAGGAGATTTAATCGAGCGCGCGCCGACATGGGCATTTGATGACAAACAAGCAAACCTTATCGACATGACAGGACTACTTGAATATTATTTCGTACGCGGACCAAAGAAACAGAATGGCAATCCTGCAGCGCGTTACGTTGTTTTTGGACTTGCTTCATTGGTGAATCATTCTTCAAGTCCTAATGCAGAAACGGTTTGGGCTGACGAAGAATCGGGCACGTGGGTCAACATTATAGCGATCAAATACATACAGGCGAACGACGAAATAACGCAAAAATATAATAATATCTCAGATTACCCAAAGAGCATCAATTTCGTTGAATGATGCACGATAGGCCAGCGATATACAGATATCTACGTCATCTGCCCTGCCGGCGGGGAGGTGCGCCGGCAGGGCTCGCGGCGCAACGTCCGCAGTCAAATGGGAGGACCGGACAACAGCCGCGACATAGGTCGTTTCGCTCGCAAAGGTTAAACGGCGCCTTCGGCCTTCAAAGCGCGGTACGTCGTGTCAACGGACTTAGCCGTCGCATCGGCGATGATGTCGACTTCGTTCCGGGTAATGATCAGCGGCGGGGCAAAGCCGAGCGTATCGCTGTGGGGCATTGCCCGGCCGATGACACCGTTGTCAAGCAGAACAGCGGCGGCCCGCACGCCGACCTGCAGCCCGGGCTCGAACGGAATGCGCGCTTTGGGATCGCGCATCAGCTCGACGCCGGACAGGATGCCAACGCCGCGAACTTCGCCGACGATGGGATGTCCCTCCAGTTCGGCCTTCATGCGGGAAAGCCAATAGGGACCGACATCCTGGACATGCTCCAAGATGTTTCTTTCCTTGAGGACCTGGATGTTCGCAAGTGCGGCCGCCGCGCAAAGCGTATGCCCGGAATACGTCCAGCCGTGGCCAAGAGCTCCATGTTTTTCGGTTCCTTCTTCCAGCACGGACCAGACGCGGTCGCCGATGATCGAACCGGAGATGGGGAGGTAAGCGGAACTCACGCCCTTGGCGATGGTGACGAAATCCGGACGCATGCCATAGAGGTGAGAGCCGAATTTCTCGCCGGTCCGCGCGAATCCGCAAACCACTTCATCGGCGATCAGAAGGATATCGTACCTGTCCAGGACTTCTTGAATGGCAATCCAGTACCCCTTTGGGGGTGGAACGATGCCGCCGGTTCCAAGTGCTGGTTCTCCGATAAAGGCAGCAACCGTCTCCGGGCCCTCAGCAAGGATGAGGGCTTCAAGTTCGTCGGCGCAGCGTTTGGAGAAGGCCTCTTCCGTTTCGCCCTCGTGCGCCTGACGATAGTAGTGGGGCGTCGTGGTGTGGCGCACCAGGTTCAAAGGCAAGTCGAAGAACTTGTGGAAGAATGGAAGACCTGTAAGGCTACCGGTGACCAGCCCGGATCCATGATAGCCGCGATGTCGCGAGATGATCTTCTTCTTTTCGGGGCGACCAAGGATGTTGTTATAGTACCAGACCAGCTTGATGTTGGTCTCATTGGCGTCGGAACCGGACAGGCCGAAATACACCCTTTGCATGTTCTGTCCGAAATATTCGACCACCGCCTCCGCCAATCGGGCAACGGGCTGCGTGCCTTGGCTAGCATAGACATGGGCAAAGGGCAGTTCATGCGCTTGCTTCGCAATGGCGTCAGCAATCTCCGTACAACCATATCCCATGTTGACGCAGTAGAGTCCGCCGAATCCATCGAGACTCTTGCGGCCTTCAGTATCCCAGATGTAGACGCCTTCCGCTCCGGCCATAATGCGGTTTGGCGTCTCGCCGCGGCTGTGTTTTGCCAAATGCGTGGACGGATGAAAGACGTAGCTCCGATCCTTTTCCTGGATTTGTTTGGTCCCCAGATTCGTGAAGCTCATTGCCACTCTCCCGTTGATCGCCCGGCGGAGAACTCGGTCAGCCGCTCGTCAGGGCTGACTATAACGAGTTAGACACTTCACGTTCCACGGCATTGCACCTGCGCGACCGACGAATTCACGGAATTCGCGGCAATCTCCGTGGAAAACACGGATTCCGGAATCTCACCGCCCTCTCGACGCGGACAAGGGGATCGGCGAATTGGATTTTACGGATTTTGTTACGACGAGGCTGTAATATTGGTCGATCCCGAGGCTTGCCTGCAGCAATCCTTCCATCAATGCCTGATAGGCAGCCATGGAGGGAGCTGCAACGCGCATCAGGTAGTCGACCCGGCCCCCGATCGCCCAACAGTCTAAAATTTCAGAGATGCCCTGAATCGCGGTCTCAAAGTGACGTTGGTCTTCGAGGCGGTGACGATCCAGCACCACCTCCACCATCACGGAAATCACGCTCCCGGTGAGTGATGGACTCAGCCGCGCATAATAGCCTTCAATAGCCCCTGAAGCTTCGAGTGCGCGGAGCCGCTCCGAGCAAGCCGACGCCGACAGATAAACGCGCTTCGCAAGTTCGCTTTTTGATATCCGACCGTCTGCCTGAAGCTCCGCGAGGATGCGAAGGTCGCAAGCGTCCAGGCGAACTGTGTTGAGTTTCGACCTCATGGCCTTGCCTGGCTGAATATTGGTTTACGTTTAATCTGCTTTGAGACTGCGTCATTGCCGGACGTGCCAGCCTACCGTTGCGTTCCTCGCAGGCGGTGCTGGCGTGGACATAAGCCCATGCGCACAGCTTGCAAACAAAAACAAAGCTTTTCACTGCTCTGTTCAAAGTCTATGCGTGAGCGAGGCAGGATGGATTGGGTTACGGGAACAATCAAACGCCGATGTTGCGCGCGATCATATCGGCAGCCATGCGCTTACGCCACTCGAGTGGCCCGGAACTGTGAATGGAGTTTCCTTCAACGTCGACAGCCATGATGACCGGCATGTCCTGCACCTCGAATTCATAGATGGCTTCCATACCCAGGTCTTCAAAGGCCACGATCCGTGCTGTCTTGATCGATTTTGCAATCAGGTACGCAGCACCACCCACTGCGATGAGATAGGGCGTCTTGTATCTGACAATCGATGCAATAGCGGTTGGCCCCCTCTCCGCTTTGCCGACCATCGCATATAGCCCCGTCTCAGCGAGCATCTTTTCAGTAAAACTGTCCATCCGGCTGGAGGTTGTTGGGCCAGCCGGCCCGACGACTTCACCCCTCACGGGGCGGACGGGTCCGACGTAGTAGATCAGGCGTCCCCGCAGATCGACGGGAAGCGGCTCGCCGGCATTGATCAAATCGATCATCCGCATGTGGGCGGCGTCACGGCCTGTCAGCATTTTTCCGGACAAAAGGAGGGTCTCCCCGCAGCGCCATGATGCCGTCTCTTCCTTTGTGAGCGCATCAAGGTTGACCCGCCGGACGTTGGCCGTGAGCAAGTCCTTATTTCCGACCTGTGGCCATTCAGAAAGGTCGGGCGGTTGGAGCTGGACCGGCCCTGTGCCATCCAAAGTAAAGCTCAGGTGCCGGTTGGCGGCGCATTGCGGAATGAGCGCGACTGGCTTGGACGCGGCGTGTGTAGGATAGCTTGCAACCTTGACGTCCACAACTGTTGTCAGGCCACCTAGGCCCTGAGCGCCAATGCCTAGCCCATTAATTCGCTCATAAAGCTCGATCCGCAGTGCCTCCTCAGCGTTCGACGGCCCTCTGGCGGTCAGTTCCGAGATGTCGATGGGCTCGTTCATGGCCTCCTTGGCCAGCAGCATAGCCTTTTCAGCGCTGCCACCGATGCCGACCGAGATCAAGCCGGGGGGGCACCATCCGCTGCCAAGGGTCGAAACGGTGTCGACCACCCAGTCGGCAACGGACGCGCTGGGGTTAAGGGTGGTGAAGCGCGCCTTGTTTTCGGACCCGCCCCCTTTTGCTGCGATGGTGATTTCAATCTGGTTGCCAGGCACGAGGTCGACGTGGACGACTGCCGGCGTGTTGTCGCGCGTGTTCACCCGTCGGCCAAGCGGATCCGAGACGATCGATGGTCGGAGGGGATTGTCGGGGTCGAGATATGCTTGGCGAACGCCCCTATTCACGAGGTCGGCGAAACCGACCGTTGATTTGATGCGGGCGTCCATGCCGACCTTCGCGAAGACCACTACAAGGCCGGTGTCCTGGCAGATCGGCCGCCGCCCGAAGGCTGCCATGCGGGAGTTCAGCAGAATCTGCCCGATGGCATTCTTCGCCGCAGGGCTCTGTTCGCCCGCATAGGCCTGCGAAAGAGACCGGATGTAATCTGGAGGATGGTAGTACGAGATGTACTGAAGGGCGTCGGCAACGCTCCTTGTTATATCCTTGCCGGCGATGGTCCGTGTTCTTCGATCCACGAAAACTTATCCAAATGATCCGAGGCCATTTACCATCTTGAGGATTTGAAAGCTCCGCACTCCCTGCTCGCCGCCCTCGTATCCATAGCCGCTTTGCTTGACGCCGCCATAAGGCGCGTCCGCGGAAACCCCTTTCAGGTAATTCACACTGACAGCGCCTGCCGAAAGGCCTCTGATCATCATCTGTTGCGCGTCGGCAGCGCCAGTGAACAAATACGCGGCCAGGCCGTAATCGGTCGCGTTGGCTTCCTCGATTGCCTCTTCGATACCTTCGAACGGCGCCACCGTGAGGATCGGTCCGAAGGGCTCTTCATGAAGCACTCTGGCATCCTTTGGCACGCCCGTCAGGATGGTTGGCGGCCAGTAAAAGCCCGGTCGGTCGAGGCGGGCGCCACCGGTCTCGATGCGGGCGCCGCGTTCGACTGCATCCTTGGTCAGGCGCTGCATGGCCTCGATTCGCCTCGCGTTCGCCATCGGACCCATGTCCGTTGCAGCGTCGTCTGGTGGGCCGATCCTGATTTTGCGGACCGCCTCGGTCATCCGGGTCAGAAATTCCTCGTAGAGTGGCCGCGCGACTAGGATCCTGCTGGGCGCATTGCAGCTCTGGCCCGCGCACTCGAACTTGTATTCCGAGATCGCCTGTATGGCCTTTGGGAGGTCCGCATCCTCGCACACTATAACCGGAGAGTGCCCGCCGAGTTCAAGAACGCAACGCTGCAAGTTATTCGCCGCTATTGCGGCCAGCTGTTTTCCAACCGCCGTGGAGCCCGTGAAAGTCAACACCTTCACGATTGGCGAACCGAGCAGATGCCGCGATATGTGCACCGGAACACCGAAGACAAGATTCACCACGCCGTCGGGAATGCCTGCTTGGCGCAATGATTCAACGATATGGACAGCCACGCTCGGTGTCTCTTCAGCCCCTTTGAGGATCACCGGGCAGCCTGCCGCCAGCGCCGGAGCGAGCTTGCGGGCGATGAGGACGGCCGGATAATTCCAGGGCGTAAAGGCAGCGACGACGCCGAGCGGCTCCGGGACGATCATGCGGTTCGGCCCCATCGGAATAGGGGCCGACAGCTCTTCGGCATGCCTGCCGTTCCATTCCAGCGTTTCGACGGCACGCGTGTACTCACCTGTCGCTTCGGCAATCGTCTTTCCTTGTTCGGCCGTCAGGTGCCTGGCTGCTGATTCAATCTTCGTTGCCAAGATGCTTGCGGCTGCTACCAGGATCTCGCCACGTTCTTTTGCAGGCCATGAAGACCAAGCCTTGCGGGCGCGTTCTGCCGAAGCCAGGGCCTCATCCAGATCCGACACCGTCGCCGAGGCCACCGAGGCAAATACCTTCTCCGTTGCCGGATTAATCACCGGCAATCTGGCTTTGCTACCACTGGCCCGCCATTTGCCGGTGATGAAGAGCTCGTGGCTCCTGGCGTCGGACATCGCGTGCTCCACTTGTGTGAATTCCAGCCATGCGAGTGCCGCTCGACGTGAAACCGGCAACTCGCTTGAGTCAGTTTCATCGCGACGGTCGCGGCGGGTCAAATATCGATTAGTGCCGAAATCCATCTGGAATCCAGATCGATCTAATTCAATGGTAAAAAAGGTCGTGTTTTATAGATCGACGGCTGTCAGGCCGCGTCAGGAGCCGCGGCTGCCCAGCCCCGGCTCTCAATTAATTCTCTGGCGACCTTGGGGATGAGCTTGCGGACCGCGGAGACGGCCCCGGAACGCTCATCTTTAGGATTTACAGCAAGCACAACCGAGCGTGTAATCACCGGATCGACGATCTTGACAGTCCGCACCAGCCCTTGAGAGGCTTCTTTCTGGACCGCGGACGGGGCCAGAATAGAATGGGCTTTTCCCTCTACGACCATGTTGATGATTGTTGAGAGAGAGTCCACTTCAAACTTGACATCCAAGGCGCAACCGTGTTGTGCGACGACGTCAGCCACCGAGCGCCTGACGTTGTTATTGCGCATGGGAACCGCCAAGGGGAACGCATGCAGGTCCGTCAGACATATCGACTCCTCGAAAGGCGGCTCACCTGACGGCACCACCAGACAGAGGTCTTCGCGCGCCAAGACAGTCATTCGCCCCACACTGTCCGCGGTGCGGTAGAGAACTGCCAGGTTGAAGCGCCCAGCAGCCATCCACTCCTCTAGCGGTCCAGTCATGCCCTCGACCATCTTCAGGGAAACTTTGGGCAGTTCGTTTCTTACCGATTCAAGCAGCGGGCCGCTTAGGACTCGAGCAGCTCCAGACGGAATGCCAATAGTCACCTCTCCCGCCGGGGAAGCAGCTGAGTTGGTCAATTCCACCTCGGTAAGTCGAATTTCCCGGAGAATCGCCCGCGCCCGATCGAGGAGTTTGGCTCCCGACGCCGTGACACTCACGCCGGTCCTATCGCGTATCAGCAACTGGGTGCCGAAACCTTCCTCCAGTTGGCGCACATGTAGGCTCAGCGCACTCTGGGCGACATTGAGGAAGCCGGCGGCCTTCGTAAAACTGCCTGCTTCAACCACGCCGACGAAATATCTTAACTGCCTGATTTCCACGGGTACTCTTCCGAGGGACAACTCCAATTTATGTAATCTATCTCGAAATGCGATGGCGCGACAGCAATAATTGTGCCACTGCATAGACCCTCGGGCGAGGCAATTGGACCGCGTGGTCTCGTGTCATCCCGTCCGCGCTCCTGAGTTGCTAAGGACACGAACGCCCCAGCTAGGCTTTCTGGCTTATGGCGAGGATTTCAAGGGCCCTTCGAACGACCGGTGCATCGATCATCTTTCCGTCCAAGGCGAAAGCACCTCTGCCCTGCGCGGCGGCATCGTTTTCTGCCGCGACGACACGATGGGCCCACTCTAGTTCCTGTGCGCTTGGCGAAAAGGCCTCATTGAATATGGAAACCTGTGTGGGATGGACCGCCAAGGCTCCGGCAAAGCCAAGCCGCCGCGCATGCACCGCGGCTTCATGAAGCTTACGGGCCTCCGAGAACTCGCCGATGCTCCCTACGAAACCAAGCGGGAGCAAGCCGGCCGCCCGTGCGGCAAACAGAACAGAAAGGTTCGGCGTCAACAGAAGGTCGAACTCCGGGGTGCCGCCAACAGCGGCACTGAAGTCTTCGGGGCCGAGCGCCATTGCGACCATCCTGGGATGTGCCCACGCAATGGCCTCGAGCCTTTGCAAGGCGCCCGGAGTCTCGATTTGGGCAACGAACCGGATGCGTCCCAGCGGAAGACTTCTTTCCCGTTCAAGTTCTGAAACTGCATTGGCGATCTCTACTACCCACTCTGCCGAATCCGTCTTCGGAAGAACAAGCGCGTCAACACCCGATATAACTGCTGCATCAAGATCGGGCGCCAAAGCGCGCAAACCATGATTAACGCGGACCAGGACAGATGCGCCTTTCCGGCCCACCTTGGCCACGCATTCAGGAAGCTGCCGCCGTGCTTCTCCCTTCTGATTCTGGGGAACGGAATCCTCGAGGTCGAGTATGACGCCATCCGCACCCCGCTCATGGGCCCTTTCCACAAAGCCCGGTACGTGAGTGGGTACGAAGAGCAGGGATCTCCAACGTGGTACAGACATCGCGGTTTCAACTGACGGAAAGGTGTCCGCGATCATGGAGTCACCTCTGCAATCAAATTACGCGAGCGTGACGGCAGTGGGCTTGCTGGATGGCCGAAGCGCTGAAATGATCTAAGGTACACAGGCTTTTCGCAAACCGCGAGCGCACTCCCCATACTCGGACGCGCGCTCACGCTGACGCGGCTCTGTCGCGCAAAAACGCCAGAACCTGCTGGCGGACAGCCTCAGTATGAGCGCCAAGAGCCGGAACTGGGCGTAGCGATGGCTCCTCGTAATTGAAAATTGCCGCCGGCGCGATCGTCTCGACGCTTCCTTCAGGCGTGCCAATCTCGACTCTGCGGACATGTGGATGTTTTGAAACATCCGCCACTTCGTTCAGTCGGCCATATGCCAGTCCGGCCGCCTCAAGCTCCTGCATTGCTACCTGGCAGGATAGTTCAGAGAACCGCCGTTCAATGATCTTCTCAAGTTGCGCACGGTGACTGAGGCGCTCCATATTGTCGGCAAAACCAAGTGCGCGTGTAAGTTCCGGCTGCTTGAGGAACTTCTCGCAAAAACTCACCCATTCGCGGTCATTCTGAACCGAAAAGATGACGTCCTTACCATCGGCACAACGATAAGCGCCATATGGCGCCAGAGACGGGTGTTTCACACCGGCGCGTTCCGTGTAGTAGTCGCTATAGTCGTTTTGCAGAACCGGAACATTCATCCAGTCAGCGACAGCATCGAACAGTGACACCTGAATGCTGGTCCCTTCGCCTGTGACCTCGCGGTGATACATCGCCTGAAGAATGGCGCTGTGCGCTGTCATGCCCGCTGAGATGTCACAGACCGAGACTCCGACACGCGCGGGCCCTTGTTGGTTGCCTGTGATCGCACATAGGCCTGTTTCGGCCTGGACGATGAGATCATAGGCCTTCAAGTGTGAATAAGGCCCTTTGTCACCGAAACCCGAGATGTCACAGGTTATCAGGCGCGGAAATCGGCGGCGCAGGTCAGCAGACCCAAAACCCAATTTTTCGATGCTGCCCGGCTTTAGATTCTGGATAAAGACGTCAGCAGCGGCAATGAGCGTGTCGAGGACCTCGCGGTCCGCCTCCAACCTCAGGTCCAGACACACCGATTCCTTACCCCGATTAAGCCAGACGAAGTAAGCACTCTGCCCTCGGACCAACTTGTCGTAGCTTCGGGCAAAGTCCCCTTCGGGCCGTTCGATCTTGATCACCCGGGCACCGGCATCCGCGAGCCTGGACGAGGCGTAAGGCGCGGCCACGGCCTGCTCGACGGCTACGACAGTGATCCCCTCAAGAGAGTTCTGCATGCGACACCGTGCTTTCATCCAACGTCTTCGCTTTGAATCCGGCGACGATTCAGCATCGCTAGCAACCGGTTCTGCTCGTTCCCAGCAATGGAGAATCCCTCGTCCACCCCCATTCCAGGCTTGGCGAGCATCATGTCGGCCTGGGTGGCTACAGAGACATGCACGGAAGCCTGTGCGGACAGATCCGTTTCGGTACAGCTCCCACCGACATAAGCCCCGACGTTGTTTTCCTTGCAGATGAGAACAGCGCGCACCGTATCGACGATTGAGCCGACGTCCGGCGTCTTTATCTGGACGAGATGCGTTGCCTTGGCCTCGGCAAAGAGCCGTATTTCCTCAAGCGTATTGCATCTCTCATCCACGACGATACGCGCGCTGGACCCCCGGGTGTCGAGGATCGATACGATCTTGGCGTAGTTTTCAATTTGGGCTTGCGTCGAACCAAAATCTGCCGGGGACTCAATGTTAAGCGTGAAATCCGAGACCGTATCTGCAACCTTGCAGATAAAGTCGGCGATGCTTTGCGGCTCTAGGCCGATTTCCTGGCCGATCCAGCCGTAAACATCGAAATGCAGCACCGGATGATACCCCTGGCGGCCGATTTGGCGCGTGCGCGCTGCAACCCACCTTACGAAGTCCGCGAAGCTCTGTCCGTCGACGCCGAATTTCTGCCGCGAGTTGATCAGTCCGTGGGGGAGCACGTCCACGCCCTTCAGGATCATTTTATCTACATTGATTTCGCGCGCGTCACCGCTCTGACAGTAAATCGGGACGCGGCACGTCGGTAGCGGCAGATCGAACTCCGCGCATAGGATCTCCGCCATTGTCTTGCGCTGTAGATGGGCGGTTGCGCGAAGCAGGGCTTGGCTCACGCCATACTCGACAGCCAGAGGTAAGCGCAGATGTTCGATAGGCTCAAAAACCTTTGCGCAAGAAGTACGAAACCGACCTGCATCGACATCAAAAAGCCGGGGCGCGACGACGCGTGACGTAAAAACTGAGATCTGGTTGGCGTCGAACAGAGGATCCCGTCCACCAGCACCAGAGTATTGGACGTTCATCATGTCGCCCCAAACAACGGTCTCGTCGGTAAGGACGAGACCGATGCTGAGCGAAGATGCTGGAATGCGAATCGACGTGAAGCCAGGCGTTATCGGTTCGCCGACATAGCGGAAGCCGTCCTGGGTCGCGCCGGATCTAATGGCGGCCTGATCGTCATAGAAAAATGCGCCGTTGCCGGGCGCGAGGAGGACATCTTTGATCTGCACTTCAGCTCGCTCGATTTCTATCGGATTGCGTTGACGGCGAATGTAGTTCGGCTATCGCCCAAGCATGCGCCACTTAACCTAGACTTCGCCAATATAATGTTCCGGACCCTGCCATCATGTTTTCAGATGACCGGGCGCCGTTTGGTCGGCCAAATGCGCCAACGCGCTTCATTCAGACGAGTTTCGCTTGCAGGCGCGCAAGCATTTTCAGGCAGCTCTTGAGCTGGTCGATCTCGACGAACTCATTTGGCTTATGGGCCTGCTCGATCGAGCCGGGCCCGCAAATGATAGCGGATATGCCCGCTTCCTGGAAAAGACCCGCCTCGGTGCCGAACGCGACGACGTCAGCACCATTGGCGCCGGTTATTTCATAGACGATATCTCGCGCCTCCGACTGCGCCACGACCTGAAGTCCTTCCACCTCGCCGACGACGATCGTTTCTATGTTGGCAGAGGGTGACACGGCTTTCATTTCCGGCAGGAGTTGTTGATTGATAAAGGTATCGAGGCTCTTTTTGACCAGGGCGGCGTCCGATGGCTGAACTGGGCGCAACTCCCATTCAACAGAGCAGTTCCCGGCAATGATGTTGCGGCCCGCGCCACCGAAAATGCGCCCGATCTGAATGGTAGCCCAAGGCGGATCGAAGCGGCTCCCCGCCATTGCGCGATCCTTCAGCCTTTGGCCGAGCTCCATCAGATGTGCAATGAATCGCGCCGCATACTGAATTGCGTTAACCCCGAGGTCTGGCTGGGACCCGTGGCCCTCAAGGCCTACGAAATTGGTGGTATATTCGTAGCATCCCTTGTGGCCTTCGATCACCCGCATCATCGTCGGCTCACCAATGAGGGCGGCGGAGGGCTTGATGCCACGTCGGGCCAATTCGTTCATGAGCGCCTGAGCGCCAAAGCAGCCCACCTCCTCATCGTAGGTAAAGGCAAAATGCAGTGGCCGAATGAGATTGAGTTCCGCAGCACCTCGCGCAGTAGCAAGACAGCAGGCGAGAAAGCCTTTCATGTCGCATGTGCCCCGGCCATAGAGCCGCCCATCCCTCTCCACCATCTTGAAAGGGTCGCTCGACCAGTTCTGCCCTTCGACCGGCACGACATCGGAATGGCCGGAGAGGACGATGCCTCCATCCTTTTCCGGGCCAAGCGTTGCGAATAGATTGGCCTTCTCCCCGTCTTCGTTGTGCTGCAGGAACACTCTTGCCCCAAGCTGGCCAAAGAAACTGGCCAGATAGTCAACCATCGCAAGGTTGGAGTCGTGAGAAATGGTCGAAAACGCGACCAGCTGACCAAGTATCTGTTTCGTATCTTCAATCGTTGCGCCCGACATTTCGTGCTCCACCAGTTCATGAGACCCGCTAGGTCTCCCAAGACTGAGCATGCGCTGACCGCCCTGCCGCTGTAGCGAGACACCGATCGAGCGGCGCCCATATGCGGACTTCAGTTTTTGACGAATAGTTTCCGCGGCACGTTGGCCAAGCACTCCATCCCGGTCTCGGTGATAAGGACGGTCTCGGTCATTTCAAAGCCCCAGTCTTCCATCCACAGACCGGTCATGAAGTGGAATGTCATGCCCGGCTGGAGTTCTGTCTTGTCACCACGGCGCAGACTCATGGTGTGTTCACCCCAGTCCGGCGGATAGGCGCAACCGACCGAATAGCCGACCCGGTTCTCCTTTTTGATGCCGTAGCGTTCGAGGACGTCGCAGAACGCGATTGCGATATCCTCCGCCTTCGCCCCCGGCTTGCAGACGGCAAGCCCAGCCTCCATTCCCTCTAACGTCATCTTCTCAGCGGTCACGAACGTCTCGCTTGGCTTCCCAAGGTAGACGGTCCGCGATATCGGGCAGGTGTAATGCCGGTACACGCCGGCGATCTCGAAAAAGGTGCCCTCGTTGTTGCGCATCGGCTTGTCGTCCCAAGTCAGATGGCAGGCGGCCGCGTCCACACCTGAAGGCAACAGCGGTGGGAACGCCGGATAATCGCCACCGAACTCAGGCGTGCCACGAATACCTGCATCATAGATCTCGGCCGCCAGATCACATTTGCGCATTCCGGGCTCGATTACCTCGTAGATACGCTCATGCATCAATTCGATGATGCGAGCAGCTTTGCGCATGTAGCCGATCTCGGCCGGGCTTTTTACAAGCCGCTGCCAGTTGACCAGGACCGTAGCATCAACGAATTTTGCATTCGGCAGGCCGGCAACAAGCGACTCATAGGCCGCAGCCGAGAACCAGTAGGCATCCTTTTCAAGGCCTATAACGCCCTTATCCAGCTTGCGGTCGATAAGAAGCTTGGCGAGCAGCTCCATCGGATGGCGCTCGGGAGCGTGAACGTAGTGGTCAGGATAGGAAGCAATGTTTTCCGTCCCGAAATAGCAAGTCCGCGTTGCGCCGGGCGTATCGAGCCCGCGCCCGAACCAGATCGGGTCGCCGGAAGGGGGCACGATGACGGCCTGATGGACGTAGAAGGACCAGCCATCATAGCCGGTCAGCCAATTCATATTGGCAGGATCGCTCACGATGAGAGTGTCAATGCCCCGCGCTTCCATCGCCGACCGCGTTTTGCGAAGCCGCGCTGCGTATTCGTCAAGGCTGAAATTAAGAGCCTTCATGACCGTGGTTCCCCTTACAAATTCCGTTTCTCGTTCTGATCTCAGAGATCCTAAACACCATTTCCGGGAGCCTCATGACCGTCAAATGTTGTTTGTAGATTTAAGTCATCTGGCATTCAGATGGGCTTCTCCGCAGCGAAGACCCATATCGCAATCTGTCTCACACGTTCGCGCAAGTCCGCACCTAGGCGCCCCGTCAGTCCGCAAGGTAACCAATTTGCTCGGTAATCAGACCGAAATCCCAATCCCAATGCAAGGAGCTGCTAAGTACAGCGCCTCTCCCGCCCGCAGTGCTTCAAACATTCGAGCAATAGCAGCGTATTATCGGATCGGCAGTCCGCCGGCGACAAATTGAGTTCCCTTTCGGCAAGGCTGACCCCGCTGCATGCCACATTCGGGCGCCGGTGCGTGGGCCACTGCGCCCGGAAGAACGGGAAGGACAATTTTAGAGGGATATCTTTCCGAATGATAAACTCTGTTTATGGACGGGCCGCCGGCAGGTATGCTGCCGATGTGGGGATGCGGAATGGGATTGGGAGCGCCGATGGTCAATTCGAGGCTGTGCCCTTGCCTAACAACGTGAGCAACTGGCGCCAGCAATGACATCCGCACCTCGTAGATTTCACCCGGTACGAGTTTTTCAGATTTGCGGAATGACTGGACTACTTCGTCCGAGTATGTTCGCTTCTCGTCGATGGAACGAAGCGAAGCACGCAGCAAGCCCGATTGGAGGAAGAGTATGTTGCCCTCAGGATCGACGTCTTTCAAAGTTAATTCCAGGTCAGCGTCATCTCCATGGTCGATGCTGAGATAGAGCGTTATTTCTGGGTTTCCTAGCAGCGTCATATCCGAGACGGCGGCGGCCGTCCGATAGTTTAACACACCTTCTTCATACGGCTGGATCGCGAATTGCTGATTGCTTCCGTAGAGTTCTGATCCCGCCGGGTAGAGGTAGGGGCGAGAGCCATCATTCGGGCTAGCACCCAGCTTGGCAGGCCAGATCCTGGCATCGGCCGTGAGATAATAAGGACAGCGCTCGACTTTTGGTTCTGGCCAAGTCTCGTGCCTTGTAACCCAGCCCGCAACCGACTTCTTAGGATCGCCATCGGGCTGGGTGACATCCCAATAAACAGCCACTGGTAATTCATGCTCTATTCCATTCTCAACGCCCTTCACCCATCGGTCCAGGAATCTCATCCGCTCATCGTCTACCAGGCTGTAGCTGGTCGGCCCAGGTCCGCCAATAAAATGATCGCCGTTCATCAGGACCAGCTTCTTGTGCTCCACGTTCGGCATCAATTGTGTAAATACCCGAGCACTTTCCCTAACCGCACCGCTGCCATAATCATCCTGCCACGAGGCAATAAGCATGGTGGGTATATTGACTTTACCGGCGACCTCATCCCGGGCCAGATAGATTGACTCCCACCATTCATTCTTCAGTGGGTGCTTGCGAGCTTCGTCAAAGAATTGACGCTTGACCACTTGCCTGTCGCTCCCACGAATTGCAGCACACTCAGTATCGCCTGCGCGGATGCGGTCCTCCGCTCCGCTAACCTGACTGACGAACTCAGCGTTGAGCGACCATCCTGCAGTTATGTCGTGTTGGTGCATTCCGCCCAGGTGCCAACAATCCTCATAGCCGTCCTCGACGCCAGTTCCCACGATTGCCCTCAAATGAGAGGGCTGCTCTGCTGCGACCCAGAATAGAACCGTACCGGCAGATGAATTGCCAATCATTCCAACATTGCCATCGCTCCAAGGCTGTTGGGCAATCCATTCGACCACTTCGGCACCATAGATCCCCTCCTTGCGGTCCATCCAATAGTCGATGATACCTTCCGAGCAACCCGTCGCGGGAAAGTTGGCACCAACGAAGGCGTACCCGGCTTCAAGAAACGGCTTCGCAATCTCGAAAGCTGCGGCACTTGCTGTATACGGTGAATACAAAAACACGGCCGGAGCAGGCCCAGACTTCAGGTGGTATGAAATATACGCAATGCGTGTTCCGTCCTTCATGGGCACGTAACTGATTTTGCGAACCACACCAGCTTCAGTAAACTCTGCATCAAGCGGCATTCTAAACTCCGTGAAATTCTAGTTCCGAATCATAAAGGCCGGGCGCGTATTCTGACGCGTGTCGGCAGATGTGCCGAAAGGGCGCTGCTAACCTCACGACAGCCAGCAAGCTGACAGGTGCTGCGGCCCCACTTCGATCGCCGGGGGTTCTTCTTGCCGGCAGCGATCGACGGCCAGTGGGCAACGCGGATGGAATCGACAGCCCTTCGGCACGCGCGCGGCACTTGGAACCTCACCTTGCAGAGTCGGCAGCTCGGCGCGACCTGCATTCGTGCCAATCTGCGGGGTGGCGTTGCGCAAGGCGACAGTATAGGGATGGCAGGGGCGGAATGTGATCTCGTCGGCGCTGCCGATCTCGACCAATTTTCCAAGATACAAGACGGCAATCCTGTCGGCGATCAACCAGGCGAGCGGCAGATCGTGGGTGATGAACAGCAGCGCCATGTCGTGCTTGTCGCGCAGGTCAACCAGGACCTGAAGAATTTGTGCGCGAATCGAGACATCGAGCATCGAGACAGGCTCGTCGGC
Source organism: Mesorhizobium argentiipisi (SeqCode) (assembly GCF_037179585.1). Classification (NCBI taxonomy): domain Bacteria; kingdom Pseudomonadati; phylum Pseudomonadota; class Alphaproteobacteria; order Hyphomicrobiales; family Phyllobacteriaceae; genus Mesorhizobium; species Mesorhizobium argentiipisi (SeqCode). Next base: position 343,039 of record NZ_JAPYKO010000003.1, read on the forward strand.
GACGATGAGTTCCGGCCTGACGGCAAGCGCTCCGGCAATCACGACCCGCTGGCGCTGCCCGCCGGACAGCTCATGTGGAAAGCGGGAGAAGAAATCATTGGGAGGATTGAGGCCGGCCGACGCTAGAGCTTCGCTGACCCGCTCCGTGAGTTGGGCATGGTTCTCGACTAGCCGCAGGGAGCGCAGCGGCTCTGCCACAATGTCGAAGACGGTGTGTCGCGGATTCAGCGCCTGATAGGCGTCCTGAAAGATCATCTGTACGCGATGCCGGTAAGGGCGCAAAGCCGACAAGCCTTGAACGGAGGTCATGTCGCGGCCTTCGAACAGCATTCTGCCGGCTGTCGGCTGGGCAAGCTTGGTGATGACGCGGCCCACAGTGGTCTTGCCGCTTCCCGATTCGCCGACCAGCGCGACGATCTCACCCCGTCGGACGTTGAGGTCGATCCCGTCCACTGCGCGCACGGCGCCGGCAGGTCGGCCCAGGACACGGTCGAACAACCCGCCCTGGATAGGAAAATGGACCTGCACGCTCTCAAGACTCAGGATATCGGCGGTGTCAGGCATGAGCTGCAACCTTGTCTTCTTGCGAGGACCGGTGAAGGTGACAGGCGACGCGTCCCGGCCCGACCTTGTCGAGGCTGGGGACTTCGGTCGCGCAAACTCCCATGGCCGACGGGCAACGCGGATGAAAGGCGCAGCCTGACGGCCGGTTCATCAAGTTGGGGGGATCACCGGGGATGGGCCGAATAACCCGTTTGCCGCTCGCTAGGTTCGGGATCGATTCGATCAGCAGGCGTGTATAGGGATGTTTGGGCTGGGCGAAGATCTCATCGACAGTGCTGTCCTCGACGATCCGGCCCGCGTACATGATCATGACGCGATCACAACACTCAGCCACGACAGAAAGGTCGTGGGTGATCAAAATGAGGGCAAGGCTAAGCCTCGATCGCAACTCACCCAGCAGCTTCAGAATTTGCGCCTGTGTCATGACGTCGAGCGCCGTAGTCGCCTCGTCGCCGATGATGATTGAGGGGCGACATGCGAGTGCCATCGCAATCATCACCCTTTGGCGCATACCGCCCGACAACTCGTGGGGATAGGCAGTGCCGCGATCCGCCGGAATGCCGACGAGCTCGAGCAGCTCCCTGGCCCGCGTGGTCGCCTCGCCTCGCGACATGCCGAGCTTCAGTATACATGGCTCGGCGATTTGCTTGATGATGCGGTGAACGGGATTGAGCGCATTCATCGCGCCCTGAAAGACAACTGACGTTTCGCTCCAGCGATGTGGCCGCATCGCCGCATCATCATCGATCGGCAGTCGGTTACTTCGATAGCGCACTTGGCCGCCGCTGATCCGCGCGTTGGGTGATAGCAGACCCGCAATCGCCATAGCAGTCGTGGTCTTCCCACTGCCCGATTCACCGACGAGGCCAACGGCCTCCCCGGCCCGGAGCGCGAAGCTTACGCAGTCGATCGCACGCGATGAAACGCCCTTGAGCCCATAGTCGACAGAGAGCCGGTCGATTTCCAGAAGCGGTGCCATGTCATGGGAGGAGTTTGTCATGGGATCACCCTCCGCCGTGGATTGAATGTGTCGTCGAGGGCATTGCCAATCAGAACGAAGCTAAGCGAAACCGTGAGGACGCACAGTCCGGGTGCACCGAGGTACCACCAGGCTCCAGCACTCGCGGCGCCGGCGCGCTGGGCCTGTGAAAGCAAAGTCCCCCATGAGGGCTGCAAGGGGTCGCCAAGCCCGAGGAATGAAAGCGACGTCTCGACATAAATTGCGCCGGCGACGACCAGAGCACCATTGGCCGCGATTTGCGGCACGAGATTGGGGAGGATATGCCGCACCATGATGCTGAAATTGCTGCTGCCCACAACGCGCGCGCGATCAATGAATGTTCGCTCTTTGAGCGACAGCGTCTGACTGCGAACGATACGCGCGACGAACGCCCAGCTTGTCATGCCGATAACGACAAGTATCACGAAAAGGGAAGGACGAAAGCCTAGGATTTCTCCACCGTGCCCCATCACCTCGAGAACCACAGGTGTGATGACCAGCGCCAGCACGAAGGACGGCATGACGAAAAAAAAGTCCGTCAGGCGCATCAGCCAGACGTCTATCCTGCCACCGTAGTAGCCAGCCGTCATCCCAACGGCAGTCCCGACAACAAGACTGATCAGAGTCGCCAGTAGCGCGATCGTAAGCGAGATCCGGGCACCATGGACGACCAGATTGAGCACGTCCCGACCCACCTCATCGGTACCCAGCAGATGTTCAACCGATGGTGGCGCGAGGAAATCGCCAGTTGCATTGATCGCGGTCTGAAGCGGTCCCACCAGAATATCGGGCACCGCTGCCACTGTCAGAAAAAACATTAGACATACGAGGCCGACCCGAGCACCACCGTAGCTGAGAAATTGACGCAGAAAGCCTTTTATCGCGCGCGCCCGGCCTCGGGGGGAATAACGAACTGTACTTTCACTCATTGTCGAACCCTCGGATCAAGCAGCCCGTAGGCAAGATCGGCTACGAGGTTTGCGAGAACAATTGAGGCACCAAGCAACAGGAATATGCCTTGTAGGACAGGGTAGTCCCGTGCGTTGAGCGCTTCCACCGTCAGGCCGCCGATCCCCGGCCAGGCGAATACGTCTTCGACGGTGATGGCACCGGCGACCACGTAGCCGAGATTAAGGGTAATCAGCGTTACGACCGGTAGCGTTGCATTGCGAAATGCATGACGCATCAGCATCTGACCGCCGGTCAGTCCCTTGGCCCGTGCAGTCACCATGTAGTCCTCGGTGACTACGTCACTCATTGCGGCACGAGCGACTACGACATATTGGCCGATAAGTCCAAGGGCCACCGCGGTAACCGGGAGCGCGAGATGCTGCAGATAGTCGAGCAACGAATCAAGGGAGCCCATGATCGCGCCGTGCGAGTATGCACCGTAGCCCGGAAACCACCCCAAGGCAGTGCTGAAGATCACAACCAGGAGCATGCCCAGCCAGAAAGAGGGCGTAGAATAGAGCGCCAGCGAGGTTCCCGTAGCCATATGGTCGACGGCTCCTCCACGGCGCCAACCCGCATATAGGCCAAGCATGACCCCGCATAGGATGGCGACGAATTGGGCTAGACCGACTAGGGCGATGGTAGCCGGCAAGCGCTCCAAAATCAGGTCAGCGACATGCCTACCCCTGAACTTGAAGCTGTAACCCAAATCGCCCCGAAGAGTTGCCAACAGGTAGTCGACCGCTTGGTCCGGGAACAGCGGCCGGTCAAGACCCCAATTCTGGCGCTGGGCCTCGATCTGCTCGGCTGTCACGGTACTGCGCGCGCCGCCCAGCAGAAGCGCTGCAGGGTCGCCGGGAATGACTCTAAACAGGATGAAGTTCAAACTCGCTACCATCATCAGGGTTACAAAGGCCCTCCCGACAATGCGCCCGATGTGCCGGCTCGTCCTGCCTCCGTTCACGAGGCTGGCACCGGCTTCAGGCGATCAAACGGGAAGTAGCCCCACTGCGACACCTGATCGTCCCGACCCCACCCCTCGAAACAGTCCTTCCGACGAGCATCGAGCAGGGTTGGGTAACACAGCATGATGTAGGGCGCGTCAATGTAAATGAGGCGCACGGCCTCGTCGACCAGTTCCTTGCTCTTCTTAAGGTCGGCGGTTTTGTCGACCTCAGATAAGAACTCATCGAATTTGTCATTTTGCCAGTACGAGGTGTTGTCGCGAGCGCCACTTTTGCCAATGATGAGCACATCGTGCGCCGAGGGCGACAACCAACTCGCATCAACAAGGAGATCCCAACCTCCCCCGCCATTCGTCGGGGCTGCAGTGCGGTCGATGAGCGCGCCGGATTCGAGCTGGGTGACTGAGACGGGGACGCCAATTTGTCCCAACCAGCCAGCGATAAGCTGCACGACTGCGATGGGCATTTCGAGGGTGCCGGAACGGGTCCCTGTGATCAGCTCCAGCTGGAAGTTTTTCCCCTCCTTGTCCTCTCGGACGCCGTCGCCGTTCGCGTCCCGATACCCTGCGGCATCGAGCCGGCGGCCGGCCTCGGCGAGATCGAAGTGGCGCCTGGTGTCGTTCAAGTCCGAGTAGTATTGAACGGCCGACGGCATGCCCAGTCCCACGCCGGGCTCAGCGTGCCCGCGGAAGGCGCGATCGACGATGACCCGCTGGTCGATCGCGTAGCCAACCGCATCGCGAAATGTCGGATCCTGCAGGGCCTTGGTGCTGCCCGCCCCTTTTCCGGCGGCCGTGTTGAACGCTAAATAATTCCGCTGCTCGATACGCTGTTGGCCGACCACTATGTTGGGGTCCTTCGAAAGCTCATCCCACTGCGCAGTGGTTAGATTGAAACCGTACTCGAGATTTCCGCTCTTAAGGCCTTGGGCCATCGGGTCTGCTGTAGTGAAGAAATTGATGACCATACCGGCTGTTGCCGGCTTCCCTGTCCGGAAATATTCGTTCGGGATGAGCCGGACAAATTGGCCCTGCTGAAATTCCGTAACGATCATCGGCCCGGTTCCAACAAGAGGCGGGTCGTTGCGAAAGGTACTACGCGCATCGACGTAGCTGATGTCCTTCCAGATGTGCTCCGGGACCATCATCATGAAGTTGTCGATTGGCCAACGGGTTGGAGCCTTGGTCACGATCTGCAAAGTCTCGTCATCCAGCGCCTTGATGGACTCGACGTTTTGCAAGCCGTCAGTGTTGTTCCAGCCAACGTTCAGCTCCTCTGGCTTGCCTATAGAGCCGCGCAGATAGTTATAGGTGAACGCGGCATCTTTGGCTGTGGCAGGCTGGCCGTCAGACCATTTCATGCCCGGCCAAATCTTGAATGTCCAGGTGAGCTTGTCATCGGAAACCGACCATTCCTTGGCAAATCCTTTGCGGTCAGAGTGACGCTGGGCGTCCACTCCGACCAGAGTGTCGTAGGTGAAGAATGTCGGCCAGTACGAACTCCAGGTCGCGAAGGGGTTCATCGAGTCGGGGGCGACGATTGCACCGAGGCGGACGATGTGATCGTCACAAGAGGAGGCGGCGATCCCCGCCGAGGACATCACCCAAGGTGCAGCCGATCCCAAAAGCATTGTTTTCATGAGGGCACGGCGACTAAGTGGCCACTCGTTCATAGTGTTCTCCCATTATTTATTTGTGGGTGCCTTCGAAACAGGTCGGCGACGCTTGGTTCACCCTAAACCCAACCAGACCTCCCGATTATGGCTCCATTTGAGTCGCGGTTGCTTGATCCCACAAATATATATTTCATATGAACCTATCTGGAATCCAGAAGGGTGCCCTCGCGTGATCACCTCTTTATGTGCTCACGCACCCAAGGGAACAAAACCAGCCCTGCCTAGACACCAAACGTGCCTCGACTAGCGATCCGGATGCCCGGCTCTATCGCAAGGGCAAAGGCAAGGAGACCAAGTTGTGCTTCATGGGTCATGGCTTGATGGAGAACCGCCATGGCCTGCTGGTCGACGCCTGCCTGACGCTGGCTGACGGGCATGCCGAACGGGTAGCGGCACTGCACATGATCGAACCTCGCGCCGAGCGGCCACAGGCGATCACGCTTGGCGCCGACAAGGCCTACGACGCGGCAGACTTCGTCAATGAGCTGCGCTCGATGAGGGTGACGCCGCACGTGGCGCAGAATATGAGCGGCCGCAGTTCCGCGATCGACGGGCGCACCACCCGGCACGGCGGCTATGTGTGAGCCAGCGCATCAGGAAGCGATATGGCACCCGCGATGGCTCAGCCTGCGCGGAATTCTCCTGGGAGGGGCATGATGAGAACGACTCAGCCTGTGGCCGCGGCTGGGTTGTCTTTGGCACTGCAGGCCGCCTCGTCGGCCACTTCTATATCCACAATGCCGACGATTCAGGCTTCGTTTGCGAAAGATCCTGACTTCTTCAACGGCCTGCTAATCTAAGACCTCCTCAAGGGAATGTGGAAGGTGTTCGATGACCTCCACGAACGTCTCGAATTCCATCGGATAGATGGCCTCGACTTGAGCCGTCTTCATGATGCGATGCAGACGTCAACCAACATCTAGACGTCATGTTCCGGGGCTGAGATCGGTGGCCCGCCCTTTCGTGCGATTAAAAGACGAGGGTTGCTCGGATGGGCCGAGCCGATCCTCACGCACGGAGGGCGAGCCATGGGAGAGTATAGCGAAGCATTTGTTGCGTTTGATGTAGCCAAGAAGAAGCACGCGGTTGCGATCGCGGAGGGCGGCCGCAACGGCGAGGTCCGGTTTGTCGGCGAGGTCGAGAATAGTCCTGCGGCGATAGCGCGGACGATCAAGAAGCTGGGAAAAAAGTATGATCGACTGCACGTCTGCTTCGAGGCCGGGCCGACGGGTTATGGGTTGTGCCGGCAGGTCCGCGATCTTGGTCACGACTGCATGGTGGTTGCGCCGGCCCTGATCCCGAAGCGGCCGGGCGAGCGCGTCAAGACCAACCGGCGGGACGCGGTCACGCTGGCGCGGCTGCATCGGGCGGGCGAGCTGATCGGGGTATGGGTGCCGGACGTGGTCCACGAAGCTGTCCGCGACTTGGTGCGAGCCCGCGAAGCCGCAGCCGACGACCTGCGCCGCAAACGCCAGCAGCTACTTTCCTTCCTCCTGCGCCACGGGCGGATCTACGAGAACGGCGGTCATTGGACGTTGGCGCACCGGCGCTGGCTTGCCCGCCAGAGCTTCGAGCATACCGCGCAGCAGATCGTGTTCCAGGAGAAGATCGACGCGATCGAGGACGCGGCTCAGCGACTACACCGCCTGGACGAGCAGTTGCGCGCCGTCGTGCCAACCTGGTCCATGGCGCGGGTCGTCGAGGCCTATCAGGCCATGCGCGGCGCTTCGTTCCTGGTCGCAGTGATCTTCGCGGCCGAGATTGGGGATGTGCGTCGCTTCGATACGCCGCCGCAGTTGATGGCCTTTCTCGGCCTCGTCCCGGGGGAGCGCTCGACCGGTGACACGGTTCGCCGGTCGAGCCTTACGCTCGCCGGCAATCGACGCGCCCGCCGCGCCCTGGTCGAAGCAGCATGGACTTATCGCTATCCTGCCAGGGTCAGCGAGGCCCTGAGGGCCCGGCTTGAGGGGCTGCCCAAGGCTGTCCGCGATATTGCCTGGAAGGGGCAAGTGCGGCTCTGCGCCCGCTATCGTCGCCTCAGCGCCGCCGGCAAGAAGCCGCCGGTGGTCGTGGCTGCGATCGCACGCGAGATGGCCGCCTTCTTGTGGGCCATCGGCCGTGAGGTCGCGCCGTCATAGCCGGTCTCGACCCAACCTGCTGCGCAGTGCTGGGGGTGGGGCCACGGTGGGGAACTCCCGTCGCTAGTTATGTGGCCGAGCCGATGCGCCCGACGCCCGCCCTCTAGACCGAGGACAGCCCCGAGACGAAGACACGGAAGGCCGGTACCCAACCCGCGGATGAGAGTCTGATCAACCGTCGTCTCTGAGCTCCACCCCCAGCCCTGTGCAGCTTCACGATCCGACTGCTTCGCAAAACCTGCCAAGCAGCCGATCTCCTCTCGCCCTCTGCTTGACAGGGAACATGAGAGACTAGCGTTTCGACGGCACTGCCGGTGTACGGGTGCCTACGCGATCGACCCGAGCCGCCGAGGGCGGAAAGCCGTACTGCCATTGGTGGTCTTGAAGGGAATCCGAACCGCCGGCGACGTTATCATTCCAACCAAAATCGTGAGTTTGCCTTGAAGGCTAAATCATGAACGTTAAGCCTTCAGCTTCCAGCTCAAAAGCGACGCTCTTTCATAGAGCCAGTTGTACTGTGTCACCATTTGGTTGGTACGCGTGTATTGATAGCCGAGGAAGCCCAATATCATCAGCACGATGGTGTCGACGATATAGTAATCCAGCGAGAACATCGTTTCGTCGAACAGCGCGTGATGGATGAACCTGACGCCGACGCCGAGGCCGAGCATGTAGAAGAACAGCTGCAAGTGGCTGCTCCAGGTCTGAGCGGCGGCCTTGCCGGTCATCCACGCCGCCCAGCCGCCGAGCAGGCAGGTGACGAACAGGAACTGCCAGATCGAGGCTTCTTCGTAGAGAATACCCATGATTGATCTCCCCCGATCTCAGTGATGTCCGCCTTCGAGATAGGCTGCGCGCACTTCCGGATTGGCGAGCAGTTCCTTGCCGGTGCCGCTCATCGTTACATTGCCGTTGACCATGACATAGCCGCGCGTGGCGAGCTTAAGCGCGCCGAAGGCGTTCTGCTCGACCAGGAACACGGTCAGCCCCTGCGTCTTGTTGAGCTCGCGGATGGCGTCGAAGATCTGCTTGACGATCAAGGGCGCCAAGCCCAGCGAGGGCTCGTCGAGCAGCAAAAGCTTCGGCCGCGCCATCAACGCGCGCCCGATCGACAGCATCTGCTGCTCGCCGCCTGACAGCGTGCCGCCGCGCTGGGCGATGCGCTCCTTGAGCCGCGGGAACAGCGCGAACACCTTCTCGACGTCCTCGGCATAGTGCTGGAGGTTGTCGAGGCTGGCGCCCATCTGCAGGTTTTCCATCACCGTCATGCGCGGGAAGATGCGGCGTCCTTCCGGCGACTGGGCGATGCGGAGGCGCGCAATCTCGTGCGTCGGCATCTGGGTGATGTCTGTGCCGGCGAAGGTGATGGTGCCGGTGCGGGCGCGCGGCGCCCCGAAGATGGTCATCATCAGCGTCGACTTGCCGGCGCCGTTGGCGCCGATCAGCGCCACGATCTCACCCTGGCTGACGCTGACATCGACGCCGTTGAGCGCCCGGATGTTGCCGTAGTAGGTCTCGACTCCCTTGATGTCGAGCAGCGTTGTGCCGGCCATCACTTGCGCCCTCCAGGCTTGGCCGATGTGGGCTTGGCCGCGGTTTCCTTGCCCTTCGAAGCGCTGCCGGCTTCCGCGGCCGAAGCCGTGGCGGCCGGCTTTTTAGGGGCTGCTTTCGCTGTCGGCTTGGCTGCCGGCTTGCTGGCGATCGAGGCGGCGCGCGCGTCGACCTGCGCCGCTTTCGACGCGCCCTTGGACACGGTGACCCGCTCGCCCTCGTCCGCATGTTCGACACTGTCGGAAACCGGCCCCGCCATCATCGAAGCGGAGTTGCCGGGGCCATGCGTGGAGTCGGGACCCGTATCGAGCTGCTCGATGACATCCTCGTCGCCGACTTCGCTAAGCACCGTCTCGACCTCTTCGTCGTCGACGCCAAGATAGGCGGCAATGACGCGCGGATCCGTACGGACCGACTGCGGATTGCCGTCGGAAATCTTGCGGCCGTATTCGAGCACCACGACGTGATCGGAAATCTGCATGACCACCGACATGTCGTGCTCGATAAGCAGGATCGACGTGCCGGTATTGTTCTTGATGTCCATCAGCAGGTCGTTGAGAGCGGCCGATTCCTTTGGGTTGAGGCCGGCAGCCGGCTCGTCCAGGCACAAAAGCTCCGGCCCCGTGCACATGGCGCGCGCGATTTCCAGGCGCCGCTGCGCGCCATAGGGCAGATCGCCGGCGGGATCGTCGGCGCGCTCGATAAGGTCGGCCTTTTCCAGCCAGTGCCTGGCGAGGTCGATCGACTCGGCGGACGCCTGGCGATAGCTCGGGAAGCCGAACAGGCCAAGAAAGGTGTAGCCCGACGCCTTCATCAGCTTGTTGTGCTGGGCGACGAGCAGGTTCTCCAGCAGCGTCATGCCCGAGAACAGCCGGATGTTCTGGAAGGTGCGCGCCACCTTGGCGCGCGCCGGGATCTCGTGGTTGGGCAGGCGCTCGAGCAGGTAGGTCGAGCCGTCGCGCCGGTTCATCGTCAGCATGCCTTCCGACGGCTTGTAGAAGCCGGTGATGCAGTTGAACACCGTCGTCTTGCCGGCGCCGTTGGGGCCGATCAGCGCGGTGATTTCGCCGCGCCTGGCGGTGAAGGACAGGTCGCCGATAGCGACCAGGCCTCCGAACTTCATGGAAAGATGTTCGACCTGCAGGATGATATCGTTTGCGGAAGCTTGCGCGTTCATCAGCCGTGCCCCTCCTTGGTGAAGGACGCTGAGACCGCTCTTCGCTCTTTCAGGAAGGCTGTCGGTTCTCGACTGCTAACGAAGCCGCGCGGCTTCCACAGCATGACGATGACCATGGCCATGCCGAACAGCAGCATGCGGTAGAGTTCAGGAGTGAAGTCTGGCCCGAACACGGCCTTGAGGAAGTCGAGCTCGCGCAGGATCTCGGTGCCCCCGATCATGACCAGCGCCGCCACGGCAATGCCGCCCAGCGAACCCATGCCGCCGAGGACGACGATGGCAAGGATGATCGCCGATTCGAGGAAGACGAAGGATTCCGGACTGACGAAGCCCTGCCGTGCGGCGAAGAACGAACCGGCGAAGCCGCCGAACATGGCGCCCGTAGCGAAGGCCGTCAGCTTGGTGGTTGTGGTGTTGATGCCGAGAGACCGGCAGGCGATCTCGTCTTCGCGCAACGCTTCCCAGGCGCGTCCCACCGGCAGGCGGCGAAGCCTTATGGTGACGAAGGCGGTGAGCAGGCAGAGCGCCAGGGCGAGATAGTAGAGGAAGATCTTGTAGTAGGCCCCTGATTGGGCAATGTGCAGAACCTTGGCGATGTAGTTAGGGTCCGAGACGTTGAACGACATCAACCCGAAGAACGAGACCTTCGGAATGCCCGAGATACCGGCGGAGCCGTTGGTCACCTCGCGCCAGTTGATAAGCACAAGGCGGATGATCTCCCCGAAGGCAAGGGTCACGATGGCCAGATAATCGCCGCGCAACCTCAGAACCGGGAAGCCGAGCATGACGCCCCAGAAGGCGGCCATGCAGCCCGCGGCAGGCAAAAGGATCCAGAAGGACAGGCCGAAATGCGTGCCGAGCAAGGCGTAAGCATAGGCGCCGACGGCATAGAAGGCGACGTAGCCGAGATCGAGCAGACCGGCGAGCCCGATGACGATGTTCAGGCCCCAGGCCAGCATCACATAGATCAGGATCTGAATACCGAAATTGTCGACCCATTTGAGCGAGCCCTGGAAGCCGAACAGCAGCACCATCGCGATTGGATAGAGCAGCAGGACGACAAGGCCGATCCTGTTGAAGTTCCGCTTCAGGAACCCAGGTTCGGCAACGACGGCGGGCGCCGTCGCCTTCTCGGCCTTCGACCGCTCCATCGCCGGAATCGCATACGCCACGTAGACAAAGCGACCCAGGGCGACGGCAATGACCACGATAGCCAGCAAGCCCCAGCGCTGCACCAGGATCAGTTCGTTGCTGATATTCTGGTCTGTCCTGAGGCCGATGAACAGCACGAACAGGCCAAGCGAAATGGCGCCTGCATAGAGCGCTTCGCGAACAGCGCGCTGCATGGGAGTGGCGACGGCGTCGCGCTCCGAGGACACGGTAACGGCCATGAGGATCAGACCTTTTCGACTTCAGGCCGGCCGAGGATGCCGGAGGGCAGGAAGATGAGCACGATCGCCAAGATCGAGAACGCGGCGACGTCCTTGTAGTCGATCGAGAAATAGGCCGACCACATGCTCTCGATGAAGCCGATGAGCAATCCGCCGAGCACGGCGCCGGGCAACGAGCCGATGCCGCCAAGAACGGCCGCCGTGAAGGCTTTCACGCCCGGCACGAAGCCGTCCGAGAACACCACGACGCCGTAATACATCAGGAACAGCGTGCCCGCGACGGCGGCAAGGGCCGCGCCCATGATGAAGGTGATGGAGATGGTGCGGTCGACGTCGATGCCGAGCAGCGCCGCCATCTTGCGGTCCTGCTCGCAGGCGCGCTGCGCCCGCCCGAGCGCGGTTCGGTTGACGAGGTACCAGAAGATCGCCAGCAGCGCGATGGTGACGATCACGATGATGATCTGCTTCAGCGAGACGCTGATGCCGTCGATGGTGTAGACCTGGCTGACCAGCGGCGGGATCGGTTTGTTGCGCGGACCTTGCGTGACCTGCACGAAGTTGGAGAGCGCGATCGACATGCCAATGGCGGTGATCAGCGGCGCCAGCCGGAACGAACCGCGCAGCGGCCGGTAGGCCACCTTCTCGATCGTCCAATTGTAGAGGCCGGTCAACAGCATCGCCACGATCATCATGATCAGAAGCGCCACCACGACCGGCACCGAGTAAAACATCGCGCCGAGGATCAGGAAGACGATGAGCGCGGTGAAGGCGCCGACCATGAAGATGTCGCCATGGGCGAAATTGATCATGCCGATGATGCCGTAGACCATCGTATAGCCGATCGCGATCAGCCCATAGATAGATCCCAGCGTCAGCCCGTTGATAAGCTGCTGGACGAAGTACTGCATATTTATGCGGCTCCCCTGGAATGTCGCCTTTGTGGACGCATTCCTTTTCGTATTTTCCGGTTTCTCCACCTAGCCGATGCCAAATCAGCATCGACCGACGGGAGCCCACCTACCGATTTGAGCACTCTTGTTTGGCCACGATCCAACTTTCATCGTATCGCCTCTGCGCGCCGCCGACCCGGCGTCGAACGGGCGATCACTCCGAAGCTGAGAAATGCAGCCTTTAGGGTGAAAGTGCTATTGTGCAAAACTAGCCGGCATCGATGCGTCAATTTACAGGATGCCGGCACATGGCAATCCCAAAGTTATTCGCCTTCCGGCTTATTTCTCGAAGTAGCTGTACTTGCCATCATCGCCCTTCCTCCACTCGTAGATGGTATAGTCTGGACGGGTGATGTCGCCCTTGGAGTCGTAGCCGATCTCGCCAATAACCGTCTTCCACGGCCCTCCGGCCTTGATCATCTCTGCCACCTTATTCGCATCGTCAGCCGACCCGGCCTTGTTGGCAGCTGCGGCAACGATCTGCAAAGCGGCATAGGCGTAGAGCGTGTAGGCTTCAGGCTCGAAACCCGCAGAGCGGAACTTCGCTACGACTTCCTTCGCGGCGGGGTTCTTGCGCGGATCGGGAGCGAACGTCATCAGTGTGCCATTGACCGCGTCGCCCGCGATCGAGGCGAGCTCGCTCGACACGATGCCGTCGCCCGACATGAAAATCGCCTTCAGGCCCTGGTCGGCCAGCTGGCGCATGATCAAACCGGCTTCGGTATACACACCGCCATAGTAGACCAGGGTGGCACCATTTTCCTTCATCTTGGCGATGAGGGCCGAAAAGTCTTTGTCGCCGACGTTCACGCCTTCAAACATGACTTCCCTGACGCCATTGGCGTTCAGGTTTCTCTTGGTCTCGTCGGCAAGCCCCTGCCCGTAAGGTGTCTTGTCGTTAATTATGGCGATCTTGGCGTCCTTGAAGTTCTTGGCAATATAGTCGCCGGCCAACTTACCCTGCTGGTCATCGCGGCTGCAGACGCGGAATGTGTTCCATAGACCGCGCTCCGTTAGCTTAGGGTTGGTCGACGACGGAGTGACCATGAGGATACCGTTCTCTGCGTAGACCTCTGATGCCGGGATGGACACACCCGAATTGAAATGGCCGATAACGTACCTAACACCGTCAGCGACGAACTTGTTCGCAACTGAGACCCCTTGCTTGGGGTCGGAAACGTCGTCGCCGATTTCAAGTTTGATCTTCTGGCCGTCGATGCCGCCCGCCGCGTTGATGTCAGCGGCCGCCTGTTCCGCACCCTTCTGCAACTGCGCCCCGAAGGATGCGCCCGGACCGGTGATTGGGCCGGCGACACCGATCAAGATGTCAGCGCGCGCACTATTGCTGAAGCCAACGAGTGCGGTTAGAGCCACGGCGGATAAGAATGATTTATTCATTGCATCGCTCCCATTTGCGGAGTGGGCCTGGAAAATACCTTCATGCGATGCCCACTCTTCTCGCAGAAAGCATGAAAAATCTTATCGTCCGGGGGGCGGACTTCATTTCTTGAACAGCATCCGCGGCTCGTTGGCCCTGCCACTTCGATACGGCGGCTTTCAAAGCAGCGCTCGTCCTGCAAAAGCTGATCGCACTCCTCCCAAGTCAAACTGAGAATTTCGCCCTTCTTTACCTTTCGGATTCCATTCCCCCTGCCTTGATACCAAAGAGATAGGCTGAGAAACTCCCCGGAACGAACGGAAGCGTCAAACGTCGTTTTTAGATCTGACCCATCTAGCATTCAGATTGCTTTCTGCTCTTGTTTGCACGTGGCACCGGGATGAAATTTCGTGATTGGAGGAACCGGGCAGGACGGCTGGAGTACCGCGCCTTTGCGGGTCTCGTCACAAGGGCCCACCCGCCAACTGCTCGAGTAGCGCTAGATTTTCGTCAGCATGCTGCGTAAGGGCTGGCCGGTTATGAAAAGCCTGTACCCGCCATCCAAAATTCGCTGGTGCCGACGACAAAAGCCATCTGAATGGCAGATGGTTCGTATCTTAAAACAGCATTTGACGCTCGCGATCGAACCGGGCCACCTTTCAGCTGCGCGCTGGTGCCTTTTGCTACCGTGGATGGCTGTGTGCCGGCGTTGCCAAAATTGCTGTCATTTAGGAAGAACACGGTATGAACAATTTACCGCCATCGCCTATTACTTCCACAGTAGATTTCGACGCCGATGGCTCTCATCACGGCTTCCTTCGGCTGCCCTATAGCAGGGATGACTCTGCATGGGGATTTGTGATGATCCCGATCACGGTGGTACGCAACGGACCTGGACCAACAGCACTTTTTACAGGTGGGAACCATGGAGATGAGTATGAAGGGCCAATTGCGCTCTTTGACTTGGCGCACAGCCTAAAGCCGGACGAAATTTCGGGGCGTGTAATCATCATTCCTGGCATGAATTATCCCGCACTTAAATCAGGAACGCGAACATCTCCGATTGATCTTCGTAATCTTAATCGGACGTTTCCTGGGCGCCCGGATGGAACGGTCACAGAAAAGATAGCTGACTATTTCCAGCGTGTTCTACTGCCTATCGCCGATGTTGTTGTTGATTGCCATGCAGGAGGTAAGACTATGGAATTCTTGCCTTTTTCGGCGGCTCACATTGTCCCCGATAAGGTGCAACAAGCAGAAGCATTTAGGCTGGTTGAAGCTTTCGGGGCACCCTACTCGGTTAAAATGCTCGAAATTGATACAGTTGGTCTCTACGATACCGCAGCAGAAGAACTCGGTAAAGTGTTTGTAAGCCCTGAACTTGGAGGGGGCGGAACAGCAACTGCTGCCAGTGTCGGTCGCACCAAGCGGGGGCTGCGCAATGTATTAATAGCAGCGGGAATTTCAAACGGTACCATGCAACCGCAGGCCACGCAGTGGGTGGACATGCCGGACCAAGATTGCTTCACTTTCGCTGAAGATGCGGGTCTCATCGAGTTCTGCGTTGACCTTGGGGACTGCGTTGCGAAAGATGACGCTGTCGCCCGCATTTGGCCGATTGGCCGCACCGGCTTGGACCCAGTTGAAATCTTATCGCGTCGATCTGGCATCGTACTAGGCAGGCATTTTCCAGGGTTAGTAAAATCTGGCGACTTTGTAATATTGATCGCGGATCTTCTTTCGCCGTGAAGAACCGTCTGCCGAGAGCAGATGATCTGCGACCAGCCCATAGAGCGGATGCAGCGCTGCCATGCGCGCCGACTGGTCGGAAGCGTTGACAAGCCGAGATCGACGCCTCACGGCCCGTTCGCTCTGCCGGTTCAGGGGCTGCTCTGGCTCCGCAGGCCGTCATCTCGTCGCTAGAAGACAACAATCTGCAAACTGAATTGGACGCCCGTGGCCGCGGGCTGTCTACTGCCGATTGAGGACAGGGCACTGATTGTAGGCGGTAGGACATTCCGAATGAACGCATGTTTTTTGCCAGCAGTTAACGTACCGATTGCAACACCTCGCGTAGAGGTTGACCCCGCCACCATTATGCGAAGTGTTGTTCTTATTCGCCGGATGGAAGCTGACCCAGCGAAAGCTCTGGTGGTTTTCTTCGCTCATTCACTGGTGGGCTGAGATGATAGGGCGCCACCCCAAGCTGATCGACGCGAGTGGTGTCAGCGACCTGCCAGAGCGACTCCAGGATATTATCCGACGCCGGAATACCGTACTCGGGCCTGGCTACCAGTTTTCAGAAACCATTCCGGTTGAGTTTGTCTCGGGTTTTGGCGCCCACCTGGTAGACAGCGAAGGCAATGATTATCTCGACGCATTTAACAACGTTCAGGGCGTCGGCCATTCGCACAGGCATGTTGCAGACGCCGTGTCTCGCCAGATCGCCACAGTCAACACTGATACACGCTATCCCCAAGAGGCACTGGTGGCGTATGCTGAGCGACTACTTGCAACATTACCCGCTGAGTTGTCGAAGCTAAGTTTGCCCTGCACTGGATCCGAAGCGAATGATCTCGCCGTTCGGGTCGCTAGATTCCATACGGGCGGAGAGGGTATCATAGTTACTCGATGGGCATTTCACGGTCGTACTCGTGAAGTTGCAAGTTTTTCCCCAATGCTGGGCGCAGGTTCCCCACTCGGACCAAACGTCCGACTTATTGCCGCTCCTGACCCTAGGCTCTGCGCATCTGGACAATCACTTGAGAATTTGATGCGGGACCAGGTGCGCTTCGCGATTCATGACCTCAATCGGCACGGTTACAGGCTGGCAGCCTTGATCGCCGATTCCGCTTTCACCTCCGATGGCATTTTTACCCATCCTGTGGGCTTTATGCAGGCAATGGTCGAGGAGGTCCATGCCGCGGGCGGCCTCCACATTGCTGACGAGGTTCAATCGGGGTTCGCTCAGCTTGGAGATTCGATGTGGGGATTCAGCCGACACGGCGTGGTTCCAGATATCGTCACGATGGGCAAGGCAATTGGGAACGGTTTTCCTATCTCCGGCGTCGCCTTCCGCCCGGAAGTATCTGATGAGTTCGGACAGAAGGTCAGCTACTTCAACACACTGGGCGGCCGATCGCTTTCGGTAGCCGCGGCGTCTGCAGTGCTCGATGTATTCGAACAAGATAATGTGCGTGAACGCGTCGCAATGAACGGAGCGACCTTGCTGGCAGGGCTTGGAACGCTAACTCGGAATTCTCCTTACGTTTCGGAGATCCGGGGAAGCGGACTTTACCTTGGTGTCGAGATCGTCAAGGACAGAGAGACGCTCGAGCCCGATGCCATTCGTTGCGAAAGCATCATCAAAGATCTTCGTGATCGTCGAGTTCTGATCAGCCGAACCGGGCCCGCGGGTAACGTGTTGAAAGTTCGTCCCCCAGTCGCTTTTACAGCGGCCGATGTGTCTCGATTCCTTGAGACCTTCGCCATGGTAGCGAAACAGCTGCTTTAGAAGGCTTTAATAACATGAGCAAATCACTCGACGCTGTCTTGCAACGACTCCTGGAGGAGAGCAGCCTGCTCTCATCAACCCATCCGATCGATCCCTCGCTGTTGAAAAACACGCTTGCGAGTCACTATGGACTCAGCGGACAGTTTGAGCGATTGGGCAGTGAAAAGGGCCACACGTTTAGGCTGAAATCTGATGGCAGTGAATATCTCGTAAAGGTGTCGCCATCTGACGAGCCTGAATCAGTTACGGCGTTGCAGATTGCGGCGATGCGTTATCTTGATGATGCCGCTAACGCCTTGCCGATCCAGCGGATCAAGCCTACCCTTGATCAAAGAGATAGCGTTCCAATCGACTTGGGCGATGGCACCTATCGGACGCTTAGCGTCTTCTGCTTTGTCGAAGGGCAGTTATGGGAGCAAATGGATGCCAACGTTGAGCAGTTGACCAAAGTGGGAGACATGCTCGGACGAACAAACGTTGCGCTGCGATCATTTGAGCATCCAGCTGCCGCGCGCAGCTTAGTTTACGACATCAGGCACTTTCCCCATTGGTCGGGACTTGTTGAGTACGCGCCAAACCCCCGGCACCGGGCGCTGGCTCAGCGGGTCTTCAGGCTCTTCGAAGAAATCGTGCTGCCTAGGCTGTCCAGTCTTCAAATGCAAGTGATCCACGGTGACTACGCTCCCAACAATGTTGTAGTGGACCTGGACAGCGATGACTTCGTGGCGGCCATCCTTGACTTTGGTGACACTGTCCATAGCGCGGTGATTTTTGACCCTGCCAATACGGTCGCGCACTTGATCGGCCGGGCTCAGGAACACCCGTGGCAGGATGCCTTTGCCTTTGTCTCCGGGTACGAGCAGAGCCGGCCGATAAACGAGTCAGAACTTCCACTTTTGCCAGTTGCGGCCCTCGCGCGGCTCACCATGCTCGCGTTGATCAGGTACTGGAAGGCAGAGCGCGCACCTGACCAGAGCGAGGAGCTACTCGCTAGTGCCGAGTATTACTGGGCGAACCTAGAGCGGGCCATGGCAGTACCACTGGATGACGTCGTTGCGCGATTCCGCGCCAGGGATCATTTGCCAGTTTTGACAGAAAGAGCACCCATTTGAGGGGATTTTCGTCCAAACGGGCCCCTTAAAGTGGGGGGCTTCAAAGTGCCTCCGGTTTGATCGGAGGCATTTGTGTTTCGGATGTTGGTCGTGGAAGCGATGGCAAAGATACAAAGATACGCGGGTTGTCGTTGGTGCAGGGAAAGTCGGTCCAGGCGATAGCCTGCTGCTTGCAGTCCAAGCCAACGCTTCTTTGCGAAACTACATTCCACGCCGCTCGCGAAACGACCCGACAAGCGGAGGCGACTGTGAGCCGGCGCGGCTAGGTGCCCGAGCACATGATCGCCCTCAGCAGCGTTCGCAACGTGCTTTTGCCGTTGGTCAATGGGAACCGACGTCGCAAAGTCAGCGCATGTCAGTTCTTTTGGCGCTCTGAATCGCATGCACAAGCAGCTCAATCCATGCTCGATGCCTGCACTGACCACGCAGACGGCATCTTGACCCGCATCCTTTGGAGAAGTCGAATGCCGATCTCAAAGATCCTCGTCGCCAACCGGTCCGAAATCGCCATCCGCGTCTTTCGCGCGGCCAATGAGCTCGGCCTCAAAACCGTGGCGATCTGGGCCGAGGAGGACAAATATTCGCTGCACCGCTTCAAGGCCGATGAAAGTTACCAGGTCGGGCGCGGACCGCATCTCAGCAAGGACATGGGGCCGATCGAGAGCTATCTGTCGATCGAGGAGGTGATTCGCGTCGCCAGGCTTTCGGGCGCCGATGCCATCCACCCCGGCTACGGACTGCTGTCGGAAAGCCCCGAATTCGCCGAGGCCTGCGCGCAAGCAGGCATCACCTTCATCGGCCCGAAGCCCGATACGATGCGCCGGCTGGGCAACAAGGTCGCGGCGCGCAATCTCGCCATCGAGGTCGGCGTGCCCGTGGTGCCGGCCACCGATCCGTTGCCGGATGATTTGGAGGCTGTCAAGGAGCTCGCCAAGACGGTCGGTTATCCAGTCATGCTGAAGGCTTCGTGGGGTGGCGGTGGCCGTGGCATGCGCGCCATTCGTTCCGAGGCCGATCTCGCTCGCGAGGTCATGGAAGGCAAGCGCGAGGCGAAAGCCGCCTTCGGCAAGGACGAGGTCTATCTCGAAAAGCTGATCGAGCGCGCTCGCCATGTCGAAGTGCAGGTGCTTGGCGACACACACGGCAATGCCGTGCACCTGTTCGAGCGCGACTGCTCGATCCAGCGCCGCAACCAGAAGGTCGTCGAGCGGGCGCCGGCGCCCTATCTCAGCGAGGACCTGCGCCAGGAGCTTTGCGGCTACGCGCTGAAGATCGCGCGCGAGACCAGCTATATCGGCGCCGGCACCGTCGAATTCCTGCAGGACGCCGATACCGGCAAGTTCTACTTCATCGAGGTCAATCCGCGCATCCAGGTCGAGCACACCGTCACCGAGATGGTGACCGGCATCGACATCGTGAAGGCGCAGATCCATATCCTCGACGGCTTCGCCATAGGCACGCCGGAATCGGGCGTGCCGGCGCAAAGGGACATCCGGCTGAACGGCCATGCCTTGCAGTGCCGCATCACCACCGAAGACCCCGAACATAATTTCATTCCGGACTACGGCCGCATCACCGCCTATCGCGGCGCCACCGGCTTCGGCATCCGCCTCGACGGCGGCACGGCCTATTCCGGCGCGGTCATCACCCGCTTCTACGATCCGCTGCTGGAGAAGGTCACGGCCTGGGCGCCGACGCCGGCAGAGACGATCGCCCGCATGAACCGCGCCTTGCGCGAGTTCCGCATCCGCGGCGTCGCCACCAACCTCACCTTCCTCGAAGCGATCATCAATCATCCAAGCTTCGCCGACAATTCCTATACGACGAGGTTCATCGACACGACGCCGGAGCTGTTCCAGCAGGTCAAGCGCCAGGACCGCGCCACCAAGCTGCTCAACTATCTGGCCGACGTCAGCGTCAACGGTCATCCCGAGACGCGCGGGCGGCCGACGCCAAAGGCCGACGCGGCGCCGCCCGTGGTGCCCTATCTCAACGGCAATGTGCCGAGCGGCAGCAAGCAGAAGCTCGACGTGCTCGGGCCGGAGAAGTTCGCCGCCTGGATGCGTGAGCAGAAGGAAGTGCTGGTCACCGACACGACGATGCGCGACGGCCACCAGTCGCTGCTCGCCACCCGCGTGCGCACGCATGACATTGCCGGGATCGCCGGCACCTATGCGCGCGCCCTGCCGCAGCTTCTGTCGCTCGAATGCTGGGGCGGCGCCACTTTCGACGTCGCCATGCGCTTCCTCACCGAGGATCCGTGGGAGCGGCTGTCGCTGGTGCGGGAAGCAGCCCCCAACCTGTTGCTGCAGATGCTGCTGCGCGGCGCCAACGGCGTCGGCTACACCAATTATCCCGACAATGTCGTGCAGCATTTCGTCAAGCAGGCGGCAAGCGGCGGTATCGACCTGTTCCGCGTCTTCGACTGCCTGAACTGGGTCGAGAACATGCGCGTCGCCATGGACGCCGTGGGCGCCGAGGGCAAGCTGATCGAAGCGGCGATGTGCTATACCGGCGACATCCTCGATCCGGCGCGGGCCAAGTACGACCTCAAATATTATGTTGGGCTCGCCAGCGAATTGCAGGCAGCCGGCGCCCATATCATCGCGGTCAAGGACATGGCCGGCCTGTTGAAGCCGAGTGCCGCCCGCGTGCTGTTCAAGGCGCTGCGCGAGGCGACCGATCTGCCGATCCATTTTCACACCCACGACACATCGGGCCTGTCGGCGGCAACCGTGCTGGCGGCGGTGGAAAGCGGCGTCGACGCCATCGACGCGGCGATGGACGCCTTCTCCGGCAACACGTCGCAGCCATGTCTGGGTTCGATCGTCGAGGCGCTGAAGGGCACCGAACGCGATCCGGGCCTCGACCCGCAATGGATCCGCAAGATCTCGTTCTACTGGGAAGCCGTTCGCAACCAGTACGCCGCCTTCGAGAGCGACCTGAAAGGGCCGGCCTCGGAAGTCTACCTGCACGAAATGCCCGGCGGGCAGTTCACCAATTTGAAGGAACAGGCCCGTTCGCTGGGGCTGGAGACACGCTGGCACGAAGTGGCGCAGACCTATCATGACGTCAATCTGATGTTCGGCGACATCGTCAAGGTGACGCCGTCCTCGAAGGTCGTCGGCGACATGGCGCTGATGATGGTGAGCCAGGACCTGACCGTTGCCGATGTCGAGAACCCGGCCCGCGACATCGCCTTCCCGGACTCGGTCGTCTCGATGCTGCGCGGCGACCTCGGCCAGTCCCCGGGCGGTTGGCCGCGGGTGCTGCAGAAGAAGGCACTGAAAGGCGACAAGCCGATCACGGCGCGGCCTGGTTCGTTGCTGAAGCCGGCTGACCTCGAGAAGAGCCGCAAGGAGATCGAGGACAAGCTCGAGCGCAAGCTGTCGGAGTACGAGTTCGCCTCGTGGCTGATGTATCCGAAAGTGTTTTCCGACTTCGTCGCCGCGCAGGAAACCTACGGCCCGGTCAGCGTTCTGCCGACGCCGACTTATTTCTACGGCATGAAGTCGGAAGACGAGATCTTCCTCGACATCGAGAAGGGCAAGACGCTGGTGGTTCGCTGCCAGGCGTTCGGCGATGTCGATGACAAGGGCATGGTCACGGTCTTCTTCGAGCTCAACGGCCAGCCGCGCCGCATCAAGGTGCCGGACCGCGCGCATGGCGCATCCGCCGCCAAGGCGCGCCGCAAGGCCGAGCCCGGCAATGAGGCGCATGTCGGCGCGCCGATGCCGGGTGTCGTCTCGGCGCTTGCCGTGGCTGCCGGCCAGGCGGTCAAGGCGGGCGACGTGCTGTTGTCGATCGAGGCGATGAAGATGGAAACCGCGCTGCATGCCGAACGCGACGGCGAGATCGCCGAGGTGCTGGTCAAGGCCGGCGACCAGATCGATGCGAAGGATTTGCTCGTTGTAGTTGAGGCTGCACGCTCGTGACTCTGGAAGCTCTCAAGCTCTCGATGCTGTCAGTAGGACGTCGGTTGCGATCCCGGCGGGCTCGCAGCCGGCAGAGGCCCCTGTGTCCTTCCTCCATGGGTAGGCGCGTCGAGAGGGTACCTCTAACACACCTATCTAGGCCGGGGCCCGAGACCGCGCAGTTCATGGAACGTGAAGCCAACAAAGACATCTCCGTCGTCATCCCCGCCTTCCACGAACTCCACTACGACTCGGAGTGATCGGCGCGGGCGTGCCGACCAACAAGCGACCTAGAGCGGGATGATTTTAAGTTGGGTCATATCCAGCTATCCAGCCTCGGCGAAGTAATTTCAGCATTCGTTTGAAGGTAAGACTGTATGTCCTTTCTGGTTGCCGGCTGTGAGGTGGTTCGTCCTCCTGGCATGAGGATAGGCTCGACCAGCAACCCTCGCTTCAACACTGCCAGTGTAGGGCGAACCACCTCACAGCCGGCAACCAGAAAGGACATACATGGTGTAATCGCGGGCACGAGGCCCCTCCGGATCAGATCATGATCTTGGAAGGTGGCTGCTCCCCGATATGATGAGATACGGGCTCTCGACTGGACGCCGGGCCCAGCATCAATGGAGAACAGCCATGACAGAGTATATCGGTCTCGACGTGTCAATGAAAGAGACAGCAATTTCGATCCGTCGCGCGGGCAAGCGGATCTGGCGCGGGAAGTGCGCCTCTGATCCCGCCGCCATAGCCGAACTTATCCGCATGCGAGCGTCAAATGCAGAACGCGTGGTGTTCGAGACAGGCCCTCTGTCAGTATGGTTCTATCATGCACTGCGCGCCGAGGGACTGCCGGCCATTTGCGTCGATGCCCGTCATGCCAAGGCGGCGCTCGACATGGCCGCCAACAAAACCGATGCCAACAACGCCGATGGGCTCGCGCACCTGGCGGAGGTCAGTTTCTTCCGCGAAGTCCGAGTAAAGGCCTTCGACAGCATGCTTTCTCGGACATTGGTCGCGGCTCGCACGAAACTCATGCGAACGACACTGGACGTTGCGAACCAGATTCGGGGATTGATGAAAACGTTCGGCCTTATCGTTCCGTGCAGTATGGGTGGCAAGTTTGAGGTGCATGTTCGCTCCCTCCTGGCCGACAAGGCCGGCCTCTCGAGGATAATCCTGCCCTTACTCGAACCGTGGCGCAGCCTGCGCCTCCAGGCGGCTAGGTTGGGGAAGCAGCTCCTCGCCGAAGCACGTAGAAACCAGCAATGTCAGTTGCTGATGTCGATCCCCGGCGTTGGCGCGATCACAGCTACTGCCTACCTAACTGCCGTCGAGGATCCCGCGAACTTCAAGCGATCGCGCTCCGTGGGCGCATGGCTGGGGTTGACGACGCGGCGCTATCAGTCAGGCGAAGTAGACTATGACGGCCATATCTCCCGACGTGGAGACACCCATGTCCGTTCGCTTCTCTATGAAGCGGCGGTGGTGATCCTGACCCGCAGCCGGGCCGACAGCGATTTGCGTAGATGGGGTATAAAACTACGCGAGAAGATTGGCTTCAAACGCTCCGCAGTCGCTGTCGCCCGCAAACTCGCCGTCATCATGCATGCGATGCTTCGCTCCGGTGAGCTCTTCAACGGAGCGATAGCCACCTAACTCTCGAGCTCTGTAACGCCCATGGCGTGAAGAGGCGTCCCCGCCGGGACCGAGGCTGGTCCATTCCGTTAAGACCGTTGCACCACGAGTTTGCTCGGCGCGTGCGAGACATACATTCATACATTGGAAGGACCGTCCCGCGAAGCACCATAATGCGGCGACCCATGTCGACCGCGTAGACGACCATGCTCTCGGTAAACAGCCTCTCACACCTAAAAAGGCGCTTGCAAATCTCGCTATTAGACGACGGTCTTACGGAATAGACAGTATCGATGCCGCTGAATGATCGGCTGATCGGTAAAGGTCGGTAAGACGGAAGCGGCTGGGTACGAAAGGCCAGACGCGACAATGACCGTGTGATTCGTCAGAATTGGTCCAATTGGAGACAGCCCTTGCTACCCCAACAGCCCTGTTTGGCGCTCTAGCGGGAAATGGCATCTGAAGCTGTGGTCCGTGTCATCCGGGTTTGTTGAAGGTTCGGGGAAGACGCGGCTACAGATATCCTGCGCGTAGCGACACCGGGTGTGGAATTCACAGCCGGATGGCCGCCTCATCAAGCTCGGCACCTCTCCCTTGAGCTCGATTCTGTTGAGCACTGCATCCGGGTCGGGCTCCGGATTGGCCGCAAGCAGCGCCTCGGTGTAGGGATGACGCGGGTGCTCAAAGATGCGCGCGGTGGAGCCGACCTCAATAAAGCGGCCGAGATACATGATTGCCATGCGATCGGTCATGTGGCGCACGACATTGAGATTGTGCGAGATGATCAGGATCGCCATGCCGAGTTCGTCCTGAAGCCGCGCGAGAAGATTGAGCACCTCGCCCTGCACCGAGACATCGAGGCCTGCGGTCGGCTCATCGGCAATGATCAAATCCGGTTTGAGCGCAAGGGCTCGCGCGATGCCAACGCGCCTGGCCTGACCTCCGGAAAGCTGATGAGGATAACGGCGAGCAAAGTCCGCCGGCAAGCCGACCATCCGAAGCAGGCGCTCTGCTTCGCCTCCGGTATCGCGTCGCTTCAATCCATGGATACGAAATGGCTCTGTCAGCAGCGACCGAACAGTCAGCCTCGGCGAGAGTGACCCGACGGGGTCCTGGAACATCATCGCCATGCGTCGCAAGTAGGGCTTGCGTTCAGCCCCGCTGAGCTCCTCGATTTCCCGTCCGTCGAAGCGGATGCTGCCACTCACGGCCCGCTGCAGTCCAATGATCGTGCGTCCAATGGTGGATTTACCTGAGCCGCTTTCGCCGACAAGGGCGAGTGTCTCGCCCTTCCGGATTTCAAAGGATACGCCGCATACTGCGTCGATGAAAGGGGCTTTTGTCCCGGTTGCCAGCGCCTTCAGCGGACCCATGGTGCGGAAGCGGACGCGCAGGTCCTCAACCCGAAGCAGCGCGCTCATGCCAAAACCAGCCGTTCTTTGTCCAGGAGATGGCATCGGGCGACTTGGTCCACGCCGATGCGGTACTCGACCGGGTTCTCTTGCACACAGCGATCGAATGCCTGAGGGCACCGCGTACGAAAGATACATCCCTGCTTATTGCCCACAAGACTGGGCACCTCACCGGCAATGGTTGGCAAAGTGCGTGTGCTTTTCCTGATCCGCCCCGGGTCGCACTCAAGCAACGCGCGCGTGTAGGGGTGAGCAGGATTGTGGAAGATGTCTCGAACGGCGCCCTGCTCCACAACTTCCCCCGCGTACATGACGGCGACCCGGTCGCACAACTCAGCCACCGCGCCGAGATGGTGGGAGACGAAGAGAATCGAGCAACCAATTTCTTTTTGTAGATCCTTGAGCAAATGAATGATCTGAACTTCCAGGGTTGCATCAAGCGCGGTGGTTGGCTCGTCGGCGACGAGGAGCGCGGGTTTCACAAGAAGCGCCATGGCGATACAGACGCGCTGGCGCATGCCGCCGGAGAACTGATGCGGATAGGCACCTAGCCGATTTTTGGGATCGGGAATACCGACCCGGTGAAGCATCTCGACCGCACGAGCGCGCTTTTCGCTGCGGCTTCCTTGTTTGTGGTGCTGGATATCGATCATCTGGCTCTCGATGGTCCGCACCGGATTGAGTGCGGTCATCGGATCCTGAAAGATCATGGAGAGACGATCGCCGAGCAGGTTCCGACGCCCTTGAGCGGGCATTTTGAGCAGGTCTTTACCTTCGAACACGATGCTGCCGGCTGTCACATCTGCGTTTTCGGAAAGCAGGCCCATTACTGTATAGGCAAGCGTCGATTTTCCAGATCCGCTTTCCCCGACGATGCCAACCACCTGACCGGTTGGCACATCGAGCGAAATGTTCCGCAGGGCATGGATGCGCCCACGCGGCGTACCGAAATCGAGATTGAGCCCGCGGATCTCAAGAAGCGGTCGGACGGACATATGCTGTGTCAGTCTCATAGGTCTTTCCGCAATTTGGGATCGAAGATGTCGCGCAGCGACTCACCCAAAAATGTGAATCCGAGCGTTGCGAGAACGATGGGAATGCCGCCGGCGATGACGAGCCAGGGCGTCTGATTGATATAGCTATAGCCATCATTGAGGATCGCTCCCCAATCAGGCGTCGGTGGTCGCACGCCCATGCCGAGGAAGCTGAGACCCGCCTCAACCGCAATCACAGCCGGCACGTCCATGCTCACCAGAATGAGAAGCGGGCCCAGGACATTAGGCAGTATGTGCACTGCGAGGATACGTGTTGTTCCAGCCCCCATACTGCGCTCCGCAGCGACGTACTCGCTGCTGCGCAGCGCCTCTGTCTGGGTGCGCACGACACGAGCGTAAATGGGCATGGACGTTATTGCGATGACTAGGATGACACTCGCCAGGCTTGGTCCCAGAAGCGCAATCATGGCCAGAGCGAAAATGATACTGGGAAACGACCGGATCGTATCGAAGACGAGCAGAAGCAGATTGTCGAGCCAGCGAGGACCAAAGCCCGCGATCAAACCAAGGACTAGGCCGACTGCCAGCGAACTACCGAGCGACGCGAAAGCAACGAGGAGCGGGATGCGACCGCCCACGATAGCGCGAGAAAACGTGTCGCGACCAAGGTGGTCGGTACCCAGCAGAAAATCCAGTGAAGGTGCGGCCAGACGCGGCCCGACCATGATCCGGATCGGATCGTGTGTGATCAACAGCGGAGCGAAGATCGCAGTTGCTGCTATGAGTATTACAAGCACAGCTCCGAGCACGCCCACGCGGCTTTTGCGAAATTGCTGCAAAAAGTTGCGAAAGGCGCCGCTAGCCATTGCATCGTTGGGTTCGGGACGGATGACTTCCACACTCACCATGTCAGAGTTTTTCCCGGGTTCGCGGATCGAGGAATGCGTTGACCACATCGGAGAGCGTCGTGGCGGCAACGATAAGGAACGTGGTGACGAGGACGACGCCCATCACAATCGGATAGTTCCGCGTATTGACCGCATTCACGATCAACGCACCGATACCAGGTCTCGCAAAGACCACTTCGATAAAGACAGCGGACGAAAGCAGCCACGCTATGCCTACGCCGAGTATGGTCACGGTCGGCAGGATCGCGAGCGGCAGCGCGTAACGCGCAACGATGCGCCATTCCGAGATCCCGAAGGAGCGGGCCATGCGCACGTGGTTTTCTCCCAGGATTTCAAGCATGGATGCACGTACCAGTCGGGAAATGTAGCCGATCCAGCCAATGCCTATGGCAAAGGCTGGGAGGATGAGATGGATAAGTCCATCTCGGAAACCGTCGCCTGCTCCGATCGCCGGCAACCAGCGCAGGGTGACCGCAAAAATCAGCAGCGCGTAGACCGCCACGACGAAGGAAGGAATTGCGATTGTGGCGACCGTCAGGACCCCCGCCACCTGGTCGACGAAGGAGTTTCGCCGCACCGCGGAGTAGCAGCCAAGCGGCACGGCTAGTACGACCGCCCATAAGATCGAGACCGAAATCAGTTCGATTGTATAGGGCAGTTGCTCGAAGACAATGTCGGCAACAGGCCTCTGGCTGAACACATCAAAGCCGAGATTGCCATGAAGCAATCCGCCGAAGAACGTGATGATCTGCACAACAAGCGGCTTGTCGAGCCCCATCTGCTCATGAAGCAACGCTCTCATTTCAGGCGTGGAGCGTGGTCCGAGCAAAATCGCGGCAGGATCGCCGGGCACCACCCTGATCACCAGGAACAGAAGCGTCACCGCGATCGCAATGATTGCGATCGCGAGGATGATACGCTTGACGAAATACAGCCACATATTTCCTGCGCCACCTGGAGCTAAACTGGCTTGAAATCTAGGAACAGCGGGTAGCCGTCCGGACGAGTTACGGCCTGCGTTTGTGTGGTGCGATACATGACCGGGTTCCCGCCATGGGTCAGGAACCGGTAGGCGCCGGATTCCTCCATTAGATCCTGCATCTCTTGATATACCTTCGCCCGATCGTTCGGGTCGCTGATGGTGGCTCCCTTGGCGAAGAGCTCATCAAAACGCTCACTGCGGAACCGTTCCCAGTTCCAGATACCCACTTGCCCTTGCGTAAACTCCCATGTTGCGTATTGGGGATCAGGAACAGTCGTGTAGTACATGACGGTGATCTGCATCTCCTTCCAGCGATCGCCCTCCGATTCCATGCCGAGCGTCCAGAACGAGCCGGCATCCTGGACCTTGATCTCAGTCGTGATGCCTATCTGCGACAATTGCGCCTGCACAGTCTGGGCTATGGTCGTATAAGTGCTCTCGTTGAGGCAATCGATGGTCAAGGTCAGATCGCCCACACCGGCCTTTTCCAAGAACTCCTTGGCCTTCGCGAGATCGCCTTCCGGCGGGACGAGCGCTTTTTCACGATGTCCCACAATGCCTGGAGGAACGGTGCCCGTCGCAACCTGCGCCTGTCCCGCATACGCCGCATCCAGGATTTGCGGCACATTGATCGCCCACTGGATTGCCTTGCGGACATTGATGTCCTTCAGCTTCGGGTGGTCCATATTCATGCCGATCCAGTGGCGGTAGAGCGAGGGATGCTCTTCGATCTTGGTGTCGGCGGGCGGATTGCTCTTAAACGTTGCAAGCGAATCCAGACTGATACGGGTGAAATCAATGCCGCCGGCCTGATAGGCGCGTTCCGCCGTCTTGACGTCGTTAATCGAAATGATTTGGATTTCGTCGAAGCCCGGCTTTGGCCCCGCCCACTCTGGATTGCGCGTCAAAATCACATGCTGGTTTTGTTTGAAGTCGGCGAGCACATATGGCCCAGAGAAAGCCGGCGGCTGCATGCCGAAACTGCCGCCAACACCGGTCGCCTTCATCACCGCATCCTCGGAAACGATATGGCCAACCCCATAGGGGAATGCAATGTTCCAGGCCGCCACGTACGGCGTCTTGAATACGATCACGCCAGTATAGTCATCCTCGATCTCGACATGATCGAGCGGCCCCCAATCCAGCTTCACTGGCGAATTGTGCTTGATTACGCGCTCGAAGGAAAATTTGACGTCCCTGGCGGTCATCTCGCCATGGCCGGTAAATTTGATACCCTTCTTAAGATGGAAGCGGATATGGGTGGGATCGACCTGCTCCATTTTTTCGGCCGCCTCCAATTCCCAACCCCATTCGGAGCCTGGCTTATAACGCGTGAGCTTTGAATAGATGCAGTACATAAGGTCGATTTCGTTGCTACCCGCGTAGAAACCCGGATCGAGCGTAGTGGGGTCCCCAGTGCCGCGTGCCTTAAGCACTTTGCCCTCGGCTGCCCAGATGACTTGGGACAAGGGCATGCCTGCAGCGAGGATACCCCCGCCAAGGGCGGCGCCCGTTTTGAGAAAAGCCCGGCGGCTCACATTGCCTACGATATCGTTCATGATTCTTCCTCCCGATTCTGTTAAGCGATTTGCCACTCTGAGCTTGCCAAACTCTGATGGAGCCATGGTCCATGCTCGACGCTGGACAATGGGAGACTGGTTACCTCAGATCCCAGCTCTTAGGTTGAAGGTCGGCCAGAAAAGCCAGACGCGTCAAATTCATTGTCGATATTAGCATCATCTGGCTTCGAGATAAGCTGACACCCAGTCGTACCCTTAGCTCGCCTCTGCCTGGATGTCGCCGTCAAGACATTGCTCCAGGTAAGGTCGTTCAAAGCTCATCCCGTCCTGTTTCAATCCGGAACAAGGTTACCGGATCGGCAGTCCCCCAGGCACAAATTCAGTTCCTCTTTCGACAAGGCCGACCCCCGCTGCATGCCACATGCAGGCGCGGGTGCTTGGGCCACTGCGCCCGGAAGAACGGGGAGTGGAATTCTAGAAGGATATCTCTCCGAGTGATAAACCCATTTATGGACGGGCCGCCGGCAGGTATGCTGCCGATGTTGGGATGCGGAATGGGATTGGGAGGACCTGGTTAGTTCGAGGCCGTGACCTTGCCGAACAAAGTGGGCGAGTCGTTGCTTGTAGATTTGTACCGTCAATCATTCAGATGGCTTCTCAAGGACGAGGCCCAAATAGCGATCCTGCCCTCACACGGTCGTCTGGCGCCCAACCGGCCGCAAGTCTGATCTGAAAAGAGCTGACGCGACTCTCAGAAATCTGGAACAGCGGCGCCAGTTGGCCGCCAGCCAACCACTTCAAAGGCCTGCACTTCAAGACCATCTAATTGTAACCTGCACTTCAAGACCATCTAATCGTAAGATGAGCACGATACTAAAATTGGATTTGACACATGTCGCAGGCAGAGGACCAATGGTGCCACATACGAATAGTCGGAAGACCACCATCGGATGACAGCACCTCTTCCCAAGGCTGTGCGTGAGCAAATCGTCTACGCTATTGAGGCGGGCGAGAGCTGTCGCTCGGTCGCGGCTCGGTTGGGGATCGCCGTCTCATCTACGATCAAATGGTCCCAGCGCTACCGCTCCAGCGGTTCTGTTGCCCCCCGCAAGATGGGCGGATACCGCAAACGAGTCCTGGAACCTCATGGGGAATTCATCAGGGAACGGATCCGTCAGACGCCGTGTTTGACTGTTCACAAACTGAAGGCTGAACTTGCAGCGCGTGGCGTGAAGGTGTCGCCTGACACTGTGTGGCAGTTCCTACGGCGCGAGCGCCTATGGTCGAAAGGCATTCGTTCGCCCTTGAGCGAGAGAACCCCGACGCGCGAAACAGACGGCAACGCGGGCGTGCTTGGAGGAACGCCCGTAGGACCGACTACGGACTAAACGGCCGAAGCTCAAGGCTAATGTGGCGTCAAATGCCCGTCGGACAGTCCTCGGGCTGGGACTCGAACAAAGCGGCAGCCGTCTACAAGCAACAGAATGTCGAACACATCAGTGGTAAGCGTGAAGCTGACCCCATCTGGCGCGACATGAACTACATGAGATGGTGGACGACAGACGATGACACTGAGAGAGCCAAGGAGCTTGCAGTGTCAATCCCCATGTCTGCGCCTATGTCTGATGATAGAGGTTTCCAAGTCCTTGAAGCGGTTCCAAACCAGCTGGGAGCACCCCCGCAGCGTCCGCGACGGCGCTGGTCGGCGCAAGCGAAGGCACGGCTGATTGAAGAGTCTCAAGCCGGATTGCGAACGTGTCGGCGATCGCGCGCGAGGTTGGGCTGGCGCCTCGCAGCTGTCTGGCTGGCGGCGCAAGGCAATCGAGAGCGGTGCGCCCACGTCGCAGCGAGACGCGGCTCGGCTCGGCTTGCCGAGACACGCCGACAGCGTCTGCGGTGGTGGAGATCGAGCTCGGTGGCGTCGGTCATTTGGGCGGTTCGGTCGGCATGATTCCGACTGGCGGGAAGGTGTTGGATTGGCGGTTGCCAACGGGCAGCGAAGTCTCGGCGAATGTGGGCGTCCAATTCTCCCTGCCCGACAGGGGTGAGCAACTGTGCTTGCCAGGGCCGAGTTCTAGAAGAGCATCATTGCGATCGTTCTTGGCCATGCGGCCAAGGGCGCGGGCATAGTGGCGCGGCTTGTGCGGATTGACATTCCTGGCCAGCGGGCCTGCCTTGCGGAGCGCCTTGGCCACGCCGCGTTCATAGCCACCGCTCGGTTCCATGCCGATGGCGCGCACGGTGCGGCCCGTCAGCCACTTGATCAGCTTGGTCCAACCATCTTGGTCGTTGTCGAAACGTGCGTGCTCTTGCGTCTGAAACACTGACACGTCGAGCCACCGCTTGGCGACGTCAATACCGACGTCCTGAGACGTCTCTTCAGCCATCTCCTCGATCCCTTCCTTGTGTGCGGGGGCTTGCTCCTTGCAACTGTTCAAAGAAGACGGTCAGGCACCGGCTCACCTACGGCTTAGGCCACCTTAGGGGCGACGGGCTCTCCACGGATCAGGCAAGAACCTGATCCGTGGCACCCTCAACAACAATGCACGATTCTAGACACACAAGGGGCTCGGTGGTCGCGGGCCTCTTGATCGTCGGATTTCACTCCTGGCGGCGCTTTTTCCGCGGCGCGGGTTGATATGCGCATTTGATCGAACGTGTCGGGACGAGATCGGCGTGCTGTCGAAGGCGGTAGCTTGATTCCTCGATCAGGATAACGATGGTGAGGTGAAGCAAGAGATCAAGAAGCACGGTTGCAGCGAAGTTTTCATGATGCCTTCTTCCTTGATCGCCTGTGCGAGCGGTCCGCGCCCTGCCTATTGACTGGTCGTCTGAGAGTTCGCTTTGCCGCGGCGGCTCCCTTCGTGAGTTAGCGTGCCTCGATCCAGCCGCGGGCGAGATAGCCGAAGACTGGTTGGGGTGTGGCGGCCAAGCGCCTTGCCGAAGTACAAGCGTTACATCGTGCGCGAGGTCTTCCATATCATCACCAAGTGCCACCGGGAGATCAACCAGAACAGCGTCACCGTTGACAAACAGAAGGGCGTCCAGGACTTGTAGTTCACCAGGGCTTCGCCTTCGTCTGAGTGCGCAAGCACATCAAAACGTGATCTCGCTTTACCTATCTCGCTTCAAGATAGGGGCGATATGAAATATATGCTTGTGGGATCGATCATCCGCAACCCAAATGAACGCCATAATTGGGAACGGACCGGAGGGTTTAGGGGATACCAAGCGTCGCCGGCCTGCTTCGAATGGAACCACAAATAATAATGGGAGAATACCATGAACAAGTGGCCATTAGTCGCCGTGCGGTTGTGAAGGCGCTAGTGGGATCAGCTCCACGCTGGGTAAGTCAAGAGCTTTTGCCTCGTCGGCGACCATAAACGGTTTTTTCGTGGGGGTACGCTCTCATCCGCGTTGCTCAATAGCCTTGGATCGCTGCCCGCAAGAGGAGCCGCGAGCTATCGAAGTGAGACCACACCACATCCGCCTGCCGGCTGGCAAGTGAAGGCGGATGCTTGGCTCCAAAATCGCACTATCACATAAGGAAATAGAGATGCAGGAATCTTCGCCCATTGAGAAGTACCTAACCCCACGCGTGTTCGACGTCCAAATGCCTGGCGGCAGCACCATTCGCGCCTATGAGGTTGGGCCGCCCGACGTCCCGGTCGTGATCGGGATCCATGGGACGCCCAGCATCGGCTTGGGCCACATTGTGAATTACGTGGCCAGCGGCGCAATCTTCTGTCGCCTCGTTACGTTCGATCGCCAGGGCTACGGGGGCTCAACCCCGCAGCCCGGGCGCAAAGTGCGCGACATCGCCCCGGTTGTGGAGGCCATCCTCGATCATCTGTCTGTCGACATCGCATCGGTATTCGGCCATTCTGGGGGCGGGATGCTCGCGCTTGCCACCGCAGCGCTGCTGCCCAAGCGCATTTCAAGGGCAGCGTTCCTTGGCGGTAATGGTCCGAACTTTGGTCCAGGGGGGTTCGACTATGCCGACGGGCCGTCCCCCCTCATGCGTGACGAGATCATAGAGGCACGGAAGGGCCCAGAGGGGTCACGCGAATTCTACAGGCGGGTGGCCGCCAACTGGCATGATCCGGAAATTGAGCATCAGTTGTATCCGGAGAATGACCTTCGCATAGAGCGCTTGCTAGCGCCGTTGAAGGACAAGATCGCACGACAGCTCGCATTATCTGCCTCCCCTTATTCGGAGGAGGATGCGTACGTTGATGACACCCAAGCGTGGGTGTCGCCATGGGGTTTCGAACTCGGATCGATAACGGTACCTACACGGCTCTTTTGGGGCCTTGAGGATCTCTTCGCGGCGCGGCGCCACTCCGATTGGCTGCAGACCCAGATTCCGAATTCGAGCTTAGAGCTATTTCCCCACGTCGGGCATAACTTCAGCCAACTCATGCCGCACGTGTTGGCGTGGCTGGTCATGAACAAAGACAGGCCTTAGCGGTTGTGGCGGTCAGGAGTGCCGTAACACTGCCGAGCACGTCACGCTTTTCGACCAGTCCTGTTTTGTCAAGTTCAACATCGAGGGTAGGGATGCGTGCTCGTTCCTCAACAGGATCTGCGCGAACGATATCGATGTGCCCGTGGGCCGGCTTGTTTACACCCAGTGTCTGAACGAACGCGGAGGGATCGAAGCTGACGTCACGATAACGCGCTTTCCGAAACCGCCTTCCTCTATGTGACAGCAGCGACGTCACAGATAAAGGACATGACATGGTTGCGTCGGCATGCCCCCGACGAAGCACACGTCTTTATAACAGACGTGATCTCTGGACTTCCGATGTTCGGACTTATGGGACCGAAATCCCGTGCGGTCCTTTCGGAAATTGCGGGGGGCGATTTTTCCAACTCCTCATTCCCGTTCGGCACGAGCCGGGAGATAGAGATCGGTTACGCCAAAGTGAGGGCAAGCAGGGTCACCTACGTGGGCGAACTGGGATGGGAACTCTACGTCCCCGCCGAGTTCGCTTGCCATGTCTTCGACCGCTTAGCGGAAACCGGCGTACGCCACGGCTTTAGGCATGGCGGCTATTTCGCGATGGGATCGATGCGGGTCGAAAAAGGCTACCGCCACTGGGGTCACGACATCGGGCCGGATGATACGCCCTATCAAGCGGGACTTGGTTTCGCGGTCAATCTGGACAAATCGGATTTCATAGGCCGTGACGCCCTTCTTCGTCAGAAGGACAAAGGGCCCATTTCCAGACGTCTTGTTCATCTGAGGATGAACGATCCCGATGGGCCCTTGCTTTATCACCAGGAGCCACTTTGGGTTGGCGGATCGGTCGTCGGTCATGTAACCTCCGGCGCGTTCGGGCATCGTGTTGGCGCTTCACTGGGGCTGGCATACCTGACCCGCGAGGGCGGTATCGACACGGAGTTTCTCGAAGAAACCAGTTTTGAGGTGGAGGTAGCTGGAAAACGTTATCCGGCCGATGCCAAGCTATCGGTCTTCTACGATCCGCGGAACGAGAAAGTTCGCGACTCCATCAATGATAGCGGAAACAGGAGTAGCTGAGATGTATTGGAAAAGCACCGGCAGACCTCCTGCTCTCGAGGATGTCGCCCAGAGGCGGCGATGCAGACAAAGCACCAATGCTTGGCCAGTCCTATTCACCAGAGGTCGGAAACGCTGTGATCACCCAATCGATGAAGTCAACGGCACGATTCAGTGTTGCCTCGGTCTGAGCGTAGCTAGTGGAAGCGACGATAACATGTCCGATTGTGTCTCGATAATCGCCTTTCCTGACGATCGGCGTTCTGGGCGGAACATAGAATTTGACCTCGGAGACACCCGACACAGCGCCTGCTTGGCTGTCGCCGCCGATCCAATCGAGGGTGCCATCGCGATCAGCAACAAGAAACCGCGCGGCCGCAGTGTGCGAATGCCTTCTACGCAAATCGCATTTGTCGCCGATTGCTAGCTTAATGTGTTCTGTGATTAGATCGATACCATAAGCCAGCCGAACTAGTTGGGGATCGGGCGTGCCGCCCATACGCGGATTGACTTCAATGACGACTGGGCCATCTTTCGTCCACCGGAATTCAATGTTCGTTGGCCCCCAGCCAAGGTCGAGAGCTCGCAAACAGCTCAACGAAATATCGGCGATACGGTTATAATCCTCATCAGTCAGAAGGGCCGGATAGGTGAACTGACGATAGACAAAATGCGGCGGAGGGCCAAATTCACCAGACCCAATCCCAACGACCTCATTTCCCATTATGTCAGCGCCATAGTAGGGGCCTTCTGCGCATTCTTCGACAAGTATCCTCGGCGACGACAGCCATGTGTACTTCCCGCCCAACAGATAGGTCGTATGTTCGGCTACCTCTTCGAAGTTTCGGCACAGTCGAACTCCAGTACTTCCGCCGCTTACAGTTGGCTTAAGGATCACCGGCAGACCGATCTCTGCGGCAGACCTTTCAACGTCCTTCGCATTCGTTGCCAACCGATAGGCAGGCATTGGAACGCCGGCTCCCGCAAGGAGCTGGCGTTGAGTGAATTTGTCGCGGCATCGCTCAATAGCTGCTGGGTTCGGTCCCGATAGATCGAAGTGCTGGCAAAGGTGGCCAACTGTCGCATAAACCAAAGGTCTGCCCGTAATACCAGCAATATCGTAGGCCGCACCTACCCGGGAACATTCGCGGATCACCGCATCGAGATCGCTTGTATCCACGCGGATTGCCTCAATCCCTTCCGCCGCAAGATAGTCGAACTGAGTTGGATCTGCTGACAGGATTATTGGATGAAGGCCAAGACGCTGGGCCGCTTGGACGTATAGCAGACCACAACCCCATGCACAGCCTTCAACCAAGATGAGCGCTCTTCTTCCCATTGCCGTTGATCCTCTGTTGCAAGCTGTGGGGCTCAAAGTATGTAGGCATCAGCTTTCTTGGCCGTTCCCTCACTGAGAGTTCCCGTGAAGATACCATTGTCAGCGCCTCGTGGTTGCGAAAATTGTGTGAATTTGATGGAAGGATGTGTTGCAATGTTTTGGCTACCGGCGGTGCGGCTCGAAGCGTCTCGATGATTTACAGACTTGCGATGTTTAAGGGTCGCCTGTTTGCCCCGAACCGCCGCATGGCCGAGAAGCGCTGGCCGATCGTGCCACTCTTCCAATGCGTGGGCGCAAGACCGGCATAGGCCGCGACCTGGCGCCTGTTTGCGAATTTCCGGAACCAGGCCTTCGGACCACAAGGCACCGGCAAACCGGAGCCAATGCTCTTGAGCTTGAGCAACATCCGAACCGACTCCAGTACGGAACCGGCCGGCGGAGCCTCCTCCAAGAGCCCATCACGCTCCGCCTTCACGGCCTCGATCTGCCGGTTCAGCAGTTCGATGACTTCTAGCTCGCGCAGGGCCGCGACTTGAGATGTTTTGGAAGCGACCGCCCCTCTTCGGTGCGCAGAGCCTTCAGGTGCTCCCGGCGGTCCGAGGCTCGTACCCGCCTATCCGTTGCGCGAAGAACAGACCGTTCAACCGGTTTACATGCGGATACGCACTCCGGCGGTTCGCCCCTTTTTCATGCCATGAGTGTGCGAACAACGTGGCTCTCGATCCCTTCCGCGATCAAGGCGCGGTGAATCCAGAACCCGGCCAGTCCGGCTTCCTGGACAACGATCACTGGGACAATCCGGCCGGTCCGGCGGCGGACATGGCGTTGCAGATCCGAAAACCACTCCAGCAGCCCCGGCATATCCTCACCCCGCACCTAATGCCTCGACAGCTTGGGCCCTACGGGGGCCGCAAGTGTGATCACCAGCCACGTTGAGCAGCTGAGCTCCAGAGAACGTAAATCGCGCCGCACTCAACGGTCGCAATCGTATGTGCGGAGGTCATTCTGGCAGTCTGCATGGCAAAGGTCTCCATCGAGAAAGTAGTGACCCAACTCTTCCAAAGCTGGGCGCGCGCGTCTCCTCCTCACGGAATCTTGACGTGCTACGCCGGCGAGCCTAACCTCGTGATCCAGCACTCTAAGGACACCAGAGCCCAGTGGTGTGCGGTCGCACACCCGTCGATTGCGATCAGGCACGCGGCAACGCCCTTGAAATAACCAGCGACATCGTCACGACGCAGCTTTCGGCGGAGGCCTACCGCGCCAAACGCGTTTACACCGCGAGTCTGAAAGACGTGCTTGGTGATATCCAAACCGACTGTTCTAACCTTCTCCATGGGACGGCTCCCCCTTATGTGACTTTCGCCAGCCACACTTTGGAACATTGCGATGCCGGGAGCGGAGGCCGTCCATGACATCAGGTCAACTCGGGCAATTCAGATCGACCCAGCCTCACGCTGCAGAAGAAACGCAAGGCGCAAACGGTCTGGTTCAACGCGCCCCACGAGACCTTCGGCTGCCCTCCAAGCGGGCCTGATAGGCGCGCCCTTCTACGTATCCCAGTTGATCGGGTGATCGTCCAAAATCGATTGAAACTTCGCCACGTGATGCACGTAGGATCGCTGGGTCTCCGGTGACAAATTGCGGATCGTCAGATCTTCAATCATCCATTGACGCAGAGGGCTTATCTGGGCCATCAGGGTTTTCCGCTCTGGAACGTTGGCTCGACACATGTCTTGTCAGAAGGGACCTGCCCACGCCAGACCCCGCATCAGCTACCGCGGCAGCGGTTTTGTTTGCTCGCCATGGGGAATCCTTTTCTATTCACTCTCCAAGTCATCCCGCGCTATACGGATCCGCGCTCAAGGGCATCGGGCGAGTCGTAAGGGCGGCTAGCGTGCTCGAATTTCCGGTTGTATAGGACGCTCCTTGCCCGCATTTACTCGCTCCCAGTGTCCCATGATCTTACGACAGAACGAACGAGGGCAGCTAGACAACATGCCGGATAACGGGTTATCGAGAGCTTCAATAATCATCTACGCCATTATCAGCCGAAGCCTCTCGAATGGTTCGGTGTTCGTCTGAAGCCCTGGCACACCGCCGATCCGATTCACGAAACAGGCAATATCAAAGCTTCAAGACTTCATGTAGGCCTTCGACATCACGTCGCCAAGTCACGCCTTCGAGGTGCTCATGGCGGAATGATTCCAAGTGGCGACATTTCTTTTTCGGGACTTCTCATGGTTACCTCAAGATATGGTGCGTAGAACCGAGCCACGACCATCGGATGATCGGGAGGTAACTTAGAAAAGCCTCCGGCTGAACCTCGGCAATTTGCCGCCGAACAAAGACAGACTGAGATCCCGATGCATTCGAGCTCCGAGGTTGCATAGTCCCACGTCACTTCGACACCAGAATAAATTTCCCGAATAGCTATAAAATCGTAGGCTCCGAACCGATTGGGCACGATCGCCAAATTCGGATTACAAGAATGATTCACAATTACAGCCGGCTTCTCAAAGAGAGCATGGACATCCCAATTCAGTTGGATCGAGTTT
The DNA here is from genome assembly GCF_037179585.1 of Mesorhizobium argentiipisi (SeqCode). Classification (NCBI taxonomy): domain Bacteria; kingdom Pseudomonadati; phylum Pseudomonadota; class Alphaproteobacteria; order Hyphomicrobiales; family Phyllobacteriaceae; genus Mesorhizobium; species Mesorhizobium argentiipisi (SeqCode). The sequence continues at coordinate 382,192 of NZ_JAPYKO010000003.1, forward strand.
GTCGTCCGAATCCCTTCCAGGCGGTCAAGAAGCCCAATGATGACGACCTCGCCCGGCAGGAAATCCCGAGCAGCGAATACGCCGCGGCCCCTATCGTCACCGGTCTCAAGGACACTTACGTTACGGGCATTGAGTCGCCGAGCACAGAGGACATCGTCTGTCAAGATTGTCGTTCGTTTGTCAATGTGTGAGGTCGGCATGGCCAAATTCCTTCCATAGTGCTAGATAACGCGTAATACTTGATGTTCGGGGTCGGTGCTTAGGGTTCCCACCTTTTTGCCTAACGGCACTGTGACTGCGGGGTACCTATTTAGTTCATTTGATGCCGTTTGGGCGGCGGACTTGCCGACGCCCCTTGCCGCTAAGGCAATGTGACGGCGACCCTGAAATTTGCCTTTCTTCCTCCTTTCATCCATCGAACGCCCGCAACATCAAGGCCGGTCGGCAGCCCTCGCCGCCTCGTCATGAAAGCTTCAAAATTCGTGCCGATTTGGCAGCTGTTTAGCCTGAGCCAGACAGAAGACTGGCTAGACAAGCTTGTGTGGCGAACACCGACAGGCTGGCGATCCGTCCAGCGCGCTTTAGCGTCGGTGATCGCGCGAGCGAACGGTACTATGCCGAATGGCTGAGCCACTCGATCACGACCTCAGGCGATGGACCGGGTTCACCCTTCTATCGGCCTTTCAAGAACCAAGAGGTCGTAATATTTTTTACCGTCAGAAAAGACCTCTGGAAGGCAACCGGCGACTGAAAATCCACATTTCCTTTCTGCGAAGGATATGACACCAGGCATATCCTTAAACACGATTGCGAAAATGCAATGTAGATCAAGCATAGCTGCGCGATTCAAAAGGGTTTGCGCGAGAGCCGTTCCAATTCCCTTGCGACGAAATGACTGGTGAACATAAAGCGACATCTCGGCTGTGTGGTCAGCATCTTCTTTGACGCGGAACGGCGTGAACGCTGTCCAGCCGACCACGACTCCATTGGCCACGCACGTGTAGGACTCGAGCGACGGATGCGCTTCGAATAGAAATTCTCTCATTTTCCTGATGCTCCAAGGGCGCTTTCCTTCTGTTGATTCCCTGGCGCAACATGCGAGGTTATGGATCTCTGTCACGCTTGGCAGGTCGCCTGCTCGCAACGGCCGCACTTGGTACAACATCAGATGTCCTCCGACCTCTTTTGCATAGTGGGTGGGGTCGATCAGCCATCTGAGAGTGACGTTCTCCGGAGCGCGCTGCAACCTACCAGAGCTGGTAGTTGGGTGGACAAAGCTAACCGCCTAAACAGGCGGACAGCGGGCATCCGCCTTCTAGAGGTTAGCGGGCAATGTCGCTGGGTGCCCAGTCACCATCGGTAGACATGTGTGGAGACGTAAGCGTGCTTTTGGCGACAGTCGTCGAGGAGAAGGTGGACAGACTTGCCGGTCGGCACCTATGCCTTTTGAGACATTGGTGAGGCGGATGTGGCGCTGGATGGACGAGACCGCCGACCGTGACGTCGAGCACGTTGAGGGCGGTAAACAGGGTAATGATGCCGTGCTGATTGAAGTCATGCGTCAAGGCGCCGACGCGGCCGTTCTTAATTGGCAGGCGGGTTCGGGTGCGGTCGAGCCCCCCTTGGCCGGTGGGTCGACATACAGATCGAACATGTCCTTGAGTTTGTCGACCAATTTCGGTTGGCTGTAGAGCGTGAACCTGGCACCAACGGTGCGGCTGCGCCCGTGCCCTCCAAATGCGCCGCACCGGGTTAGTGCCGATATCAGCCGCCTTCGCCATCATGTCGGCTTTCCAGTGCGTCGTGTCGACTTGCGGGCGCTGACGAGCCAGCCGAGCGGGGGAATGCGCGAATGGCGGCACCTTGCCGCGCAAGAGCCTTTCGAAGCCTTTCTCGGCGAAACGTTCCTCGTAGCTCGTTCGAGACTCGGACGCCCATAACTGAAACGGAATACCTGTTCGAGACCCGTTCCTCATCGGAAACAACTAAAACACCGAGCACACGCCCTTAACACGAACAAACGAGTTACACCAATGTTTCGACGTGCAACTTACACAGATGCCAACGGCATGGCAAAGATCTACAATCAGGCGATGAAGCCCGGCATCTTTGCTATAAGTCAAATTGCTCCCGACACTCACAACGAACGAGTCGCCTGGCTGAAGGAACATCAAGATTCATATCCTGCGTTCGTCTATGAGATCGATCGTACAATGATCGGCTGGTGCTCATTGAGCAGATTTTCTGTGCGAGCCGAATATATGGATATCGCCGAGACATCGCGTTACATTGATGAAAGTCATCGCGGGAAGGGAATTGGAAAGTTGATGCACGCCAAATTGATTGAAGTTGCAACAATTCTTGGTTTTAGGATACTTGTTTCGCGTGTTGGGGAACGCAATGCTATGAGCCTAAGAAGTTCTGAACATTTCTTTCGGCGGGTCGTCGTTCTTCACGAGGCCGTGCGTATACACAATGAATGGCACAACGACGTATGGCTGTGGAAGAAATTACGCTGAATCGCATTCATCAACTTGTCTGCGTGATGGATGATCTTTGGGCCCTGTTAACCTTGGCAAATCAGCCTTGTTGTAATTTAGGACAACCCCCGAGACGGTGCAGAAGGGTGGTGAGGCACACTGGGGCGGCAAGGCCCCGCAGGTCGATATCGCCATTCCTGCCCTTGGTTACCAGAACCACGTCTTGATGGATCGCCGCAAATGGCTGGCTACGGATGCTTCCGCCTATGCCTAGGGGAAGGGCTGTGGCAGGGCCTGCCGGGTCGCTCTAATGACCGCCTATGCGGTAAGCTACCTGCAGCGCAAGCTTGGTGTCAGTCCAGCCACGACAGTAGCCTATTCCAGCTACTTGCGCCCGTTTCTGCGCTCGCTAGCGCTCAACTGCATCGACGACATCGCGCGGATAACGGCCCTCAATTTCATCCGATATATCGAAGAGCCATGCAGGCGACGGCAGCCCTGCTACGGCCGTGGCCTTCTGTTCGCGGCTCCGTTCGTTTCTGCGGTATCTCAGCGCCGAAGGCCTGGTCGCCAAAGACCTCTCTGCCTACGTTCCTTTGGTCAAGGCGCGGGGGCAGGTCGGGCTGCCCGCTTACCTGTGAAAAGCCCAGGTTCAGCAGGTGCTACAAGGTTGCGGACGAGCCACGGCCAAGGAGCGGCGGGACTATGCCGTACTGCTGCTTCTCGCCCGGCTCGGTCTGCGCGCTAACGAAGTGGCGCTTCTCACGCTAGACGATATTGACTGGCGAGCCGGGCAACTCCACGTGCAGGGCAAGGGACGCAAACGGGCGACCATGCCGCTCCCACCCGAAGTCGGCGAGGCCATCGCGGCTTACCTGCGCGACGGTCGTCCGATATCCGGGAGTCGCCGGGTTTTCCTTCGCTCGCACGCTCCGCACATCGGCTTTACCTCATCATACGCGGTGATCCATATCGCACGCTCCGCGATCAATGCAGCCAATATAACTGGCGTCGCGAATCGCGGATCCCACCTGTTTCGACATAGCCTGGCCACTGGACTCCTTGGTTCGGGGGCCACGCTGACCGAGATCGGCCAGGTCTTACGTCACCAAAACCACGATACGACACGCATCTATGCCAAGGTTGACCTGGCAAGCCTGCGGCGCCTGGCAACGCCATGGCCGGGAGCCGTGCAATGAGCCCGCTGTACATCGCCCTCGAGCGCTACATGGGCATGCGCCGCACGCTTGGCTTCAAGCTTTCGTCTCAGGGACAGATGCTACGCCGCTTCGTCGCGCACATGGATCAGCATGGAAACGCGATCATAACCAGCAAGCTCGCCATCGAATGGGTGAGCAAAGATGCCGGTCCAGCGTCCTGGCCCGGGCGCCTGTCCGCAGTTCGCGGGTTCGCCCGGTACGTGGCGATTACCGACCCGCGGACACAGGTCCCTCCGACGAGCGCGTTTCCGGAGCAACGGCGGCCCGCACCCTACCTCTATTCCAAGGCTGAAGTTCAACAGCTTCTTGCTGCGATGCTGGCCCTTCCACCCGCAGGCAACCTGCGTCGATGGACCTATTATTGCATCGTCGGCCTCCTCGCCGTGACCGGCATGAAGATTGGCGAGGCCCTGCGGCTTCATAGAGGTGATGTCGATCTCGACCAAGGGATACTGGTCATTCGCGACAGCAAATTCGGCAAGTCTCGCATCGTCCCCATTCATTCGTCGACGCTGACCGTGCTTAAGGATTATGCAGCACGGCGTGATAGCCAACCCTTGAGGTCCGCCGGCCGGCCATTTTTCACCGGCGAACGCGGCGGCCACGTGGGACTGACGTTGCGCTGATGGACAAGGCGGTGTGTAAAGAACCGTTCGATCAGCGGCGCGAGTTGGAGATCCTGCGTCATGACAGTGTCTCCCATCGCGCTTCGAGTCTTCGGGCAGCTTCCCCCATGAGTTCGGGGCAGGCCGACAGGTACCAATATGTGTCGCGAACACGGCCATGCCCCAGGTAGGTGGAAAGGACCGGAAGAAGTTGATCTACGTCCTTGTCGGCCCGATACCAGCGCAGCAGCGTAGCAACGGCAAAACCGTGCCTCAGGTCGTGCAGGCGGGGTCCTGTGCGAGCGCCGCGCGGTCGCAGGCCGATCTTTAGTGACACAGCACGGAAATCGGTGACGATATTGCGATAGTGCAGTCCACATCAAGCCGCCCGCACCTGCCGCGTCGCCGCCGCCAATACGCTTTGGCGGCGGCGCGTGTTGCCGGTGGAGGACGCGTCCCTTTTCCGCCTTCTCGAAATAAGAGATGCAGGCCGTGACCAAAAGAAAGGCGCTCTTGAGATTGGACACCATGACACCGTCCCATTCGGCGGGATCGAAGTCGACCAGCTAGTCTGTGGAAAGATGCCGGCATTGGCACAGAGAATGTCGATGCCGCCGAAGACTTCAGCCGATCTTTGCAGCGGCAATCTAAACCGAATGCCAGTCCCGAGATCTCATAGCACGGTTGCCAGGATAGCACCCGGCTTCGACAGTTCGTCGACAACCGCTTGCGCGTCATCCTTCCCACGGGTCGCGATCATCACCTTGACGCCTTGGCCGAAAACACGCGTGCCATGGCGCGGTCAATGCCGTGCGAGCCACCTGTAATCATCACATTTCCAAATCAAATAGGTCGTGAGCTAGACGGCTTTTATGGACGGCAGCGGCTGGACGAATTTGAAACGCGCGACACTCTGCCGGCCGTCAACACCGACGGGCACCTCGCCCTCGACGGTTGCGCGGCGAACGACGCGGCGCTGGTCGCCGTAATCCTTGGTTGCACAATGCATCGTGGCTCGGTTGTCCCAGATAGCGACATCGCCCTGGTTCCACTTCCAACGGACGGTGTTTTCCTGCGCGGCAATATGAGACTCAAATAGGTCGAATAGCCTCTGGCTGTCATATTTCGAGAACCCAGCAAATCCTGCTACATAGGAGCCTAGCACCAGTGTGCGCTCACCGGTTTCGGGGTGGACGCGTACGACGGGATGCTCCGTCTCGATCCTCGGTCCGGTAAGGCCCTCGGTATGAAACTTCTTGGAAGCTGAGGGGAAGCTGTGAACTGCCCAGAGGTCGTCGGCGAGCCGTTGCAGCGACTGCGGCAAGTCGAGATATGCGGTCGCCGTGTTTGACCACACCGTGTCGCCGCCGATTGGGGGGATTACGACGCCGCGCAGCACCGAAATTTTGGGATAGGCATCCATGCAGGACCAATCTATGTGCCACATATCAGACGGGAGATCTCCCCGTGCCGAATCAATGTCGAAAATCGACGTCGTTCCCTCCGGATATGGAGAAGGCTTCCCGAAACGAAGAGCAAAGCGTTCCTGCTCGGGATCGTCGAGATGACTCTGGTCACGGAAGAAGATGACCTTGTGTTCAAGCACCAAACCGTTTATCGCGGCGATGGTCCGGTCCGGCAAATCGGCCGACAGCTTGATGTTCCTGACTTCAGCGCCGATGCGCGGCGTGGATTTTACTATATCCGTATGCGGGATGAGATTGTCAATCAATTCTATACTCATCGCTGAATTCTCCTACGTTGCACTTTTCTCGTCATACACAGATATTTTACTGTGTAGCGACAGTCATGGCATTTGTAACCTGTTGTCTTCATATACTTCTGCTATCGTTTTCCTGTAGCTCTTGAGCCTCTTACAGAATGTCACTCCGAGGCTCGAACATCGGAGCCAAAGTTCTTGATCAGTGACACTCTCCCGATGCTGTACACAAACGTCTCCGCTTTGCTCCGAGCCGGCCACCGACAATCACGACTGACTTCTCTACCCCTTCATCCACAGAGAATTGCTCGTGCTTATCCTTGGTGGCTTGCGTCATTATGTTGGGTGCATCCTCGTCGCTAGATGGGTAGCGCTACATGTTTCGGGTGCGAACCGCACCTACCTCCATTGGTAGCTGATCTCACCCGAGCTAAATCGGCGACATTGGGCAAATCGTCTTGCCTCATAACGCTCCGACGCACAGCGCCTCCCGACGCATGTGACTTCCGACGCGTCAACGTGAAGAGTGTGCATTCGCGGCAATGATCTTCTTCAAACTGCATCTCCGAACGAACGCTGCTGTTGCCAGATATGTGACCCAAGGTCGGCCCGCCAGTCGTGGCGTGCCGATCAGCCCGTCAGACGCAAGCAGTATGGCGGCTGAGAAAGTCCGCATTATGCCGGATGACTTGGGTGGCGAGTGTCCGGCTTGGCGGGCGCCAAGGGCGAGGTACTTCGCAGGCCTCTCGGCTGTCTCGAGCCCTCGCCAGCGGCGGACTTCACCTCCAATCAGGTCGTCTCGTCTGATGGACCGCAATACCAGTCCGTCCGGAGCTTGGGCGCCGTCGCAAGTTGGGCAACGACTCGATGAGCAAGATCGAGTCGGGCAGCATCGGCGGGCCGCTCGGCGAGCCTGTTCGCGCCCGCACGAGGAACATGGTCCGAGTGTCTTGCGCGGTGCAATAGAGCTCGTAGATCGTACGCCTCCGGCGAGGGCCGCCTTGCGCGAGCATGGCACGGTAGGGAGGCTGCGCTCCTAAGGTCGTCCTTACGAGCGTAGTTAGCAGTACATCATGAGCCATGTGACGTTATTGAACGGGCCTGAGCGTCGTCGTTGGAGTGAAGAGGATCAGTGGCGGATACTGGCCGCGGCATTCGCGCCCGGGTCCACGGTGGCGGCGGTAGCGCGTCAGTACGATGTCGCGACCAGCCTGATCTATAAGTGGCGCCGCACGATGAGAGCCCGCGGGACGGGCTTTGCCGAAGTTGTCGTGGTTCCCGATGAACCTGTCGCCGCGTCGAGGCCGGCGGCGCCATCAGCGGTGATCGAGCTGGAGATCGCCGGCAAGGTGCGGCTGCGGATTCCGCTGACCACGCGACCGACACTGGCGGCGGCGATGGTGAAGGCGCTGGGCGTTTCATGATCCCGGTTCCGAGCCAGGTGCGGATCTGGTTGGCGGTCGGCCGGACCGATATGCGTCGCGGATGAAACGCCTTGCCCCTGCAGGTTCAGGAGACATTGGGCCTGGATCCGCACTTATGTGTCGGCCGAGATTATGTGGCGGAGCCGTTTTGGCGCCAGCCTTAGCCTGCCCAATCCGGAATCTTCCGCATCTCGACATCCGCGGCGGCATAGCGATGGGTGGTGGCGACTTGCGCGTGCCCGAGCCAGGTTTGAATCGTCAAGAGATCCACACCGGACTGAAGGAGCTTTATGGCGAGGGAGTATCGGAAAATGTGTGGCGATATGGGCTTATCGCGCAGGACCGGAATAATGGCCGCCGCGTTGGCGGCCGCTCGCCGCACGATATGGGTCGCTCCGAAACGCGTTAGGCAAGGTGGTCAGCGCTCGCGCCAGGTCGCGAGCAATGGGGATGACGCGATCTCTGCGCCCCTTGCCGTGCAACAGCACTTGTGGATGCTGCCGTTCTAGCTGAAGGTCGTTTGCGTTGACGCCGATGGCTTCCGAGACACGGGCGCCGGTCCGTGCCAGAAACAGACGTCGAGGAACCGGGTGAAGGATGACCAGCGGCGCAGCATGTAGTTGAAGGCCTTGCTCAGATCGTGTCCGCGCGAGAGCTTGTCGCGCGTCTCGATCATCCAGCGCTCGAGCTCGGTGACCAGCGGCACGCTCCGCTCCTGGCGCACGGCGTGCGTTGGGCCGGCGACAGGCCGTTTGATCTCGCGCTCGATAGAACAGGGCATCGATGCGCTTCACGGCTTCAATCGAGACCAGCAAGCTTGCGGGCGTCGGCAAAGCCGTTTTGCAGGCCCGTCGCCGAGAGCCGATTGCCACGAGAGTTGAGGAAAAAGGCCTGGTCGATGGGCGGATTTGCCTATCGAACAATGCAGCCGAGCGAGCCCTGCGTGGCATCGCAGTGACCGATTCATACTGCACCTCCTCTTCAAACGTCCGGAAACAGGGACTTTTGGGTTTCCATTTTGATGCGACACGGGCCTCTGTGACGCGGAAACTGGGTCACTTCATCCTTTTCCAGGTCCGTAGCTCGTATTTGGTGCGGCGCATCCGGCACCACTTGCTCGGTAGGAAGCACGCCCTCCTTGATCAGTCGGCGGACACGATGGGCAGTAACTCCAAGCTTTTTGGCGGCTTCGGTCAGCGTAAGCCACTCGCCATTTTTTTCGGCGGATCGGTACCCGTGGATTTTATGGACCGTGCGCAGTGCCCCGACACGGCGCCCTGTCCAGGTTTTTCCCTGTCCGGTCTGCATTCCCATCCGGTTGAGAGTGGCGGCAATGTCTGCGTCGGACCACCGAGTGGCCATAGAGCGCATGACCGCAAGGGCGGCCTCCGGCGTGCTCTGGCCATGTTCACCAGCTTTGGGTTTGCGGATACGCAGCTGGGAGTGTTGGCCACCTTTCCAATGAATCGTCAGAATGACTTCACGTTGCTCTTCATCGACGTCAGCGATGATATCAGACACAAGGGTGCGGAGGAGCTGCTGACGGCAACGCATGTCAACGTTAGGGGCGCGCCAAGCGGCCTCCAGGTCGGTGGCAATGCTGGCAAAATCGGGAACTGGGGTGACAAGATCGATTTGTCGCGCTTGGACCAATGCCGCTTCGTAGGCTTCCACGCGCCTGAGCGCTGCCTCCCAGCTCTTCTCAAGTTGGGCAGCGATCAGCCGGTTGTCAGGATCGCAAGCAGCATAGCGACGTTCAGCGAGAGATGCCTCGTATCGCGCTTGCTGCAAGTCCAGTTCCACCATGCGGTGTCGCTCTTCCAGACTATCCCGATGCGTCCGATCAGCTTCCATGGCGGCCTCGATCGCCATTGGCGTCACTGCCCTCAATATCTCCTTGCCGACAGCCGGATCTATGCGAGATGCGCCAAAAGTCATGCATCGTGGCTTGGCCAGCATCTGGTTGATGCGTTCGCAGCGGTAATAGGGATGACCCGGAGGCCGCCCCGAATAGACAACGCCCAACCGCCTTCCACATCGGCCGCAGGTGAGCAGGCCCGCGAGCAACGCACGGCCGCCCCGACCCGACTTGATGCCGCCTTTCTGTCCAAAGGCATTGACGGCGATATTGCTCTGGTTTCTCTCAAACTCACTCCAGCCGATATAACCTTCATGATGATCCTGGAGCAGCACTTCCCACGTTCCAAAAGGCTTGCTGTGGCCATAGCTTTTGCGAGCCCTGCCATCGACAATCTCGGTTCGCTTCTCGCTTTTACCATAGACATAGACCCCAGCGTAGAACGGGTTCTTCAGGATCGAAATGATGCTTCGATAGCGAACCGGTACCCAGTCGAACGACACAGTTTTGCGCCCGTCAGAAGGGCGGGGAAAATGGAAACTATCAGCCGTGAGCGAAATCAGCACCTGGCGAGCGCTGCCGAGCTCGCGAAAGCGCGAAAAGATGAGCCGGATCGCCTCCTGCACCCGCAAATCGGGATCAAGCCCAAGCCCATAGTCGCGGTGCCAGATATAGCCAATCGGAACACTGAGACGCAGCTCCCCCCGCCGCGCTTTGGCGCGAGCCGCGTCAAGCATGCGCGTTCGCAAAATGCCGAGCTCAAACTCGCTGATGCTGCCCTTCATGCCCAACAACAATCGATCGTTAGGCCGACAAGGATCGTACACTCCGTCGAGATCAATGACGCGCGCCTCAACCAGGCCGCACAGTTCCAAGAGATGGTGCCAATCCCGGCCGTTACGGGAAAGGCGCGATGCGTCGAGGCAGAGCACAGCGCCAATTTTGCCCGTGCACAGGCCGCTCACCAATCGTTCGAAACCAGGGCGGTCGACAGCGCCGCTGGCGCTACGACCAAGGTCATCGTCGATCACATCACGGAAACCCCAGCGGCGCGCAACATCGACAAGTTCATATTGTCGCCGCTGGCTCTCCAGGTTGTTCTGGACCTGCCCCGGGGTCGACTGTCGAACATAGACCACAGCCTTGCGCTTCAGCACCGTGGCTGGAAGGAGATTATTGCTCGTCATCGCTCGTCTCCTTCGCAGCGACGCCGGCCGCAGCAATCAGAAGGCTTGTCAGCCTGGCGACCACGGCGCTCCGTTCCGCATCGCTCAGACCTCGCATCTGCGGCGTATCGAACGGCATGCTCAGCTGCTGGGTCAGCATCGGTAGCGTTGAGGATGGTGGTAGGGCCTTCATGGCGCGCCTCCTGGATGGCAGTGAGTCCATCCGTCGAAGTCTGCCTGAAACCGCGCTGGGTAAGCAGACTATGAAGCTCCATCAGGCCAGCCACCGCAACCCGCGGTTCGCCCATGTCCATGCCGGAGCACAACGCCCGATCCAGCATCCACTCTGCAACCTGAATGATCTCACCCGGCCTGATCTCTACCCGGATGATCGAGCCATTAGCTCGGTCCTCGCGACCTTCATGCCGAAAACGGCCGCCATAATATGGATGCCAACGATAATGAAACTCTACCATCTGCCCGACATGGGCAGAATGAACCTGTGATGGCTCTCGGCAGAAAGTCCTGGCTGCTCTGCGGTTCCGATCGCGGCGGACAGCGCGCTGCCGTTCTCTACAGCCTGATCGCCAGCGCCAAGTTGAATGGCCTCGACCCTCAGGCCTGGCTCGCCGATATCCTGGCGCGTATCGCGCCCCACCCAGCACAGCGGATCGATGATTTGCTGCCATGGAATTGGCGATCCGCAAAACTGCGGACCCAACCAGCGGCGGCCTGATCATGCAGCGCAATAAGGTGCATCACGTCTCCACCGTCGAACGTGTCGCCAGCGACCTCGGCGTCGGCGAAGCGCTCATCCAGGACCTGACCCTCGGTCTCGAGCCCGAGGACGGCGTCATCTGGGTCTACGGCGCCAACGATGACGACGGGATCCTGGCCTTCACCGATGAAGGCATCGAGGAGGTCAAACTCCTCCTCGAAAAATATCATCGCGTCTCACCGTCGAAAGCTTGACCCAGCACCGGTTCTCAGGTGCTGATGGCCGCCGGATACGCACGCCTGCGGTCTTCACCCGATGGGTAAGGTAGATCTGGCTCTCCCGAGTGCGATGGGCCGGCGCAGGTTCTCCAGCCAGCGATAGCTCTCCTTCGTCTTGATCGGCGCGCGCGTGGCATTGAGGTGCCGCTCGAGCGCGAGCGTTCCATTCATGACCTCCGTTCGTGTCCACGCCGGCCCGTCAGACCGAGGTGTTCCCGGTGAGGGGCTGGTGAGGGTGAGGGCCACGCTCGAATGCATCAGCACCCCACAAGGTCAACACATTGGGCTGCCCGGCCTGTAGTGCCCGGCTTTACTAATTCTGATGAAGCCGAAACGTAGCCGGTTTTGCAACTGGCCAGCGAGAACGCCACCGTTTGAGAATACCATCGCCTCGTCGAAACGGGCCATGATAGACTTGCTTCGAATAGATTACAAAGCCCGTCGGCGGCAGCGTAGGATCACCCTTGGCGGGGGGAAATGGCGCGGATCGGCCCAAGTACTAACTCTTGCCTTACTTCGACGTTTGCTCCACATCCGACCCCCCTCGCGTCAGTTCCCGCTAGCACCTTGAGGCTCAGCGCGCTGGAGGCAAATGCGCGATCTGCGCTCCAAGTTCGTAATATCCCTCCCTGAGAGCCCTAAGAAAGGTATTCCGCACCGATGAGACGGGTAGGAACATCGCGTCGAGTGGCACCTCGCCACTAATATAGCGGGCAATCTCGCCCGCGAACACTGTGCCCGGTGCGATGCCCCGGCCGTTGAAACCCGTCACCGCAATCATGTTTTCGGCCGGCGCGTGAAGGCGGGGCAGATGGTCGCTTGTCATGCCGATTCGACCGTACCACTCGTGCTCAAATTCAATATCGCCAAGCTGCGGGAAAAGCGCTCGTATGCGTCGCCGCGCCCAGTTGCGGTGGATCCTTGTTCCGGTGCCGCGGAGGGCGCCGACGCTACCGATGATGAGGCGGCCGGCATCGTCTCTGCGAAAAGCGGTCATTGGAGTGCGGGTATCCCACGCGCCGTGGCCTTCGGGCAAGATCGTGCGGTGAATACTTGGCGCCATGGGCATAGTCGCGAAATGGAAGAAAGGTAGCACCACTTGCCCGCCGCGCAATTCGGGAAAAATCTGGGACGTATAAACATTGGTCGAGAGGAAAACCCATTTGGCCCGCGCGCTGCCACCTTCCGTGGCGAGACGCCAATCGTTACCCTCGCGAACGATGTGCTCGACTGGGCTCGCCGTGAAGATGCGAGCTCCGGACGCGATCGCAACTCTGGCGAGGCCGCGGACATAGGCAAGCGGTTGTATCGTTCCGGCGCGCAGATCAAGAAGGCTCGTGGGGAAAGCCGTAGTACCTGTCCTGAGATGGGTCTCATCCGCGCTGAGAATGTGCACTGGAGCCCCGAGGGCCTGCCATTGCCGAGCCCGCTCCGCGATCTCCGCAATGCCCTTTTTGCCGGTCCCACAATGGATCGTGCCTACACGCTTCACCTCACAGAGGATGTTGTGCTTGTCGATAATGTGAAAGACCCTGCGAGGCGAATCCCGCAACAATTCAAGCATCCGGTCGCCGTAAATCGGCCCCAGCGTCTCCTTTAGCACGGCCGGCATCATCCAAAGGCCCGCGTTGACCATACCGGTGCTTCGCCCCGCTGCTCCGGAACCGACCTGGGCTGCCTCAAGCACAACGGTTGCCAGCCCCCGCTCGGCCAGATGCAAAGCGGCCGCCAATCCAGTGTAACCGGCGCCCACGATAGCCACATCGGCGGCGACATCGCCTGCAAGCTTCTTTGTCTGCGGGGGCGGCGGAGCGGTTCTCTCCCAGAGCCCGTGCGACTGCCGATCGTTCAGCATACTCATCGCCTTAACCTTCTTCTTCCCCAACAGCTACAACTCGCCCCGTATTTTGCTCCGGCGAGCGTTCCACTATGCAGCGGTGATTCTGCGAAACAACCTGGTCGACTCGCGCACCTGTAGACAAAATTCGGTCGTGTCCAGCAGGATAAGGATTGGCCCTTCGCTTGCCGCAACGCGCGGGCGGTCGCGGCGAAATGGCCAGAGACGCGTGTCAGACGGCCGTCGCGTAGAAGCTTTTCCTCCTGCCAAGCGGCTTCCCTGCTGATGGCTATAGATTGGCATCTCTACGCATGATTTGCCATTCATTCGATGAATTTGATAGTTCGAGGATAATCCACTATATTGTTATAGCGCTGTGTAATTTCCTCGTCGACCTTTATGTCTTTTACTGCCATCATGCTGGCCCCGGCCCCGACGTTGCCATCATTCCAAATTGTTTTTGCGTTTGGGTTCAGAGAATGATTGGCTATCGACATAAAGCCGAACACAACGTACCCCGCTACAAGCTCCGCCCCTTGTCGTTGATTATGGCGGACAAAGTAGAACTCCAATAGTCCAGTTTGTTTTAACAGATTTACCGCTTCATAGTCGAACCCCCATGTTGGCGCGCGATCAATGAGATCTCCGGCCTTGAAAGGAACACCCGCGAATAAACCCCGACCTTTTCCTTCCACCTGCTTAATATAAACTGAGTTATCTCTATCGAATAACTTGTCTCTCATGTTTTGTCCTTGTTAGCTCTCAGGCCTGACCGTTTACACTAGGGAGCGGCGCGCCGATTGATCTTCCCAGCCATATCCGGAAATAGCTCTCAAGCATTCAATGGCGGAGTCGGCGGCCCATCAATCTCCCCATACGACGCCAGCTGTCTAATCGTAACCTCCTTCGCGGAACTGCTATCGAAAACCGGTACCGGCATTGCTCCATTATGGTCTACCCGACAGTGTGGCCCCTCACAGATGCCGAAAAAGGGTTGAAATTCGTCCACTTTCTACCGGAAGCGAAGGGTCTTAACCTCTATGAAACTCGACCCGAGCCGAATATACGGCGTGCACAATCTCGGTGCCACCTACCAATACAGATGGGTAATTTTTTGACCTATGTGATGTATTGCACCTAGCTGGATCTGATGAGACCAGTGCGCGAGCGTCTGGAGACTGGCGTGTTGATCTGTGATTCTTTATCTGCAACAGGTGTCGCTGTTCGCCCGCTATTTTGGCAAGTCGCCGGACTTGCTCGGGCGCGAGGACATTCGAACCTATCGGATCTATCTGGTCAACGAGAAGAATCTGGCACCCAGCGCGACTTGCTGCGCTGCGCCTTCTCTACAAGGTGACGCTGGAAAGTGACTGGGCGCTTGAAGAGGTCCTCCCGGCTGCCGATCATCCTCAGTCCCGAGGAAGTTCCTCGGTCCTCGGTTGCGCCCTCGACGTCAAACACCACGCCATCCTGACCACTTGCTATGCCGGCGACTTGCGCATCTGGGAAGCGGTTCGGCTGAAGCCTCCGGGCGATGACAGCCAGAGAATGGTCATCCGCGTCGAGCAGGCCAAAGGCCAGAAGGACCGCTACGTGATCCTGTCGCCCAAGCTGCTAGAGATCCTGCGCAACTATTGGAAGGTGCACCGGCCAAAGGCGTGGCTGTTCCCCGGCGATCGTGCCGACCAGCCGATTTCCAGGGATGCGGTGGGACACGCCTACGCAAAAGCGGGCGAACGCTCCGGCTTGTCCAGACACGCCTTGGAGGCCGGCGGGACGTGCGCACCATTCACTCTTGCTCGGTCACGGCAGCCTCGCGACCTCCGCCATTACCTGCGGATCGCCACCAACAAGGTCTGCGCCACGTCGAGACCTCGGCAAGCCAGTACAGCCATT
Organism: Mesorhizobium argentiipisi (SeqCode); assembly: GCF_037179585.1. Taxonomy (NCBI): domain Bacteria; kingdom Pseudomonadati; phylum Pseudomonadota; class Alphaproteobacteria; order Hyphomicrobiales; family Phyllobacteriaceae; genus Mesorhizobium; species Mesorhizobium argentiipisi (SeqCode). The sequence continues at coordinate 397,394 of NZ_JAPYKO010000003.1, forward strand.
GAGGGGGTTTTTCGACAAGGGAGAGTGTCGCGTCGGATCTGGGTTTTGACGGCTGGAATTTGGTATCGCCGCTCTCCTAACGGTTTAGTCATGTTTTCGCGATCGCAGCGCGTAGTGTCGGATGAATCAGGTCGTCAATGTTTTGATATTCGCCCTTTACGCGAGTCCGATTCGCATCAAACAGACTGCCCAGCGTCCCCATCGCGGCGTACCGTTCGCCGGCAATTTCAATTTCAAACTCTCCTGTCGACAGCCATTCGGCACTCACCCCCGTATCCGAGTGAAGGAATCCCATGCCGATACCGCAACCGACGGTGTGCCCGAAGGCAGCAGAGCGCAGATAGCCCACTAAGGTCCCATTTCGCCAGACAGGCTCTGTGCCGAACATCAGCGGTGCAGCTAAGGGAGCAGCCAGTTGGACAAGACGCCGGCGCGGCGCTCGCCCACGCTGGGTCTCTAGGGCCGCCCGCCCAATGAAGTCTGATCCCTTGTTCCAGGCAATCCTGAAACCCAGACCTGACTGGGGTGGCGTGTCTTCGTCTCCCAGGTCCGAGCCCCACTTACGATAGCCCCCTTCAAGGCGCAAGGATTCCAACGCTACGTAGCCAGCGTGACGCAAATCAAAATCCTGCCCAGCCACGACGAGGGCATCGTAAATCCCGAGAGCTTGCTCGACAGGAGTATGTAGCTCCCAACCAAGTTCCCCGACAAGAGTCATGCGGAACGCTAAGGCCAGGCCATAGCCTACCTCAATTTCGCGGGATGTCGCGAATGGAAATGCTTCGTTGGAGAAGTCAGCTGGACTTAAGCGTTTTAGGAGGTCCCTTGAACGTGGTCCCATCACTGACAGGGTCGCATAACCTGACGAGACATCTGCAATGGAGACGTGCCCAGCGCCCCGCGCATGCATTTTTAGCCAGGCAAGATCGCGGATACACTGCGAGGCAGATGTGACAACCAGAAACTCCTCTTCGCCTGTTCGGGCGATCGTGACGTCCGACTCGATGCCCCCCCGCTTGTTCAGCCATGGGGTATGGACGATTCGACCCAGCGGAGCGTCCACATCATTGGTCGACAGGCGCTGGAGGAATGCAAGGGCATCTTTACCCTGCACCAGCAGGTGCGCGAAGGAGGTCTGGTCGAACAGCGTCACCCCAGACCGGGTAGCTCGGTGTTCCTCGCCGCTCAACTTAAACCAGTCGTCACGACCAAACGTGCCATGCGAACTTTTTGGCGACCCTGGCACACCAAACCATTGTGCACGCTCCCACCCGGCGACCTCACCAAAATTCGCGCCAGCTTGAGCCAGCCGATTGTGAAGCGGCGACAAACGCACGTTTCTCGCCGTCTTTGCGGCCTTGTGCGGATATTTGAGCTCCCAGAGACTGCCGACCGCTTCAACAGTCCGGTCGTGCAGGTACCTACGATTTCGCTGGAATGGCATGGCTCGACGAACATCCATTCCCCAGAAATCGTTCGCGGGTTCGCCTGTCGACATCCACTCGGCGATAACTCTCCCGGCGCCGCCGGATGACTCGATACCGCAGGAGTTAAACCCTGTGGCCGTGTAGAGACCGGTGATTTCCGGCGCCGGCCCGAGCAGAAAGCGATTGTCCGGCGTAAAACTCTCCGGACCGTTGAAATTCAGTTGCAGTCCAACGTCTGCCAGAGCCGGCATGCGCTCGATGGCCGCGGAGAGATAAGGTTCGATGTGATCGAAATCTTCAGGTAGGAAGTGAAAGCTGAAGTCACTGGCGATCCCCTCCATTCCCCACGGCTTGGCGTCCGATTCAAAGAAACCCACCAGCAATTTGCCCGCGTCTGCCTTGACGTAAAACCGAGCGTCCATGTCGCGGACTGTAGGTAGCGCCTCAGGCAAGTTTGGAATCGACTCCGTAACGACGTAAAAATGCTCTGCCGCGTGGACCGGAATCGTCCAGTTTAGGTCCGCACCGATCCCTCGACTCCAAATTCCGGTGCAGATCACTGCCTTTTCGGCCCGCAGGGTCCCTCTTGCTGTTTCGATCCCGGTAAACTGGCCATTCCCGATGATAATCCGGGTGACCGGGGTTTGCTCGAGTATCGTCGCTCCACCATGTCGGGCGCCGACGGCGAAGGCGCGCGCAGTATCGATGGGATTTGTCATACCGTCAGAGGCGATCCATGCAGCCCCTAAAATGTCGCTGACGTCCAGCAATGGGATTCGTCGCTTGACCTCGGCCGCCTCGATCATCTCTACATCCAGTCTGAAGGAACGTCCCATCGAAGCGCTGCGCTTTAGCTCCTCCAGCCGTGTGGGTGTGGCCGCGACGGTGACCGAACCACTTTGCCTGAACCCCGTCGCCTGCCCAGTTAACTTCTCCAGATCCTGGAACAACTCGGCCGAGTACTGGGCGAGCTTAGCCATGTTCTCGTTTGCTCGAAGCTGCGTAACCAATCCTGCGGCATGCCATGTAGTGCCGCTAGTAAGCTGATCGCGTTCGAGCAGGAGGACGTCACTATGTCCCAGCTGTGTGAGGTGATAGGCAATCGAAAGGCCGATGATGCCGCCGCCGATGATCACGTACTCCACATGGGAAGGAAGTTTTTGCATCTCAAAACCTCACAAAAAACGCGCCAGTCTGTAGTGCCTGCGGAATCAACCGTCCGTTACACCGCGCCGTGTGCACGATCCCTCTTTTTCCTCTTAGTCAGAGCAGCAACCCAAGCCGATAGCTCCACGGAAGGGCTGGTCATCTGACTAACATGAGCCAGGCTGCGCCGTACCTAGTGGCACTAGTCAGAAGCATAATGCCTTCTCCGCAGCTAACGCACCCACACGTATTGGTAGGTGTTATGAGCTTGGGGACAAGCTAAGTTCGCACCGGGGGCATGTTCTTGAAATGAAAGTTCTTGAGCTTGTCCGGCAGAAGAAGCGCACCGCCTAAACGATTTGGGCCATGGTGCAGGAAGTTCGCGCCGAGAACAGGGGAGCCTCTTAGCTGAGCCAGGATCGCCCCCGGTCGGCAATATAGCCTCTACGGTCTTTACGGTAACACACCAGACGTGTCTCACTCGTCCCGGCCGGCCTCGGGATGTAGAACTTCGCCGTGCGGACTGTATCCACGGGTGATAGTGTGATACATGCCTGAGCTGCGTGACCGAAGCGTTGCTTACCGACTGCGGTAACGCGAAGAACCGCCGGGAAGCTCGATGGCTTGCGCGATCTGTCCCTTCGGGATGCCGTGCTGACCGCATAGCTGGCGTGGCAGCGTGTGCGGCCATCGATCGCCGTCACGCGAGGCTTGCCGGTTTTGCTCAGATGGCCGTCGACGGCGAAATGCGCCATGACTTTGCGCTCGCGCAGGTCCTTGATGAACTGGCGCACGTCATAGGCTTTGTCGGCGCCAAATGTGATGCGCCGTCGCGATGGTCTGCGATCCAACATGGCGAGAGCGGCATCACGCTCGCCTGTGCCCGTGGCTTGGGTAATGCCGCCATCGACCGCAAGCCCATGACGGTTCTCCATCAGCGCATGCCCCATATAGCACAGCTTCGCCGGCTGCCCGTCGCCCTTCTTATAGAGCCGCGCCTGCGGGTCGCTCGTGCTCTGATGTGTGTCATTGGAGCGCTTCTCCTTATGAAAGCCGCGCTCGGCGTTGCGACCCGCTCCATCCGGGTCGTTGTCGTTTCCGTCCTTACCACGGAAGCTCTTGATCGAAGCCCAGGCCTCGATCAGCGTCCCGTCCACCGAGAAGTGATCCGACGACAAAAGCCGCTTCACCCGTGGCTGAGCAAGCACCGCGCGCAGAAACTTTGCTGCAATCTCACCTTCCAGCAGCCGATCCCGGTTCTTGGTAAAGCTCGAATGATCCCAGGCCGGCTCGTCAACGCCGAGCCCCACGAACCATCGGAACAGAAGGTCAAGTTCCATCCGCTCCATCAATTGACGCTCCGAGCGAATGCCATAGAAGGCCTGCAACAGCAACCGTTCCGGCGCGATCGACGGGCGGCCGAACCCGGGCCGATAAAGCACCGCAAAATCGCCGTCCATCCCCACAAGAGCCGCGTTCACGATCTCCCGTATCACCCGCAGCGGATGGTCACGGCGAACGCGAGCCTCAAGATCGACATACGAAAACAGAGAACCTGTCCGTTCGTCTGAACCGCGCATCCAAAAATCCCCGATCATCCGGGAACCAGTGAATCACGCTCCAATCAACCGCGCCAGCACTTCTTCAACAGATGGGGTGATTGGGGTCTCGCCCGAGCCCAGATGCGGGCGGCTACTCCTGTCGGGATGTTAGAACGTGGTCGCCTTGGAGCGCCACAAACATCGGGAAGGAGCAGCCATGAAGTGTTTTGCTGGATTAGACGTATCTTTGGAAGAGACCGCGATTTGCGTCGTTGATGAGAGCAGTCGGATCGTGAAGGAAACACGAGCGGCGAGCGAATCACAGGCCTTGTCCAATGCGTTGCGGAAGCTCGATCTGCCGCTGGAGCGCATCGGCCTGGAAGCGTGCTCGCTGACGGCCTGGCTTCACGATGGATTGTGCGCCGAGGCCTGCCTGCGATCTGTATAGAGACGCGCCAGGCCAATGCGGCCATGAAGACGATGCCTAACAAAACCGATCGCAACGATGCGCGCGCGCTTGCGCAGATCATGCGCACGGGCTGGTATCGGCAGGTGCATGTGAAGAGCCGGCAATGCCGGTTGTGGCGCGCGCTGTTGGTGGCCCGCCGCACGGTGCTGAACGAGATGCGCAGCATAGAGAATGTTGTGCGCGCCATCCTGCGCGAGGCCGGTATCAAGCTCGGCACGCCCTCGCGCACCGCCTTTGCTGATCGCGTGCGCGAGCTGGTCGGCGCCGACGCCGAGGCGATGGTGATGGTCGAGCCGCTGCTTTCGATCCTCTGCTCCATGCTCAAGGAGTTCGCCCGCCTGACCAAGCAGGTTCTCGACATCGTCCGCAAGGAGGAAGTCGGTCGGCGACTGATGAGCGCGCCCGGCGTCGGGCCGATCACCGCGCTCGCCTTCCGCGCCACGATCGACCGGCCGGAGCGGTTCGGCTCCTCGCGGGCAGTGGGAGCGCATCTGGGCCTGACGCCAGCGCGATACCAGTCCGGTGAAACCGACATTCAGGGCAAGGTCAGCCGTTGCGGCGACGAACTCGCCCGCACCGCCCTCTACGAGGCAGCACATTCGCTACTCGTGCGCTCGAAGAAATGGTCGAGCTTGCGCGCCTGGGGCATGAACATCGCCAAACGTCGCGGCATGGCGCGCGCCCGCGTGGCGGTAGCCCGCAAGCTGGCCGTCATCCTGCATCGCATGTGGGCCGACGCAACCGAATTGCGCTTTGGAAAGGACGCCGCCGGCCCCACATTGGCATGAAATAGGACAAGGAACAAAAACGAACACAGACAGTGGTTCGCCCGAGAGGGTGATCCGGATCGTTCCCGTGGGGACGATGGGCAAGGCGATCTCGTTAGCAGGCACGATCCTGGGGGAATTCTCCAAGGTCGTTCAACAGATTGAGGCGCCTCTCTCTCCCTGACCCCATCATGCGGCGGCTCCGCGCCGACCGCGAAGAGAAGCGATGACCAGCGGGGCGACATGATCCGGAAAGAAGACGGGAAAAGCTTGACCTCACCGACCCCAATCAGAGAAGCCTGCTAGCTAGACAAGATGGATGAACCCGTACTCCTGGCAGGCCATTGTAGGCGACGCCGCTCTCTACGTTGCGCTGCATCGGCGCCCAGTTTCGCCATTGAAATTAGAGGCAGCGCGTCCCATTCGTCATTGCTTGGCGTTTTTGGTCAGACTCCTAGAAACTTGGAAGTCACATCCTTGCCCGCGATGCATCTCCGATTCGTGGCGGCTGGCATGGGTGTTGGCTGCCATCGCTAGGGTTGGTGTCGGGGCATAGGCGATTCTCTAACCCATTTTCGGCGATCGCAACATAGGCAACACAATAACAAGCAATCTATTATAACGTATGACGCAATAGGCGCAACATTCCTGACAGTTGACGTTTTATACATTGAATCACACAACCAGACTTCTTGACGTAGTTTTTTGTAAACAATCACAAATACTGCTCGAATTCACGTCAGATCTGCCGGAACTCGGTGATAGTGAGACCTTTTAACGAAGCAGTTGACGCGGCATTTGGCAGGACTCCTGGCGCATAAAGGGTTTTGGCGCGGGCAAGAAGTTCGACGGCCGCAAGCACCGGATTGCGGTCGAGGCCGAGTGCGGCTTTCGATCGTCAAACTTGACGCTGATCGACATCGCCGGCGCACGGGCCACCGCAAGCGCTGACCCTGGTTCAAGAATGTTCGTCGAGGTGATCGGCTCGAGCTCATGGCAAGGCCTCATCTCGACCTCCTGCCCAGTCCATCGCCGACCCGACAACTAACAGCGCTTCTAATGCCGCCACGCCGCTGGGTGGTTGACGCACCTTCGGCTGGGTGCCCGGCGGCGACGCCTGGTGAGCTACTTCGAGCAGAGGATCGACGTCTCCCAGGCCGTGATCCTCGTCGCATTGCAAAGCACCCACATCGTCAGATTCAAGACCGACTCAGGCGTCTTCGCTGACTAATGGGGGTGCAAAACACGTTCAACATCGCACTAAATCTATGCAACAAAAATTATCGCAACGTATACTTATCATTTCCCATATTGCGCGCGCATAACAATAACAAAATACACTGTAACGGTAAAATAATCTACCAGAAAGAAATCAGATGCTAAAGATGTACAGATTCAGGTCTACCTCGGAAGGCCGCGCAGAACGTATGCCCTATACCCCCGGCGGGGGTGCCCTTATAAGAACATCTGCAAACGATTGCGAAGGAGAGACTGTGAAAGACCGACTGATCAGCAGTTTCGATGAGACACCTCCCCTCTCTCCAAGAGAGAAAGAGTGTATGTTGTGGACGGCGAAGGGCAAATCATCATGGGAGATCGGACAAATTTTGGGTATATCAGCGAATACCGTCAATTTTCACATAAAGAACGCAATGAAGAAGCTTGATACTGTCAGCCGAACCTCTGCAGCTATCAAGTCTATAAAAACTGGAATTATCGATTTTTAGATATTTGGATAAAACTTTCCTGCGCAGTGCTATGCTTGGTCGCGGCTGTTTCTGTTTGTAGAGCATGGCTCTCTTACCAATCGTGCACTTTAACGTTGTGGCAGGAATTTTCTCGAAGCTGAATCTGACCGGTCGGCGCGTGCACCAAGTTAGTTCGGAAAATCGGAAGTCAGCAGCGGTCTACTACCACCGACGCCATGACGTGCAATATATCTGCGAGCAAGGAGACCTTTGCCACTAACGTCTGCGTTGCTCCTATCTTTGCCTAGTCACCTCGCGATGCGTGTTCGGCCGCATTCCGATGCGAGCCCCCAACTCTCAGGAAGATCCGGCAACAATAGCCTGTGGGCTCACCGTCGTTGTGCTCTCATCGGCCTGTGATCAAGCAGACAGAGATACCCTTCTACGTCAACCGCGCACCAGGCAGTGACGCGACAGATGGTCGGCAACTGTGTCTGCGATGGGCTGCACCTAAGTGCGTCCGGCAGAGGTCCAACGTCAGGTCCACCAGAGAACAAGATCCGGCCGCGCAAATCCTAAAAAGCTGTTCAGCACCAGACGACGCTTTCCGTTGCCTGCTTGACCGGTAACCCCGTGAACGAAACCGCCATCGATCAGGGCGATATCCCCGGCCTTGAGCTGGAACTCGCGACAAGGCACGGGCTCGAGATAAGCTGCCGAATAGGGATATCCTGTGGTCTCGACACCTTGCGACTTTCGATCCGCGACTGTCGGCTTGTGACTCCAGAGCCGCAGATTGCCACCTTCGTCGGACATGCTGGGGTAGAAGTTGAGCGCTGCGACGATGTTGTGCGCCACCGCAGAAAGCTCGTAATCGTTCCCGGCACGTAACACTTGAGCGACATCGTCGTGAGGGTCCAAGGAGAACGTGCCGCTGCCAGACCAGCTGAGACCGCGACAAACATTGGCCTTGCCATGTTCTGAACTGGCCAGCCGCAATTCAACGCCCTGTTTGTGAAGCTCGCGCTTCAACGCGTCGAATAGGGCTCGGACCGGGTCAACTAAATTGCCAAAAAGGGCGTCAACCTGCGGCCTCGCATTTTCCGCCTCCTTGAAATAGGTGGCTGCATCCTTCCTGTAGTGGGATGCGCCGACAAATTGTCCGGGGACGCCATCTTTGCGCTCCTTGAGACCGGAGCTGCCAACAAAGTTCGTGGTGATCTCCTGGGCTACTTCGGTGCTGAAAGCTTGGCTGATGTGCAGTGCCGTGGTCTCACCCTTCAGGACCGAGATGATCTCCGCAGTGCTGATCGACCCGGTTCGTGCTTTGATCGTAAGGGGCGAGATGGCCGGCGTTTGAGGTACTTGGTTAGTCGCCATTGGTTTTCTCCTGTAGTGCCTGATCGAGGATGGCAATGCCCTCATCCAGTTCGTCATCTGAGATGGTTATCGGCGGAAGGACTTTGATGACGTCGCGATTTGGCCCCGAGGATTCGATCAGCAGGCCGTTTTCGAACGCGACATCGTGCACACGGCCAACATCGGCCGGTGAACGGCACTTGAGGCCGGCCATCAGACCACGGCCGCGCTTTTGTTCGATGCACTTGGGGAACTGCGCAACCAGGCGATCAAGGTGTTCTTGAAGTTTGACGGCCGTCCGCTCGACGGCTGTAGTAAAGAGCCTATCGGACCACATTTTGCACATGGCCGCGGAAGTCACGAAGGCGAGATTATTGCCTCTGAAGGTCCCGCTGTGTTCTCCCGGATTCCATATGTCCATGTCGGGGCGAATCAGAACTATGGACAGCGGATTACCTGAACCGCTTAGGGATTTGGAAAGGGTCACAATATCGGGTTCGATTTTCGCGAACTCGAACGAGAAGAAATCGCCCGTTCGTCCCGAACCTGCCTGAATGTCATCCACGATGAAAACAACGCCGTGCTTACGGCAAATGCGCTGAATTGCTGAGAGCCAAGGTGCGGATGCGGTGTTCATGCCGCCTTCTGCCTGGATGGGCTCCAGGATGATTGCGGCCGGCTTTTCTATCCCGCTGCCTGGGTCGCCCAACACGTGATCGATGTAACTCGCGGAATCGAAAGTTTGATTCGGATAGTTCTCGTAAGGGACACGGATCACATCGTGGCGAGCAACGCCGCCAAGCTGTCTGGTTGACGCTGAACCCGACACCGCTAAGGAGCCGAGTGACATGCCATGGTACGAATTTGTGAAGGCCATGACACTCGAGCGGCCGGTATATTTTCGCGCCAGCGCCAACGCCGCTTCGTTAGCGTTTGTCCCGGTCGGCCCAGGAAACTGTATCTTGTAAGAAAGGCCCCGGGGCTTCAGGATCGACTCGACAAACGCTTCGATGAAATCACGCTTTGCGGCTGTATACATATCAAGCGACAAAACTATATTTTTATCGACTAGGTATTTAATTGCCGGCTCTACAATATCTGGATTGTTATGGCCGTAGTTGAGCGCACCTGATCCAACAATGAAATCAATAAAAGATTTGCCTTCCTCGTCCCATATTGTCGCCCCAAGAGACTTAGTAAATACCGTTGGAAAGGATCGTCCATAGCGACGAACGTTAGACTCGTAAGCTTCGAACATGTCAATGTCCATCAAAGATCCTCTCTGTATTCGGCTTGCGGTCAAAGCTGCGGGTTCGATATCTACGCATCCAAAACCATTGAGTCGGACAACCATCCACGGCAAATCGCGGCTTAAAGCGAACGTATCATTGTCAGCGACTTGCATTCGCAAAGACTCTGTAAATTTGTTTGACGAATCTGTTTCAGCGCTTTGGTATCGATAGCGTGACAGTCAGTACCCGCCTTTGCGGCGACGCTATCGGCGGCGTTGTTGGCGGGGGTAACCGACACAATCGCACCGGTTTTTCCAGCATGACTGCAACCACGAGGCTTGGTATTTCTCTACGTCGGCCGTGACGGGATCCTTGCCGACGAGTGGCTGTGACAGATAGCGATTTCTCCAGCGATGTGACGGCGAGACCGGTGCTCGCTCGAGTTTTGTCCTGGAACGCGGACGAGCCAGACTGCGATTCGCGACAGAACTGGAACTGACCGCGGCTTCTAATCGTGGCCGTGGCCGCCGTGGCGGTGATTGCGCTGTTCGCTGGGCGGCGCGTTGGCCCACCCCTTGGCTTCACGGCATTTACAATGCCTCAATCCGTCCTCGCGAGGTGACGGCCGCACTGCAGGCCACCGCCCGAGCAGGCGAGTGGTATTCGGCACCCACGAGCTCACGCAGACGGCGCCTGCTTCGAGAAGGCGCGATCGAAGCGGTTATCGACAACCCCGGTGTTCGCCATCGCACCATGTGGTGACGACGGCGCGGCTTTTGGAGCCGCAGCACGACTGAGAGTTCCCACCCGGTGCACATTCATATGATCGAAAACGCTGGCTCAGGCGACCACACCGGCGATTTGTCCGATGCCGCTTTGTGCGCCAGGTTTCACTCTGTCCGACATCTTGACAATTGTTGGATGTCAGACAGGGCGCCAATCCGCTAATCCGTTTTTTTTATCCACTTTTTCTTCTCTGGCACGCGAAGGTTATGTGTGGGACCGGCCGCGCGCCAAGGAAGCCATCCGGCAGACGGCCAGGCTGGCACACGCGGCCGGCCGCGAAGTGTCCATGACACTCTCCGATCTCTGCGTCGACCGCTACCGCGACGAGTTCCTCGATCTGACGCGTTCAGGCACGGTCGACAGCGTTTTTGCCAACAGCCACGAGATCAAGTCGCTTTACCAGACCTCGTCATTCGACGGGGCGGTGGCGCAGATCCGCAAGAATTGCAAGATCGCGGCGGTGAACTCGTGCGCGGTGACGAGACGGTGGTCATTAAAGGCAACCGCCATCAAGGAGCTTGTCGACACGACGGGCGCCGGCGACCTCTACGCCGCCGGTTTCCTGCATGGTTATACACAGGGACGCGACCTCCAGACCTGCGGCGATCTTGGCTCACTGGCGGCCGGATTGGTGATCCAGCAGATCGGCCCAAGGCCACGGCAGAACCTGCGCAAAGAGGCCGAGCAGGCGGGGTTGCTTTAGGCATCTCGAAGACTCGGCCCAACCGACGTTGTCATTGGCGCGAAGACCGAAGCACGCTAGGCGGGCGACAGCAATATTGCGCTTTGTCGACTCCGCGACATTAAGTATCCAGCCTCATCTTCTCTGCTGCATTCCCGTTAAACCGTTGAAATAAATGTCGCAAAAATCTTATCGGCAGCTGCCTTCGCGTTGGCACGAATTTTGATCTTCTGGTCTTGAGACAAGGAATTGCCGAAAGGCACTTGATAACGCGGAGCGAACTGGAACGAAGGTAGCAAGCGAACTTGTCAGGTCAGCATCAGATACTGCGCCCATAAGGAGGCGTCGAGTGGTACCGGAGGAGTTTGCGCCGAGATGATTGCTGCGATTTACGTGAGATCCCTATCGCACCAGCTCGGATCGTGCCGGCTGGGTCTGCTTGGCCGACCTGATCGAGCAGCTGATCCGGCGTCGCCATCGTGGCCGCCAACGACCCGCTTATGGTGTCTTTGGGTAGATCTTCGTTCCCAGGGCGCACCAAATTGCCAATCGGACGCTGGCCGTGAGGGAAATGTCCGGTGGCATTGACAGAGGCTAGGGCAGGCGTAGCAAAGCGGCGATTGCGAGCGAGCTGCGTGACGACCGGCGTTGAATGCTCCATTGATGTAGGACGCAGATGAAGCCGTTAATCCTGATCTGTTCGCAGGATGCCGAGTTCTACCTGTTCTTCAGCCACGTCCTGGAGGTAGACGGCTTCGCAACCGTGCTGGCCGGTGGCGTCGAGGACGCGATCCGGCAGACGACTGAGTGCGAGCCGCAGGCTGTTGTCCTGGACTGCCAACCGGCTACCGCTACGGGCCCGGGGATCTGCGCCCGGCTGAAAGGCGAGATGCAAACCGACGCACTGCCCGTGATCGCCCTTATCGCATCCGGCGCCGAGCACCAACAGCTCGATCTGCTCAAAGCCGGCATTGACGAAACTTTTCTGCGGCCCTTCGCGCCGGCTAAATTGCTCGCGTATCTGGGCGGGAAACTGCGGACTCGCCTATTCCCCAACGGCGGGAACGACGAGGCGCTGAGCTGCGGGCAGCTTCATATGGAGCCCAGAAGCCGTCGGGTACACTGCAGTGGCCAGCAGCTCCATCTTGGCCCACTCGAATTCAACATGCTGCGCCACCTGATGGAAAACCCTGGCAAGGTATGCAGTCGCGACGAACTGGTTAGCGCCGCTTGGCCGGCAAAAATCTATGTTGGCCCGCGCACAGTTGACGTCCATGTCAGCCGACTGAGAAAGGCGCTCTCCCCCCACAGCGTCATCCGAACCATACGCTCGGGCGGTTACGCGCTCGAAGAGCAGGAAATCTGAAATGACGATCGTGGCACGTGGTGTAGGAGCTCGGCCGAGCAAAAGCTGCTCGCGAGGGCGCCCTCACAATAGCGCTGAAGCGAGCGGGCGGCTTTGCGGTGTCGTGGACGCTGCCGGTAAAGTTTGGGGCGATATAACCCTCTTGACTTGTGACTACCGCGATCGACGCAATAACGATCCCGTGCGCTTGGGGAGAATACCCCTCATGCCGAACTCTTGGGTGGAATGATCTGGTGGAAGCAATCAGTCGGCCCTTTCAGACGAAATGGAGGCCATCACCCTTCCCGCGCATAGGGTTCAAACGGCATCACATTACGACTCAGTTAGATGAGCAAATCCGACCGCACGCTGTTAGAGATGCCCTCCCACTCGACGGCATCGTCATTGGCAAGGTGCTGGCTATATTGACCGACGAGCCGGAAGAAGAATCGGACCCGTCAAATCAATGCGGTCAGCGGACTGTCACACACTCCTAACGAAATGGCGTGCCCGTTCGCCCCCCTTGCCGTCACCCAATTTCGATCCGCTTCAGTGCAGTGGATCCGGCCTCCACCGGCGAGGGTATACGCTTTTGCTAGGGGCCCCTCGGTGCGTCTCTCAGAATACGCGCGGCTTCGACCATATTGATGAGTGCCGGACGGACTTCCTCCCACCGACGTGTCTTCAAGCCGCAATCGGGGTTAACCCAAATCTGACTGTCGCAAAGGCGCTCTCGCGCCTGCGAGAGCAGGTTCGCCATCTCGTCGACGCCAGGCACCCGCGGTGAGTGGATATCATAAATGCCCGGTCCAATCTCGTTCGGATAGTTGAACTTTTCGAAAGCGTTGAGCAACTCCATCTGCGAGCGCGAGGTTTCGATGGAGATCACATCCGCATCCATCGCCGCGATCGCGTCTATTATGTCGTTGAATTCGGAGTAGCACATGTGCGTGTGGATCTGGGTCACATCACACACGCCCGTGGAAGCGAGCCGAAAGCACTCGATGGCCCATTCGAGGTAATGCTTCCACTCGGATTTGCGCAGCGGCAAGCCCTCTCGCAGTGCAGCTTCGTCGATTTGAATCACCTTGGCGCCGGCGCTTTCGAGATCACCCACTTCGCCACGGAGGGCGAGCGCGATCTGGCGGCAAACGACCGAGCGCGCGAGATCGTCGCGTACAAAGGACCAGTTCAGAATCGTCACCGGGCCGGTGAGCATGCCCTTAACAGGTTTGTCTGTTAGCGATTGAGCGTACCGCCACCAGCGCACCGTCATCGGATTGGGCCGCGACACGTCACCAAAGATGATCGGCGGCCGCACATAACGTGACCCGTAGCTTTGCACCCAGGCGTGCTGCGTGAAGGCGAAGCCGGAAAGTTGCTCCCCGAAAGATTGCACCATGTCGTTTCGTTCAAACTCGCCGTGCACCAGCACGTCCAACCCAATCTCGTCCTGCCAACGGATGGTCGCCTCTATTTCTTTCCTGAGGAACGCCTCATAGTCGATATAGCTCAGTTCTCCCCTTGCATGGGCCGCGCGCGCATTGCGAATCTCGGGTGTTTGCGGGAAGGAGCCGATGGTCGTAGTCGGGAAAGTCGGTAGCCGGAGCGTTTCGTCCTGAAGCCTGGAGCGCTCAGCAAAGCTGCTTTTCCTACGCATTATGTCTTCGTCGATAAAGGCGAGGCGTCCTTCGACCAGCGGATCATACACCTTCGGGGATGTCAGACGCGCGGCGGCTGCTTGGGTGGAGGACTCCAGCTCTGCTGAAACCGCCTCCCGGCCTTCGGAAAGGGCCCGGGCGATAGTGGTCAGTTCGCCCATCTTCTGCGCCGCGAATGCGAGCCACGACTTTATGTCCCTATCGAGCGCTGTTTCCAGTTCCAGGTCGATCGGCACATGCAGAAGGGAACACGAAGGCGCGATCTCCACTCGCTCCAGTGGCCAGCCCGCGACGACCGGCTTGATCCGGTCAAGGATGGGGCGCAGGTTCGCGCGCCAGACGTTGCGACCATCGATCAGGCCAAGGGAAAGCACCAGGTCCTTAGGCGCAAGCCGGCCGACCGCCTCCAATTGTTCAGGAGCGCGTGCAAGGTCGAGATGCAGGCCCGCCACAGGCAGCGAAAGAGCGGTTTCGAGATTGCCGTCCAATCCACCGAAATAGGTGGCGAGCATGATCTTCAGCTCCGGAGCCGCTTGCGACAGCCGGTCGTAGGCAAAATTGAACGCGTCTTGCTCGTTTGGAATGAGGTCGAGCACGAGCGCCGGCTCATCGATCTGCACCCAGTCGGCGCCCGCCACTTTCAGGCGGCGCAGGAGGAGCTCGTAAACCGGCAGCAGCCGCGGCAGCAGCGCAATTGGGTTGAAGTCCCGAGTGGGCGACTTGGCCAGCTTGAGGAAGGTGACGGGCCCAAGAAGGACCGGGCGGGTGTGAACGCCGAACGCCCTACCCTCGAGGAAGTGATCCACCGGCTTTGACCACGACAAAGCAAAGGCCTGATCGTCGGCGAGCTCCGGGACCATGTAGTGGTAGTTAGTATCGAACCACTTGGTCATTTCCAGCGCGGTGACCGCGTTACCGTGATTGGCATAGTCGAGTCCGGCAGCCTCTCCTTGGCTGCCACGCGCCATGGCAAAATAAGTGTCGAGCGGGACTTCCCCCTCGCTCCAGCCATACCGTGGCGGCACAGCGCCGACCATTGTTGCCGTGTCGAGCACATGATCGTAAAGCGAGAAGTCGTTGGACGGAATAATGGTCACGCCACGGTCGCATTGTTCAGTCCAGTTCTCGACACGCAGCGCCCGCGCCGTTTCGAGAAGGTCGGCAGCGGACGATTTTCGCAACCAATAGGATTCGAGCGCACGCTTTAATTCGCGACGACGGCCAATGCGCGGCACGCCAAGTGTGGCTACCGGAACTTTCTGAGAGAGAGACATACCATACCCCGATATTGGGGCGTGGACGCAAGGCAGACGTTGGCAAGCAGACGAGCCGATTGCTACGCCCACCGAGACACCCCGCCTGTGGACCTTGTTTGCCGTGGCAGGTCTCCTGGCTCGCGGGTCGACACCTCAGCCCGTCTTCCCGAGGCTATTGACCTCAGTGACATGAATGGGCTTGGCTCGCCGCTTACAGTTGCGGGGGCAGCGCCGGCATCTTCACCGGCTTCCCTCTTAGCTCCGTTGCGGCTAACCGCATCGAAGAACCATCGACAACTGGACACTCGCCGAAGAGAAGATTCCTGTCAAGGTGATATAAACAAATCTTTATGTCGTTATCCGATATTGTTGTCGCTCGTGAGCTGCAGATAGCCGCGAAGTCGGTTGAATGCGGCCATCCCTGAAGAGCGCCCGGGCAAGCCCTTCCGCTTCCTCCCCACTGTCCTGATGGCGAACTGTCGCAGGTCCATACCGCCTATTGTTGGGGGTTGACTCCGACGATGCTGGAAGCAACATTCCAGATATACTCGAAATGAGCATAGGCAGATGCAAGCACACGCCATTGCCCGAGCATCCGGCAATATACGCGAGGGAACGGATCGGTCGGCCGGCTTCGCGATTGGCATCCCGCTGTCGACCTTAACCCGAGCAACTCGCTCAACTGATGCAACAAGAATCGAGGAGAGTTGTCGACCAGCACCGGTCGGCCAGCAATGCGGCAGCTTGATGCCTGCAATTCCACCCGAGCCCCAAACCACCCACTATCATCACCATCATGGAAGCAATGCGTTATGGAAGCACCTGCGCTTTGGCGTCGGCACCTCGATGACACGTTCGAGTTTCTCAATCAGATCCGCAAGAGTTCAAGCCAGCAGGAAATCTGCCAGCACCTAATTTCCTATGCCGAGCGGTTTGGCGCCAGAAACGTGCTGGCAGGACCGATCCCACCGCCGCGTGCGCTGAGGCGCGAGCAGATTTCCCATGTGCTGCTTGACGCCTGGCCGCAGCAATGGTCGGAGCGCTATTTCTCCAAAGGCTATCTTCATCGCGACCCCACCATTCAGCTTGTGAAGCGTGGGACCACACCCTTCCGGTGGAGCGAGATTGATCAAGTTTCCAGGGTTTGTTCCTTCGGCCGACAGATCATGGCCGAGGCATCAGAGTTTAATCTGCGTGACGGCTTCACGATTCCGTTCGCAACATTGAACGGACAGCCGGTGGGATTTTCCGTTGCAGGGGAGAAGCTCGAGCCGGGTCCTCACGACCGTCTCGCCTTTCAGTTTGTCGCCGCCTGCGCCTTCGGATGCGCGGCCCTTCTTGCGGATGGCAAACAGGCCTCCAAACCAGTGCGTCTTTCACCTCGACAACAGGACGTCCTGCGCTGGGTTGCCGAAGGCCTCACCGTGGAGCAGGTCGCTGATCGCCTGAACGTCAGCCGCAACACGGCAGATACGCATCTGCGATTGATGCGCCAGAGGCTCGGCGTGACAAGCAACGTGCAGGCCGTCACGACAGCTTTCCGCCTGGGGCTGATCAGCTAGCTCACGCAATCGCGTGATGCCGCATCGATCCGCGATGCACCATTGGTTGACCTCGAAACTGGAGGGACAGCCGAGATGCTCGGGTTCAGCGACAGCATCAAGTCATCCTGGCACGACTGCATAGACGACCCAGATCTCAATCGCTTTGTTGTTTGCATGCCCGACGATGGGTGTGCGGTCGCCGAACCGTCTTCGCGCCTGGGTCTATGATCTCCACATCGGTCCGCGTGAGCATCGACCGGTAATCGACGATCAGTTGTTCGGCGCGGACGCGGCATAGAATGGCCGCCGAAACGCCGCCGTACCGCAACCGAGATCGCGCGCGGTTGGTACGCGAGATCCCATTCCAGGCTGAACCCGCATTCCGCGATCCACAGCTCGACCTCGTCAGCGCCATCGACCAGCCCAGGTCTTGCCAGCTTGAGAATGCCGCTGTCAAAAAGGACGGCTCTCCGAAGGCCGGCCCGCGCCAGTTCCAAACCTGCGAAGCACCGAGTCGCACGGCAGCCTATAAGAACCGCCTTTTTCCACGCAGGCAGTTCGTCGCAGAGCCAAATCGCTCTTGCCTGCACGCTCCCCGCGACAAGCCGGGTTTGTGGCGACAGAGCTTGCCATTTGCCGCGCTGCGGGGGGCATCAGAAGCCAGACGTAACCGCTTTTTCTTCGGCCGTATTCGACTGCTGGCGCAAACACGATGGCCGGTAAGTCACAACGGAAAGCCACTGAAGGCGTTTTCGGCACTTCTTTGAGAGAGTATCCGTCGCACGATTCTAAGCCCGTCAGCTCACGGCGCCGTGCTGTACCCCAATCTTTGTCGAACGAAGTCCACAACTGTCCGGCGTTCGCTCGCCAGCTTTTTGAATTGGTCGTCGTCGATCCCGTCGCCGAAAAAGGCGTGCCGCCTCACTTCGTGATGTCAGTCGTTTGTCGCATATCCGACATTCCCGCCTATCGATCAGCATCTCGACAGCTTTGGCACGGCATGTGCGTGCCTGGCGACAACCGGGCTCCGCCTCGGATCAGGCGAAATCAACCAACCCAGCTCGCCAAACCCGCAGTCGTGTCGGCTCATCGCGCGACCACCCCACGCTGCGGTGACCTATTCCCGCCTGGGTGCGTCTTGCGGCCACGAGCTTGCGGCGCGCTCGTCGCCAACGCACTCGAGGACGCCATGAGCTTTTTTCGACACAATTCGAACTTGGAGGCTAACGCCGGTGTGGCAGGAGGTGCCAATTCGGGTCGTCACTCGCCGGCAAACCGACTTGTGGGCGTCGACCTGGCGCGCGGATTGGCTGTGTTCGGCATGTACGCCGCACATGTCGGACCCTCTCCACGCGAAGGGGGGGTCACCGGCTTTATTCTAGAACTCGCTCATGGTCGCTCTTCCGCGCTCTTCGCCTTCTTGGCGGGGTTCTCCCTTGTCCTCATCATTGGAAGGGTCCCAAAGACAGCACAAGCAGGTCGCCAAGCTCAGATCAAAGTGGTGATACGCGCGCTCATCCTGCTAAGCTTAGGTATGCTGCTGCAGGAGACCGGAACGCCGGTGCGTGTGGTCCTCTCCTATTACGGACTGTGCTTTCTTCTGGTTCTTCCACTCTACCGGCTCGATTCTTTCGCGCTCGCAGCCATAGCGCTTTCGACGGCACTTGTGTTTCCTCAGCTAAGATTCCTGATCAACGCAGTGATGGACAAAGGGATGGACCAACCGCTTATTACCCTGTTGATTAGCGGGTGGTACCCTGCCGTGACATGGATCCCATTCATGATCGCAGGCATGGCGGTCGCACGTCTGAATCTGACGAAAATGATCACCCACCAGTGGTTGGCGACCGCTGGAATAGCGCTCGCCGTCTTTGGATATGGAGGGTCCGCGCTCGCTTTGCACTATGTGCCGGGGGTCGCACAGACGATCACCGCGCAGGGCGGGAAGGTGGGCGATCTCTGGTGGTCGGATGCGGGAGGATTCAACTCGTGGATGGCGTTCGGGGACGAGGCCGTTTGGTTGTGGGTGGCCTCACCTCACAGTGAGACCACCTTCTCGATCCTGGGGAACACCGGCGTCGCCCTCCTAGTTCTGGCGATCAGCCTGGCCGTTTCCGACACGCGTCTTCGCGCGCTGACCGCTCCAATCGCGACTGTCGGTTCCATGTCGTTGACGGCTTATGTCCTGCACATCGGGGGAATCTGGGTGCTCCAGCCAGGATCATCCTCACTCTACCTGCTGGGATTCTTGCTCGCAATCAGTGCGTTCGCAATGTTATGGAGGCGCGCGTTCGGCAGAGGTCCGCTCGAGGCGCTGATGGGCGGAGCCGCAAACTTGTCTCGGTGCGTCCCTTAGCACTGCGCCAGACGAGGGATGAGTATGTACGAGATCTGCGGTCTTTGAGCTCCTACGATTTCGGCTACGCCGAAAACTGATCGGCATATCGGGGGATATGGTTTCGTGTAGGTGCGACCGTGACACGAATCGCCGCTTTCATACTCGTTGGGAGCCACAGAATCCCTCGACTCGATAGGACGCAACCTCCATGGGTAGAGTCGGCCGAGTGACGAGATTCGCGATGATCCGCGTCGCAGCCGTGTGGGTCGGGCCGAGCTGCCCATGACCGGTGGCGTAGTTGACGCGCCTGGCCTTCGTGAATCCCGAGATAGGGGCGCAAGGTCGACTTGTGACGCCTTACCGACTTCACCCAAACGTCGGCAGCAAAATTGTGAAACCCCCGCCATCGGAATCGCTCGGGGCATGGATGTCGTCACAGCGCGATGAGGATCTGTTAATCGCGTCGCTACGGAGATCTGCCGCTGTATTTTGGAGAGTTGAGGAACTCGAACGTGTCACCGAGGACGACCGAAATGCCGAGTACCTCACCTTCTGATCGAAATTGGCGCTCGCCAAATCCGAGATCGTGCTGGAAGCCCTGCATCGTGTCAGGCCCGGGGCCCCGGTACTAAGGCGCTCAGGAGATCGACGCCAAGCCTTAGGCATACAAGCGGCAGGCCGCGGAACCAGCCACATCGTACCCAGGAATAGATAGGCGGCGTCGGGTCGTGTCCCCTTCGGTGACCTGGTATCGGTTGCCCAACGCGAGCGGGATGTCAACGAACGCAACAGGGTAACGCATGTCCGACAATGTCGGCCATGGGACTGCGCTTCGACAATCAACCCGTCGCATTGAAGGGCTTTGACCTGGCACGGCGTTTGCGCGGCAGATTGGCGTTCAGCCTGCAACTCGGCTCAGGAGAAATCATCCCCATCTCAGCATGCCAAACCCGCAGTGGAGTCGGAAATAGAGCGAGCTCCGCCAACCGAAACGAGCATGACCGACACAAAGGCAAGGGAGCAGTCCATTGATCCTTCGCATCAGAGGACGCGAGGTTTTTAGTATGAAGAGCGCCAGTGGCAAAAATCCCAACGCTCCTCAACCAAAGGCTCCTTGTCACAATACGTCCTCGCCACCGGGCGTGCGTTCGACGAAGAAGCGGCTCGGCACGCTTCACGCCATAGCCCTGTTTATAGCCATGGTGTGGCGCACAAGCCCGTATCTAACAATGTCCACATTGCTGTTGAGGCTTGTCGATGCGTTACTTCCCGTCAGCAAACTCTATGTCGGCAAGCTCATCATCGACGAGGTCAGCCACCAAATCCAATTGGGGGCGCCCGCCCTGTCCTTTCATGACGAGCAGTTGCATCAGCTTTTATTGTTGATCGCGGCCGGGTTCGGGCTGGCCGTGTTCACCGATTTGTTTAGCCGCGTCAGCTCTCTCGTGGAAGATGTACTTGCCGAGCGCGTTACAATCGCCTCAAGCGTCCGTCTTATGGAACATGCCGCGACGCTGGATCTAAAGGATTTCGAGGACGCCGAATTTCAGGACCAGCTCGAACGTGCGCGGGTCCAGACAAGCAATTCCATGACGCTGCTCTCCCTTTTTTATCAGGCGGCGGGCATGATAAAGGCAATCAGCTTTGCAGCGGGTCTTTTGATCATTGCTCCCTGGCTGGTCGTTCTGCTGTTGATCGCGGTGGTGCCGGCATTTCTCGGCGAATTTTATTTCAATGCGAGGAGCTATTCGCTCCATTTCAGCCGCACGCCCGCGCAGCGCGAGCATACCTATGTACGCCTGACGGCAACCAGCGTGGAGGCGGCCAAAGAGGTTAAGATTTTCGGCTTGAGCCGCTTTCTCATCGATCGTTATGTGCAGCTTGCAGACCAATTCTATACCGCAAACCGCAAGCTAGCAGTACGGCGCACGATGTGGAGCGGTTTATTCACCGCCATCGGCACCATGGCCTATTACGGCGCTTACGCATACATCATATGGGGTACGCTACAAGGAAACTTCACCGTTGGCGACCTTACGTTCCTCGCCGGTTCGTTCCTGCAACTGAGCGATGCGGTGGAATCGCTGCTGTTGGGGTTCGCCAGAACCGCCGGTCAGGCGGAGTTCCTCAAGGACCTGTTCTCGTTCTTTGACTTAGAGCCTGAAATCCTGACGCCCGAGGATCCGCTGCCTGTGCCTTGTCCTATCCGAGAAGGCTTCGTCTTCGAAAATGTGGGTTTCCAATATCCGGGAGCGCAGCGATGGGCGGTGCGCGGTCTCAGCTTTACGCTACGGGCCGGAGAGGTGTTGGCGCTTGTTGGGGAGAATGGCGCCGGCAAGACCACGCTGGTTAAGCTGCTGGCACGGCTCTACGATCCCAATGAGGGCCGGATTCTACTCGATGGCAAGGATCTGCGCGAGTACGACCTGGCTGAACTGCGCAATTCGATCGGCGTGATCTTCCAGGATTTCGTTCGCTACAACATGACTGCCAACGACAATATCGCGGTTGGCCGCATCAAGGCGCGCGAGGATAGAGATCGCGTAGAACGTGCCGCCGAACGCAGCCAAGCCGGCCAGGTCATCGGCAGGCTGCCGGGCGGATATGACCAGATGATCGGCAAGCAGTTTAACAATGGTGTGGAGCTCTCAGGCGGCGAATGGCAGAAGATCGCGATCGCTCGTGCCTACATGCGTGGTGCCGAGCTATTGATCCTGGATGAACCGACGGCCGCACTCGACGCCCGTTCGGAATCCGAGGTGTTCCGGCGTTTCAAGGAACTGAGCAAGGGCAAAACATCGGTTCTGATTTCCCATCGCTTTTCCAGCGTGCGGATGGCTGACCGGATCCTGGTGCTGGCCGACGGAAAGGTTGAGGCGCAGGGTACACATGAGGAGCTTTTGGCCGAGAGCGGTCGCTACGCCGAGCTCTTCGAACTTCAGGCCGCCGGATATCGCTAGGCGCCCGTTGGCTCGTCAGCGCGAATGGCAACTTTCAAAAACCCAGCGGGCCTGCCTCTGCAAGTCTATTCGGGGGCACGTCAGATGCAGGGGACAGCGCCTTCGATTTGCTAGAGTGGGGGTTGCCACCATTCGGAAATAAAGCCCACGATAACTCACAAACGAAGAACCACGCCATCCGCACAGATCGTGGTGCGATTTTTCGCTTCGGCACTACGCAGGCCAACCTGACGAGCACGTCCGTCTCGTCGCTGCCGTCCGCCGCGTTGCGCCCGCACTAACGCCCTACTCCTTGTCGAAATCCTGTTTCTGGCTATATTACTGGAAATGGTCAGAGGTTCACTATGGGCAGTTCACAGAAGCGTGCCATCCAACAATACCGCTCCCGACTTGCCCTGCGCGGCTTAACGCGTTTCGAAGTGCTGGGTCGTGACGCCGATCGCGATCTCATCCGATCGCTTGCCCGGCGCCTGTCTGAGGATACGCCCGAAGCTTCAGAACTTCGCGCGACGGTGAGCCAGTCGATCGCCGGCGAGCCCCCCAAGCCTGGCCGAATCCTCGCCGCGTTGCTGCGGTCGCCGCTGGTGGGGGCCGATCTCGATTTTTCGCGGCCCCGCGAAGAAGGGCGCAAGGTCGATCTGTGACGCGCTACCTGCTTGATACCAACATCATCAGTAATGTAGTCAAACCACAGCCATCGGAATCGCTCATGGCATGGATGTCGTCTCAACGGGACGAGGATCTGTTCATCGCGTCGCTGACGCTTGCGGAGATCCGCCGCGGTATTTTGGAGAAGCCGCACGGCAAAAAGCGCGGCGCGCTCGACAAGTGGTTCTCGGGGTCTGACGGGCCGCAAGCGCTGTTTGCGAACCGTATCCTCTCGTTCGACGACAAGGCGGCGCTGATCTGGGCCCGACTGATGGCCGAAGGGAGAGCGGCCGGCCAGCCACGCAGCGGGCTCGATATGATCATAGCCGCCGTCGCCGGCGCGAACGAGTGCGTGGTGGTGACGGACAATGAAAAGGACTTTGCCGGACTCGAATTCGTCAATCCGTTACGCGGATCGGTGTGACCCGTTGGCGGGTTAAAGAATGCTCGGGAGAGCAAGACGGCTGGACTTAGATCGGGGGCTGGTTCCCCCATCGGCTGCGGCCTGCTCAGGTTCTTCCGCTTGCGCCACCTGACTGTCGCAGGGCCATACCGCCTGTTGTTGGGGGTTGACTCCGACGATGCTGGAAGCAACATTCCTGATATACTCGAAATGAGCATAGGCAGATGCATTCACACGCCATTGCCCGGGCCTCCGGCAATATACGCGAGCGAACGGATCGGTCGGACGGCTTCGCGGTTGGCATCGAGGCCGTTGTCGACCTTAACCCGAGCAACTCGCTCAACTGATGCAACAAGAATCGAGGAGAATTGTCGACCAGCACCGGTCGGCCAGCAATGCGGCAGCTTGATGCCTGCATCCCACCCAAGCCCCCACCCACCATCACCATCATGGAAGCAATGCGTTATGGAAGCACCTGCGCTTTGGCGTCGGCACCTCGATGACACGTTCGAGTTTCTCAATCAGATCCGCAAGAGTTCAAGCCAGCAGGAAATCTGCCAGCACCTAATTTCCTATGCCGAGCGGTTTGGCGCCAGAAACGTGCTGGCAGGACCGATCCCACCGCCGCGTGCGCTGAGGCGCGAGCAGATTTCCCATGTGCTGCTTGACGCCTGGCCGCAGCAATGGTCGGAGCGCTATTTCTCCAAAGGCTATCTTCATCGCGACCCCACCATTCAGCTTGTGAAGCGTGGGACCACACCCTTCCGGTGGAGCGAGATTGATCAAGTTTCCAGGGTTTGTTCCTTCGGCCGACAGATCATGGCCGAGGCATCAGAGTTTAATCTGCGTGACGGCTTCACGATTCCGTTCGCAACATTGAACGGACAGCCGGTGGGATTTTCCGTTGCAGGGGAGAAGCTCGAGCCGGGTCCTCACGACCGTCTCGCCTTTCAGTTTGTCGCCGCCTGCGCCTTCGGATGCGCGGCCCTTCTTGCGGATGGCAAACAGGCCTCCAAACCAGTGCGTCTTTCACCTCGACAACAGGACGTCCTGCGCTGGGTTGCCGAAGGCCTCACCGTGGAGCAGGTCGCTGATCGCCTGAACGTCAGCCGCAACACGGCAGATACGCATTTGCGCTTGATGCGCCAGAGGCTCGGCGTGACAAGCAACGTGCTGGCCGTCACGACAGCTTTCCGCCTGGGGCTGATCAGCTAGCCTCACGCAATCGCGTGATGCCGCATCGGTCCGCGATGAACCATTGGTTGACCTCGAAACTGGAGGACAACCGAGATGCTTCATGTCGTCACGTCGCACAATGCCGACGAATATCAGGCGGAATTGGATCAGGCGTT
This sequence comes from Mesorhizobium argentiipisi (SeqCode), assembly GCF_037179585.1. Taxonomy (NCBI): domain Bacteria; kingdom Pseudomonadati; phylum Pseudomonadota; class Alphaproteobacteria; order Hyphomicrobiales; family Phyllobacteriaceae; genus Mesorhizobium; species Mesorhizobium argentiipisi (SeqCode). The sequence continues at coordinate 421,998 of NZ_JAPYKO010000003.1, forward strand.
CCGTCTGCGCCACAGGGTGTTTGTCGAGGAAAAGGGCTGGACGGACCTGTGGCGTGAAGACGGTCGTGAAGTCGACCGCTTTGACGACAGGCGTGCCGTCCACATGCTCTTCACCGAGCAGGACCGGGTGGTCGGCTACCAGCGCCTGCTGCCATCGATGCGACCTCATCTTCTGTCGGACATTTTGCCGGAACTGTGCGAAGGCACGCGTCCAGTGGGCGAAAACATCTGGGAGTGGTCACGTTACTGTGTCGAGCCGCAATATCGCGAACGCGGACGGATGCTGAGCCCAGTTGCCAATGCGCTGTTGTCCGGCATCGTCGAGTGGGGCTTGGGTAGCGGGGTCGACACAATCATTATCGAAATGAACCCGCTGTGGCTGCTGCGCCTGGTTCAGTTGCATTTCAAGGTGACGCCTCTGGGACTGCCCAAATTGATCGCCGGGGAAGAAACGGTCGCAGTGACAGCCTGTTTTGATGAACGCACGTTGCAAAGGCTTCGTGAGACACGCAGCCCAAGCAACAATAGATCCGCATCGTAATCGCGAGTCACGGTTCGCGCACGGAAGAGGTGCCATGCGCCGCTCCATCCAGCTTCTCACGCTTCATTTTGCCACCGTCGTCGCCGAGGAAGGCAGCTTCCTCGGCGCATCCCGACGGCTGCGGATTCATCATTCCGCGCTCAGCAGGCGCATAAAAGATCTCGAACTAAGGCTGGGCGTGACTCTGTTCGAACGTCACCCTGGCGGGGTCAAAGCAACGGCTTCAGGCGAAACTTTCCTGGCCAAAATACGGCGCATCTTGAAAGACCTGGACGACACGCTCCAGGGAATTGAACCAGCCGATCCGGTAAAGATCGGAGAGCTATCGGCGGGAGTGGATACGCCCCTTTGCAACTGTGCGTTCCTCAATGCCGTCGTTGGATCCTTGGGCAAAGATCCCGACGTGACTGATTTAATCGACTTTCTGCGCAAACATCATCCGGCGCGCTGATCCTCCAGCATCGTCCGCTGAAACTAGCTATCCCTGTGGTCGCGCCGGACCCGTGCAAACGCCCGATCCGTCGCCATGAACCGCGACACCATGGGCGCAATCAGTTTCGCTGGATCTGCCACTGGCTGACCTGTCTCCCGGCCCAGGACTTCGGCGTAGGCGAGCAGATCGCGATGAACGGCGGCTGGCAATTCGACCGTGAGCTTGACCGGCCGATCGTCGGGAATAGCGGAGAGTTTCAGCTTGGTCATGACGGATCCTTCGCTTCACCGTAGGGCTCCAGAACGAGATCGCGATTGACGATGACCCGAACCGGGAACCCTGGCCGGATGGTCAGTGTCGGCTGGACGGTAAGCTGGTTGCGCACGACCTGCTGGCCAATGTTGGAAGCTGAATCCTGTGCGCCTTCGCGAATGGCCTTGGCGATATTGCTTTCGTCGTTGCTGGAACCAAGAGACGTCCCTATCCCGAGCAGGGTCGAGACCGCGGCAGCCCGGAACAATTGGCCCCAGTGATGGTCAACCTCGTCCTCAAGCCCGGAGAACCCTTCAGTATCCGCACCCTGCTGGCGCTCCAGCACAATCGAGGTGCCGTTGGGCATGATGAGCCGGTTCCACACCAGCAGCACGCGCGACTGACCGAAGGCGACCTGGCTGTCGTATTGCCCGATCAGTCGCGCGCCTTGCGGAATCAGAAGATACGATCCTGTCGGGGTGTCAAAGACATTCTGCGTGACCTGAGCGGTAATATGGCCTGGAAGATCGGACCGAATTCCGGTGATGAGTGCGGCCGGGAGGATCGTTCCGGCCTGCACGATGTAGGGCGAGGCTTTTTCGGCGAGACGATCGGGGCTGACGGTACGGCGATCCGGCTTGGCATTGACGAAGGCGAGCTTGCGATCCTGCATATTTTGAGCCGGGCCTGGGTCGAGTGCCGACGACTCGGAGAGAGGTGCGGACGCGGACAAGGCGTCGCCGCTCGCGGCAGAACTCTGTCGCGCTGGATTGGCCCGCGCGTTGCTGTCGGTGAATAGCTTCGCCACGCGGGCGGCTTCGATCTCGGCTAAGCGGCGTTGTTCGTCCGGATCAGCACGCGGTGTGCGGATGTCCGGCACCTGGACCAGTTGTCCGCGCTCTTGGGCGCGCAGGATCGGCCGTCCGAGATCGCCAGGCAAAGCAGGACCGAGTTTCGGGACGCCCGAATAGTCTTTTGGCAGGCCCTGCAGGCCGTCGGCGGTCGTACGGTTTTCCGTCGTGATAAGTTCGGACGGCTGCTCGTTGCCCCGTCGTCTGCTATCGAGTGCCCAGATCAGCGTTCCGAGGATCGCGACGCTTGCGACGCCACCAAGGCCAATGAGCACCTTGCGCGACAGCCGCGTCACCCTGGCGGGTTGGGGGTGCAGGCGCAGTTCCGTCCTGATATCAGGGTGCGATGAATTGGCAGTGTCGTTCATCGGAACAGCCCCGCGCGGCGCTGTGACTTGCCGTCCGTGCGCACGATCCGGACGCGCTTCTCGCTCGTCTTATCCCCAACCCTCAATTCGGCCGCGGCAAACAGCCTGTCGACGACGTAATAGTTTTGCCGCGCGCGGTAGTTGACCAGTTCGGAGTTGCCGGATGGACCGACGACGAACAGTGGCGGCATGTCACCCTGGCCGATGCCCGATGGGAATTCGATATAGACTTTTGCGCCGTCGTCGAAAGCGCGCAGTGGCCTCCAGGGTGCTGGGTCACCTTCGATGCGATAGCGGAAGTTGAGTTTTTGGATGTCGACGCCAGACGCCACAGGCTGAGCGGCGGAAGCCTCCGCGTTCTGGCGCCGAAGCGCAATGATCTGATCTTGCGGATATTGCCATGAAACCGAGGCCATGTACGTCTTCTCGGTCGAGCGCAGCTCGATATGATAGGTGCGCCGGTCGCTGTTGATGACCAGGTTGGTCTGGAGATCGGGACGCGTCGGCTTGACGAGAATGTGGACCTGCAAGCGCTCCCCTGCCCCACTTTGCGTATCGCCTATGATCCAGCGCACCGTGTCGCCGGCGGCGACAGGACCGGAGCCGACAAGCTGCTCGCCGGGCTGCAGCGCGATGTCGGTGACCTGACCGGGAGCGGTATAGACCTGGTACAGCGCGCCCTCGCTCCAGGGATAGAGTTGGATCGCATTGATGAAGCCGTCGCGGACGGGCTGCATTCGCGCGGCTTCGTTCGCCTGGCTTATACGCAGCTTCGGGTCGGCAGCCTCCGCCTTGGCCTTGCCGCTGCCGACGGGCTTCAACTGGCCAGGTAGCGGGAGTGGTTTTGGAAGCTCCACCACCTTCACTGGACCGGGCGGGTCGGCTTTCCGCAGTGCGGGCGCGGCATCATCATAACCGACCTCCGGCGGAACGTATTTTTTCGAGGCGCAACCGACGAGCGCCGTCGCCGATAGCAGGCCTGCGGCAAGCACACACGCCGCCCGTTTCCGTGTCGGTGTTCGTGCGGGATGGATCATGAAAGCTCCTTCGACCAGTTTATGGCGTTGACGTAGACGCCGAGCGGATTGGCTTTCAGCCGCTCGGCATCACGGGGTTGCTGAATGACAATGGTGAGAATGGCGGTCCATCGCTCGGTGCTGGCCAGACTGCCATTCTCATAGCGGCGCTCGGTCCAGGCAACGCGGAACGAATCCGGTGAGGCACGGATGACGCTTGAGACGTCGATCGCGACCTGGACCTTGCCAACCTTGGCAAAAGGATCGTTCAGGCGGGCGTAGTCGTTGAGAGTGATGGCGCCACGATCGGTGGTGTAGTCGTAGGCGCGCAACCAGTTCTGACGCACGATGACGGGATCGTCCGGAATGCTTCTTACCTGTTCGATGAAGCGGGCGAGATGCCATGCGATTTGCGGATCTGTCGGCTTGAAGTCAGCCATAGCCGCGGCGACCACCTGCGCCTCACCAAACTTGTCGACTTGAACCACCCAGGGAACGACGGAGCCGCGCGTCGACTGCCACACCAATGCCGAAGCGAAACCGCCGGCGAGCACGAGGGAACCGAAGGCGATCAGCCGCCAGTTCTTCGCCTGCACGCGGGCCGAGCCGATGCGCTCATCCCAAGCCTGCGCGGCACGCTGGTACGCCGTCTCGGGCTGAGGCCTCGTGCTATAACGAACTGATGGTCGTTTGAAAGGGTTCATCGGTGGTCATCCTGATGGAGAGAAACATTCATCGAGCCGCCGCCATGATCGCCTGAGCGGATGGAATGAGCCGCCGTGCTGGCGCCATGGCTCATGGCCTGGCTGCGCTTCATGCGAGTGGCCCATTCCGGCGGCGAGCCGGCGGTGGAGTTCGAAGGGGATGCGGTGGACGATCCGGCAAAGGAGGAACTGTTTGCGGCTTCGCCGGTAACGCCGACCGGCGATTGTCCGCCGGTCGCAGTCCACCCGGCTGAGCGACCCGCTTGATTGCTGCTGCTCAGCCCCGACGCCCCACGCGACATGGCTTGCCTGACCGGCTGAATGGCGGCCCCGACCCCGGCCCGGGCGATACCGCCGAGACCGGCGGCAACTGCGGCGGCGCCGCTCTGTCCTGAGGCAGCAGTGGCGAGCCCATAGGCGGTCGACGTGCTTCCCGCCAGATGCGCACCGCCGCGCGCCGCAGCAGCCGACATGCGGCCTCCCGCGCCAACAGTATTTGCTGCACCACTCAGCCCCGCACGCGTGCCCATGTAAGTCGCAGCGCCGAGACCGGCAGCGGCGATGCTGGTTCCGACGGCTGCACCTGCACCGAGTTGCGGAGCGCCGGAGACAAGGCCCGTCGCAATGCCAGGGCCGAAGATCGAGAGCCCCATCAGTGAGAGCGCGCCGAGCACAAGCGACAGTGCATCGGTAATCGTGGGTTGTTCGGCGAAGCCTTGCGTGAACTCGCCAAACAGGCCCGAGCCGATGCCGACGATGACGGCGAGCACGAGAATTTTGACACCGGACGCAACGATATTGCCGAGCACCTTTTCGGCCAGAAAAGCGGTCCTGTTGAACAGCGCAAACGGGATCAGCACAAACCCGGCAAGCGTCGTCAGCTTGAACTCGATCAGCGTGACGAAGATCTGCACGGCCAGAATGAAGAAGGCGATGAGCACGATCGCCCAAGCGATCATCAGTACCGCGATCTGCACAAAATTCTCGAAGAAGGAGACGTAGCCCATCAATTGGCTGGCGGCTTCGAGGATCGGATTGCCAGCGTCGATACCAACCTGCGCGACACGGCCTGGCTGCAGCAGCGCAGAACCGGAAAGTGTCGACCCTCCCGCCTTCAGGCCGAGCCCCGAAAGGCTCTCGAAGACGATGCCGGCGAGGCGATTGAAGTTGCCGATGATGAAGGCGAAGAAACCGATGTAGAGCGTTTTCTTGACCAGCCGGTGCAGAACGTCCTCGTCGGCGCCCCAGGCCCAGAATATCCCCGCAAGCGTGATGTCGATGACGATCAGGGTTGACGTGAGAAAGGCGACTTCGCCGCCGAGCAGACCAAAGCCGGAATCGATGTAGCGGGTAAAGGTTTCGAGAAAGCGGTCAATGACGCCGGTGTCGTTCATGTGCGTTAGGTCCTAATCAAAGAAAGGAGTGCTTTGATTTTATTGTCGTTTCTGATCTCGCGGGGTGAGAGACCCTGCACGTCGTGTGACGCAACATGCGACGATGAGCGGATGGGTGAGGCAAACCGGGTGCTTCCGGGGAGCCATAAATCAGCAGAACCCATCAAAGCCGGACGGACGGGGACTTCCGATCCCGTAGCCGGTCCGGCCAGCGAGCTTGCCATGGCGAGGGAAACCGAACCGATGGCGGACGCCTCGTCAGACACTGGAACCTGCCAACTCGGAAGTGGGCGGGTCGGCACGTGGCGTGAGCCGCGAGCCGGTGGAGCGTTGGTCCGTGCTATGGGCACATGGACTGGGGGCCAGCAGCGTGCTGCGGGCCAGCCTCGATATGGGTTTGCGTGGTATCGAGGCCGGATTCCACACGGGGTACAGTCGGCGCCTAAAGCAGGCGAGAGATCAGTTGCGGAACCTAAGAATCCTGTCATCGCTTCCGACGCTTTCGAGCGGTGGATGGCTGAAGCGACCAGCGATCGCGGTGACAGGGGGCGGAGCCTTCGTAGTAGTCGGGGGACGGGAAAGCCGTCCACATGGCGAAGGGAGGCAGTGGATACAGCAAGCAGGCAGGAGGTGGACGTATGTCCGACGTGGTGAATACCTCGTTTGTCCTCGACATGCAGCGCAAGCTGTATCGGTGGAGCAACGAGGACCCCGACAAGGTCTTTGTTGATCTGTTCAATCTCGTATGCGACCGCAGAATCCTGAACGAGGCTTGGCGAAGGCTCGCCCGCAACAGCGGCAGCCAGACACCGGGCACTGACGGGATGACGCGGCGCACGGTCGAACAACGTCCCGGTGGCGTAGCGGCGTTCCTCGAAGAAATCCGAGAGGCGCTCCGCAACGGAAATTATTGCCCGGAACCTGTCAGGCAACGGCTCATCCCGAAGCTCGGCAAACCGGGACAGTTCCGGCCACTCGGCATTCCCACGTTGATCGACCGTCTGGTGCAGATGGCTTTGAAGCTGATCCTGGAACCCATCTTCGAGGCGGACTTCTATCCGACCTCCTACGGGTTCCGGAAAGGACGGAGCACCCATGATGCCCTGGAGCGAATCCAGAGATTCCTTCAACCGACGAAGCGTGGACCTTCGGTCTATCGCTACGCCATAGAGGGTGACATCAAGGGCTGTTTCGACGCCATCGATCACCACGTCATGATGGAGGGAGTGCGACGACGCATCGGCGACCGCAAGGTGCTGAAGCTGATCCTCGCGTTCCTGAAGGCGGGCGTGATGATCGAGGGGACCATTCGTCACCCTGTAACCGGCTCGCCGCAAGGCGGGATCATCTCGCCGATGCTGTCGAATATCTATTTGACGGCCGTCGATGAGCGTTACGGGCGGTGGTCCATGCGCCCCCGTGAGCCAAGTATAAATGCCGCTGCTCGAAGGGTCAAAGACCACAAGAAAGGCAGGCCGGTGTTCTACATGGTGCGATACGCGGACGACTTCGTCGTCCTCGTTGACGGCACGAGGGAGCAGGCGGAAGCGGAAAAGTTCGCGCTGGCTGAGTTCCTGAAAACGGAGCTCCGCATGGAGTTGTCGATGGAAAAGACTCGGATTACCGACGTCGGGGAAGGCTTCGACTTCCTCGGCTACCGGGTGGTGCAGACCAAGGCGCTCCGTACGGGACGTCTGGTTGGCAACCTCTTCATACCGAAGGGCAAGCTGAACGACCTGCGCCACAAGATCAAGGGTATGGTGAAGGGCATTCCCACGGGAAGTGCGCTCGGCCAGCTCATCGACAATCTCAATCCTGTCCTCACGGGGTGGAGGAACTACTACCGATATGCCACCAAGGCTTACCGGGAGTTCAGCCACTTCGACTTCTGGATATGGCAGCGCGTGGGGCGCTGGCTGAGGAAGAAATATCCGAAGGCAACGTGGCCGACGCTGCGACGCCTTCACTTCCACAGCGCTCCGGGAAAGCGAAGGCAATGGACCGACGGGTCCAAACGCCTGCGGTTCCTCTCCGAGGGAGGAACCATGCGTTACCCGGACCAGAGCATAGCGAAACCGAACGGATGGAATTCGGAAGAGGAGCACCGCCAACGCGAAAGCGTGCATGTCTTCTGGGACGCATTCCAACGCCTCAGACATATCTGAGGACCACCCATGGGCGCACGAGCGCCCATGCATGGAGAGCCGGATGCTTGGAAACTTGCACGTCCGGTTCGGGAAGAGGGATGGAGAAACTTGTCTCCGAAAGGGGATGGAGCGCTTCATCTCTACTTTCACGGCGTCTTGTCCTCGTCGAGCGAGCGGTCGATCCGGCCAAAGCGGCCATCGGCCGGCCATGCCGGTTTGTCGCGGTTGCCAGGCATGAAGAAGCGGCGTCGGCTTTCTTCCCAAGCCGTCTTGCAGGCAATGTCGCGGGTGGCCAGTTCGCCAAGCGCGCGGCAACGCATGAGCTCACCGACCAAAGGACCGCCATCGGGGTCTGCCGGGCGCAAGGTTGGCGGAACGGTGTATTTGTCGTCGTTGCGCGAGATGATGGTGATGGCGACCGCTAGTGCGAGCGCCGTCACCCCGATCAAGCGGGCGGTTGTCTTCACGTCCATCGGAGAAATCCTCAGTCGTGGAACATGCGAACCGAGGACGGGCTATAGGTTTTGCCGACCATGAAGCGGCTGAACTGTTCTCGGGCCTGTTCCTGCGCCGCGGCCTGCCTGGCGCTTTCCAGCGCAGCGGCCCGTCCTTGCGCGGCCATCATCGCTGTCAGATCGGCGACCTGCCTTGCCTGGACGGCGAGAAGCTGGTTGCCAGCTTGCGTCGCCTGCAGGATGCCGACGGCCGACTGGCTGGCGTCGACGGCCGTGCTCGTCTGCTCTCGCGTCCCTTCAATATTGTCGACGGCGACGGCTCCGACTTTCAACGCATGCTCGAACGCCGAAACCGAGGTCTCCCAGCGATCTCGCGCACCATCGACCAACTGCCGGCTGGACAGATCCGAACCAAAATTCTCATAGGTCGACTTGAACTGGCTCTCGATGTCCTGGACGCTGTAGGCGAGCTTGTCCGCCTGGCCGAGCAGGTCCTTCATCTGCGAGAAATTGCCTTCGATCTGGCCGAGCAGCGATGCCGGCAGCGAGGTGAGGTTTTTCGCCTGGTTGATCAGCATTTGCGCCTCGTTCTGAAGCGATGTGACCTGGTTCTGGATCTGCTCCAGCGCACGCGCAGCCGAGAGCACGTTCTCCGCATAATTTCTGGGATCGAAGACGATGAATGCCGATGCGGGCGCGCACGACAGGACGACGCCGACAGCGACAACACTGGCCGCAGCCAAATGCCGGACACGAAGACGGTTACGGACGGAATTCATGACGAATCCTCCTTTGCGGATTGCTCGATGACATTGGTGAGGTGGGGAACGAGGTCAGCGGCCCAGGACAGGTCGCGATCGGCAAGCCAGGCCTCGAGGAAATGTTCGCGACCGCTCTCGGCGATGATCCGCTCGATTGCCGCCTGGTCGGTCTTCGAGGAGGCGGCGCAAAGGGCGAGCGCGATCGGACCGAGGCCGAGTTCGAACAGCCGGTTGCCGCGCCGCGACTGGCAGTAATACTCGCGCTTCGGCGTCGCCCGGGCGACGATCTCGATCTGGCGGTCGTTCAATCCAAAGCGCCGATAGATGTCAGTGGTCTGCGGCTCGATGGCACGCTCGTTCGGCAGGAAGAGCCGCGTCGGACAGCTTTCGACGATTACCGGCGCAATTTTACTGGCATCGATGTCGGAGAGCGATTGCGTGGCGAAGATGACGGAAGCATTCTTCTTGCGAAGCGTTTTCAGCCATTCGCGGAGCTGTTCGGCGAAGCCGCCATCGTCCAGCGCCAGCCAGCCCTCGTCGATGATCAGCAGCGTCGGCCGTCCATCCATCCGCTGTTCGATGCGATGAAAGAGGTAGGCGAGCACGGCCGGAGCAGCACCCGTGCCGATTAGACCCTCGGTCTCGAAGGCCTGAACGGAGGCTCCGCCTAGACGCTCGAATTCGGCGTCGAGCAACCGGCCGTAGGGACCACCGATACAGTAGGGTCGCAACGCCTGTTTCAATGGCGACGACTGCAGCAGCACCGACAGCCCGGTCAGCGTCCGCTCTTGAACCGGGGCGGAGGCCAATGACGTCAGCGCCGACCACAGATATTCCCTCACCTCCGGCGTGACGGGCACGCCTTCGCGCTGGAGAATGTCGACGAGCCAGTCGGCCGCCCATGCCCGTTCGGGCGTGTGATGAATTCCGGCCAGGGGTTGCAGCGAAACGTCGCCGGTACCATCGGTCAGGTCAGCGAATGTGAGCAGCGCAAGCGGATCATCCGGGCTCTGCCCACTCGCCGGGTTGCCGCCGAGATTCTGCCAGTCACCGCCCATGGCAAGCACGGCCGCACGGATCGAGCCGCCGAAATCGAAGGCGAAGATCTGATTGTCTGGATAACGGCGAAACTGCAGCGCCATCAATGCGAGCAGAACCGACTTTCCGGCCCCGGTCGGGCCGACAACAAGCGTATGGCCGACGTCGCCGACATGCAGGCTGAACCGGAACGGCGTTGTGCCTTCCGTCCTGGCGAAGAACAGTGGCGGTGCCCGAAAATGCTCGTCAGTTGCCGGCCCGGCCCAGATCGCCGAGAGCGGCATCATATGGGCGAGATTCAACGTCGACAGTGGCGGCTGGCGGACATTGGCATAGACGTGACCGGGAACACTGCCGAGCCAGGCTTCGACGGCATTGACGCGCTCGACGATGGCAGTGAAATCGCGGGACTGGATGATCTTTTCCACCAGCCGCAGCTTCTCGTCAGCGATTGCCGGATCGGCATCCCAGACCGTTACCGTCGCGGTGACGTATGCTTCGCCGATCTGGTCGGAGCCGAGTTCCTGCAGGGCCGCATCGGCGTCGGCGGCCTTGTTGGCGGCGTCCGTGTCGACCAGCACCGACGCCTCATTGGTCATCACCTCCTTGAGGATCGCCGCGACGGATTTTCGTTTGGCGAACCATTGCCGGCGGATTTTGGTCAGCAGGCGGGTCGCGTCGGTCTTGTCGAGCATGATTGCGCGGGTCGACCAGCGGTAGGGGAAGGCAAGTCGGTTGAGTTCATCCAGGATGCCCGGAAATGTCGCGGTCGGGAATCCGATGACGGTGAGTGTGCGCAGATGGAACTCGCCGAGCCGCGGTTCGAGCCCGCCGGCCAGCGGCTGGTCGACCAGCAACGCGTCGAGATGCATCGGCGTCTCGGGAACGCGCACTCGATGGCGCTTGGTCGAGACCGTCGAGTGCAGGTAGGTCAGCGTCTGGCTATCGTCGAGCCAGTCGACCTCGGGAACGAACCCTTCAACGAGGTTTACGATGCGATCGGTGCCATCGACAAAACTCTTCAAGAGCTCCCGCGGATCAACGCCGCCTTTTTCCCGGCCCTCATAGAGCCAGCTCTCCATCCGAGATGCTTCCTCGGCCGGCGGCAGCCAGACAAAGGTCAGAAAATAGCTGCTCTCGAAGAGCTCGCCATGCGACTCGCCACTCCCCCACCGGGGCGATCCCTGATCAGCCTCGCCGTCGAACTGTTCGCGGCGTTCAAGGTCGACCAGAGCTGACGCGCTGTCGGGGAAAAGACCTTCCGGATAGTGTTGCGCTGCAAGCCGAGCTGCTTCGACGAAGATCGCCCAGCCGGAGCCGAGACGGCGCAGCGCATTGTTGAGACGTGCTGTCGTGCTGACCAATTCGGCCGGCGTCGCGCTATCGAGATCAGGGCCGCGAAAACTCGCGGTTCGCTGGAAGGAGCCGTCCTTGTTGAGGACGACTCCCCGCGCCACCAATGCAGCCCAGGGCAAATAGTCGGCGAGGTTTTTGGAGCGCCTGCGGTATTCGACGAGGTTCATCATTGGAAGAAGCCCCTTAGCAGCCGAAATGCGCGGGATAGCGAAGGTGCCGGCGAACCACGTCGACGAATTGCGCATCGCGCTTCGCCGCCAGGACGGCCGCGAAATGTCCCATCGCCCACATCAGTATGCCCACAAGCCAGAGCCTGAGACCGAGCCCGACCGCGCCGGCCAACGTGCCGTTGAGAATAGCGATAGCGCGCGGCGCGCCGCCGAGCAGAATTGGTTCGGTGAGTGCACGGTGGACCGGCGCGAAGAAGCCGCGGACTTCCTCCTCCATCAGATCAGTGCTCCGCCGCCGAATGAGAAGAAAGACAGGAAGAACGAACTCGCCGCGAAGGCGATCGACAGCCCGAAGACGATCTGGATCAACCGCCGGAATCCGCCCGAGGTGTCGCCGAAGGCGAGCGATAGGCCGGTGACGATGATGATGATCACCGCCACGATCTTGGCGACCGGTCCCTCGATCGATTCCAGGATCTGCTGAAGCGGCTGCTCCCATGGCATGGAGGAACCGGCCGCACGCGCGGGCACGATCATCGTGGCAACGGCCGCAGCAGTAGCGGCGGTCGGCAGAACGACCGCACCGATGCTACGGATAGATGATGAAATGAAGGGGATCGGATTCATTCTGTGGCTCCATGGAGGACTGCGGATCTGGTTTTGGGTCGGCCGCGATTTTGGCTTCGAGGATGCGGTAGTCGCCGGTGCTAGGATCGAGCCCGTCGACGAGTGCGATCTCGACGAGGCGGCGGGCCGAACCGCGGCCGGCAAGCACGGCGACGATGTCAACTGTTTCGGCGATCAGCGCGCGCGGAACGGTGACCACGGCTTCCTGCACGAGCTGTTCAAGCCGACGCAGCGCCCCAACGCCGGAGCTGGCGTGGATAGTGCCAATGCCGCCCGGATGTCCGGTGCCCCACGCTTTCAAGAGATCGAGCGCTTCCGCGCCACGAACTTCACCGATTGGGATGCGATCGGGACGAAGCCGCAGGGAAGACTTCACCAGATCGGAGAGCGATGCGACGCCATCCTTCGTGCGGAGCGCCACCAGATTGGGCGCTGCACACTGCAGCTCGCGGGTATCTTCGATCAGAACGATACGGTCCGACGATTTGGCGATTTCGGCCAGGAGCGCGTTGACCAGAGTGGTCTTGCCGGTAGACGTCCCGCCTGCAACCAGGATGTTCTTGCGCCTTGTGACCGCCAGTTGCAGCACGTCGGCCTGGCTCTCGGTCATGACGCCGGACGCGACGTAATTCTGAAGCGTGAACACGGCAACCGCCGGCTTGCGGATGGCGAAGGTCGGCGCCGCCACGACCGGTGGAAGCAACCCTTCGAACCGTTCTCCCGTCTCTGGCAGTTCGGCCGAAACGCGAGGCGCGGCGGAATGAACTTCCGCGCCGACATGGTGGGCGACCAGCCGCACGATGCGCTCGCCATCAGCCGGGGTCAGGATGTCGTCTGTAGCGAACAGCCCCTCTCTCAGCCGGTCGACCCACAGGCGCCCGTCGGGGTTCAGCATTACCTCGACTATGGTAGGGTCTTCGAGATAGCCGGCAATTGCTGGACCGAGCGCCGTCCGCAGCATGCGGGCGCCACGCGAGACCGCTTCCCTGCCGGCTTGATAAGTGATTGCCACGATGATCCCCATTTTCCGGGCGATTTTGTTTCGCGCCGCTGACGGGGATGATTAGAAGAAGCAGGAATGGCTGCCTTGCAACAAGGAAAACGGCCGGCGGCAACGCGACGTGCAGAGACCTGCAAAATGCGGTGCAAACGATTTGGCCGACCGCCTCTGCTTGCTATTTCGCGTGCGGCTCAGCGGTGTCCGCCGATGATGGAGGCCCAATGTCTTCGGCAATTTCTTGCCTGAGCTTTGGTCCCTTGCTCAATCTGCGCCCGAGCGCATCGATGAAAGCATCATAGCGCTGCCGACCTTTTGCGCGCGCTTCGGGCTGAGCGGCGTCAGGTAAGGCGGGAGTTGAGGTGAGCCAGAAGCGCACGAACAACGCCAGGGTCTCGATTGAGATACCGAGATCGCGTTCGACGCGCTGAACGCGCCGGTCGATCTGGTCGAGCCGCCTTGTGATTGCCGCTTCTTTGCGCTCCTCAGAATCAGGGGAGAGAAAAGAAGCGATGGCCGCCTCGGCGATCAGCGACAGGGACACATCCCTCTTTGCGGCGTAGTCGGCAAGCGCATTCATGACCTCCGGTTCCAGATAGGCTGAGAGACGGCGCTTCTTCATGGAGGTCAAAGTTCGATTCCGTCCTTGGGATCGAGTGCGGCCTGTCGCGCGGTGCGCCGCATCGTCTGGTCGACCGACCGTCGTCGGGCAACCTCATCATCGGATTCGTCGCGATCAAGGTCGAATTCATCAATGCGCACCAGCGTGGGCTCCGGCGCGATATCCTCATGGTCGGGCAATTCGGGCTGGCGGCGGATACCGCCATTGTCAGGATCACTGTCCTGTTGGTGAGGCGATGCAAGCCTTGCCTGCGCCTCCGGCACCTTGGTAACCGCCAGTTCAGTCCAGTCATCGGGGCGCGACAGGGCGTTCCTGGTTGCGGCCTTGGGCGGAGGCAGAACGCGCTTGGCAAGCCGCGGATCTGCGAAATAGCGCGCCTTTTTCGCCCGGATCGGGGACAGCCCAGAGACCATCACAATGGCATCGGTCGGTGGCAGCTGCATGATCTCGCCGGGCGTCAGCAGCGCGCGCGCCGTCTCCTGTCGCGAAACCATGAGATGCCCGAGCCAAGGCGACAGACGATGCCCGGCATAGTTCTTCATCGCCCGCATTTCGGTTGCCGTTCCCAGCGAGTCGGAGACGCGCTTGGCGGTTCGCTCGTCGTTGGTCGCGAAACTCACACGAACATGACAGTTGTCGAGAATGGAATTGTTTGGCCCGTAGGCTTTTTCGATCTGATTGAGGGACTGCGCAATAAGGAACGACTTGATGCCATAGCCGGCCATGAACGCGAGAGCCGACTCGAAGAAATCAAGTCGGCCGAGTGCCGGAAATTCATCGAGCATCAGAAGCAAGCGATGCCGGCGATCCTTCGCATGGAGATCCTCCGTCAGCCTGCGGCCGATCTGATTCAGGATAAGCCGGACCAGCGGCTTGGTGCGGCTGATATCCGATGGCGGCACCACCAGATAGAGTGTCGTGGGTTGCGCGTTCTCCACCAGATCGGCAATGCGCCAATCGCAACGGGACGTGACCTGGGCCACAACCGGATCGCGGTAAAGGCCGAGGAAGCTCATCGCGGTCGACAGCACGCCAGAGCGTTCATTCTCCGATTTGTTGAGCAGTTCACGTGCTGCCGATGCCACAACGGGGTGCGGACCGCCATCGCCAAGGTGCTTGGTTAGCATCATCGTTCGCAACGTCGCCTCAATCGACCGCTGCGGATCGGAGAGGAACTTGGCAACACCGGCCAGCGTCTTGTCGTTCTCGGCGTAGAGGACATGCAAAATCGCGCCGACCAGCAGCGCGTGGCTCGTCTTTTCCCAATGATTTCGGCGTTCCAGAGACCCCTCTGGGTCGACCAGCACGTCAGCGACGTTCTGGACGTCTCGGACTTCCCAAGCGCCACGCCTGACTTCCACCAGCGGGTTGTAAGCGGTTGAGGCAGCATTGGTTGGGTCGAACAGCAGCACACGGCCGAAACGTGCTCGCCAGCCTGCGGTGAGTTCCCAATTTTCACCCTTGATGTCGTGAACGATTGCACTTCCCGGCCAAGTGAGCAGGGATGGCACGACCAGTCCGACGCCCTTGCCGCTTCGGGTCGGCGCGAAGCACAGGACATGCTCCGGGCCATCGTGGCGAAGGTAGTCCAAATCAAACTTGCCCAGAACCACGCCATCGGCTCCGAGCAGTCCTCCGACTTCGATCTCCTTGCGCACAGCCCAGCGCGCCGAGCCGTACGTAGCCACGTATTTGGCCTCCCGAGCTCGCCATAGTGACATGCTGATAGCCATAGCAATCGCGATGAAACTGCCGCTCGCCGCGATCACCGCGCCCTCGGCAAAGACCGTCGGCGCATAGGCATCGTAAAAAAACCACCACCAGAAAAATGCCGGTGGCGGATAGATCGGTTGGCCGACGAGTTCGAACCAGGGCGAACCAAGTTGCTCTTGGTAACCTAGCTGCCAGGCGGTCCATTGGGTTGCTCCCCAGGTGGTCGTAAGCACGATGGTTAAAACAGCGACGATCTGACCCCACAATATTCTGGTTGCCGGCATCACTACTCCCGATTCAAAATCCCGGAAGCGAATAAGCAGAGTACGAACGCAGGCAGTGCAATAGCGAAGGCTTCATCGAGGCGGCTCATTGTGAGCAGACCTAAAAAGACTTGCGATCTGCGCTGGGCATGGGATCGCAATCCGCCAGCGAGCAGTTCCAGCGGCTGATGACCGATCATGGCATCACCTGCTCAATGAGCCGGTCGCGCAACCTCTGGGACAATGCTGCGACGGAAAGCTTCTTCTCGTCGCTGAAAGCCGATCGGACAGCCCGCAAGGTCTACATGAAATGCCAGGGCCATGTTCGATTGCGTCGAGCGCTTCTACAGCCCTCGGCGAAGGCAGCGACCCCCGGCTATCTGAGCTCGGTCAAGTAGAGTGACAAGCTACGCGGAATCCCCCGTCTCCGAAAAACCCCACCAGGCCGGACAAAACGCTGCGAGCGGTTTAAGAATGGGCCTACCGCGCAGGCCTTATCTTCTGCTACGCGCTTCATCCTGCGGATAGCAAACAGCGAAGCCTCCACCGGCGCGAGCGGTTCGCGATGGCGGGTTGATTGCTGGCCCGGTCCGCCATTTCTGGCAGACAAACCGTGCAACTCGCTCGTGTATGTCGTGCCGCCCATCGCCTGATCGGAGCATTTCCATTGTCCTCTTTCAGCCGGCCGTTCCTCCCGACCGCCGGTTGGATGATGATGATTCCCTGCGAGAATAATCATTGTTGTCGAGCACGACGGTCTGAGCCGTCTTGTGGGTCCTTAACCTTTGCCATCTCTTGCAAATGAGGATTTGCGTTCCTAGTTCGACCTGACCCTGACAGGCTGGCACTCAGCTCAATTCAAGCTTTCTCTGAACTTTTCGGCCGTACTAGCCAAGCGTCATTCTACCGCGCGATGGCCGCAAAAAATATGACAGGGCAACCGCAAATGAGGTGGGTTGGACCGAAGACATTTTAGCGAACTCGCAAGAAAGGAAATGACAAACCTTCCGGTTTGCAAGGCGCCGGTCGGCCAACTTCCGGCCCTGATCGGCCAAGTGCATGCAGATCTGAAGAGCACCGCCGATGGCGTGGCGCACGAGAAGCCGCAAGCTCTTGAGCCTGCCGTTCCGATCAAGAAATCGGTCAGGCCGGACTACACCGTCTGCCTAGATGGGGTCTGCCGACGGACTATTGGATGGTGACGCCAAACTATGCCGCCGCAGCTCGGCATTGGGCAAGATCATGGATCTCGGATGCAAACCCACGCAAAAGGAAGATCAACGGCGTGCGAAACGGACACGCAAGGACCCGACGGCTGATCAATCGGTCGGCCGGGCCGTTCTGGCGCATAGCAGCCGCCCAGACGTATGCCGGTACCGAGGCGGCCCCCCGCCTCGCTTCACATGCTGTCCTGCCAGAAGTCAGAAAAGCCAACAGCGGCTCTTGAGCCTTCGATGAACGACAGCAGCAGATGCGCGTTTTCCCGTGTCGTTCCGGCTTGCGCCGGCGGTCAACCTGCTTTGCTAAGATTGCCGGCCGAGGACTTGCCGCTGCGGCGGTCCTGCTCGATCTCGTAATTGATCTTCTGGCCCTCGGCGAGGGTCGAAAGACCCGCTCTCTCGACGGCGGAAATGTGGACAAACACGTCTTGGCCGCCGGCATCGGGCGTGATGAAGCCGAAGCCTTTGGAGCTGTTGAACCACTTCACGGTTCCAGTCGCCATACTCTATTCCTTCCTAACGATTGATCGCGGCTTGGCTTAGAAGCCAACCCGTTCCATAAACGCAGCAAAGTCGAGAAATCGCAAGACATGGATCGAGCGGGCCGAAAATCGCGACCATCATGTGTGGTTCCGAGCCCCTATGCATGAACAAAATGTGAGAGTTCTGCGCCGTCGACATTGGCTCTCAAGCTTTACTTTATCGGTAAAAAACATCTGAGTGCCATAAGTATTGCTGAGCGAGAGTTTGTGATCACACTGCTTGGTTGTTCCGTTCCGTAACAGCCCTGGTAGACGGGTGTTTTCTCGTTACTGAATCGGTTGAAACGCGATTTGGCTTGTACGGCATGGTCAAGTTGCTTATCCCAAAGCCTTCTCCTTCGAACCGCGCCGCATGGCCGAAAAAGGCGCTGGCCATCGCCATCCAGAAAGTTGTCCAGGGCGCCTGGACAACGCCACGCGGTTGAGCGGCAGCTTTTGGTCCTCGAATATCCGGTCGATTCGCTCATTGAGCCGTCGGGTTCGCGCCATGGACGGGCCGCAGGCGTCCCGCGTCCGCGGCCGGCCACGGCATCACCGATCTGCTCGCTCTTCGGTTGTGGTCTTGGCGCCCGTCGCGATTTGATTGAGCCGTTCAGCCTTGGCCCCGGTGAGGCGTCCATGCATCCACGCACCGGCGGCGCCTATCATGCCGGCGCCCACCGCGAGGATGGTGGGGTTGGACAATAGGAATGCGAGTAGAACGGTCATGAGAACGTTCCCCAGAGCATCAAAATAACCACCCAGCAGAGTTTGCAGGAGATGTGCAGAGATTGGTCCATATTGTAAGAAATCCGCCCCATGCACTTCGCATCGTCGATGAGGCCGTGAACGACGAATTCAGCGATACCGAGCGCGAGACTGCCGGTTATCAGCCCGACGACCGCGCCGTGGATTGCCGCATGAGGGAGAAGGCCATGATACCAGGGCACGCCCGGAATCGGATTGGCGCGGTTTTTGGCCCTGGCAAGGAAATCGCCCTGAAGCGGATAGTCAGCCAGCGCGTGACCGGCCAGAAGAAGCGCGATCGTGGTCAGTAGCGCGGTCATCTCACTGCACCTTGCCTATCTTGAGGTTGCTGCCGAGAGTGGGATCAGTCCCGCGGCGCGCATTCGGTCAGTGCGCCCGCTAATCAGGTTGCTTTGGCGGTTGGTTCCAGCGCGATGCAGCGCATTCACCCAGCGAGGAAAGTCACTCACCTGGTAAGCGGCCCACTGCCCACCGGGGAAAGCGTACCCTTCTGTTCAAAGCGTGGAACACGAGCCCGGCAGTGCATGCCGCCGCCTTGCATTTCCACCGGCTTGCGCCAGGTGTCGCCTTTACAAAATTCATGATCACGTTCTTTCGCAACAAAACCTGTAGGGCTTTTTTCGTAACCGGTCGTGCGCGGGTTTGAGCGCGCGAGACCACAGGCGCGTGCGCTCATCTAAATTTTGATGAGACCGAGCGCCCGAAGGACATGGATGTGTGCCAAGACTAGATTTCCAAAACCTGACGGGTCGCGAGAAAGCTCGCTATTCGGTTCGCGCTTCGGCCTCTGGCCCGTGATGTTCGAAGGAGATGGGGGACGACGACTGGGAGCCCCGCCACTGTTCAGCGCGATCAAGCGCAGCCTACCCGCGATGCACCTCGGCGAATTCCTTTGCGGAAGCCTCATCCCGCCGGGCAATCCAGAGCGAAAATCGCCAGCCTGCTCGGGAACTCTCGGCAGACAGGTATCTTGATGAGAAGCAGCCCATCATCGCCGCTATGGCAATCAGGCTCGAAGAGCTATGCGGTAACGGGGCTCAACCTGCGGAAGCTTTACGACCTGGAGCCGCCGAGCGCGCTTGGTCCGACTCTGGAGGTCGCGGTTATGTCGGTCTTACATCGATGCGGCCTCGGGCGGGCACGCCTTGAATCGGCGCTCGGGGCGAGACGAACTCGGCTTATGAGTTGCCCCGTGCCCTGGCCAGGACGTGTACCGGACCGACGTGGGGAGAGCTAGACAACCACCTGCGTGCCGATTTCAACGACGCGGCCGGTCGGGATCTGGAAATATTCCGTCGCATCGGCCGCCGAGCGCGCCAGGCCGATGAACAGCCGGTCCTGCCACACCGGCATGCCGGAATTGGGCGAGGCCTTGAGCGAGCGCCGCGACAGGAAGAAGGACGTCGTCATGATGTCGAACTTCCAGCCCTGCTTGCGGCAGATCGCCAGCGCGCGCGGGATGTTGGGCTGTTCCATGTAGCCGAAGGTCAACGTCACCCGCATGAACAGCTCGTTGACCGTCTCCATCTTGACGCGCTCGCTGTCGGGCACCACCGGCTGCGGCGCGGTCACCACGGAAAGGATGACGTTCTGCTCGTGCAGCACCTTGTAGTGCTTGAGGCTGTGCATCAAGGCGGTCGGCGCGCTGAGCGGATCGCTGGTCAGGAACACCGCGGTGCCGGATACCAGCTGCGGCTTCTTCTTCAACAGGTTGCCGGCGAGGACATCGAGCGGGATCTCGTTGCGGCGCGTCTTGTCGAAGAGATAGCGGCTGCCGCGCACCCAGGTCCACATGCCCAGCACGATGGTGAAGGCCACGACCAGCGACGCCCAGCCGCCTTCGAACACCTTGACGATGTTGGAGGCGAAGAAGACGATGTCGATCAAGGCGAACAGCACCGTCAGCGGGACCGCCACCGACAGCTTCCACTTCCAGATCCGGGTCATGACGACATAGAGCAGCACCGTGGTCACCAGCATGTTGCCGGTGACCGAGATACCATAGGCGGAGGCGAGCTTGCTCGATTCGCCGAAGCCGACCACCAGAATCACCACCGCCAACGCCAGCAGCAGGTTGACACGCGGCATGTAGATCTGGCCGGGTTGTTTCTCCGATGTGTGCAGTATTTGCAGCCGTGGCAGCATGTTGAGCTGCACCGCCTGGCGTGTCAGCGAAAAAGCCCCTGAAATGACCGCCTGGCTGGCGATGACGGTCGCTGCGGTGGCCAGCACCACCATCGGGATCAGCGTCCAGCCACCGTTCATCTCGAAGAACGGATGGCCGACCACGCCACCATTCGCCAGGATGAAGGCGCCCTGCCCGGCATAATTCAACAACAGACAGGGGAACACGATCGAGAGCCAGGCAAGCACCATGGGCTTGCGGCCGAAATGGCCGAGGTCGGCATAGAGCGCTTCGCCGCCGGTGACGGCAAGGAAGACTGCGCCAATGGTGATGGAGGCGACGTCTGGCGAATGGATCAGGAAAGCGACGATATAGTACGGGCTGATCGCCCACAGGATTTCCGGATCGGCGATGATGTGGTTGAGGCCGGACAGGCCGATAGCCAGGAACCACACCGCGGTGACCGGCCCGAACACCAGCCCGACACCGCCGGTGCCGAAGCGTTGTATTGCAAACAGTATGGCGAGAACGACCAGTGTCAACGGCACGACATAAGGCTGGAAGGCGGGCGTAACGACATTCATGCCCTCCACCGCCGAAAGCACGGAAATCGCCGGCGTGATGACCGCGTCGCCGAAAAACAGCGACGCGCCGACGATGCCAATGCCGAGCATCAGTGCCGAGCGCTTCGGAAAACTGCCCCGCGCCAGCGCCATCAGCGACAGCACGCCGCCCTCGCCGCGATTGTCGGCGCGCAGCACGAACATGATGTATTTTACTGTCACCGTGATCGTGAGCGACCAGATGATCAGTGACAGGACGCCGAGAATATCTGTGCGATCAGCGACGTTGCCGCCCGACGAGGCATGCAGCGCTTCGCGGAGCGCATAGATCGGGCTGGTGCCGATATCGCCATAGACCACACCGAGTGCGCCAAGCATCAACAACTCAGTACTTTGAGACGAGCCGGGATGTCCCGCCAGTTCCTCAACGTCACAACTGTTGGCAGAATCCACGACAGCCATTCGTATGCTTCCCACGGGTGCTGTGCTCTACGGCCAACGCAATTCTGCATTTCCGAGGCGCGCGTCCTTGCGACGGGCAGCCTCGGCCGATTGGGCGGTGCGACAAGGAGAGGGAGGAGCCCGCTGCACTGCCGCTATCGGCCGAGGCGTCTGGAAATTGCTAATCGACTGCCATGTTGAAGTCGGCTGGCATGTCACCAGCCCATTATCCCATCAACCAGCAAATTAGCAATTTGTAAGATTTAAACTATGAATAAAACAACATTACGTCATTTAAACTGAAGTCGATTGATCTGCTATACCGAAGGAATATTTGCATTAACTAACGAGTTCCTAGAGGTTATCGAGATACAACTATCAACGTGCAATTTATGAAAGTCAATATCTTCATGGTTTCAGATGTAGCATTTCGGTCGGTTTGTCATGGACCATGAGCATCCAGAATTTAATCGGCCCCCCGCTACGACAGAATCGAGCGCGGACCGAGCCGGTCCGCGTCCTGTTTATGCAAGCCTTCCTTCTGACTCGACCTACCGCCCCGGACCGAATGCGCTTGACAAAAGGCCACCGGCTCGGTCCAATTGACCCATTCACCAGGGGAGTCCCGGCAAGGGGCTGAGATACTGCTGGCTTTCGCGGCGCAGTGACCCGTTGAACCTGATCCAGTTCATACTGGCGTAGGGACGGTGCAAGCGCTTTGCGGGAGTTTATGCCCGAAGACCTGTTTCGAGCAGGTCGACAGAAGCGTCTTTTCATCCTTCCGGCACAGAACTGGGTCTCCAATGCAGATGAGCAAAGGAGCCTCAAGATGAATGCCCTTACCCCCGCCGTTTCGACGGGACCCCTGCCCGCCTCACGGAAAATCCACACGCCCGGCATCCTCCATCCGCAGATCAGGGTGCCGATGCGCGAAATCGCCGTCCATCCGACAGCCGGCGAGCCGCCGGTCACCGTCTATGATCCGTCCGGCCCCTATACCGACCCGACTGTCGAAACCAGCATTGAAAACGGCCTTGCACGGCTTCGCCACGAATGGGTCACGGCGCGCGGCGATGTCGAAGCCTATGACGGCCGCCATGTGCAGCCGGAGGACAATGGGTTCGCCACCGGCGAGCGCCTGACGCCGGAATTTCCCATTCGCAACCGGCCGCTCAGGGCCAAGGCAGGCAAGGCGGTGACCCAGCTTGCCTATGCGCGCGCCGGCATCATCACGCCCGAAATGGAGTTCGTCGCCATCCGCGAGAATCTTGGCCGCGAGAATCTTGGCCGCGAGAACCTTGGCCGCGAGATGCTGCGCGGCAAGCTTGAGCGCGACGGCGAAGCCTTCGGTGCCGCGATTCCGGACTTCGTCACGGCGGAATTCGTGCGCGAGGAAGTGGCACGCGGACGTGCAATCATCCCTGCCAACATCAATCATCCCGAGAGCGAGCCGATGATCATCGGCCGCAATTTCCTGGTCAAGATCAACGCCAATATCGGCAATTCGGCGGTCACTTCATCGATGGCCGAAGAGGTCGAAAAGATGGTCTGGGCGATCCGCTGGGGCGCCGACACGGTGATGGACCTGTCTACGGGCCGCAACATCCACAACATCCGCGAATGGATCGTGCGCAATGCGCCGGTGCCGATCGGCACGGTGCCTCTCTATCAGGCGCTCGAAAAGGTCAACGGCATTGCCGAGGATCTGACCTGGGAGGTCTATCGCGACACGCTGATCGAACAGGCCGAACAGGGCGTCGACTATTTCACCATCCACGCAGGCGTGCGGCTGCACTACATCCCGCTGACGGTCGACCGGGTCACGGGTATCGTCTCGCGTGGCGGGTCGATCATGGCCAAATGGTGCCTGCACCATCACCGGGAGAGCTTCCTTTACGAGCATTTCGCCGAAATCTGCGACATCTGCCGCGCCTATGATGTGTCCTTTTCGCTCGGCGACGGCCTTCGTCCCGGCTCGATCGCCGATGCCAATGACGCGGCGCAATTCGCGGAGCTGGAAACGCTCGGCGAACTGACGAAGATCGCCTGGGCCAAGGACTGCCAGGTGATGATCGAGGGCCCCGGCCACGTGCCGATGCACAAGATCAAGCAGAATATGGATAAGCAACTCGCCGTCTGCGGCGAGGCGCCATTCTATACGCTTGGACCGCTGACGACCGACATCGCGCCGGGCTACGACCACATCACCTCAGGCATCGGCGCCGCGATGATCGGTTGGTTCGGCACCGCCATGCTCTGCTACGTCACGCCGAAGGAGCATCTCGGCCTTCCCGATCGCAACGATGTCAAGATTGGCGTGATCACCTACAAGATAGCCGCGCATGCGGCCGACTTGGCGAAGGGGCATCCGGCGGCGAAAATCAGGGATGATGCCCTTTCCCGCGCGCGCTTCGAGTTCCGCTGGGAAGACCAGTTCAACCTGTCGCTCGATCCCGAAACCGCGCGTTCCTTCCACGACCAGACCTTGCCCAAGGAGGCACACAAGGTGGCGCATTTCTGCTCGATGTGCGGGCCGAAATTCTGCTCGATGCGCATCTCCCATGACATCCGAGCCGAGGCGCAGAAGGAAGGCATGGCGGCGATGGCGGCGAAATATCGCGAAGGCGGCGATCTCTACGTGCCAACCGACGAGAGCGGCGCGCCGCTGATGCCACAGGTGCATGCGCCATCATGAGGGTGCTTATCAAAGGGGCCGGCGTCGCCGGCCTCACCGCCGCCTTCGAGCTTGCCAGCCGAGGTGCGGCGGTGACAGTTGTGGAGATAGGGCCATCCCTTGGCGGCAACGCGTCGTGGTTCGCCGGCGGCATGCTGGCGCCATGGTGCGAGCGTGAAAGCGCCGAACAGCCGGTGCTGGATCTTGGACGCGATGCCGCCGACTGGTGGGAGGCGGCAACGCCCGGACAGGTGACGCGAGCTGGAACGCTGGTCGTTGCGGCACCGCGCGACGCAGGCGAACTCGAGCGGTTCGCCAGTCGCGCGGGCGGTCATCGGCGTGTCGATGAAGACGAAATCGCGCTGCTGGAGCCCGACCTCGCCGGTCGGTTCCGCCGCGGACTGCTTTTCCCCGACGAGGCGCATTTGGATCCGCGCCAGGCGATGGCCGCACTTCACGACAGGCTGGCGGCGATTGGCGTCGAATTCCGCTTTGGCGTCGATGCCCGGCAGGTTTCCGGTTTCGATCGCCGGATCGACTGCACGGGCATGGCGGCGCTTGACGATCAGTTGCGTGGCGTTCGGGGCGAAATGCTGATCCTGCACACGCCCGACGTCTCGCTGTCACGCCCGGTCCGGCTGCTTCATCCGCGCTTTCCGCTCTACGTGGTGCCGCGCACCGGCCATCGTTTCATGGTTGGCGCGACGATGATCGAGAGCCAGTCCACTGGACCGGTCACGGCGCGTTCGATGATAGAGCTTCTGAGCGCCGCCTGCGCGCTCCATCCAGCATTCGGCGAAGCTGGCATCATTGAGACAGGCGCCAGTGTTCGCCCAGCCTTTCCAGACAACCTGCCGCGTGTCGAGGCCCATGGAGGCACCGTCGTGGTCAACGGGCTTTATCGCCATGGTTTTCTGCTTGCGCCGGCCATGGCGCGCCTGGCGGCCGAAATTGTCTTCAGTCACGACAAACCCGAGGAGCTTGCCCATGAAACTCATCGTCAACGGCAAAGCGCATGAGGTTACCGTCGCCACGCTGGCCGAATTGCTTGCCACGCTCGACTATGAAGGCGACTGGCTGGCGACGGCCGTCAACAGCGACCTCGTGCACAAGCCCAACCGGGCGGAGTTCCAGTTGAGCGATGGCGACCGGATCGAGATCCTCTCGCCCATGCAAGGAGGCTAGCATGTTCGAGCTTCTCGGCAGGACGCTTGCCTCGCGGCTGCTTCTCGGCACGGCTCAATATCCTTCGCCTGCCATCCTTGCCGATGCGGTCAGGGCGTCGGGCACGTCGGTGGTGACCGTCTCCTTGCGCCGTGAGATGGCAGGCGGCAGGGCCGGCGAGAAATTCTGGTCGCTGATTGGATCGCTCGGGACAAGGATCCTGCCCAACACCGCCGGCTGCCACTCCGTCAAGGAAGCGGTCACGACTGCGAAGATGGCGCGCGAAGTGTTCGGGACGAGTTGGATCAAGCTCGAAGTGATCGGCGACCACGACACACTACAACCGGACGTGTTCGGCCTTGTCGAGGCTGCTCGCATCTTGTGCGAGGACGGCTTTTCGGTATTCCCCTACACCACCGACGATCTGGTCGTCGCCGAGCGGCTGCTGGAGGCTGGCTGCAAGGTCTTGATGCCCTGGTGCGCCCCAATTGGTTCCGCGCTTGGACCGGTCAACATCACGGCGCTGCGCTCGATGCGCGGTCATTTCCCCGATGTTCCGTTGATTGTCGATGCCGGCCTTGGACGTCCGTCGCACGCGGCAACCGTGATGGAGCTAGGCTTTGACGCCGTGCTCCTGAACACGGCGGTTGCCAAGGCCGCCGATCCCGTCGGCATGGCGCGAGCGTTCGGCAAGGCGGTCGATGCCGGCCGGGAAGCGTTCTGCTCGGGAATGCTCGAACCGCGCGATGTCGCGGTGCCATCGACCCCGACATTCGGCCGGGCGGTGTTTTCATGAAGCTCGATCCCTTCTACCTGATCGTCGACAGCGCCACCTGGCTCGAACGGCTGGTGCCGCTCGGTGTCAGGCTGGTGCAGCTCCGCATCAAGGACATGGACGAGGACCGGCTGCGGACGGAAATTCGCAAGGCAAAGGCCTTGTGCGCGCAACACCGTTGTCAGCTCATCATCAATGACTATTGGCGCCTGGCGATCGAGGAAGGCTGCGACTTCGTCCATCTCGGCCAAGAGGATTTGGCAGCGGCAGACCTGTTGGCGATCAAGTATGCCGGATTGAAGCTCGGGCTTTCGACCCACGATCACAGCGAACTGGATACGGCGCTCGCGGCCGAGCCGGACTATGTGGCGCTGGGCCCTATTTATGCGACTAGCCTCAAGAAAATGAAATGGGCACCGCAAGGGCTCGCGCAGGTCAGCGCGTGGAAGCGCTTGATAGCACCGATACCATTGGTTGCCATTGGCGGCCTCAACCCTGACCGGCTCGACGGTGTTTTCGAGGCTGGCGCAGACTGCGCGGCAGTGGTCACGGACATTGCGGTCAATGCCGATCCTGAAGTGCGCACGCAAGAATGGATCGAGAAGACAAACCGATGGCGCTAAGGCAAGAGCCGCATGTGCTCGTCGTTGGCGGATCGGACTCAAGCGGCGGTGCGGGCGTTGCACGCGATATCGAGACGATCTCTGCCGCCGGCGTGCGCACCTGCCTGGCGGTTACAGCGGTGACGGTGCAGACACACGATGCCGTCATGGCGATCCATCATCTGCAACCTGGTCTGGTCGCCGACCAGATGCGCGCAGCACTGCGGGCCAACAGGGTGTCGGCCATCAAGATCGGCATGCTCTCAACCGGGAGGGTCATTGTAGCGGTTGCGGCCGTGCTCAGCGAATTTCCACGAATACCGGCCGTGCTCGACCCAGTGCTGGCTTCCTCTTCGGGCAAGGCGCTCCTGGAAGCGAATGCGATCGGCGTCATGAAGCGTAACCTGATGCCGCTTTGCCATCTCGTCACACCAAATCTCGTCGAACTGGCGACCTTGGTCGATTCGGAGTTGGCAGGGAATGACGATGATATCCTGCGGCAAGGGAAAAGATTGCTTGCGTTCGGGCCGCAGGCGCTGTTGCTCAAAGGCGGCCACGCGACGGGGCCGCAATCGACGGATATTCTGCTGAGCTCCAACCAGAAATCCATTCGCTTCGAGGCACCGCGTGGTACCGGAACGATGCGCGGGACAGGGTGCATGCTGGCCAGCGCCATCGCCGCGCATTTGGCCAATGCGAGATCGCTTCACGACAGCGTGGTCGAAGGCAAGCGATTCGTCCTCAACAGGCTTAAGGAGAGTTCTGCCGGGTGACTCTATAATCACCCGAGCTCCCATCGAGGAGATTGTGCTTGCCTCCATGCGCCGGACGCTGGAGATTGCATACTTCGCTGATTGCGCACACTGAGCATCATTCCTCGACGTCACACCTCCCCTTCGGACCATGAGGTGCAAAGGTAACCGAGGGCTGACGGCAGTTGTTCCGACGCCCGGCTTTGGAATGGCGTGAGTACCCGACAAGTCCGGCCGGCATATCGGCCCGAGCTGAACGATCTCAATGAGGTTTGCCCTCGTACATATCGTTGCCCCAGAACCGTGGTCGATCATCCGGCGTGATAGAGATATCCTGCGCCTGCGGCAGCGACAGGTCTGCCTCGTCTGGCAATTGACCAGCCATGGCCGCGGCGAGCTTCGTCACATCGAGTTCCTTTTCCCAGCGCGCTACGACAATCGTCGCGACCGCATTGCCGACGAGATTGGTGAGCGCCCTGCACTCTGACATGAAGCGGTCGACGCCGAGGATCAGCGCCATGCCGGCAACCGGTACGGAGGGTACGACCGACAGCGTCGCCGCCAGGGTGATGAAGCCAGCGCCAGTGATGCCAGCGGCACCCTTGGAGCTCAGCATGGCGACGAGCAGCAAAAGAATCTGGTCGCCGAGAGTGAGCGGCGTGTCGGTCGCCTGCGCGATGAACAAGGCCGCCAGCGTCATGTAGATGTTTGTGCCGTCCAGGTTGAAGGAATAGCCGGTCGGAATGACCAGGCCGACCACCGAGCGCTGGCAGCCGGCACGCTCCATCTTGACCATGAGGCCGGGCAGCGCCGCCTCCGACGACGAGGTGCCGAGAACCAGCAGCAACTCTTCCTTGATGTAGCGGATCAGCGCCAGGATCGAGAAGCCGTTGTAGCGGGCGACCGTGCCAAGCACCAGCAGTACGAACAGCAGTGAGGTCGCGTAGAAGGTGCCGATCAGCATGGCGAGATTGGCCATCGAGCCGATGCCGTATTTGCCGATGGTGAAGGCCATGGCACCGAAGGCGCCGACCGGCGCGGCCTTCATCAGTATGCCGACAAGGCGGAAGATTGGCGCGGTCAGCGCCTGCAGGAAGTCGAGGACCGGACGGCCGCGGTCGCCGACGAGCCCCATCGCAATGCCGAACAGCACCGAAAAGAACAGCACCTGCAATACGTCGCCTTGGACGAAGGCGCCGGTGATCGTGTCGGGGATGATGTTCATCAGGAAGCCGACGATGCTGGTGTCATGCGCCTTTTCGGTAAAGGTTATCACCTTCGACGCGTCGAGCGTGGCCGGGTTGATATGCATGCCGGCGCCGGGCCGGACAACATTGGAGACGATGAGGCCGACAACCAGCGCCAGGGTCGAGAACACCAGGAAATAGATCATCGCTTTGCCTGCGACGCGGCCGACTTTCTGCAGGTCGGAAACGCCGGCAATGCCGGTCGCCACCGTCAGGAAGATCACCGGCGCTATGATCATCTTCACCAGCTTGATAAAGGCGTCGCCGAACGGCTTCATCGCGGCACCGGTCTCGGGATAGGAATGGCCGAGAACAATGCCGGCGGCGATCGCCACCAGGACCTGTACGTAGAGATGCCGATAGAGGGGAACCTTGCCGCGCGGCTCGGCGGCAGCGATTGCTGTCTGCATGATATCCTCCGTTGCGCCCCGATCGGGAAGCCCGACCTCCCGGGACCTTGAGCTCAACAGCCTCGCGGCTGCTGAATCGGACTTCGCAACTGGCGTGCCAGACGCAGCCTGTTACCGGTAAGTCTCTGATCTCGCGGCATGATCTTCAATTCCCGATGCTTGCCGGCGGGCAAAAGGTGCGGCCGGCCGCACAAATCGGATTGCCCGTTGTGCGAAATTATGCACAAATGGGCGATGCTGCAGCGCCCCGCCGATATCTATTCGACGCCCGAGCAAGTCGGCAGGCGTGCGGGCCGAGCCTGGTTTGGGTTCGCAGCGGTCGGGTTCGCAATTATAGCGGCGGCGCTCTATGGCGCTGGCCTTTATGCTCGCGGCGTTGAGCTCAAGGCGCTGGCGGCGCAAGGACGCACAGATGCCAACCTGAAAGTAGCGCTGCTGAGCGCTGTTCTTGAAAACCCACGCGCGCTGCCGCTGCTGCTCTCGGAGGACCAGCAGGTGCACGACGCGCTTTCCCAGCGAGGCGCCGCCGCGATCGACGCACTGAACCGCAAGCTCGAGGGGCTGGTCTCCGGCACCAAGGCGTCGGTGCTCTACGTCACCGGCGCCAATGGTGTGGCGGTCGCGTCCAGCAATTGGCGCGTGCCGAACAGCTTCGTCGGCAGCGACTACGGCTTTCGCGCCTACTTCTCTAGGGCGATGCAGAGCGGAACAGCCGAATATTTCGCGCTCGGCAATGTCAGCAAGCGTGCGGGCCTTTACATTTCCCGACGCGTCGGCAGCGCCACAGCACCGCTTGGCGTCGTCGTCGTCAAGATGGAATTCGACCAGCTCGAGGCGAATTGGCGCGAGGCGAATCGGCCGACCTATGTCAGCGACGAACATGGTATCGTGCTGGTCACCAGCATTCCGTCGTGGCGCTTCATGACGACAGGAGACCTTGCCGGGCCCGACCTTGTCGCGATCCGCCACAGCCAGCAGGTCGGCCATGCGCCGCTTGTACCCTTACCGATCACACGCCCGGAGGCGTTGAGCCAGGATGTGTGGATTGTCCATGCCGTCACGCCGGGTGGCAGCGAGGCGGAATATCTGCGCCTCTCGACGCCGGTCCCCACCACACCCTGGCGGCTCGACTACCTCGTGCCTGCGGAAGCGCCGCTCGCTGCCGCTGTCCGCGGCATGCGGCTTCTCACACTTAGCCTCGTGCTTCCGCTGTTGAGCTTGGCTGCGTATCTGCTTTGGCGCCGGCAATCGGCCCAGATGCGGACCGCCACCGAACAGGCGGCGCGCTCCGAGCTCGAACGCCGCGTCGCCGCGCGGACCGAGGATCTAAGCCGCGCCCGCGATCGGCTGCAGTCCGAGATTGTCGGTCACCGCAGCACTGAAGCCAGACTCCAGGTGGTTCAGCAGGAACTGGCTCAGGCAAATCGACTGGCCATTCTTGGCCAGGTTGCGGCCGGCGTGGCGCATGAGATCAACCAGCCGGTCGCCACCATTCGGGCTTATGCTGACAATGCCCGCACCTTTCTGAAGCGCAACCAGACCGCTCCGGCAGAGGAGAACCTGGGCGCCATAGCCGCGCTGACGGAGCGCATCGGCTCGATCACCGAGGAATTGAAGGCTTTCGCCCGCAAGGGCCGCACCGCCGCTGCGCCGGTGGAATTGCGCAGCATCATTGAGAGTGCAGTGGTCCTGCTGCGAAGCCGTTTCGCCGGTCGGCTCGAAGCGCTTGTCATCGAGCCCTCGCCAGCTCACTTCAAGGTCATGGGAAACCGGGTCCGGCTCGAACAGGTGCTGATTAATCTCGTCCAGAATGCGCTGGAAGCGCTTGACGGCTGCGACCACGCCAAGGTGGAGGTTTCGGTCGAGGAAACGGCTGATGGCGTGGCGCTCAGCGTATTAGACAACGGGCCCGGCATTCCGCCGGCCATCCTAAAGTCGCTATTCACGCCGTTCAACACTTCGAAGGAAACCGGCCTGGGCCTCGGCTTGGTGATCTCGAAGGACATCGTCAACGACTATGGCGGCCGCATTGAGGTGGCGAGCGGCGACAGCGGCACATGCTTCACCATCCATCTCTTGAAGGCAGCGTAGTCCAGCATGACGCAACAGAGCGCAGCACCGGTCATCCTGATCGATGACGACCGTGACCTCCTGAAAGCCACCGCCCAGACGCTTGAGCTTGCCGGATTTTCGGTATCGGCCTTTTCGATGGCGTCGAGGGCCCTGGCCGCCATCGATTCCGATTTTGCCGGTGTGGTGGTATCCGACATCCGCATGCCCGATATCGATGGACTGCAGCTTTTCGACCGCATCCTACTGCTCGATCCGGACATCCCGGTCATCCTCATCACCGGCCATGGGGACGTCGCAATGGCGGTCAAGGCGATCAAGGACGGCGCCTACGACTTCATCACAAAGCCGTTCGCCGCTGACGGACTGGCACAGAGTGTCCAGCGGGCAGCGGAGAAACGCCGCCTGACCATGGAGAACCGGGCCTTGCGCGAGGCGGGCGAACTGGCCCAGGACAGCCTGCCGCTCATCGGCCAGACGCCGGCGATGGAAAGGCTGCGCCGCACCTTACGACAAATTGCAGACACCGACGTCGACGTGCTGGTGACCGGCGAGACCGGCTCCGGCAAGGAGGTGGTGGCCGGCCTGCTGCACCGCTGGAGCCGCCGCGCCAAGGGCAATTTTGTCGCGCTCAATTGCGGCACGCTTCCGGAGTCGGTGATCGAAAGCGAGTTGTTCGGCCATGAGGCTGGCGCTTTCACCGGCGCGCAAAAGAAGCGGATCGGCCGCGTCGAGCATTCAAGCGGCGGCACGCTGTTCCTCGATGAGATCGAAAGCATGCCGGCCTCGACACAGGTGCGGATGTTGCGCGTGTTGGAAATGCGCGAGGTCATGCCGCTCGGCACCAATGACCTGAGGCCAGTGGATCTGCGCGTCGTCGCCGCAGCCAAGATCGATCTCGGCGACCCACGCCAGCGGGGCGATTTCCGGGAGGACCTCTATTACCGGCTCAACGTGGTCACAGTTTCCATTCCACCGCTGCGCGAGCGCCGCGATGATATTGCTCTTCTGTTCGGCTACTTCGCAGAGCGTGCCGCAACCCGCTTTCATCGCCCGGTACCCGCCTTGCCAGTCGCCGTCCAGAGCCATCTCCGGGAACACGATTGGCCCGGCAACGTTCGCGAACTCGCTCATTTTGCCGAGCGCTTCGTGCTCGGGTTGGAGGAGATCGGTGGGAGCTCTTCTCTTCGGCCGATCAATCCGAACACCGCCATACCCTTGCCCGAGCGCCTGGAGCGCTATGAGGCCGACATCATTCGCGAGACGCTCGGCCGCAACGGCGGCGATGTCAGGCGCACGGTCGAGGCGCTGGGCATTCCGCGCAAGACCTTTTACGACAAGCTGCAGCGGCACGGCATCGTACGAGGGGACTTTTCCAAATAGTCGGGAATCTCCGAACTCGATGCAAAAACGCGCTGGACGTACGCGGGAAAGGCCGCTGGCCATTCAGCGCCCGGCACAGCCGGCGCGGCGTCGAGCCTGGTGTCGAAATTGCCATCGAGCGGCAAGACAACAGTGCTGATGTCGAGCAGGGATCCTGGTTCAGTGAAGATGTAGAGGCCGGCCTATAGACCCGTCGGTATCAGGCCGGCCAGCCAGTTCGCTGAGCGTTTTGCGGTCTCGGCGATCGCCGAGACGGCGCGGCCAAGATTGGTCTTGACCACGGCATATCCGTTTTTCGTGCGATAAAGAACGCCGGTTCCGCCATCGACTACTTGTTCATAGGCGACGGGCCGGGCAGCGGCGGCTTCCAGGGCCGTCGTCGGCGATCCGATGGGGACGCTCGTCCGATGTCTGAGTTCCGGCGGCAGCGCTCTTTCGGGCTGAATGGTTGGGCTCGCAGGCTTCAGTTCTGGGCGGGAGCCGGTCGCCGCCAGTTTCGAAGCGGGCGACCAGTCTTTAGTGTGGCAGATGCCGGAGACGACCGGGTAGTCGAAATTGTGCTCTTGCAGGATCTGGCTCTTCATGGCGGTTTGGCACTCGGCGATGGTCGACCATTTGGGCGGCGTCTCGCCGATATATTCGCATAGGTTGACGTCGCAGTCGCAGCCGATAATGGTCATGGCGACAATGGCAATCTTGCTCACGGTCTTGTCCTTTCGAGATGCCGCCCGGCAGCCGATTCAGGCATCGGGCCGGCGAGCGTCAGCGCGGCTGCCAAGAGCAACGCGCGGAGGGTGTCAACGCTGGATGCCATCTGTTTGAACAAGGTCGGCGTCTGTTTGAGAGATCCAGATCGCCGGGTGTTGCCGCCAGGCCAACTCTGCAAGCGCGCGCATGACCTCTCTGACGAAGACGGTGACATGGTGGTTACATTCCCTCCCAGCGTGATCGACAGGGAATCGACTGGAATATGGCAGCCGTCGTCGTGTCGGGAGAAGTCAGACGCAACGCCAACTGCGCAGGAACGGGACTTCTCATACGAAAAGGGACTCGACCGAACCGTGTCGCGTGCCCGTCCAAGCAGCCTCATAGACCGAGCCCTCGTTTCCTGCCTAGTGTCCAATCCACACCACCCCCGGCGCGTATGACGCCAGTGAGATGACTGCCCAAGTGATTCTCCAGTCCGGGTGACCAAGGCACAAGCTTGAAGCCGAGCCCATCATCGATCATCGCGAAGCGCCCTGCGGCAAGAGAGAAGCGCCGCCGGTAGATCCCAGCAATTTGGTCACCATCAGCAGCCTTCGTGAACAGCAGACCTGTCGCGGCGGCTAGCTGCGCGCCGAGTCCATCAACCTCGCGACCGCGAAGCGCTGCAATCAGGTTGCGCGCGAATATGACACGCTCAGCCTCACGGCGGGCGAAGCCTTGCTCGACAAGGTATTGGGTGCGGTTCTCCAGTGCCTGCTTAACCTGCTGCGCAAATCCGCCCTCGCCTAATCTGGTTGTCCCATGCGCCACCAGTTGCCGATCGAGCCACGTCGCGCCGTCAGCGGTGACCTGTTCTTCGATCGAAAGATCCGAACGGACAGCAAGGGCGACGCGGCTCCGGCCCTTCCCGTCTTCGTAGCGCCGAAGCTCGACGATCGAACCTGGTGCAGAGTCACCCGTGGCATCCAGATTTTGAAAGCGGATGTAATGGGTGCGGCCATCGATGCCGTCGACAATTGCATACGCAGACGCGCGCAACTCGTCATCAAGGCCTCGTTCCATGAGCTTTCCGATGATCGGCGCGTCGCTCGCCTCGCCCGCAAAAACTTGCTCGGCAGCGCCTCTGTCGAGCCCATGCTCGGCCAGCGTGCGATGCATCCGCTTGATGATGTCGTTGCGCTCGCCAAGCGCTCGCAGGGTGGCTTCGGCTTCGCCGACCAATGTCCACTGGCCCGCACCGATCGGGTGCGCGAGGCCGAGGCTTTCCAACTTCCGCAAGCGGCCGACTTTCATCGCGAGATACTCATCAGGCTTCCGGCCCCCGATAGGCGCGGAGTCGACGATGCCATACCTGTCGACCTCACGAACAAGCTGGCGGTCGAGTTCCGTCCAGCGTTCCGCCTCGATTTGTTGATGGAATGTGCGACGAATTTCACGATCGGTCCTTGGGCCAAGCTCTTGAGTGATCAGATCTTGGGCACGACTGCGCATCCCATTTTTTATGTAGTCGCGAGAGATGACGAGATCCTGACCGTCTGAGGCTTTGCCGCGCAGGATGACATGGATATGCGGATTGTCGGTGTTCCAGTGATCGGCGGCTAGCCAATCCAGATTGGTGCCAAGGTCCTTCTCAGCCTGCACCATCAGATCGCGAGTGAAGGTCTTGAGATTGGCCATGTCGAGGGCGTCTTGGGGCGAGACGATGAAGCGAAAATGATGCCGATCATCCGCGCAGCGGTCGGCGAAATCCTTGACGTCGACATTGTCGGTTTGCAGTCCAAACATGCGCGCCTTCTCGCCGTCGCGGGTGACCCCTTCGCGCCGCAGATAATTGAGGTGTCGGGCAAGCGGGCCATTGTGTCGCTTGTGACGGACCACGAGCGCCTTGACCGTGCAGGAACGAGAGCGGCTTGCGATGAAGCGATTGGCACGAATGCTCGCCACCCGGCCGCGCCCAAAATAGGAGCCGCGCCCGTTCGTGATTCTGCCCGCGCGAGAAATCCTCCCCCCAGCTTTCTGCGCGGCGGCAAGCGCTTGGGCGATGAAGGGCCGTGTCCTTTGGCTTTGGCGCGAGCGGATACGGCGGGGCCGCACGCGGAAATCATCGTCACCTCTCACGACACTTCACCCGCGATGTGCGAACCATGCTGAAACCGTGTCAGAAAATCAATTTGCGCGATGTGCGGGTATTTCTGGCGATGTGCGCAAAGCTCGAGAAAAGCCAATCAAACCAACCGACCGACCGAGCCGCACATCGCGGCCTTTTATCTTGCCATCCCTCCCCGACTTCCCTGGCGACCTGCTCTCCCAGCGCCAATTCCGCGACAGAACAGGCCGAAGTGCGATTTGCGACAAATCGGCGGTCATCGCCATGGACCGATAGTTCGTGGGATGAAGAGGTTGTTCGCAGCCGGGTTCAGCGTGGGAGGGGCACCTTGGCGCGAAGGATCCGGCCCCGGCTCCAGCGCTGTGAGATCGCTTACCGACGGGTCGGTCCGTGGCGGTATTGGGACTGAACGGATCTCCGCGAACACGGCCTGGCTCACGGAGTGGACATTTGCGTTACCCCGCGAGGCGGCACCATCCGCCGCAGCAACGCCGTGGTCTAAAAGCTGCAAACGACCTGCGCTCGACCTGCTTGCCAACCCTTGTGAGCGCGGCGATGTCTCAATGGCTCCCTTCGTCAACGGTATCAGCTTCGCAACGTAGTCGATCGTTTCACGAGGCAGCGGACGACCGGTTGAAAGATGCTCTTGATAGCGTTGTGGTCCGGCGTTGTAGGCGGCAAGAAATCCCGTCGGACCGAAACGATCGAGCATCTCGCGCAGATAGGCGGCGCCAGCCAGGATGTTGTCTCGCGGATTGAACGGATCGGTTCCGAGACCATGTTTGACGCGCAGTTCTTCCCAGGTGGTGGGCATGATCTGCATCAAGCCCATAGCCCCTTTGGGCGAGAGAGCACGCACATCGGCAGCGCTCTCGACATGCATCACTGCGCGTATCAAGCGCTCGGGGAGATCATAACGTTTCGCGGCTTCACAGATGTAAGCGGACAACTTGCCGCTGGTACCGACAGCTCTCCCGGCGCAGGATTTTAGCAGGGAGGATGACGGTGCTTCTGCCGCGCCGGAAGCAGAGACAAACATGAGCAGCGCGCATGCCGTGAGCGTCGTCATGCATAGGCGAAGAGTGACGCGTGGACCACAATCCCGACCCGCCGAGAGACTGCCGCCGTGCTCGCTTCCGTCAAGGGCAAGGCTTCGCCGACCGACCATGCTTCTCCTGCAAGACTGTGGCGCAAGCGCCTCAGTAGATCGAGAAGCGTTCGGCCGCCCTTGACCTTCGCTGCGCGCGACGCCCGCGTGACAGGCGATCGGGTCGAAGGGTTTGACCGGCGCCTGATCGATCAAAGGGTTTGCCCTGGCAAGATCGATGATGCGCGATCGCTGCATCGAATCAGGCTCGCTCTTCGCGCTTCGACGGCCGGCTCCAGTGCAGGTTCCAGACGTCCTTTTCGATGGGGACCTGAAAGAGATTGGCGCGGATCGGCTGCGTGAACGCCGGATCGTCGATGAGCACCGAGAGATAGGCGCCAGCCTTCTCACCGGTGCGATCCCACGCCGCGCCGATCTCGACGCCGTCGCAGTAGATTCGGTGTTCCGGTGCATGTTCCGCATCCGATCTCTCGACAGGCAGGATGGCGAGCTTGGCGTCTATCGTGAGCGTGCAGATATTGCCGAAGAAGCCGTCATCGTTGCGGGTGAAGGTACCGATCTGAGTCATATGTTGTCCTTTCGTGGGGAGAGAAACGAGCCGTCATGGCTCGCCGCGAGCCGGTTCGCCGGATGCATCCGGCGCCGGAAAAGTGTGGTCGGTGGTCCAGAACGGGACGGCGCGACCAACCATGCTGGTGATCGGGAGTGGACCGAAATAACGGCCGTCGAAACTATCGGCGACATCCCAGTTCATGAGGAACACTTCGCCGTCGGCCAGCAGATGGCAGCCTTGCCAGGCAGGCAGCGGTCGACCGCGACTGTCGCGCTCAAGCGCGTTGCCGTAGATCTTGCCGTGCGCAATGATGGCCGCCCCACGGCGGCAAACAGCTTGTCCGCCGAGCGCCAGGACATGCTTCAAGAGCGGCACGCTTCGCGGCAGATAGCCGCGCTGGTCCAGAAAGCCGGCCAGCGCTTCGGGCGCCATGACGACGGCCAGATCGCCGATACCAACCCGATAAGCTGGCTCGACGCGATAGAGCCCGACCGGAGCGCTCGCCGACGCGTTCCAGATCAACCACGGAGCATGGCCGCTCAAGGTCGGTGCCATGGCAAGCGTCACGCCGGCGAACGTTGCCGCGACGACAATGCTGCGCGTGCTCATGGCTCGATCCGGCGGCGCAGCAGCCACGCTTCATGACGCTGCCGTGTGTAGGGCCTGGGGCGTTCGCGCGCGACCAGGCGACTGTGGACGTGACGCCAATATTCCGGCGAAACCTCGACGGCATCGACGCCGAGCGCCTCAACGGCGTCGATGATCTGCAGCACCTTCTCGACGTTTGGCCAACCAATGGTCGTCAGCAGGATGTCGGCGCCGGGCCGCACATAGGCGATCGTTGAGCAGCGCTTGCCCGAGCCGACGGCGCGCAGAATGTCGATGCGCGACGCGATGGTGCCGAAATCGTTGGCGGTCCATCTAACAAAGGCAAAGATACTGCCAGGCGCGAAAGCGACGACGCGGCGGCTTTTGTCGACAATCCTGTTCTCGACGGTTTTGCCGAAGCGGATGTA
The DNA here is from genome assembly GCF_037179585.1 of Mesorhizobium argentiipisi (SeqCode). Lineage (NCBI taxonomy): Bacteria > Pseudomonadati > Pseudomonadota > Alphaproteobacteria > Hyphomicrobiales > Phyllobacteriaceae > Mesorhizobium > Mesorhizobium argentiipisi (SeqCode). The sequence goes on from NZ_JAPYKO010000003.1 coordinate 459,913, forward strand.
GTTCTCGATCCGCTTCTTCAGCCAGAGCAACTCGAGATGTGTGTATTCGCTCATCCGGCCCTCCCCTGCGGGTGGTGCGCAGTCGCGACGCCATGCGACGCGGTTGAAGGAGCGGCTCGCTCACCGGCGTCCGCGTGATTTTTGATCCCTCTGAGGGCGAACCGCGGCCGGCATCGCGAAGGTCGTCCACAGTCTTCCGCAACCGGGCATTCCGTTAGAAAGAATCCGAAGGATTCGAAGTTAGATAAGTTAGAGGCGCGAATTCGCCTTTCGGCTCCGTGGGTTGATTGCGATTTGGGTTCCCGAAATGACGAGGATCGGGTTCCTGAAATCCCGTGCCGTCGGGTTCCTGAAATGACGAGTTGATTCACAGCTTGTCCTCCTCCGCCTTGGCTTTGCCGAAACGGTCGAAGGGGTCGGAGTGGCAGGCCTTGAAAGTGAGCAGAGGTTCGCCGGCCTGTGTCACACCCAGCGCGAGTCGATACCCCGGCAAGGATTGCCGGCGAACGATGCCGCGAACCTCGAATGCGAACCGCTTATAGGCAGACAGGCTGCCGGACTTTGCGTGGAGATGACGCAGGTCGAACGACCAGCCATGCGCCTGTTTGCCGCCATGTTTTCGCACGAGACGATAGAGCCAACGCTCGATGCCGCCGGTCAGGTCGAAATAGGCATGGTCGATGGTGAGCATGAAGGCGTCGACCATGATGCCGGCATAGAACCAGTCGGGCAGGACAAGCTCGATGCCAAGCGGTCGAGCGCGATGGTCGGCCCGTTCCTTCCATTCATTGATCCACGAGAAGCGGTGCATGCGCCTCTCGGTGGGCTGGCGAATCGAGGTGGCGACGGTGGTCGCCTGGAGACGGTCGAGCGCCGCCTTGAGCAGCAGATATTCCCGGGCGGACGTGCCTCGTCCAATAAAGGTGAGGATCTCGTGCGGTGTTGCCGCCATCATGCGTGAGGTTCGAAGCCCTTTGTCACGGGCATCGACAATCTGCGAGGCGGCCCAGATCAGGATGTCGGCATCCCAGATGGTCGCCATGCCGTGGTCGATGGTCGCCTCGACACGGATGGCAATTTCACCCATGCGGAAATCGATCGGTCTGATGCGGCGCGATTTGGCAAGCGAGAAGAATGGCCAGGCCATCAGGTCCTGCGCATCGCGCAGCGCCATCTTGCCAGGGCGCGCATGAAATATGGAAACCGGCTCCTGATCTGCTGGCGGTAAGCGCATGTCCGATCCTCGACCGGCGTCTCAGCGCGACTTGCCGGCATAGGCCGGCGCGCGGGCCGCATGTGGCTTGGCCGGCGGAATGTCGGTGGCGTTTGTGTCGCTGGTGGACGTGCGCGCGCCGAGATCGATCCAGGCTCGCAGGTCATCGATGTCGTACAGCACGCGGCCACCGATCTTTCGGTATTTGGGACCTGTGCCATAGGTCCGGTGTTTTTCCAGTGTCCTGGCGCAGAGGCCAAGGATAGGCGCGGCCTCCTTGGTCCTAAGATATTTTTGGGGCGCGTCCGCGGGACCCTTCGACATCGCTCGATCTCCATCCGGTTCTGCTGTCGTCCTGGCCTGCCGGGACGCGCAAAACGGACGATGGCCGAAATGAGAAAAAGCGAGGGAGGGCAAAGATGCGAGTGGGTGTTTTTGCGCCCTCCGGCTGCACGGCGTCCGCGCTCACGTTGCCGCAGACCTCATCTGGGTGAGCCCGGCCGATACGTTTTTGGGGCTGCAGGCGAGCAATGATCAATACCAAGATCTGATGATCGACCTCGGATCTTGCTGTGGCCTCTTACCGGCAAAGGGGGCACGTCATGCCACTCGTCAGCTTCTGCCTGGCCGAAGATAAAGCCGGAAAATGGCAACTCGCTTTCGATCGCGAAGCGCTCCACCTTCGAGTGGAGTTCATTCGCTTCGGCTCTACTCCCGTGTCCAAAGGGTGGATGTCAGTTGAGGATTTTCTGGCGTGGACGCCGCGCAATCCTCTTCATCGCCAGGCGTTGGATTGCTTCCTTGGGTTCCTGGCGAAGGCTATTGCTGATGAGAGCCCAGCCTCATAACCCGGTGTTGCGGCGGCGGCTTTGAGGATAGACGATAAGGCCGCGATAGCCGCCGGCGATCAGGCGGTCGGCCCGTCGCAGGATCGCCCGTATCTTGTGGCGAAGGTGATGATCGCGCCAGTCACGCGGTGCGATGGGCTCGCGCGCCAGCAGCTCCTCCGCGAGCTGTCGGTAGGGAACCCGCGCGCGCCTTCCATCGACAGCGCGCAGATTGAGGATGTGCCTCAACTTGCTTTGCAGAGGTAGGGAACCGTGGCGGACGTCGGCCTGTCGACCATTCAATGCGCGCCAGAAGCCGCGCGCGGCGTCGAGCCGTATTTCAAAATTCGCATCGAGCGGCAGGACGATGGCGTTGATGCCGCGCAGGCCGTCAGGTTCGCCAGAGACGATGTGATGCGTCACCGATGCTGACGGCCAGAGAGCATGAACTCGCCCGGCTTCGGTCCACCCGCGAGCCGTCCTGAGTTGGCTAAGTCGAACGGCCGGCAGCGACGATGAAGCGCCAGTCCTCAACCGCGTTGCGCGAAGAACCCGGGGCGAGGCCTGTTCTGTCCAGACAATGTGTTTTGATGAGAGGGGCTCGTCACCAGGGATCGCGAAATCGCGCGCCCCAACGAGCGGCGAAGTCGGGCGAGCCGGCGATTTCTCCTTTCGCCAGCGGACCTGACGCCAGCCGCTCAAACTCGGCGAGAAAATCAGCGTTCCGGATCAGATACTCGGCGGCAAATGCGTCGGCTTCGTAGCCGCGCATGTGCTCGTATCCGGCCGGATCGGTCCAATCGCTGTGCGACATGGCAACGGGCCTCACTCGGACGCCCGCGGTCCGCCGCGAGCTTCGCAATCAGCTTCCGAGGCAACAGTTCCTTTGAGTAGTCGGAGAGCCAGCAAACCGCTGTGCTGAATCAGCAAACCCCCTCGAGCCGACCGGTTTCAGTGTGGTGCGCCGCCGGCCAGGAGGTAGCGATAGCCATTGGTGGTCATCCACCGAGCGCGAGCAAGATGCGTTTCCCATGCCCGGAATGCCCGTTCCGGCTCCTTCGCGGGATCGATATGCAGAACGATCCTGGCGACCTCGCGCCAGTCTGCGTCTTCGGCCGCAGCATCGAGAAGGCGGATGTAGGTGAGCAGCCGCTCCTCATCGTAGCCGGTCAGGATGGGGGCGTCTGGCGCGACGTCGGCGACATCAGGATCGAGGAGAGGTTTAAGCATGGCAATCTCGTGCGCCGACACCTTCGTCGATGTGAGGCCAAATCCTGATTTGGATGCCTGCATGGAACACAGCTTTCACCTCGATGCGTTCATGGCTGATCGATGAACTGACCAGATTATCAGATTTTCTGGTTATCCGATTTTCCATTTAATTGATCTGCCGGCTTCGTCAAGGACCGGCAAAATGCAAAAGACGCTTCGATCGCCAAGACATTTGCGTCTTGTCCAACTGATCGTTGAAAAGCGTAGGAAAGCCGGCCTCAGTCAGGCTGATCTGGCGAAGGCGTTGGACAGATACCAATCGGTGGTCGCGGCCATCGAATCCGGAGGCCGACGAATCGACGTTGTCGAATTTATCGATCTGGCCGAAACGATCGGCTTCGATCCGCACGAGGTCTTGCGTGAGGTCGTATCCGTTCAAAACGCCACGTCAAAGCGTCGCTGACGATTTCTCGTGTTTGATGACCAGCCACGCATCGCAATCTGACTGCAGTCGCATCGCGAGCCGGGCATAGCCCGGCGAGCGGCGGCCGCCTACCAGGCCCGGCCGCAACGACCCAGGTCGCGGATCGGCGGCGAATTGTGCGGATATCCGCGCGGCCGGATGTCCGGCCGCGCAGTGTCGGAACGATCAAGCTGCCTTTTCCAGCAATGCCTTCGCCTTTCCTTCAAGCTCGAGGCGGCTGTCCTGATGGGACTTGGTACGGGCGTGCGCGGTCATCCCTTGCACGAAATCAAAAATGCTTTCGGGTGGCCTACCCTCCTCGTGCAAAACCGCCTCGATGACCTTGCCCGTTTCGGCTTTGGAGAAGCCGCGCTTGCGCAGGAAGCTTTCGCGATCATCATCGCTGCGGGCGACAATCTTCTCGCGCGCCGCCTTGATGCCGGCGATGAACGGCGCCGGCGAGGAGTTGGCGAAGCTGGTCAAAGCTGGTGCCGCCTCATGGGCAAACCGTTGCGCCGCGAATTTCGAATGCCGGATGCTAATTTCCTCGAAACCTTCGACGCCCCAAATGTTGCGGTTCATGCAGACAGCGCGAAGATAGAACGATGCGATGCCAAGCGTCTTGCTGCCGACTTCCGAATTCCAGCAATAAAATCCCCGGAAATACAAATCCGGCTCTCCGTTCGGCAGGCGTCCAGCCTCGATCGGATGGGTGTCGTCGACCAGGAACAGGAACACGTCGCGATCGCTGGCGTAAAGCGTGGTGGTGTCCTTGGTGATGTCCACGAAGGGATTGTGGGTCATGGTAGCCCAGTCCAGCATACCCGGTACCTTCCACATGGTGTCGCCGGTGCCGTTGCCGGCGATCTTCATGACGGCTGCGACCAATTCATGATCCCAGATGCGGCCATAGTCAGGGCCGGTGACGGCACGAAGCTCGAACCGTCCGTTCTCCGCCTCCAAAGTTTTGACAAGCTCGGCGCGATGGGAGAGCAGGCCGTGCTGCAGGTTGATGCCAGCCAGCGGTGCGGGAAGCTGGCGCATGTAGGTTGCGGGCGCACCGACAAGGCTGCACAGCTGGCCGAAGCTCCAATGGGTGGGGGCGATCATCTGCTCCTGACCAGGAACGATCAGTGAAAGCCGCTCGGCATTGTCCCGGCTTGCCTCGACGCGAACCGCGCGGCTCTCAACGGTGCGGGCCGTGGCACGATCCGCCCGCATGCGCACCGCCTGGTATAGCTCGGTCAGCGAGAGATAGCGCTGATCGTCGGGGCGCGAGAACCATTCCGACGAAACGCGCCCGATGCGCTCGCCGCGCGCGATGTCGACGCCAAAGGCGCTGGAAACAGCTTGCTGGTGGTGGTGGTTGTCGGCGGTGCCGATGGTCGTGGTCACGTTCATAGGGGTCACTCCTGTTTTTTGTCGATGCCGAAGGCATGTCCCGCGGCATGCCTTCCGGGGGCGCGTGAGCGCGCGGGAGTGATGGGGGCCATTGCCGGCGCGCGGAGCCGGGCTGCACGGTCGAGCGAAGCGGAGGGGATTGATCGCGATGGTTGGTGATTGGTGGGCCGCTTTGCGAGCCGGCGGCCCTGCTCTGCACAGGCGGCAATGGCGGGGAAGCGAGGGGAAAGTCTCCTCGCTTCCCTTAGGGCAGTTGGCAGATTGTTCCGCAGTGATCACAATAGATCGCAACGACGTTTGGCCGGAATTTCGCGCATTTGGCGATTTCGGAGCGAACAAATGATATTTCGCTTGATCTATTGTACAAATGCACAAATACCATGGGATGTGATTGATGACAAAGAAGGAACCTCCATGACCGTTTCCGATGAGCAACAGGACAAAACCGATCTCATGGCGATTGCTGCTGATATCGTCTCCGCTTATGTGTCGAACAATCCAGTGCCTGTCGCGGAATTGCCGAAGCTGATCGGCGATATCCATTTTGCTTTGCGAAACGTCGGCACGCCCGTTGCCGAACCTGCGGTTAAACTGGAGCCGGCCGTATCGATCAGAAAGTCGGTAACGCCCGACTACATCGTCTGTCTGGACGACGGAAAGAAGTTCAAATCACTGAAGCGGCACCTCGCTACGCGGTACAATCTGACTCCTGGGGAATATCGGGAAAAGTGGGGCCTGCCTGCCGACTATCCGATGGTGGCGCCGAACTACGCTGCCGCCCGCTCGGCGCTGGCGAAGGCAGCCGGGCTCGGACGCAAGCCGGCGGCACCAGAAGCAGCCAAGGTGGAGAAACCGAAACGGACGCCGCGCGCCGCGCCTGCGACGGTAACGGCGCCGGCTGCAAAATCGCCTGCCAAGAAAACGCGCAAAGTTGCTGCCAGCGGCTAGCCTGCTGCGGCCAATTGGCTATTGTCCCGGCGCTGGCGGACTGAGCATGGTGAGCCCCGGCGCGGCGCGCCGGGGCTTCTTTTTGGTTAGGCCGATTTCACTCGGCGGTGCGGCGGGACCAGATGAGCGAGAACTCGCCCTGTGTTTCGGTCTCGACCAGGCTCGCATAGATCGGAGCGGGGAAGCTCGGGTCATCGAGCTTGACCGAGTGATAATCGCGGCCCTCCCGTGAGGTCTTTTTCCATGCCGCGCCGAACTCGGTGGCGCCGGCGAAGATGCGGAAGTCCGGGCCCTTCTCGTTGTCGCCTTCGGCGGGGACGAAATCCACGGTCTTGACGTTGAGGTTGAGGGTCTTGACGGAGCCCTTGAAGCCTTTTCCGGTGCTGGTGAAGATGCCAATCGTAGCCATTGCGGTGGTTCCTTCTGTTGATCGAGCCGCGCCCATCGCGACCTCGATGGGGGTCGTGAGACCGGGGACGATCGGCTCCGCACCCACCGGGGTCCCCGTTGTGCTTACGCAATGGGGTGGTCCTCAGGGCTGGAACGAAGTGGAAGGCGGCTGACGCTGGCTTTTTTGTTTCGCGATGCAAAGCCGGCCGCTTGGGCCGGCGGCGGAAAAAAGCCAGCGGCGGGCGTTGCGGGAAGACGATCGAGGCGAAGCCGGTCTTCGGTCAGACCAACCCATCCGAGGACGCCGTGGTGTGGCTTGCCAGCAGACGAAGAGGAACCGCCGCAATGGCGGTCGACTGGATTCACACCGCAACAGGCTGTTGGATCGTGCAGAAGCCTATTCACGGCAAGGCAGGGGTGACTTCATCGCGGAAATATGACGGTGACGATGGAAGGTCCAGACTTGTCGCCGTCCTTGCCCTGCGCCCACTGCATTCGATGCGACACGGAATACGCGCGCCGAGGCAGCGACTAACGCCCCATCAGCAGAAGATCCGAGTTTTTGCGCTCCGATCTAAGCGAGCCCGGTCGAGACCACAGCGCGGCACCATGCATTTGCCCCTGATTCCGCGCAGCGTTGCCGCGTGATCCGCCACCTGGGAAGTCTGCGTGCCTCGCAGGCGCTTCGGCGGGAGAGTCCGCCACCGTCGGTCGCCGTCGTGGATTGACGCGCATTGCGCGTTGTCGGAGTGGCCTTTTCGTTGCAGCGACCGATGTTGTCGTGCTGTCGAGGTCCCCGGCCGCGCTTCCGCGCGGCCGGAAAATTCTCCTACCTGTCAAAGATGCTAACCGGAGCCACTGATGCGGCTCCGGCTTTTGCCTATCAGACGGCTGCAATGTGTAAGGGTTGGCCTTCCTCGGCCATGCTGCCGCTGTTGCCTGCGCTCAAATCCGTTGCATCCAGAGGCGCAAGGTCTCCCGCTGGCGGTTCGTTCGCCTCCTCGCCGCGATCGTTACCTGTCTCGGCAAGCACAGTGGGCTCCACCGTTCGCATCAGCGCCGGCAGCCAACCGGTTCCGGCGAGCAACTGCTCGGCGGCTTCGGCCATCGGCTGCTTCTTCAAGGCAGCGAGCCTTTCCGCCGACTCGTCGCTCACTGCCTCGCATATGGCGGCGAGGATATGTGCCTTGGTTATGCGCCCGAGGTAGGTACGTACCGTCGGCGCCCAGTGGGCGGTCATGTCGAGGCTAAGCGCCGTTGCCAGCCTGTCGGCCGTTTCATGAGCGCACGGCTTGCGCTCCCAAGGTTGCTTCACGGCGTTGACCGTGAGTGAGGCGCAATGCGCAAACAGCGCCATGACGCTGGGGTGGTCGAGCGAAGCGATGAAGCCCCATAGGTTCGCCACATCGCCGGGCATATCCGCTGCCCATCCTGCGTGGCGATCCGCCAGAGCCTTGGCCGCTGCCGTGTCCTCGATACCATTCGCGTGGCCGGCAAGGTAGGTGCTGGTTGGCCGGATTTCCAAGCAGTGAGATTCTGCGCCCTGATAGAAAGCCTGTGCGGCGAGCGTATGCGTGACGGCGATCAGCGCAATGTCCGGTTGCTCGCCAAGTGCAAGGCGAAGGCCGAGTGTCCGATGCGCGGTGAGGTCGCGGACGAGAAGATCGGAAAGCGGCTTGCCAGCGTCCTGCGTTTCGTCGTCGCTATCGGCATCGCGGTCCGGATCGATACCGTCCTCGATGATCTCACCATCGCCGTTGATGGTGTAGCCATCGCTATCCTCTTGCACTTGCCTTTCCGGCTGATCGTCTTCGGCGCGGATGAAACCGCGTTCAATGCGCGCCGTCCCGTCATGGGAAAGCACGACGAACACACCACCGTGCGTGATGACATCCGGGTCGTAGGCGTGGCGCAGTGCGTCGATGCGCTCCATCTCAGCCTCAAGCTTGCCAAAACGCTTGTCGACATCATCGGGAAGTTCCTCGGCGCTGCTCCATTCTTCCGTCAGCCGGTTGAGCTCGTTGGACGCCGTCGCATAGGCGCCTTCGTCTTCCTCCGACAGAACCACCGGCTGCGGATAGGTGCGTCGCAGGCCATGCGCATGCGGATAGTCGATATGGACATCAGCCCATTTCCAGCCTTCGGCCTGCCTGACGGTTTCCGCTACGCCTTGCAGCTTTTCGATGACCATTCGGTCGAGCAAAGCCGCGTCATCGTAAAAGCCGCCGCGATCATCCGTGAACAGGTCGCGGATGATCGTGCCACCGGCATCGATATAGGCGTCCGCGCCGATGAAGACGGCGCGGCGGTCGGCTGCCGCAACATGGGTCTGTGTAAGCTGGCGGCGGATCATGTAGGGATCGCGATTGTAGGTGAGGTTGTCAAAAACCTGCTCCTGCCTTGCATGATCCTCTGTGATGGCGAAGGCCATCAACTGGTCGAGGGTGAGATCACCATCGCGGTAGACCTGCATCAGCCTGGGGCTGACAGAACCAAGTCGCAGACGCTGCCGCACCACGTGTGCGGTGACACCGAAGCGGGCGGCGATTTCTTCCGCCCCGCAGCCGCGCTCCTCGTTGAGGCGTCGGAACGCCTCGAACTGGTCCGCTGGGTGCATCGCCTCGCGCGTGACGTTCTCGTCCAGGCTGATTTCGTGCGCATCGTTCACTGTGTCGATGACGCAGCGGACAGGTTCGGTTTTCTTGATCTGCTTGCGTTTGACGCGCAAAAGCTGCGCCAGCCTGCGGCCTTCACCGATGCTGACGAAATAGAAGCCGGTTTCAGCGCCCTCGCCGTCAAGCTCCGGCTCGACCACAAGGTTCTGCAGTATGCCCTTGGCGGCGATGCTCGCCGCATAGGCTTCTATGATCGCCTCGCTGTGCGGCGTCTTGCGCGCATTGCGCGGCGACTTCTTCAACTTGTTCAGCGGAATGAAAACCTCAGTGCCGCTTGCGCTGACATTGGCGGTTTCAACGTTCTTTGCATGGATGGTCATGGTTCTGGTCCTTTCCCGTTACATGCCGAAGGCATGCCCCTCGGCATGCCTTCCGGGGGCGCGTGAGCGCGCGGCAGAGTGGGGGGCGAATGCCGGCGAGCGGAGCTGGGCTGCGCGTCGAGCGGGGCGGATCGTGTCAGCTCAGACGATGTGGATCAGCGCCGCCTTGCGAGCGGGCGGCCCCGCTCTGCGCAGGCGGAAATCGCGGGGGAGAGATGGCCAAGACCATCTCTCCCTTCGCCTTTCGGCTCATAGATAGAGGAGATATATGGCTGACCGACCGACGATCGAGTTTTTAGGCAATTCCCACAGGAGCGGGCGGTGGCTGGTGGGACGAAGTGAATATTCTAACTGCTTCACACTGATCATTTCTGCAACGCATTTCGAAACTCGTCAGGTGCGCCAAGCTGGGCTTTGATCATGCCGAAGCGGTACATGAACAGTCATGCAACCGTCACCGAACGACTCTCGTCACCTGGCATATGCGTCCCATTCACGAGCGGCCGCTGGAGAAGCTGAAGGCCTCGCCCAAGCTCTTTGTCGGGCAGTTATGGACCTATGTCCGCGATGACCGGCCATGGCAGGGCAGCGACTCGCCGGGTGTGGCATATGTCTATGCGCCGGACCGCAAAGCCGAGCGGCCGATTGCCCATCTCCCCGGCCTTAGCGGGACCCTGCAGGTCAATGGGTTATGGCGGCTATCGCACCCTGGCCGAGAAAAGTGGCGTCACGCTCGCCTTCTGCTGGGCACATCTATGGACGCCCCCGACTTTGCAAGGACTTTATGCGCGGCTTCGGCAATGCCTGCGGCTGCAGTCATCTATTCGGCCTCTACGATGTGGAGCACCCTGCACCACGGGCCTTGATGGAATATCCGCGAACCGGCACCCAATCACGTTGCGCGAGCTCGAGGCTCGATGCGCCCAACGGGTTCACCCGGTCCCGGTACGCCCGGTCTTGCCATCACCTGCCTTACTTATCCTCACAAGCGCATCGGCCCCAAGTCGGGCTGATCAGAATGACGGCAAAGATCATGCCGCTTCACGCGTCAGTGCGCCGTACGTTCCACCGTATCGCAGCAATGCCCACACAACTCGTGCCGTCTTGTTCGCGATCGCCACGACCGCAACATTGGCAGGCCGCCGGTCTCTCAATTTAGCGAGCCAAATCCAGGTGCGCCCTCGCCAGCGCATGAGCGAACGGCTGCCGTGAATCAGCAACTTGCGCAAATAGCCGTTCCCTCGTTTGCTGATCGAGCCGAGCTGCTCCTTGCCGCCCGTGGAATGCTGCTTGGGCACCAGTCCGAGCCACGCGGAAAAATGACGGCCGGATTTGAAGTCGGCCGGATCACGCATGGACGAAACCAAGGCACTCGCGGTGACAACGCCAACCCCGGGTATGGTCATCAATCGCCGGCAGGCGCTGGAACCTCTCGCGACGGCAACCAAGTTGCTGTCGATCCGGGCGAGTTTGGTCTTCACCTCTCTTAGCTGTTCGACGAGATAACGCAGCGCATGCCGCGCCACAGGCGGAATACGCGCTTCCGATTCATCTTCGATCAGAACGGTGAGAAGGCCGATGTTGTGTGCCCGGTTCGGACCAATTACCCCGAATTCCGCCAAGTGACCGCGGATCGCGTTGATCAACTGGGTTCTCTGGCGGATCAACATCTCCCGAACTCGGTGGATGACCAGGATCTCCTGCTGCATCTCTTCCTTGATGGGAACGAAGCGCATCGTCGGTCGCGTGACTGCTTCGCAGATCGCCTCGGCATCGGCGGCATCATTCTTGTTGGTCTTTACGTAGGGCCGAACGTATTGCGCAGGGATCAAGCGGACCTCGTGTCCCATACTGCGCAGCAGCCGACCCCAGAAATGTGCACCCGGGCAAGCTTCCAGCCCAACCAAGCAGCTCGGAAGGACGCGAAAGAATTGCTCCACGTCATCACGCCTGAGCTTCCGTCGGACAATTGCTCTCCCATGCTGGTCAGCCCCGTGAACCTGAAAGACTGATTTGGCAATGTCGAGGCCGACCACGTGAACTTCATCTCGCATGGCAATCTCCTTCTGTTTGACCACGCTCCATACTCCTCGCCACAGGGCGGAAGCGGAAGGGGCGTCCATGCCATCACGTCCGCCGGCGCTTTTATGAACTGGCAGTTGCCAGTCCAGCGCCGATCGCAGCGAGGCGCTGAGGCGCATCGGCGAGCTCTATTGCGTCGAGGGATATCCGCGGCCAGACTGCGGAGGGGCGCCGCGTCGCGCGCCAGGAGAGAAGCCGGCCGATCATCGCCGAGTTCGAGCTTGGTTACGCGAGAAGCTCGGCCTGATCAGCCAGAAGACCAAGCTCGCCGAGGCGATCCGATACGCGCTCTCGCGTTGGGGAGGGCTCACGCTATTCCTCGATGACGGCTGCATCGAGATCGACTCCAACACCGTCGAGCGTTCGATCAGGCCGATCGCGCTCAACCGCAAGAAGGCACTCTTTGCAGGTTCCGATGGCGGCGCCGAGCAATGGACTGTCATCGCCTCCCTAATCGTATGCCGCGCGCGGCATAAGCATTGTTTATGCCGACAAACTATGCCGAGCCCCTCTTCGGATTATGGCGGTATGAAGCGCTTGGCCCGCGCAAGTCCGCCGCCGTCCTTCGCGTCGCGAATTGAAACCCGAGGGTCGGAGTCGCGAAAGACTACATCAGCCTAGCCAAAAGCCTGACCCGTCAGGCGGCGTCCCAAAACGAAACCAACAGATCACGCTTGAGAACGGTATTCCTGATCTCGCAGTGCCTGTGCAATAAAGCGAATGTTCATTATCAGCTGAAGAAGGACGGGAAACGATGGCTGTAAACACGAATGATCTGGCAGAGCGTCTCGCTGACGCGCACGGCCTATCGAGGACCCACGCAAAGGCCGTAGTCGATGACGTGCTAAAAGGCATTGCGGAAGCGGCAGCGAAGGGCGAGGAAATATCTCTGAATGGATTTGGCAAGTTCAAGGTGCAGAACAAGCCGGCGCGCAATGGTCGCAACCCCTCGACAGGCGCCACCATCAAGATCGCAGCATCGAAGAAGCTGGTGTTCCAGCCCGCCAAGGCGCTCAAGGACACCTTGAACGGCTGACATTTCCGGTCACGACGATGCGCCTCGCTGCGAGGGCGAGCCGCATCGAGTTGTGGTTTTCTTCGGTCGGTAAACGGTCAAGGTCGGCGAGTTTTGCGGCCTCCCTTCTCGTTGCTTCGTTTGACCTCATGGTGTCGAGGTCCCCGGCCGTGCTTGCGCGCAGCCGGAAAATTCTGCTGCCTCTCACTAACCTGAGCCGCCGAAGCGGCTCCGGTTTCACGTATCACTTGGCCGCGATGTGGAAAGGTCCGTCCTCTTCGGTCACGCTGCCGCTATCGGCTGCGGTCAGGTCCGTCACATCGGGAGGGCGGCTCGACATCGCGTCGGCGAAGCTTCGCATGGTCGTCCTGCGCCGGCCGAAATACGCCTGCCGCGCTCTTTGCTGAGAGCCGGAAATCGGTTCGGATCCACTTCTGTCCTCAGCTCTGCTGCGTCGCGCTCACCTTGTATAGTCATCTCGCGTCCGCGGCGCGCGGTCCCACTCGATATTACGGTCCCGCTCGATATTACCGTCCGGCTCGATATTAAGGCGGTCGAAATACCAGGACGGATCATCATCGGACGAGTCTGTCTCAACGGACGAGTCTGTCTCGACGCTTGCTTCCCTATCGTCGTCACCGCTCTTGGAAAGATATAGCGTAGGCTTGTCTGTCCGCCGCCATTCACCGTCATCATTATTCCATTTGTCCGGATGCTGTGCAGGATCAAGGATCCATTTATCTCTTCCCACAGGAGCAAAACCCATCTGCCTGAGACGGCCCTCTGCCCCCCTAGCAGCAGGGCGTGACAGGACCAATGGGCGTTCGCCGTCAAGCCGAAGTTGATGCTCAAGCAGGATATCACCGGCATTCTCGACAAGGGGGTGAGTAACCCGAAGAGCTACTTGGGAGGTGATATCAGTTCGCCCGGGAAACTGGGCGTGAGCACGCGCGGGTACCCTCACGCTGCCTTCAGTCTTCAGAAGGCCAACACTTTTGTCGCCTAGCTTATAGCTGAAATACCGTGCCTCGGCCGAATCGTTGCCGGTGCTGGCGTAGCCTCTAGCAACGTTTGCCGCGCTCAAGGCCTTTAGCGATACGAAACCCGAGTACTCTTGCGGATTATCGGCAATGTGCTTGATATCATCTCCAAAGAAACCCCTCACTTCTCTCCTGAAGGTGGACCTGTCGATCTCCTCGATCGGAGGTTGCGAAGTCAGGAAATATGGTCGCGGCTCTCCCGAGGATGAACTTGGAAGATCGGACGCCACGCCTGCAACATTCTCCGCAAAGCGGTCAGTATCTGCTGCCCGATTTGATCCCTCGGCATGGTTAGGACTTGGGGACCGGCTGGACGAGGCATTGATTCGGCCGTACATCAGATTCGCTCTCCTGTCGGTAGGTTTGAATGGCACCCGGGCTGATTGCTCCCAAGCACTGAAGAGCACGCTAGACCGGTTAGCTGACCATAGGCTTACGCGTGGAGTTGAATTCGTTGCGATTAAGCTAGGAGCCTGTCCGAGTAGTCACTGGTCAAGTTCGGACGGGTCTGATTCCTTGCCGACTTATGAGCAAGGAATGTCGCCCCTGGAAGATTGATGAGGCACAGCTTCTGCCGCCGAGCGTGCGGGATTACGTGCCCAAGAACCACCTCTCTCCAGCGGCTGATCAATGGCCGACGTTAAATCCATGGTTTCCCAATCCCCGAGGAGTACCAGGATAAATTGCTAGAGAGCGCGCCGCGAAACTCGCCCTGAATTTCCGTGGTCATGGCATGACAACAATTACACACTGGCTAACCTGGGCATCCGCTGGCTTCAGCCTGTTGTCTGAGCGCGCGGCAGCGAGGGGGCGAGTGCCGGCGAGCGGAGTTGGGCTGCGCTTCGAGCGGGACGGATCCGTTAGAGGAATCACCACCCCCTTGCGAGTGGGCGGCCCCGCTCTGCCCTGGCGCATCCGCGGGGGAGAGATGGACAAGACCATCTCTCCGCCGCGTTCGGCTCACGGTGGAGTTGGCAGCGAGGCAGGTGACCGACGGATGATCGAGTTTCGGATTGCATTTCAGGCGGATGGGCGGGCGGTTGGCTCGCGCTGGCCGGACGGCGTGAACCAGAGACTCCCCAGCCGCTGGAATTGCTGCAGATGCTAGCAGACGTTTCCGTTCCTTGCTCGCGCCTTCGAGCTGACGAAGTATCGCACTGCGTGGGAAAATCTTGTCGCGAGCCTCGTACGACAAAGTTGCAGATCAAACATCCCTGCTTGAGTTTCGTCAGCAGCTCGTAAGGTTGACCTCCTAAAAGCGAGCAGTTGAAGTTCGCAGCGAGCTGCTGCGATCTGCGAGCCTGCGTCCAACGGAGATGTAGAACGTTTGGAAGCAATGGTTCGAGCGGAACATCACGCCGCATGGATCCAACGGACCAAGCGGCGATTTGAGCGAGGCAGCATACCGGCAGGCGTAACAATGCCAGCCCACCAGCCAAACACATAAGAACCGCTCTTGAAAGGACATGCAACGTGACCAATCTCGCGATTAACCGCCGCCAGGCAATTGTCGGTCTCGGCACAGCGGGGGCTTTGACCCTGCTCGGCCGGCCGGCCTTTGCTGCGAGTAAGGTGAAGCTTGGTGTGATGCGTCTCGCCAGCCATGCGCCCAGCTACATCGCCTGCGAGCGAGGCTACTATAAGGACGAAGGGCTGGACGTCGAACTCGAGTTCTTCGAGGCAGCTCAGCCGATGGCCATGGCGATTGCCTCAGGCGACGCCGATTATGCGGTTACCGCGATGAGCGGCGGACTCGTGAACCTCGCCGGAAAGGGCGCAATCAAGGTGATCGGCGGCGCGGTGTCAGAGGAGAAGGGTGTCGCCGGCGCTATTATCCTGGCCTCGGAAAAAGCGTACCAGGCCGGCCTTACCACGGCGAAGGACCTGAACGGCAAGAGCTTCGGTATCACGACGGCCGGCTCCTCCTTTCATTATATGTGCCACAAGATCGCGGAAGCGAACGGCATCCCGATGTCGGAAATCAGCCTGCGCCGACTCCACAAGGTCGATGCAATCGTTGGTGCGCTGGGCACGGGCCAGATCGACGCCTGGGCGATCCAGGGCAGCATCGCCAATGAGATGCTGGCCGAAGGCAGTGCCAAGCAGATCGGTCTCGTGTCCGACTATGCGCCCGACTATCAGGTGACGACGGTGTTGACCTCCACGAATAACGCCGCCAACGAGCGGGAGAAGACCGAAGCCTTTATCACCGCCCATTCGAGGGCGATCGACGACTACAACGCTGCCGTCGTAGACAAGACCGCCACACCGGAGGAAGTGGATGAGGTGGCCAAGATCATTCACAAATATGTCGACTCCGACCATCCGTTCCCGGCCGCGAAGAAAATCTTCGTCGGCAGCGCCATGCGCATCAACACGGGATGTGCGCTTACACTCGAGTCCGCGATGAATCAGCTTGTCTGGCTCAAGGAGGAGAAAATGGTGAGCGAGACGATCAGGGCACAGATGCTCTTCGATATTTCTTACGTCGAGACGATCTGACCCTCCTCCGCCGGCCGGCTCAGGAGGCGGGACAGAAGACATGGAACTGCTGCTAAAGAATGTTAGCCACCGCTATGGCTCCGTGGAGGTTCTGAGCGACGTCTCGCTTAGGATCCCAAGGGGCGAGATCATGTGCATCATCGGCCCGTCGGGATGCGGTAAATCCGCCCTGTTGCGCCTCCTGGGCGGGTTGGAGCGTCCGACAGAAGGCATGGTGCTGCAGGTCGGCGCGCCGCCCGCTGAATCGCTCAATCCTCTTACCTACGTCTTCCAGCATCTCGCTCTGCTGCCGTGGCGGAGCGTGGAAGGCAATGTGAAGCTGGTGCTTGAGGATCACAAACTCGCCGCGAAAGACGTCGAGCGGATCGTCGCCGATGTACTTGCCCGCACGGGGCTCTCCGAGTTCCGCGCCACTTTGCCGAAGCAGTTGTCGGGGGGCATGCGCCAGCGCGTTGCAATTGCGCGCGCGTTGGCGGTCAGTCCCGCGGTGATGCTCATGGACGAACCGACGTCGGCCCTCGACAGCCAGACGCGCGAGCTTCTGATGGATGATCTCGTCTCGCTGTGGACGCGTCAGCCCTTTACCGCCGTCTATGTCACGCATGATTTGAGCGAAGCCGTGCGGCTAGGACATCGCATTGTCGTGCTTTCCCGTCGCCCCGGAAGGATCCGCGATATGCTCACAATCGAGCAGCCGCTGGCCGAGAGATACGCCGGCGCTCCGGTTCTGGAGAAGATGCAGCTGCAGCTCTGGGCCCTGATGAGAGACGAAGCAATGGCCGCCGATCAGGAACTGCTCGATGGCTGATATCATCGTAGTGTCGCAACTCGTAAAGTTCCGCGGCGGCGGCTTCGCGCCCACACGCGCCCCCCTTGTCGGTTTCTTGGTTGCCATCCTCCTGATCGGGCTGGCAGAGGTCGGCACCCGAACGGGCTTCATCTCGGGCCTGACGCTGCCTCGCCCCTCGGCGGTCCTCGAGTCTTTCGTCCAGCTTTACCAGACCGGGCTGCTTTGGGAGCACTTGCTGCCATCGCTGCGGCGCCTCGCTGTTGGCGTTTCCATCGGCGTCGTGTTTGGCGTAGGGCTCGGTGTTCTGATTGGCTTGTGCAGCTTCACACGCGCCGGTCTCCTGCCCTTGGTCGCGGCGCTCCTTCCTGTCCCCAAGATTGCATTGCTACCGCTCTTTATTATTTGGTTCGGTATCGATGAGACATCGAAATATGCGCTGATAGCGCTGGGTACCTTCACCCCCACGGTGGTCGCCACCTATGCGGCGGTTGACAATGTCGACCGCAGCCTGATCCGGATGGGCCAGAGCTTTGGCCTCGCTCGGCTCTCGATTGTGCGCAAAATCATTCTGCCCGGAGCGTTTCCGGGCATCCTGTCAGGCCTGCGCGTCTCCATCTCGATCGGCATAACTCTGCTGGTCGCAGCCGAGATGCTCGGTGCCGAGCATGGCGTGGGCGCCTACATCCTGGACGCAGGATCACTCTACAACCTGGAGCACCTGTTTGCCGGGGTGACGATGCTTTCACTCATGGGCCTGGCGGTCAATTGCTTCATCGGCTGCATTGAGCGGCATTTCCTGGCTTGGCGCCCTTAGCCGGCAGGACTGCGATCGCGAGCGTACCGCAGCTACACGGCGCTGCTCAGATCTTTACGAGCGCGACAACGCATCACGATTTTTGTCTTTCGGCAACGATCCGAAAACAAGCTGTTTTGGCCGAGTTTCCACTGTTAACCGCTCCTCCCCTTGTCCTCCGCTCCAATACCCGCCGGCGCTCGCAGCGCCTCGTCCGCCGGCAATCGCCGGGGCGAGCTGTCGTGACCAAGGTGAAGTTCCATCGGTTACAGCAGCAATTCCCCGGTCGTGCAATCCGAGGCTGCTGCTCACTCAAATGGGCGTAGTCAGCAGCGGTTGTTTTTGAAGCGACAAGGTGGGTTGGGGATGGAGGCAATATATGAGCGAGGCCAGCAAAATCGGGAGCGTCCTTTTAGTCGACGATGTTCTCGCGCTTCTTCTGACCGTTGAGGAACACGTGCTGCGCTGCGAATTGTCGACCACTGGGGCGGGGGGTGCGCATGGGGAAGCATTGAAGATTTCCCAGAAGCTAAAGCCCGACCTTGTCATTGCCAGTTTGGATCTGGACCCTCGCCTTGTGCGTGATCTGCGCAACCTTGGGGACGTCTCCGTTATTGTCGTTGAGAACCGCCGAGGAGAGAACGACATGGTCCGGCTTGATTCCGGGGCCGGCGAGTGTCTGACCAGGGTGCGTGAGCTTTTGGTGCGCGTGAACTCACTGGCCAAGGGGCGTTTTGCCGGCCCTGTAGAAACACAGAGAAAGTCACAATCGGGAAAGTGGCTTTTCGGCGGATGGGAGCTACGCCTCAAGACGCGACAGCTGCGCGATCCTGCAGGTGCACTGGTCCCTCTAACCCAGGGCGAGTATGCGCTCCTGATTGCCTTCCTCGAGGTGGCAGAACGGCCCGTCTCGCGAGAATACCTGCAACGGGCCACGCGCATTCACGGCGAGATCTCAGACCGCAGCATCGATGTCCAGATATTGCGCCTGCGTCGAAAGCTCGAGACCGATATCCGCGCCCCGAAGCTGATAAAAACCAAACGTGGCGTCGGTTACGTGTTCAGTATCACTGCGAAGCTGCTGGAGATTTGACACCGGCCAAAGCCAGTGAATGCGCCATCTCTTTTACAGCAGAGCCGAAGGTGCTGGGAGGAGCGTGGGCGCCCCATATTCATCCGTCACGTGGATGGGATAAATCGAAACAATCGATTTTCTTTAAGATGGGAAATGAAGGACACAACACCGCCGGGCCTCGGTGTTTGGCCGGGTTGGCGATCCCACCGAAGCTAGAAAGGGCACCCGCAACTGCCAGCAGCTCCATGTTGCCGCGATCACCACGTCATTTATTCTCAGCCAACGCCAAAGCCGGCCACGCTCTCGCGGCTTATTTCCATGCGCCCGGCATGACCCAGTTGGCCAGCCTCCCCGATAACCAGTTCCCGTTTCCATTGAAGTCAATGAAGGCCATGGCGCATCTTGCCCCGAGCGGACGGCAGCGGCAGAGCGAGACCTGTGGATGCCCGCTCTCAGGGCAGGCCGGTTCGCAGAGCGGGCCAGATCCTGGATCGAGCTCGAAGCCCACGGCTCGGATCGGCCTTCGAGCGACCGAACAATAGACTGAGGCGGCGCGTCGACGTGCTGCAGGTCATTGCCGGTTGCGACACTTGCCGGCGTCGTTAGGGACCTGGCGTTAGAAGCCTATGACAGAAGCGCCGAGGCGCAATCATCTACCAGGTCACAGACAAGAGCGCGCCCCGAACGGTCCAAGCCGCAGCCAAGGTTATTCTCGTCCGGTTTCGCCGTCGCCGCCTCAGAAGATCGATGATGCGTGACAACGCATCGGTGCGAGAGTCGCTTTTTCCGGGCGAGAGGGAACGCCAACGATGCTCAATCGACGTGATGACCCAGAAGCGAGCGTCACAGGACCAATCATTTCCAACGAGGAAACTACATGGCCGAGTTTGATAGAAGCGCTGCCTTCTGGCGGTCCTTTCCGATTTTTCGGGACTTCGATGACAAGACCATCGCGGCACTCGCCGGAATTTCAACCTTTCGCAGATGGCTTCCAGAGACGGTAATCTTCCAGAGAGGCGATGAGGGCAATTACATGGTTGGAGTGATCTCTGGACGGATCAAAGTGTCGCTGATCACCCCACAAGGGCGTGAATTGGTGCTCCGGCAACTCGAAGCCGGGGATCTGTTCGGCGAGATGGCCATGCTAGATGATCAGCCTCGATCGGCCGACGCCACGGCGCAGGTCGCCTCCGAAGGTTTCGTCATTGCTAAGAGGCCATTTATGGACCTCATCAAACTTTCGCCGGGGGCGGCCAGAGCCACAATCCGCTATCTCTGCTCACGAATGCGGGGTATCACCGAGCAGTTGGAAACCATCGCTCTGTATCACCTGAATTCCCGGGCGGCCCGTTTTCTGCTCGTAACCCTGAGGCAGATCCATGGCAATGAGCTGCCGGTAAGAGCGGATCTGAAACTGCAGCTCACTCAGTCCGATATAGCAGGGATTTTGGGCGCAAGCCGGCCGAAAGTAAATCGGGCCATATTGGCGCTGGAGGAGGCCGGCGCCATCCGGCGCAATAACGGAATCATTGAATGCAACACTGAGCGCTTGCAGTGGATTGCTGAACCAAGCGAGCATTAGGTATCGCGCAAGAAGGAGTTCCTCAGGCCGATGGACTCCGTCCAGATCGTTACGGGGAGCAGTCATGAACCTCTCTGGCTCGATGTCACCAGCAACTGCATAGGCCTGCGATGGATCAAGGTCATTGCAAGCATCAAAGTCCTTTTGCGGCAAAGTCTCGGCGGGTGTCGTTGCATGCTGGCCAGCGGCCATGTTTGGCTGGCTGCCGAAGCTATCGGCGTGCGCATTCCTCTGTCAGCCCTGCAACGCCTTCTCGATGAATGCACTGATCATAGCTAGTTCATCCAATGCTCTCTGGCTGTGATGCAGCATCAGTCGCGTTGCCGGATCGTTGGCCATATTAGCGACCGTCATGTGTAACATGCCTCGCTCTTTCATCGCCGCGAAGGCGTCCCGCTCATGCATAGGGGTTTCGCACAGCGGCAGAAGGTCCAGCATCTCGTACGCGGCTCGTTGGGACGCTGTCAGTCTGCCGATTGGCACTCGCTGGCGGAGAATGGCCGTAT
Organism: Mesorhizobium argentiipisi (SeqCode); assembly: GCF_037179585.1. Lineage (NCBI taxonomy): Bacteria > Pseudomonadati > Pseudomonadota > Alphaproteobacteria > Hyphomicrobiales > Phyllobacteriaceae > Mesorhizobium > Mesorhizobium argentiipisi (SeqCode). Next base: position 480,747 of record NZ_JAPYKO010000003.1, read on the forward strand.
GTGCTTCCAGTCCCTCTGCCATTAACAGTTCGATGATGTAGCGGCACGTTGCAAGCGCTTCATCGATGTCAAGAGGTGACAGCATAGCGGGTACCAGCAGGCAATCGGAACTGCCGATTATAGAGTTGTTCAAGTCGCTGGGACCGCCGTGGGCATCGACCAACCCATAGTCGAAGCCGCCAAGATCCGCCTGTCCATATGCATCCACCATTGCGGGCAGCTCGTCGGCCACGAATACCTCGCATTGCCGGTCCCAAGCGTCGTTGCGAAGGGCCTTTTGTTTCCACCTGGTGAGCGGGCGGTTTTGGTCAGATTCGAACAACGCAATCTTCTTTTGCTTGGAGGAAAGCGAGGCGCACAGACCCATTAACGCCGTGGTTTTGCCCGCCCCACCTTTGAAAGAATAGCAAGTGATAAGCTTCATGCCGCAATCCATCCGCGCGAAAGCGCTCTGTGCAAACTGTTTTCAGAGCATATCAGCGGCTTCGATGAGATAGATGTGTTCTGCGGCGCTTGGTTACCTTTGTAATCCTTATTTTGTTCGCTTCCGGATGACGCACCGTTATGTATTCCCTTGTTCAGGTTTTAAGTGAATGGCGGCGCGCTGCGTCTGCGCTGTTACAAGAGTAACCGCGCTTGCGCTCAGCTGAATCTGCAAGGCGATACATTTTGAAACTGAAAGAGGGCTGCAGCAGGTCGAACCGACTGCGGCCCGTAGGACCAGCTGGTAAGGTCCCTGCCCCGGGGCTAGCAACGCTGAACATTGCCAGAGCACAGGACAATGGCACGCACGAATTTCAAGCTCACCACATTCTTGTTTGGCCTTGCGCTGTCTTTGCCCCTTGGGCTGATCTTCGCCAGCCTCTATGTTAGCCTAAGGGGTGGGCTCAGCGTCCGGGGGCTCCGCGACTTCGATCTCCTGGCGTTCTGGTATGAAACACCCTTCTATCTCGGCTATGTCAGTGCGACGTTTTACACCTGTTTGATCATTGTTGGCATGACATCGGTGATCGTCATGGTCATCCTCACCGTATTCCTGGGTCGCGCCAAACACTTCGGAACGGCACGATGGGCGCGATTTGGCGAAATGCGCCAAAAAGGTTTCATCAAGCCCTACCGCCGCATCACTGGCCCCATATTCGGCAAAACGTCCGGCCCGCGCGGGTTTGGACAGTATCTCACCAATGGCGAGCAACCACACAGTTTGGTGGTTGCGCCCACCCGCGCAGGCAAGGGCGTCGGCGTTGTCATTCCGACGCTTCTGACCTTCGATGGCTCGGTGCTTGCGCTCGACGTCAAGGGCGAACTCTTTGAACTGACGTCGAGGGCAAGGTTGAAGCGCGGCGACCGGATCATCAAATTCTCGCCGCTCGACAGGCAAGGACGCACTCATTGTTACAATCCAGTGCTCGACATCGTTGCTACACCGCAGGAGCGCCGCTTTTCAGAAACCCGGCGATTGGCGGTTAATCTGATCGTGGCCAAGGGTAAGGGCGCGGAAGGGTTCATCGAGGGCGCGCGGGATCTGTTTGTCGCCGGTGTTCTGGCCTGCATCGAGCGTGGCACGCCAACCATTGGCGCCGTCTATGATTTGTTTTCGCAGCCGGGCGAGAAATACAAGCTATTTGCGCAACTTGCAGAACAAAGCAAAATTCCCGAGGCGAGGCGCATTTTTGACAACATGGCCGGCAACGACACCAAACTTCTCACCTCATACACATCCGTTTTGGGCGATGGCGGGCTGAACCTTTGGGCTGACCCGCTGATTAAGAACGCCACATCGAGATCGGACTTCTCCATTGGCAACTTGCGCCGGGACCCCACGACAATTTATCTCTGCGTCAGCCCCAATGATTTGGAGGTGATTGCACCTCTCGTGCGGCTGTTTTTCCAGCAAACCGTCTCGATATTGCAACGCACTCTGCCGGGAAAGGACGAGATTTTTGAGGTCCTGTTCCTCCTCGACGAGTTCAAGCATCTCGGCAGGCTCGAAGCGATTGAAACCGCAATCACCACGATTGCGGGTTACAAAGGCCGCTTCATGTTCATCATCCAGAGCCTCTCGGCCCTGACCGGCGCCTATGAGCAGCCTGGCAAGGAAAACTTCCTCTCCAACACTGGTGTGCAGGTGTTCATGGCGACAGCCGACGACGAAACGCCCCAATACATCTCCAAAGCCATTGGCGAATATACCTTTCACCAAAAGTCAAAGTCTTTCAGCCCTCGGGAATGGCTAAGTCCTAATATCCACACGTCGGATCAAGGAGCGCCGCTCTTGCGGCCCGAGCAGGTGCGTTTGCTCGATGACAACAAACAAATCGTGCTGATCAAAGGACAGCCACCGCTGCAGCTGGACAAGGTGAAGTACTATTGTGATCGTCACCTGAAGTCGATTTTTGCCAGGCAGACAGGTGCATTGCCCGAACCAGCGCCGATCCCGCTCATTGCGGAGATAACGACCTTCCCCGCAGTCGACAGAGGACCGCATCCAGCAGCAGAGACTGCGCCGAGCGATGCCGCACAGCTAACTTCTAACCCCGCCATTGCAGAGTCGAAGGGGGCGCCTATCGCCGCCGGTCCGTCCACTATGCAGAACACTTCCAAGCAGCCGCGGGGGACCCCTGCTCAGCGCGAGCTCCTGGCGCAAATAATTTCACTTCAGGAACTTGGCATTTCAGAGCACAAGAGCATGAACTCTGAATCTGACCGTTCAATTCGGGGATTTGATGGGGCGGACTGATCATCCGATTGAGCTCTCAAGCCCCTTGCCCGAACTCGCGTGGCGGCCGGCCCTGAAGCGAGTTGAGAGCGATCAAAAGGATCTGTTCAGGCGTCACGTGCCTGAACGTCGGCGCAGTGAAAGGGAGCTCCGGATAGCTTGCCTCGACTGCTCCACATTGCCCCGTCTTTCAGCACGACCGCACAGTCGCCGTCCTCGACATCGGTGATCGAATGGTGTCTGATTGACAACCCCAACCTGGTTACGTTCGGCAAGGACATAGGACAATTCCATGTCCGCTCTGCCCCGCCCCGAGTTCACTTTCGAGCATGTGTCTTTTGGAGGGCTTGGCGCGAACGCCCTTCAACGCGTAGTGGCGATCCACGCTACCGCACACCGGACCTTTCGCGCCACCAAAGTAATATTCGTTTCGGCCACATGCTGACTGGCGACACCTGCTTTGGACGTGAAAGGTGGCCAGACCTACCCGGCTACCGTCCTATTCACCATTCCTTTACCATATCAGCAGATGGTCATAAGCGGACATGCTGGTGTAGCTCGTACATGTCAAAAGCCCCGGCGCAGACCCAAGCGTCGGGGCTTTGTTCGTTCCTATATCCGGGTGATCGTATGCAATCCTAGCCGTAGCCGCTGGCCTTCCGCATAGGACAGCGCAAACGATTCAAGTTCAAATGATCGGGTAAGTTCTTGGCCGTCTTCGGTGACGCGGACGAACCACTCGCCACAGGCTTCCGCCACTTCAACACGAGCCGCCGCATTGCGGAATGGAACCACGTTATCCATTGCGCGCCTCCGTGGAAAGCAAGGGTAACGTCGGTTTATAAGACCACCAAAAACACCAGATCAAGGGAGATTCTGCGTCTGATTCCGTACCTATGGATTTCGAGCTGGCTGGCTACCGTCCGGCGCTCCAGTGATCTGGCTAACTGCCGCTTCGGTAAGTTTGTGACCCGCTAGCTTTTGTATGAACTGTTCGGCGTGCTCGCCCCATTCGGCAGGCGAGACATTGTTTTCGCGGACAGACTCCATGAACGCCTCGCGCAGCGCGTCGAGGTCGAAGATGGAAGGGTGTTGACTGTTCTTGCCTGGCATATACGGGAGTATGCCGGCAAAAACCGCGTCTTCCAAGGATGATGAAAAATCAGGCAATGCGACCTGTCGGGCTTGAGCCCCAACGGTCCGCCACTGGCGAATTGGCGATGGCGTATACGGTCGAGTCGACGCCGACAATCAGATCCTGATCGCCCTTGAACATGATGGCTAGTAACCGACCGGGAGGTGATATGGAGCGTGGCAGGCGGACGGCTCGAAGCGGAGGAGCAGTCCGGTGAGCCATCGCCGGAGCGCTGGCCGAGACGTGTTTTTGGCGCCGACCGCTGCCAGAATCTGACCTGATCCTGTTACCGTGTCCCTACAGCGCTGACGGGTTGCAGCGCTGGCTCGGCAAAGTATGTTCTGCATGTAGGAGGCTCGTTGCGCGCCTCCTATATCGGCGCGACCGAGGTCGACCGCGAAGACGACCTCGGTCCGCTAGGGATTACATGGTTATCTTGGCCCGCGGCCACAACCTCATCGTGTCAGGTCCCTGCTTCTGTTGGAACGCATGAGTTCCGCTCGAGCGCTATTGTAGGTTTCGCTAATGGAATCCCCGAGGTCCGCCATCGCATCCTGCTGCTGATACGAAGCGAAGTCCCCTGGCAGCTGATGGGCACGATGCTGAATTGCGTTGACGCGCGCGTCTAAATCCAGGTTTTGCGGCGCCGCCGCATGCCCGGCCGGCTGCACCTCAACCGCCGCATAGAAGGAAGCCAGTTCCGGATTCTGCGCAAACGCGGTGTTTAGCTGTTCCCGTTGATTTTCATTCAGATAGTCGCGTCCCATTTTCAGGGCCTTGGCCGTGTTGTTGCGGATGACGAAGTGTGCTGGACCGCCGCCCTCCTGCGTAAAAAGTTCAACGGATCGATCCAGCAGGCGCGTCCTATCCAGTTGGCTGAGATCACCTATGCTTTGCCCTAGTTTGGACAGGGCGAGAGATTGTCGCCTTGGTTCATCGATAGCGAGGGTTCTGTCCACTACAGCAGTCTTCATTGGGGCAGTTTGAAACTTGAGTATTGGCCTGATAGCGCGGGTTTGATAGCGCGCAAAGAAAAGGTCGTCCTGCGGCACGACGTTCTCAGGCGGCATTTCTGCTGTATAAAGGCGGTGCGCTGAATCTCCGAGCCGATTGAGCCGCTCGTGAAATTGCCCTGCACTGCTTCGCTCGAACTCGGTCCGGACTGAGCGGCTTGCCAGCCGAAGATTGGTAAGGTGGTTTGCCGTCTCAACCGGATCCTCGGAGACTACACTTGCCGCCACTTTGCCCAATAACTCATTTGGCATATCAGTAAATCGTGTGGCGCCACCGCCGGTGCGGCTTGAACTTCCAGGTCTATCTCTACTTGTGTCGCGGTCCATTGCAAGATGTCCTTAGGCCGTTTTTACAACTCGACGCTAGCATTCCGAAACACTCAGTCGAATTGATTCTTCGTTACGCTTGCGTCGGTTTCCGGCATTTGCCGGCCGAGCCCCATTTCCTGTGCTAGTCGCCACTCGATGGACGTAGCAGTCGCCCGATTTTCGGAGATCAATGTGAATTGGCAATGGGCGGCGAAAGCAGACAGCGAGGCCGCTGACCTGGGCCTGGAATTCACCTGATCGCTTTTGTCACCTCCGCACATGATTCCCGCAAACCGGCAAGTGCTGCGGGACATCCATCTCGCCGTTTCGCTGATGGGCTTGACCTGCTAACTGAGCAAGGTAGTCCGTTCACACCGAAGATGCCTGCCGGCAAGGCTTAAGGACCGAGGTCAAGCGCGAAGACCTCGGTCCGTGCCCCGGTTAGCCGGTTAGCTTACCGCGCGCAGACGATTTCATCGTGTCCAGTCCCTGCTTCTGTCAGAATCCATGAGTTCCGCTCGCGCGCTATTGTAGGCGTCGTGGATGTCTTCCCCGGTCTCTGCAACTGTATTCTGCTGGTAATACGACCATTCTCCTGGCAACTGCTGGGCTCGAGCCTCAATAGCGTCGATGCGCCTGTCCAAATCGGAATTTTGCGGCTGTCCCGCACGCGCGGCAGGCTCGCCAAGCGCATCGTGGAGCATCCCATACAATGGAAATGCGTCTAATCGCTCTCTTTGGCCTTCACTCAAATAATCCTGCCCTTTTTTGAGGGCTGTTACATAGTTGACATTATGTTCGGCGGCGTTCGGACCTTGTGTAAGCAAATCGACTGTTCGATCAAGAATGCGGGTTCTGTCGGCCGAGCTGAGATCACCTATGTTGTCGGCGATATTGGACAAGGCGAGAGATTGTGACGTCCGGTCAGTCATTCCGAGGATTCTGTCGACTGCGGCAGATTTCATCGCGGCAGTTTGAAACTTCAGGACTGGCCCGACAGGACAATAGCGCGAGTTGAATGGGTCGCTTATCAAAGCATTGCCAGGGGGCGGCATTGCTGCGGAATACACGCGCTGAGCTGATTCGCCGAGCCGATTGAGCCGGCTGTGAAATTGTCCTGCACTGCCTTCCGCCAAGTCGGACTGTACTGAACGGCTCGCCAGCCTGAGGTTGGTAAGGTTGTTTGCCGCTTCAACCGGATCGTCGGAAGCTACGCCTCTCGCCACGTTGTTCATTAGTTCACGAGGCACGTCGGTGAACTGTGTGGAGCGGCCGCTATCGCGGGCCGAATTTTCCGGCCTATTTCTACGTGTATTGCGATCCATTGCTCAGAATCCTTAGGCTCATTTCTACTGCCCCAGGCTACCAGTCACCAGCGACCAGCCGAACTGATTTCGGGTTACATTTGCAACCCTGCAGACCCGGGAAACTGAGCTTTCAAGCGACCACTGCGTGTGCAGCCTGTGGCCGTATTTCGCCTCCAAACAGAGAGGCAGACATTCCTGTCAAGGCTGCAAAACAAAGGCGGCCGGGCTGTCGATCTCGGCGAACACGACGGCGGCACTCCCGGCCCTGGTCGCCGAACGATTGCAGAACAGTCGCGGCACAGACGTGTGCAGCCTCACCTCCGCGGCCAAGCCCGACTTGCTCGACGTTGATCGAGGCGCACAAACCCGGTACGGAGCCAAACATAGAAGAGCTGACGTTCGCGCCTTGCTGGCGCATCTCCGACGAAGTCTACAAATGCAGCTCGACTACCCTGGTTGAAAAGCCTGCTGGCGCTGCGCGAGCGGTTAGGGACGAGCTTCGCCGGGGCCATGAAATCTCATCGTGTCAAGCCCCTGCCTCTTTCGGAATGCATGAGTTCCGCTCGCGCGCTGTCGTAGCTTTCGTTGATTGAAGTCCCGATCTGCGCAATCTCATTGGCCTGCCCATACGACCGCTCTGGTGGCAGTCCATTGGCTCGATTCCCAATTGCGTCGATGTTCCTGTCCAAATCTGGATTGGGCTGCGGGACCGCACGGCCGGTGGACCTCACCTGGATCGCCCTATACAACGCACCCGCGTACGGATCCTGTGCAAACGATCCGTCCAGTCGCTCTCTTTGACCGTCATTCAAATGCTCATGTCCCTTTTTGAGGGCTCTGGCTGTGCTGATAAGAACACTCCATTGTCCGTGAGCACCTTGTGCCGCTGTAGCGGTAAATAATTCTACCGACCGATCAAGAAGGCGAGTCCGATCTACCTGGCTGAAATCACCTAGATTGTCCGCAATTTTGGACAGCGCGCGAGCTTCGGCCCCTTGGGGAGTCAGGGCTAGAATTTTATCAGCTACGGCAGATTTCCTCGTAGCATTTTGAAACTTAAGTATTGGCCCGACCGTGCGCGTTAGATAGCGCGACTTCACAAGGTCCGGCAAGTCGTCTTGAGCGGGCATTGAAGCGGTATACAAGGCCTGAGCTGAAGTGCCGAGCCGGTTCAGCCGCGTGTGAAACTCCCCCACTGCCCCACCATTCTCGAACTCGTGCTGAACTGAACGACTCGTTGCCTTGAAGTTCGTAAGGTTTCTCGCCGTTGCAGCCGGATCGTCGGAAATCAGATGTTTAGCCAGTTCGCCAAGTAGCTCAGTCGGTATTCGACTCAATCCTGTCGTACCGCGGCCATCGCGGTTTGACCCTTCGGGTCTATTTCCAGGTCCATCGCGGTCCATTGCAGTGTCCTCAAGAGTTTCTACTCCCTCCAAGGGTACCACCCGACGGAGCCATGCCGAACTAATTTGACGTTGCATTTGCAATTTGGACGAGCTTAGACCCACAGACAGGCAGAAACGAATGTTCGATCAGCCCGCCGTGTTGAGCGCGCCGAAAAGCGCGGACCACTACGGCAAGGGCTGCCGGCCAACTGCTTTGATCGGCACCTGGACACCACAGTTCAGTTGGCGGCGCGCGGCTCCCAGTCAGGTTCTGCCGATCGGTCGCTGGCGCTTAGTCCAGTTTCCGTACATAAACGGCAAAGTGTCGATTTTGTTCAGCGAATGTAGCTTTGCGCGAGCAAGGCCCGGCGGTTTCAGGTAGTTTTGGATCATGCTACCGATGCAAATCCCTGCCACTGCCGAAGCCATCACGACGCTCCAAGCCCTATGGGCGGAAACTAGCTAGTCGTCTGGAAGGCGAATGCAAAATGCCGCAAGTATACAACTTGCCCAGCCAACCAATAAGGGTTGGTCGGAGTAGTGCTTGTCAGCGCCTTGGGTGACGGCTGGAGCTGGAGCGGTCATTACAAGGGCCAACGCCGTGGCAGCAACTATCGTTCGTGGCCAGTAAAACCGCAATTTCAGGAGCCTTGAGCGCCCCACAGCGTCTTTTTCTGAGGTAGGCATTTTTCGTTTTCCTTTTGGATCATCCCGGATTTGAAGAGGATCTGGCCGGCGAAGCAGCCGATATTCATGTGGTCGTGTCATAAGTTCTCCTGAAGGTTTGGTTTACAAGAAGTCTTATGGCAGCCCTAGCTGACAGCCTGAAAGCAGTCTGCGGGATGACGATGCTGTCTGATCGCCGCGAGATCCAACCGAGCTGGGGCGTCCCACGGGATGCGCAGCCTGTATTGCGTTCGGACGAAGGTCATGTGAACTCCTGGGCGACGGGCCGTGTCGGAACACGTATCATAGCTATGAATATGCAATTGGCATGCCACCAAAAGCGTTGTGAGCAGCGGCCTCCAAATCGGAGGAGTCGCCCCTGGCCGGCTTGATCCTAACCCCTAGGACGTCTGGATCTGAACACAGCTTGTCCTCAATCGGACGCGGACAAAATGCTGTGACCAGGCACCGGCTGACGCCAGAGTTCTCGGTTGAGAATTGCGCGTCGAGAGCGCGGGATTGAGCAACAGGCGATCGCCGGGCCGGTCGAGTTGCGCAGCCATGTGTTGCTATTAGCGTGGCTGCATAGGGCCGCAGGTGTGATCCGAGCGCCGAATGCTGGCGCCGTTCGCGCATCCGGCGACCCATCTAGCGATCACTGATCGCGCGTGATCGAGGTCATACTGAGAGTATCTCGTGCAATCGCTCGTCCCGCCGCGGCCCTTCAAGGCTTCGCACATTCCGTTCTTGAGCGACAAGGTGCTGGCCTCCTGCCGTCCAGGCGAGGTGGACCCGGTGCCGTGGTCCGACGGAAATCAGATTGCCTCTCGCCCCGACTAGGCAAGTGTCCAGACGGATAAAGACGGAGCCTCTATCCTTCTCTTGAAGCTGCTGCGTTGTCCCTAGCCTCTAGTCCATGCTCTGGGAGGGCAAGTGGATTTCCAGCACGCCCCGCTTGCCCTCCCGGCGGCCTACCTGGATCACCATGTCGATCGTCTTTTTCGCATAATTGACAATCTCGCGATGCGACATCTGCACTCCAGAGCGCATCACCATCAGCGCCAGCCTATCGAAAGCAAGTTCGGGACTATCTGCGTGGATAGTTGATATTGAACCTGGGTGGCCGGTGTTGATCGCCTCCAGAAAGTCATAGGCCTCGATGCCGCGGATTTCGCCGAGGATGATGCGATCGGGGCGCATTCGTAAACAGCTTTCCAAGAGTTTTGATGGGCGGCGAGCGGAAGTCTCGTCGCGGTCGGCGATTAGCCCCACCTGGTTCTTGTGTGGTGGGTTTAGCTCCTGCGCATCCTCGATGGTAATGATCCGCTCGGCAGGATCTGACATCGCCAGCAACGCACGCGCGACCGTGGTCTTGCCGGAGGAGGTGCCGCCCGAAACGAGAATGTTGAACCTCTCGTCAACGGCCTGTCGAAACAAACCCTGCAAATTGCCGACGTGGACCATATCCATGAGTGCCCGATGGCGCTCGCGGCGGTTCGCGTCTACCGTGATCTGCCCGCCGCCGATGAAGTCTATCTTGGCACTGTCCAAAGTACGCTTCAGATATTTGCGGATGGTCAGCGACACGCCCACCGCGATCGCGGGTTCGACAAGGACCTGCACACGCAGCGGATTGTCCCAAACCACAACGCGGCCTGAGACGATCGGACGAAGCGGCCCAAGGGCGTTGCGGGTCTCTCCGGCCATTTGCGCTCCAAGGCGCTTGATGGCATGAAGCGGCAAGGCCATTTCGACCTCATGCATATGTAGCGCTCCGGCCGCCTCGACGAAAATGGAGCCGTTAGGGTTGATCGCCAATTCGTTGACGTTGTCGTCGACCAGGTAGTCCCGGAGTGGCGCCAGGTACTGCTCCACATATGAAATGTCGCGGCGGGGCTGGAGGTCATTCATCGGATCACAAGATCCTGATTGACAAAGACTCGGATTTCCTCGCCCTGCGGGACACGAATGATGGGAGGAAGAGAGAGATATTTGTCAAGAATAGTTTCCCCTTGATCGCTCAGTGCCCCAGCGATTTTAGACGCAGTCTGGCCACCAGCATTGCTGTTTCCTGATCCGGCACCTCCAATATTAATGGTCGCGCCCCCTCCGCTGGAGGATTTGTTGCCGCCGGTCAGTCCTGGAATGCTCGAGGGCAGAGCAGTGATGGCGCTAATGAGGACAGCTGCACCTATCTTGTTAACGTAGCGGTTATCCACGTTACCTTCTGTGCCCGCTCGACCAAGCAGGTCCGCCCCTGTGGAGCCGAGCGCGATTGATTGGCCGTCGGGCGTGATAGCCCGGTTCCAGGCAATCAGCACGCGTTTTTGCTCAACATCCACTCTGTTGCTGAAGGTGCCGATCAGGCTCGTTCCCGCCGGCAGCAGAATGCGAGAACCGTCAAAGGAGAACACCGGTTCGATGACCTGGGCACGGATATTTCCGGGCAGCTCAGTATTGATAGCCGTTTCGAGCACTGCGGAGACTATCGTGCCTTGCACGACCGTATGCGATGGATCGGGAAGAGCACGAGAAATTGAAGTTTTTACCTCTGAACTCGCTGCAGAGGCCAAGAAACGATCGTTTCCGCTCAGATCTTCCGGCCGCTGTCCCGCACCCGCGGCTGACGCGGCGGGCGCCTCTGATTCATCCAGGACTACGCCTGTCGATTCCCGTTGTTTGGTGGCGACCTCTTCCAGTTGACGACGCCTCTCTACGTCAAGCTTGGCGACCTCACTGGACCGTACGCGTTCTTCTTCCAAACGCGACGCCTCGGCACGCACACGTGCGTCTTCGGTCTTTGCCCTGTCTCGCTCCTCCTTGAGCTTCTGCGTCATTTCTTTGTTGTATTCGTCCAGCAGGTTCTGGACGCCAGCAAGCGAGACGTCAGAACCTTTGTTGGCCTGGGCTATGGCATCGATTTCCTTGCGCAGTTCTTCAAGCTGCTTGTTCGTTTCAGCGTTGGGATTGGGACTCGGCCCAGCAGCTGCAGGCGGCTCGGGAACCGCAAAATCAAGTCGCTGATCGTTCGTAGTCACGCGATCGACTTGCAGATCAACCTGTGACGTTTTCTGCTGGTCCTCGCCGCCAAAGCCGAGCGTCTTCAGCGCCTGAGTTGGGCCGACCAACAGGGCCAATGCAGTGGCGACGCCGGCCAGCAACATGCCGGCAAGACCAGCCCAGCCGACACTTCGACGCCGAGATGTGCCAGTGTGCCGGGCTCGCCGTTCTTCCAGAAGCTTTTCGCGATCTGCATCGACAGAGGCATCCGCCACCGTTTGTTCGGCGTTGCGATCGTGTCGCTGGTCAATATTGCTCGACCTGTCCGGCACGCCCCGATCCTTTCCTCACTTTTCTTGCCCTTGCACGGCGTTTGTCTTGCCGACGCACACAGTATCATTGCCGATTCTCATCACCCAATAATCGCTGGTCCCGTCAACGATGATACGCCCGCCGTCAGTGCGCGAATTGACGAGCTTTTCCTCGCTGTCATGGCCGACCCTGAAGATTGCTGGTCGGGGTGCGCCCTTGGGCAGCGCGAATGTCGTCTGCAGTGTATTGTCTGTAACCGCGAGCGGCCGGAACTGGGCATGACCCGAGACCATATACTGGCGATCTATGGGTCCGCCTCGGGCAAGGCTCTTGTCCGACGGCTTGGACTGGTCCGGATAGGTGAAGACGACCCGGAACGCTTGCGCGGCTCCCGCCTTCATGCCCGCCTTGATCTCGCCGACTGAGCGCAGTTCAAATGTATAGACGTGCTGGTCAGTGTAGATTGTCATATTTGTCAGGGCTTGGTCGATAATGGGTTTCAAGCTGACCACATTGCCCATCTTAAGCTTGATCACTTGCCAGGATGCGCTGTCTCCTATGAGAACTGATTCCACATTCTCTCCGGCTCCGAACTGAATCGCCGTGACTGATTTCAGATATAATCCAAGCTTGTAGACGTTGTGTTCATCGTATACATAGCGCTTTATCCGTGCGTCAGATGCAAACCCGACAGGTGACTGCTCGGCCATGACGGATGTTATCGATGTTGTGGCAACTATTGCTGATAGCAAACAAATCTTTAGCATTTATAGCCCGATATTTAGCCAAGTCTCTAATTGGCGGTTTCCGCATCGATCCGGTAGGCCACAACATTGAAGCCAAGGGGATTTTTCCACACCGACTCCAAAGTCGCTTTTTCTTGCGGTCTGAACTGATAACCAACGGTGACGACATAACTGCGCTCGACAGTGTCGCGCCCCTTTTCTTCACGATGCTTGACGATGCGTACACGAGCGAGATCCGCCGCGTTGCGCCGGTCCGAAGGGGTCAAGGAGATAGACTTGACCACAACACGCACTCGCACCTCATTGCCGTAGACCGTGGGTGGATATTGCGCCGAATCCGAGCGCCAGATTTGGGTCAGAGTTTGCGCTGCGTTGTCCAATGAGCGCGCCATGACATCAGGAATTCGGGTGCTGTTATCGGCTGGATCGTAAGTCTCGCGGTCGGTGACATAGGAAACGAGCTCCGCCTGAAGCACTGCCTCCTGCTGTTCGAGCGTGGCAGGGCGAACCTGGACGATCTTTTCAGCCTCGCCGGTGGTTTTATCGACCATCACCACATAGGGCTTGGTTTCCTTGAGCGGCAGTACGATGACCAAAGCTACCAGCGACAAAAAACTCGCAGCGATGGCACCAACAGCAATTCTTGCCCAGTTGTTGCGCTGCTCGCGAAGGCTGAAAAAAAGCTCGTCTTCGAATGCGTGCTGCGTTGCTTGTTCAGCCACGCGTCTCTCCTATTCTGGTGCGCCTGATGATGGGTTGCGTGTCAGCGGTAGAGATTCCCCACCGGAAGAACTATCGTTCCCGCGAGCAAGACGATCATTCAAACGCTGCTTCCGGAAATGGGCGCTTTGATGCATTGATCTGACCGCCGACGATGCTCCCCCACCCGACAAAGCGCCCGCGCCACGAGCGGTGTTTGCCTCCATCCGATCTGTCGACCGTCGCTTTCCTCCATTTGGCTCTCTTTTGATTTTACCTAGTGCCTCAGATCCGACAGCGGCAACCGATGCAGAGGCTAAGGTGCTTGCCATCGTGGGGATCATGGTCATGAGAGCCGACACACCGATCATGATAAAGATAAATCCAAATTCACCTCCCACTGTTTTAGGCATGTTGGCGAAAACGCGCAGTACAAGCGCCATAAGTGCGGTCGTAAGCAACGGGATAAGCGCAAAGCCGATCGTAAAGCGGGTCCAACTTTCGAAGTATTGTCTGGTTTGAGGCATCATCAGCATCGTGATGGCGAGAGGCGCCAAGCTGATCGCCACTGCAAATCCAACTTTCGATATTAAAACACAAAGAGCGGACGCGGCGGTAAAAACCGCACCAACGACCATTATTAAAGCGCCTAAGGCAACATTCCGCACTGACTTACCGATATTCCAGACTGATGTGTTTGAAATACGATCTTCGCCGGTCTGCAAAATCGCTTTAGAGAACTGATCCATAGCAGAATATGTATTTATCAGCTTCGAAGAATTGGGGCCGCCACCAACATCCGACGGCGATGCCGCAGCGCGCATCATAAGCGCGGTGTATTCGCCGGGGACGTCTACGAGAATTGTATAAATGCCATGGAAATTCACCCACAGAGTGGCGAACGAATATATGAGTATATATCGCACCCCCCACAGCAGGTATATTGAATAATTTATGGGTCGAAATTCCATTATGTGATTCACTGCGATGAACAACAGTGCAATCAGAGCAGTCGAGTTAAGAAGTATTCTGATCGGGTGAGCGACTTCTCCAAAAACTGCCTGCACGTAATCGACGAGGGCACCGTCGATGGTTGCGGCAAGTGTTGAAATCAGGCCCATGGTGATTACTTGTCAAAATTATCGAAAAGATCTCGGACATTATCCGGCTCGGCGGTTTCAGCGCCTAACGACATGAGGTAGGTTCCTGCCACCGATGCGATGGCCGCTTGGGTGCGAAGCGTTTCGTTTAGCTGCTGCGCGACTTCGATCATCACGCGTGTGTTGATGTCGACGCTGGTCTTCAAGTCACCACTGGTCGCAAGTGCTGCGATATAACCATTTATCCTGCCCATGCTGTCATTGGCGCGCCTATAGGAGTCCTCTGCGGTAGACGCAGTGATGGCGCCTTGAGCCGCTTCATGAGCGATCATGACGTTGCCGGGGAGCTTGTCGCTGCGCAACGCAAATGCATCGTCCAAGCGGTAGAGCTTGCGAATTTTGTCAAGCGCTGCCTGAACGCGATCGGACCCAACCATCTGCCCGGTCAAGGCGTTATTGGCCATCTCCCACAGACCTGGGCCGCCTTTGCGCGCCGCGACGTCTGCCTCGGCGTTGTTCTGCGGGAACGGCTTTGGGCCAGATATGGCAGCAAGCTGCGCTTGAGCCGCCTCCTGGATCCGGTTCAGCAGATTTTCAGCTACGTGCGCCGACGCAAGCAGTTGTGTGGTGCCGCCGGCCATCAGCCGGGACAATTCAACCATATACGTCAGCAACTCGACGGCATTCCGGTCGTAGCTTGCCTGCGCGCCATCCGGCGCTGCGGGCAGTGCTGCAATAGCAGGCAGGGGTACAGGCGCGATGCTGGTTTGTTGGGCGTAAGCCTCCGGAAGCAGCAGACCGGTCCCAAGCAATAGGCCAGCGACAGCCTGGAAAAAGACTTTCATGTGACGGCTCCTTCAGCTTGATGGTCAAGGGTTTCCCAGTTGCAGACACAATTGTTCTCCCGCGTCGCAGGGACGGATTGGCAGGCAGTAAGGGAGACCAGGATGAATGTGAGAAAAACCAGAGCCCTCGTCATTGCAGCATCTCCATTTCAAAGTTCGGCGCATTATGCCATTCTGCAGGCCTTTGCCCGCGCCCGCCCCCCAGAACGTCGATCCCCTTGCCAATCGCCCCCAAGGCGAAATCAAGAACCACGCTGTCCCCGCCCGATTTCAACAGAACGAGATGATTGTCGACGTTACTTGACTGAAGGAATGCGCTCTCCGTCGGCGTCAGATTGAGCGGTGCAAGTTCGGTTTCGGTGTTGTAGGAGCTGGGGTAGATCAGACGCGTGACGGCGCTCTCCAAGATGGCGTCGCCGGCGGCGCTGTTGAGGATGTGCGACACGCGCTGGGTCAAGAGGACGACCGCAACGTTCTTCTTGCGCATCGTCAGCATCCAGTCCTTGAGACGCAATTCGAAGTACGAATCGTCGAGCAGTTTCCACGCTTCATCAAGGACGAGCAGAGTTGGAACCTCGTCTTCTACGAGCCGTTCCACGCGCCGGAAGACATAGCTCAGCCACGCTGTGCGGACGGCGTTGTTGTCGAAAATTTCTGTGAGGTCAAATGCGGTGATCCGACTGTCGAAAGCGAGGGGATCGACCTCCTTGCCGCCGAAAAGCCATCCGAATTGGCCAGTATCGTCCCACCGGCCAAGTCGGTTATGGAGGTCGCCATCATCGTCCGTCGCGCGCAGCTGACTGCGGAACTGTTCGAAATTCTGGAGGCGTGGGTCGGCCATCGCATTGGCCTGAACAGCATCATTGATGGCCTGAACCTGCACCGGATTTAGGGGGCTGCCCTCATTGCTGGCCAATGCCATTAGCCAATCCGATAGCCAGGCTGCGCCGCGCTTATCCGCTTCCGCCCGCATTGGATTGAAGCCGGTTTCCTGCCCCATACGCACAGAGGAATAGGTTCCCTCCATGGCGCGGACGGCCATCTCGAAGCCATTGTCCTTGTCGAAGATTATGGTGCGAGCGCCGAGCCGTTGGGCCTGGCTAAGCAGAAAGGCAACACCGAGGGTCTTACCAGATCCGGTTTGGCCAAGCACCAGAGTGTGCGCCACCGTGCGCTGACCGGGCTTGCCTGGTAAGTGGAAGTTAAAACGGAACGTTTCGCCGGTCGCTGTTGGAAAGATGGTCACGCAGTCGCCCCACGGACATCGCTCCGGTGGGTGACCCTTGGGCAAGCCGTGCATGGCGCAAAGCTCTGCGAAATTCTGAGAGGAGATCATTGCGGCTCGTGTGCGGTAGCTGAAGTTGCCAGGATGCTGGGCGAAATAGACCGCGCGGGCAGAGAAGCTCTCGCGCACGATTGCAGCACCAGCGTCCTGCATGGCGCGCGTGATATACGCCATGGCCTCCTCAAGCTCTTCCCTGGTTTCGCAGAATACAGCGATGCTGCAATGATGGTCGCCAAAGACGACGCGACCGGATGCAACATCGTCCTCAGCCACTTCGAGTTGTGCCATGAGGGAGACGGCCGCGTCCTCTGCCGCACTCATCTGCTTACGCACGCGAGCGATTTTACCTTGGGCGGTGAGGTTGTCGATTGGTGTAAAGCTCTGCGAGACCACGGTATCGTATGGTAGGTTGAGCCTGTCGAGGATTCCGGGATAGGTCTCGGTCGGATAGTCCTTTACGGATATGACGGTGCCGTAGCGTTTGAGACCGGGATTCGGATTGTCGCATTCGAAGACCCTGCCGCGGAACCTGATCATCGAGCTTGCCAGGAGATCAGCGAGCGGGACAAACTTTTTGCCCGCGATAAGTCGTCCACTTGATCCGTCGATCAGCGTGCGCAACATACCGAGCCATTGGCCGTCCGAGACCGTGAGACGACGAGGCTTTGCCTCACTTAGACTGACCATGCAGGTTGCGATCATCTGATCGAGGCGGATCGCGCGCGCGGCGACCTCATCGCGACTGTGGGTATCCTTTTTGCCAAACATGTTGATGAGCTTGGTCAGTTTTTTCGGTGGTCGGATCACCATGGTGATCATCGTGACACGGTCGCGCAGGCCAATGGTTTCGAGATAATGTTGCCAGCGTCGGTCAATCTCCTCGTTGAACGCGTCTCCTTTGAGGGCCCGCAGCATGTTGGGCGGAGCCGCAACCGATATGCGGTGAACGTAGTACCCGACATTACCGCGCTGCTGCGCAATGAAGCGAGAAAACGCGTTACTCAGCTCCGCTGTCTGTCGGCTGTCTATTGTGTCGGCATTGATGCCCTCGACGACAAAAGCGCCGATTAGATCGCCGTCGCGCGAGATCAGGGTGACGTCGTCCACGCTGCTGAGATATGGAATTTGGCTGGCAAGCTGCTCGCTTTTGGGAGCGCCTCCTCGCGTCCCGCGATTGGGAGGTGACTCAGGCACGGTACACCTGTCCTTCGCCTTTCAACAGTGCCGCGCTCATCCGCGTGCTTTGCGCGGTCGCGATGAAGACATCGATGATTTTTGGATCATACGCGGCTAGTGCACGCAACGCGCAGTAGCCACTACCTCCCACGACCGCAAGATAGAGGAACGATTGGGTGATCAGGAAGCCCAGCATCACGGCACATATGAGAACGACCAGATATGTGATCGGCAACCCGGCAAAGGCGACCTCTCGCGTCAAGCCTACAAAAAGAGTTGTACGTTGGATGGCCAATACTCCCTTGAAACGGCGAGGCAGCCCGCAGCCTAAAATGAACAGGGACTGCGATGCATCGAGATCATTTTGCGGCCAAGCCATGGACGAAGCTGGCGCCACCAAACACGATCGCGATGCCAACGATGACGGACACCGCGAAGGTCCAGTCCATCCGGCCGGTCATGAATGAGAAGCCTACGGCGATGACAGCCAAGGCGGAGACTGCAACCCCGATCGGGCCGGTGATCGCTGCCACGATCGCATCAAGGAATGATGTCACGCCGTTGAAATCCTGAGCGGCGCTTGGAGTGGCAAAAATTAGAGCCAGGAAAGCCGTGGTACAGGCTATCGAGAAAAGTTTACCACAGTCGATTTTAGCGATTATTTTCTTCATGTTTGCCTCTTTTATCCTTATATTCGCATATTCTTATGGATAGCGAACGGGACTAGCCCCCTTTTTGATCGTTTTCTTCCAACGCGTATATCCGACATAACAACAAATTGCGATAAATCGAACAAGTATCAACGACACTTCGATAAATGTCGAACTTGTTTTCTGGTCTTATATTTCGAAATTACGTATCTACTCTGTATTCGCTGGTACATGTGCCATTTGTTGGTGCGATTGTCTAAGGAAAACATGTTTCATTTGTAGCGTGCGGGCATTTCATTCGGAACTAAAACGGGGCTTGCACCTCGATAGGGGAATCGAAGGGAAAGAAATGAGCGAGACCGCCCTAGCGATGCGCCCCATCATGAAGGCCGAGGGCCTGGAGAGCATGACGGGCGGCCAAAGCATTCATTTGGCCTGGCTTGCAAGGACGATCACGCGCGACAGCATTTGGCCCATGGCCCGCCCTTTGCCATAGGCATCTTCAAGGCCATGCGGCCGCCATCCTAAATCCGATGTGAGGTCGAGGCGGGCAGATCCCCAAGATCGCCCTTAAGCGAGCCGGTACGTTGGACGCCTAACAAAGGTAGCCGAAATCACCGCCCTTCAGCCGCGCGTCGCCCTGCCGAACTATTGGGCGGACTCGCCTTATGCCGTTTGACGAGGTCGTGACGGCGCGGCCAGCGCGGCCAGCGCGGCGCTCAGGTCAGCGTCGAGCGCATGGTCTGGCGCGCCGGTGGTGTGACATCTGCCAAGGCTCTGGGCGATTGATACGGAACGTATCAGAGACGAGAAGAAGAGCTGAGACTCTGGTAGAGCCATTCTGGGAAAAGAGCGCAGCGGTTCCGCCGGAATGCTTAATAACTGGCGGATTGGCGATCCGCCTGTTCCTTACTTAGTGTGCGGCCAGTGTGCTTCTTGCGGACATCTCGAAGACATCGAGCAGGATTGCCAGTCCGACCCCGCATGCGGTGAGGATGAGTCCGAACATGAAGATGCGGTTAGCACGTTTGAAAAGCTTGCGCCGGAGCGAGCTCATGTCGAGCAATATGGATAAGGCCCACGTTTGCAACGCGATGCCGCCCAGGATCGGTAGGACGGCGAAAAGGTCATAAAGCCGCCACGGCACCGGGTTCGCCGCCCAATGCGTAACGAAGCCCAAAGAGAACGCGAGCAAGATGCTGACGACGGTAACGGTGCCATTGCGGAATGTTGTTTCGATCAGTTCGTCCTTCGGATCCTGCTCGTCCAAGCCACCTCCCTCTCGGCAATCGACCGATCGTTCGCGAGCCGGTCGCCTAAAATGCGTTGCGGTTTAAGAAGCGACATACAAGAGAATTGCGCTAGTGGAAAGCTGCGTCGATTACAGCCGGCCGCCGTCTCCCCTCCGCCATAGCTTCGCAGCAGTTTCTGGCGACCGTGCTGCCGAGGGCAAACCTGCGAAGGCAGCGGCGCCGACGCCGAGTTCCTGGTGATGATGACAGTGGGCGATTGAGAGGCTGGAGGGTGCCGAAGAGCGTTTAACAGCGAAGATGGTGTTGATCAGGCGGGAATGAGCGTGTGGATTTTGCTCGTTTTGAGAGGCGATTCGTCCGACCCTGGCTCCTGGGTGTCGCGGTGCAAAGTTTCGAAGGACTGTGATCGCATCGACTGCAACAACGATGGCCCGTGCTGGGCGCCTTCTCAAGGCTGGTTCCACTCTTGGACCACATTCCCTCGTCAAGGTCGCCCCTCGCCCGCGTGAGGGATCAGCCGACGATGACCTTGCCCGAAGCCTCGCAAATGCCCTTCTGGGCTGCGGAAATCGGCTGGAGGATCAACCTCGGACGGAAGCAGGGCGGCTCCGCGAGCGCGGCCCGTGACTCCGGTGTGATCTCGTTTACGATGGCGACAATGTCCCGGTCTTCGCCCTGTTTCCTAAGCGCCGAGATTGCGCCCTCCATGCGGCCACCGGTCACGTAAAAGCCGACGAGTTCGGGCTCCCGCTGAATCACATCCAGTGTTGCCTCGTATATGATGCGCCGTGTCCCGAGTTTCATGGGGATGTCAAGCACCTCGAACGTCGGCGCGCTCTCACGAAAATAGGAGCGAAAGCCGATTTCCCGAAGCTCGTGAGCCTGGTAACGCTCACTGACGGCAAAGACCGCCACCTTGCCGGGCCGTTTTGCGGCTTTGGAAAATATCCAGGCTGCTGTCCGCCCGACTTTGCGGTTGTTTAGGCCGACATAGCCCTCGCGTACCCCGGCGGCGAAATCGGAAAGCAGCGAAAAAACCGGGATGCCTTTCGCCTTGAGTTCTTCGACGGCTGCTGTGATCCTCGGATGGTCCGGCGCCACCATGGCGATCGCATTGCAGCGGCGCCCAGGCTCTTGGAGAAGTGGGATGAAATCGCCCGGCATATGCGACGGCGCGAATTCGATGAGCGAGGTGCCGTGGAACGCCTGTGCCTCATTGACTGCAGCTTCGACTTCGCGCGCAAACTTGGTAAAAATGGTGGGCCGGTTTTCTGAGGATGAAGCCAAGCTGATAGCGCGGTAGGTCCGGCTCAGGGCGCCACTTGCCGAGCCCAGCGGCGTGATAGCCGACAGACTCGGCCGCCTTATAGACCCGCAGCGCTGTCTCCTTCCGCACTGGTTGGCGGGCGTTCAGAACCCGGTCAACGGTTGCCACGCTGACCCCGGCTTCGCGGGCAAGATCAGCAATCGTCGGTCGCTTGGCCATGATCTCCGATTCTGCAGACATTCTCAGGAAGAGCATAGGTCGGTGATGAACGTTAATAAGATCCTTTTGCGCTTACATTGATGGCGCTTCCGAGAACCTGCTTGTTCCGCGATCGTGCGGCTGCGCCGAGAGCCCCGTTTTTTGAAATTCCACGATCAACGTTTCTTCGGATGAGATTTGCGCCCATTGCAATGAGGATCGCGGCGAGAGAGAGTTTAGGGACTGCTCTTGGTCGCTCATCCGCGCTCATCAGGCGACCACGCGAGCTTGGCGGCACCAGTTGGACGTGGTGCCGCCTGGGATTTGTATCGTCAGAAGCGGTAGCTGACGCCTGTGCCGATCAGCCAAGGATTGAGCTTGGCTTTGCCCGTGACGTTCGCACCCCCGACCACTGCATCAAATTTCGGCTCGAGAAAGAGCTTCTTGACGTCGAAATTGACACCCCAATGCTGATCCAGCGCGTAGTCGAATCCGACCTGCACAGCGCCGCCGAATGCGTTCTTGACGTGGAGAGCGTCGGCGCTGCCGGTATCCTGATTATAAAAGATCGAGTAGTTTACGCCTGCACCGATGTAGGGCTTGAAAGCGCCGGAATCGGTGAAGTGGTATTGTAGCGTTAGGGTAGGCGGCAGCACCCAAGTTTTCCCGATTTTTGCCAGCCCACCGATCGTTCCCTCGCCGTAAATATTAGCGTGGGTGGTGCCCAGTATCAGTTCAGCGGCGAGATTGTCGCTGAAGTAATAGGTAACGTCCAATTCTGGAATTGCCGTATCCGAAAAGGAAAGGCCGGAGCCGGGAATTTCGTTGACGTTGCCCTTATCGTCTGTGATCACCGCCAGCGTACGCAGGCGAAGTTGCCAAGGGCTAGGTTCAACCAAATGTGCCGTGCCCTTCCTGGCATGCACCACTTGTGCATCCGCAGCCACCGCCTGCTGCAGTCCCAGCACGGCAAGTGCAATTCCAAGTGTTATTCCACGTCCCGGCCGTATCCAGTTTCTCATCATGCTCTCCTTGAAATTCGAAATTCGGGTGCGCGGGAGCCATGTCAGCCCTGACGAGACGCTCGGTTGATCTAGATCAACGACGGGATGAAATTTGCTGAAGTGATAAATCTCTTAACAAAAATGTCATGTGATCACCGACGCCGGTCACAAGGCGCGGCATAGGTACAAAAATCCGAACAGCGCTTTTGCGCGGCAGGCAGTCGTAACATCTTGACGCGACTCCTTTCGCCGCGAGCGGCATCATCCTCTCGGGTGACGCTTCCGATTACCCACGTCGTCGGCGAGCCTGTTGGTGTGATCCGTGGTTCTGTGACGCCGAATCTCGGAGGGGTGACGGATGCGAGACAAGAGCGTCAGCAGCGAAGCCGCTTGCCAGGAGGAAGAACGTTCTGTGGCAGCCCTCCGACAAGCGCCTGGCCGGTTCGCTGGGGCGGTTACTGGAACCGATGTCGATGCGCTGGGCAGGCCAATTCCGGGACCTTGGTACCGGGCGAAGGCGCCGCACCGCTTTGTTGAAACCCGCGTGGGCCGAATGTTGCGCTCTCGGGGCAATTTCGCCGCGACCGCGGCGCACGTGGCGGCAAACGAAGCTCCGGTCCCTATCGTGCTGATACGACGGATTTTAGCCACAGCCGCGCGGAGCCGGGCAAAATCGGCTATACAAGACCATCAGCGTCGAGCGCTTACTAAGCCAGCAGATCGCCGCCACTTTTGCAGGACTTGATCGGACCATTCCTCCACAAGAAATATTCGTTTCGACCACGAGAGCGGTTCGAGCGAAAACCTCTTGCGCACTGGGGGAGGAAATGTACCTCATCCGGCTCATGGGCGACGGCAATTGCGTGGCGGAATCGCGGGTCGACAGGACCAGTAACGGTCGAAGGTTCGGACAAGATGAACAAGCCGGCGTGCGCAGATGCCGATCTAGTACCGCCAACAACGTTTGCGCCGCTCAAAAATCAGACATTTAGATCGATTTGGCTGGTGACGCAGGTTTCCAGCCTCGGCTGGCTGATGCAGACTGTTGCCATCAGTTGGCTGATGGCAACGATCTCAAAGTCCGATCTGACGGTGGCGCTGGTGCAAGCGTCAACGACGCTGCCCGCGTTTTTTCTGTCTGCCTTTGCCGGCGCCATCGCCGACAATTTCAGCCGCCGCAAAGTCATGTTCGCTGGCTGGTGTGTGATAGCGCTGGCATCAGCGATGCTGGCTAGTCTCATGGCACTGGGACTTGTCGACCCTTGGATCGTCCTGGCATTGAGCTTTTTAGCGGGATGCGGCGTGGCGTTCACCGACCCGGCTTGGCATGCCTCGGTCGGCGATGTTCTTCGCAAACGGGATGTCCCGGCTGCCGTGACGCTCATATCGGTCGGATATAACGCTGTACGTAGTATCGGCCCGGCGCTCGGCGGTTTCGTCGTCGCGTCGTTTGGACCTCTAACCGCCTTCGCCCTGGCGACGCTGAGCTATCTAGCCCTGCTGTGGACAATACAGCGCTGCACCTGGAAGGTCCCCTCCTCACCTCTCCCGCGTGAGTCGATGTCGACGGCCATCCATGACGGGGTGCGCTTTACGGCGATGTCTTCAGAAATCAAAGCGGCAATCGCACGCGGTGCCCTTTTTGGCCTGGGTAGCATTGCGATGCTGGCGTTGCTGCCTGTGGTTGCTCGCGATCAGTTGAGCGCAGGGCCAATCGCGTATGGCATCCTTATGGCCGGCTTTGGCACCGGAGCCTTCGCCGCCGGCCTTTGCAACAACGTCTTGCGGCGAACGCTGTCTCAGGAGCGGCTGATCACGCTCGCTTGCATAGCCTGCGCGGCGTGCTCACTCTCTCTTGCTCTGGCCCCTTCGCTTGAAGTGGCCACTGTGGCACTCGCCCTCGGCGGCGCGGGTTGGGTTGTCACTTGGACTGGACTTGACGTCAGCGTGCAATTGTCGAGCCCGCGGTGGGTCGTAGGCCGGACCCTGTCGATCTATTATGCCTTTTCGTCGGGCGGCATCGCAGCCGGCAGTTGGCTGTGGGGCACGGTTGCTCAGAGTTATTCCCTGAGCTGGGCACTTGAAAGCGCCGCTGGAGCTCTCGTGCTGGTCGCTGCAATCGGGTTCCTGTTGCCTATCCGCGAATGGCGAGAATCAGACCAAGATTCCAGGGGATTCGATGCGCCGGCTGTCGCACTCGATTTGAAGCCGAGAAGCGGCCCGATCGTCGTCAAGATCGACTATCTGATACCGGAGAAAAATATTGAGGCTTTCTTGGAGCAGATGCGCGAACGGCGGCGGGTGCAAAGTCGGGTCGGTGCTCGGAACTGGACCCTGCAGCGTGACCTTCAAGAACCTTGCCGGTGGACGGAAACGTATCGCACTCCCACCTGGACGGACTACCTGCGTCTGAATCATCGACTCACCACCGCGGATAGGGAACTGGACGCGCGTCTGGTCGAATTGAATTCCAGCGGGCTTGCCCCTCAAACCAAGCTTTCAATCGAGCGACCTACGGGCCCGGCTCGCAGACGCCATCAACCGCCCCCTTTTTCTCCCGCCCCTGAGCGGTTCATGTGACGCAACAAGGCCATTTAAGGTGGGCAGCCAGGAGCGGGTCACATGGCGCTCGAACGCAGCCGAATGAGCCTAGACCTGTACCTTTCCGCCGCCCGATTTGCAGGCGGCGATCCACTTCGTCGCGGACGTTGGATCTACTAGTATGCCTGCACGCTTCGAAAAGCCGAGAAAGGCATTGCGAGCGGCGCTTACAGGTTTGCGCGCGTCATGTGCATCATAGCATGCGCGAAGAGCGGTTTCGTGGATCAGGTCTCTGCGATCTCCCGGCCACTCATCGAGAAATTCGATTGCGTCCGCAAGGCTGGCAATCTCTTGCACAATGTATGTGGCACGCTTCACGAAAATGGAGCTGCTGAAACATTCAGCGTTCATTCTTTCCTCCCAACTGCTGTACGATTATTTTGTGGAGGGGCCGGCACCTCGACGCCCGAGATCATCGCAGGCTATTCTGTCCGGGTGATGACGGCTCGGCAGAAAGGGTCGGGATAAACCCGGCTCTCTATCGGGCGACGGCAGCGACGTCGAACTGCAGTGCCTTGGTTGTGGCGCCGCCGGCATTCGCTGAATGTGGCTTGTTGATTCGGCCTACGGTGCAGGCAGGCAGATGGTGTGACTGAGCCCTGGTAGCCCTCAATCGCAACGCAGAATTTGTGCTTCGAGCGCGGCGGCCACGAAAGCACGCCGCGCGACAGCTGCATGAGCCTCGCCTCGCAAGACCTGCAGACAGGCATCCATCGCAGCCTTTCGTTTCTCGGTCTTGCGGCTGAAATCCCGCAGCAAGATTGCGGCGACTTCATTGACATCGAACACGATTCGCTCTGCGCCATGCCGGCCAAGCTGAATGACAATTGGCCTCTCAAATCTCGACCCGGTCATCTCACCCTCCTCTGCCGGGCCATTCGGCAAAAAAGGCCTCGTTTGCAAGTTGCCTCGCAACGGGCACCGCTAGCGGCCCCACGATAGCGTCGCCGGCTATGCTGTCATCGACCATGCTCGCCCGTGCCCTCCAGAGTTGGTCCGCGGTGCGGAAGGCAGGGCATAGCCACGATCTCAGTTTGCCGCCTGTTTATCCATGCACCAGCGCCCTGTTGGTTGCAACGCTGCGGAGTGCCGCGCGGCGATTCAGCCCAAATCTATCGGTGGCGAGTTTTGAACCCGCTGCGGCTGCCAATTGCGCCGCGTCGACAGGCCTTTCTTGGCTTGGAATTAGTTCGTCGGCTGCAGCCACCGTGACGGAGGGTCTTCTGCCGAAGACAACGGTGCCTGATCGCAGGGTCATGGCTGTCCGGCGCCAGGCAATTCGGGTAGCAGCTTTTCAGCCAGACCGTCACATACAACAGTTGGGACCTGGCATTGGAAACGGCCGCGTCGGGCCCTGACCGGCGTTTGAAGGCGCCCCGCGGCCGGCCTCCCCTGATAGGGCGCATTTTATTTTGGAATGTCGGTCGTGCAGACGATTGCGAACTCCCACGACACACTGGTCATGGGAGTCGATCGAGGAGATCTGCGGCAGCTGAGGATTTCGCCGAAAATCATTTTGAGACAAGCCACATCTTTGGCGACAGCGACAAACACGCATGGCCCTCGGACAAGCCGCCGAGACAAGTGCATCGCGGAAAATAGGCAGAGTCTTCCGAGCTCGGCGTATGGAGGAGTTTCTTCGGGCAGCCTCGCGGTGGCGAAGCCGCTCGCGAGGGCGCCTCAGCAGCGCAGGAGCGAGCGGGCGCGAGAGCGGTGGAATCGGTGTCTGGCAGTCCCGGTTTGCTGGACCGAGCTGATTGGAGAACTGGTGGCACGGGCTGCGCTGTTGACGCGCCGACCGGCGTGGTACAGGCTCTATTAAATCGATTATAGACGGCTTCGTTCATCGCAGCTGTCTCCGCCAAAACAGGGATCATGAACGACCACGCAAAGGAAATCAGGAAAGGCAGACCGGTGGGCAACGCGAACGACATCACAGCGGACCTGATCGCTGTTGTTGTCGCTGTCAACGGCCATGAGCCTCGCGTTCTCACGATTGGCCGGGCAAACGCGCTGCCCTCAGGTCCGTTCGAACTCGGCCATCGTTCGCTTCAGTCGGGCCTAAGGTCATGGGTGGAAGAACAGACCGGGCAGCCCCTGGGCTATATCGAGCAGCTCTACACCTTCGCTGATCGCGACCGGGTCGGCACAGGGCAGCGTGCGATCTCCATCAGCTATCTCGCGCTCACTCGAGAAGAAGAGGCAATGCAGTCGGCCAGGCGCCGTTGGCAAAGATGGTATGATTATTTCCCCTGGGAGGACCACCGCTCCGGGGCTCCATCGATGCTGGCGAGGGTTTTGCGCCCGCGCCTGCTCAAGTGGGCCGACAGTGCTGGCGACAACGAGGCGCGCCGAGAACGCCGACAGCGGGCGGCGGTTGCCTTCGGCTTCGATGAGCGGCAATGGAATGAGGAACTGACGCTCCAGCGTTATGAGCTCCTTTACGAAGCAGACATGGTGGGAGAGGCGGCCGGCGGGCAGCCTTCGGCCGCACTGTCCTCGGCGGCAGGGGAATCGATGATCGCCGATCATCGTCGGATTCTGGCCACGGGAATCGCGCGGCTGCGCTCCAAAATCAAATACCGGCCCGTGGTCTTCGAACTTATGCCACCGGTCTTCAGTCTTCTACAGTTGCAGCGAACCGTGGAAGCCTTGGCGGGCAGGCTCCTCCACAAGCCGAACTTCCGTCGGCTGATCGAGCAGCAGGAGTTGGTCGAGCAAACCGGCGAAACCACCGCCGATACGGGCGGCCGACCGGCCAAGCTTTATCGCTTCCGCCATGGGGTTCTCGACGAGAGAGCTATTGCCGGGACAAAATTGCCGCTAACGCGGGCATGACAATCCCCTTATACTCCATTCAAGAATATGCACCTTATATTCATCTCGTTATAATCGGAGATGTCGATGACTACGGCGTTGCCATCGAGCGGATCCCTGTACGACGCAGGAGCGCACAGCCCGCGTCGAGGTCCGGGATGAGCACCGTCTTATCCGGTTCAGAAGCTTGGCGGGTCTACGATGAAATGGACGCCGGCGAGCACGATCGCATCAGCCTCAGGCAGCAGCTTGGTGCACCGCTTCAGAAGGTGGCAACGCCACCTGGAGATTGTCGATTAGTCGTGTTTGGCCGAGCCAGGCAGCGACGAGTAGCCGCGCTGGCCGATCCAATCTGATGATCGAGGCAAGGTCACTATCCGCGCGCAGATCGAGGTACTCGACCTTCGAGAAGCCGGCTTCGATGATCGCCTCTCGACCGTCGGTCAGCGCACGATCTACGGATTGTCCGGAATTCAGCTGCTTGGCGGTTTGGCCCAGGATTTCTGCAAGTCGAGGCGCAATGTCGCGCTCGGTCAAGGACAGTCGCGCATTGCGCGACGACATTGCCAAGCCGTCTGCTTCGCGCACCGTCGGCCCAGCGACAATCTCGACCGCGATATCGAGGTCACGGACGAGCCGGCGCACGACCTGCAGCTGCTGAAAGTCCTTCTCGCCGAAAAACGCCAGATCGGCCCCCGTCTGCAGAAGAAGTTTCGTGACCACCGTGGCCACGCCATCGAAGTGGCCGGGCCGAAACGTGCCGCAAAGCCCCTCGCTCACAACGCTGACCGAAACTGTGGTCGCGAAGCCTTGCGGATACATGTCGGCTGCATCGGGAGCATAAAGGATATGGGCGCCGACTGAGGCGAGCTTGGCGGCGTCATCGTGTTCCGTGCGCGGATAGGCGGCCAGATCATCGGCATTGTTGAATTGTTTCGGGTTGACGAACAGCGTCACGATCACCCGATCAGCCTTGGCCTGCGCGGCTTGCACGAGGCTAAGATGACCCTCATGCAGGGCGCCCATGGTTGGCACGACGGCGATCCTGAGGCCCTCGCGGCGCCAAGCGGCAACGATGCTGCGCAGTTCGGAGACGATCCGGACGATCGCGGTGCTCATGTGCCTTCTCCTCCACTTACTGTGCCCGACTCATCGCCAAAGACGTGATCGGCGGTCGGGAAGCGGCGCTCGCGTACATCATTTGCATATGCCATAATCGCCGCGTCGGCGGCATCCGCAAGCTCCGCATAGCGCTTGACAAACTTCGGCCGGAAGGTGCCGAACAGGCCCAGCATATCATCGACAACCAGGACCTGACCGTCGCAGGCCGGCGATGCGCCGATACCGATTGTGGGGATCGCAATTTCCTGTGTAATCAGCCGAGCAAGAGCTTCGGGTATCTTCTCGAGTACGACGGCGAATGCGCCAGCCTCGGCCACCGTCATCGCATCGCGCAGGATCCGTTCGGCATCCTCGCCTCGTCCCTGAATGTGATAACCGCCAAAAGCATTGACCGCCTGCGGCGTCAGTCCGACGTGGCCCATCACGGGTATGCCGCGCGCGGTCAGAAACCGGATCGTCTCCGCGACGCTTTCGCCGCCTTCGAGCTTGACCGCCGCCGCCCCGGTTTCGGTCATAACCAGGGCTGCACTGCGGAACGCCTGCGCGGGGCTTTCCTCGTAGGATCCGAAAGGCATGTCCACCACCATCACGGCGCTTTGAAGCCCACGCCGGACCGCCTTGCCATGAAGGATCATCATTTCGAGCGTAACGCCAACAGTGGAGGGCATGCCGTGCAACACCATGCCGACACTGTCGCCGACCAGCACCACATCGCAATGCTCATCGACAAGCTTGGCGACGGGTGTCGTGTACGCCGTTAGGCAAACAAGTGGCGTCTTGCCCTTCCGCGCCGCAATGTCCGGCGGGGTCAATGCCCTTTGTCCTCCGGCTGCGCTCACCAAATTGCTCCTTCCCCGGCGTCAGGTACAAAAGGAAGCGTTTGCCACATTTTTGTGCAGCTGCGAAGAGGGAATTTGCAGCGCACAACGTTGCCAGCGACATTCATGGTCATTTCCAGTTTTGGCGGTGTTGAACTCAAATTCTGCGCCACCAGCCTTGCGCGCCGGATATCCCACGGGGTTGCCGGTTCGCCAGAAACATCGTCGCGCCGGAGAAGATGGGGTATCGGGGCCTGTGATCAGGAAGGTTGCCCGCCGTTGAACTGGCGCCGGACTCAGGACCGACAAACGGGACGGCTTGGCTGGAGTCTTGGTGCTTTCCCCATCAGCAACGTATTAGCAGTATCGCTCCAGCAGCCGGTGGCTGTTTAGTCGAGGGATTATACCGTACGCTGCTGAGATCCTTAACGTGATTTTTATCCCCCTCGCCTAACAACTAAGTCATTATGAGGCAGTACAAGCAGCCTGTTCCAGGACCTGCCCTTCAGGGCCAAAGCGAATCCGTGGAAGCTGGGATCCTCCGAGATCAGTTCCGTGATCTACGGACCGGGCTTTTCATTTCGATGCCCATCGGCACCGTCCTCTCGGCTCTGATCCTGGCTGTGCAGATGCTTTCAGGCGGTGGCCTTCTGGTGGTGTCGTGGTTTGCGGCGGTCCTCATGATAAACGGCATACGCATAGGACTTGCCCTGGCCCAGTCAGATATTCCCGATAGGGGGCCGAAGCCGGTTGGTGCCCGACTTTCTCTTTACGGGATGTTGGCCTTGGCGTCCGGCATGGCGTGGTCTTTTCTTGCCGTGCTGTCGGACGGATACAGCACTCCCCAAGCGCCGCTGTATCTGATCGTTCTTGCAGGCCTGTCAGCCGGTTCGGTCACCTATGGAGCATCATACGCGCCAGCTTCGATCAACTTCATGACGCTGCCGCTTTTGGTCGCCGCCGGATGCGTGTTGGCGAAAGGCGATATCGAGAATCACGTCCTGGCCTTTACGGTCTTGCTCTTTCTCGGTGGAATGATCAGAAGCTCGCTTCTCGGCCAAGCTCGCTTCCGAGAGACGAGCCGCCTCAAATACGAGGCGAGGGAGTTCGCCGTCGAGATGGAACGAAACTCCAGACGGGATCCACTGACGAATTTGCTCAACAGGTCGGGGCTCGAGCATGACATCTGTCAGCTAGCACTCGCCGACGGTCCGTTCGTGGCCATGCTGATCGACCTGGATGGATTCAAATCGGTCAACGACACCTATGGTCATAATGTTGGAGACGACCTGCTGGTCAGAGTTGCACGCAGGATAGAGAAGCGTGCGCCGCCAGAAGCAACAATTGCGCGCATCGGCGGAGACGAGTTCGTGCTGCTCTTTGCGGCCAGCAGATCCCTGCATGCGACGGATGAACTTGCATCCTCCATCATCGCGGCCATCGCGGATCCGGATCCGGAGTTGAATTCGGTGCGCGTCGGCGCCTCGATCGGCATCTACGTGTCCGAGAAACCGCAATTGACGGAAATGCTGCTGCGGGCGGATTTCGCGCTTTATGCTGCCAAGCGCAGAGGTAGGAACGAATACTATCTCTTCGACGCCGAACTCAACCACGGACTCGAGAGGAGGCACTGCATCGAACGCGATCTGCGCGGAGCTATAGAAGCAGGCACTCTTTGCTCTTGGTTCCAGCCCATCGTGCGACTGGACACCCATGCAACCGTCGGCTTCGAAGCGCTCCTGCGGTGGCAACACCCGATCCATGGGGCTGTTCCCCCACCTGAGATCGTCACCGCGGCGCGTGAAACCGGTCTGCTTTCCTTGCTGAGCGAGAGGGTATTCCTCAACTGCTGCTCCATGATTGAAGAGCTGGTAAAAGACGGGCGCCAGGATGTTCGGGTCGCGATGAACCTCTCTCCCCGCGAAATCGAAGCAGGCAACGTCGACGACATGATCCTGGACAGCTTGAGGAGAAAGAATGTCCCCGCCGCGATGCTTGAGATAGAGATCACGGAAGAAGCGCCAGTGGATCGCGACCGGGTTGACGAAAAGTTGGAACGCTTGGTGGATGCAGGCATTTCGATTGTGCTCGATGATTTCGGCACCGGCTTTTCGACCCTGGTTTCGCTGAAAGACCGTCGAATCCGCAAGATCAAGATCGACAAGGACTTCGTTCGCGATCTAGCCAAGTCCGTGGAAGATCAGGCTCTCGTCAAGGCTGTCATTGATCTCGGGCAAACGCTGGGAATAGAGGTCATGGCAGAGGGGGTCGAAACGGATGCGGATCGTCGCATCCTCCAGTCACTTGATTGCATGATCGGCCAGGGATTTCTCTTCTCGGCCGCGCTTCCCATGCCTGACGCGCTTGCCTTCGACGCAGGACATCCTGACGGTTCGACCGTCGCCAAAACCCTCTTTGATCTCGCAGGGGTCCCGTCATGCGGTACCAAAACCGGTAGCGCGGCTTAAGATTTCCGCGATCACACGGCGAGAACCGTAGCCGTGCGCGTTGAGATTAAACCTTATGTAGTTCCAAACTTCGTTGACGCCGACGAGCGCAGCCATGCCGGCTGCCCTGATCGTCGAAAGCAGAGGCGCGTCGGCCTGGGGCGTCGCGGCATCGGATCGGGATTCAGCTTCAGCGCGCGGGCCCACCGTATCGAGCTTCACGGGAGGTTCTCCAGATCGAGGAGACCACACCGTTGCGGTCCTTGTCCGTCTCATGGCCACGCTTCCCTTGCGTTACCCATCGCGCGTGTCGCGCATGGCATATTTTTGTTCAGGTGCGAAGAGCTAAAAAGGGCGAATAGTTGCGGTGTTGACGCACCGACGCCTCTGGTAGAAGCTGTTATTAAATCGATTATAAGCCGCTTAATTAGCGCGGCTCCAAAGAATCCGGGAATATGGGCGAGCAGCCAAAAGGGATCAGGAAAGGCAGAGCCGAACGCAAGGCCAGCGACGTCAAGGCTGATCTGACAGCGGTCGTCGTTGCAGTGAACAATCGCGACCCTTGCGTTCTCACCATTGGGCAGGAAGACGCGCTACCGTCGGGACCGTTCGAACTCGCTCATCGTTCGCTGCAGTCGGGCCTTCGCGTGTGGGTGGAACAACAGACCGGTCAGCCGCTGGGGTATGTCGAGCAGCTCTATACGTTCGCTGATCGCGATCGAATCGGCACCGAACGCGTGATCTCGATCACCTACCTGGCACTCACCCGGGAAGAGGTTGCGACCAGCTCGAGCAGGCGTCGCTGGGGAAGCTGGTACGACTATTTCCCGTGGGAGGACCACCGTTCCGGAACTCCACCGGTCATAGGGGATGTCTTGCGCCCGCGCCTGATCGAGTGGGCCGACGGTGCGGCCGACAGCGCGAGGCGTCTCGAGCGCCGACGACGGGCAGCGGTTGCCTTTGGTTTCGACGACCGGGCATGGAACGAAGAGCTGGCGCTGCAGCGCTATGAGTTGCTCTTCGAAGCGCGCATCGTGGAAGAGGCCACGCGCGATGGCCATTCGACCGCGCTCGCTTCGGTTCCAGGTCGCCCAATGGTCGCTGATCATCGCCGCATCCTGGCGACAGGCATTGCGCGCTTGCGCTCCAAGATCAAATACCGGCCAGTCGTGTTCGAGCTCATCCCGCCGGTTTTCACGCTGCTGCAACTGCAACGGACGGTGGAGGCCCTCGCAGGCAGGCTCATCAACAAGCCGAACTTCCGCCGGCTGATCGAGCAGCAAGAACTGGTGGAAGAGACTGGCGAAACGTCAGTCGATACAGGCGGTCGGCCGGCAAAACTGTATCGCTTCCGTCATGCCGTCCTCGATGAAACCCCAATGGCCGGGACAAAATTGCCGCTGGCGCGGGCTTGACAGGGTTATAGTCGGCGTAGATATATGCCGCTTATTTTCAGCCTGAGTACAAGCGGAGGCGCGGATGACTGGCGCGATACCCACGGCCGCGTCCCTCTATGAGCGCGTGCGGCGCGTGATCCCGCCGATACAATGGCCGGCCTTTGTCGACGACATCGACGCCATCCTGGCGCTCAAGCGCGAGCGCAACGCCGTCATCCTGGCCCACAACTACCAGACCCCCGAAATCTTCCTCTGCGTCGCCGACATCGTCGGCGACAGCCTGGCGCTCGCCCGCAAGGCAATGAGGGTCGAGGCTGATGTGATCGTGCTGGCCGGCGTGCATTTCATGGCGGAGACCGCCAAGCTTCTCAACCCAGACAAGACGGTGCTCATTCCGGATCTTGCCGCCGGCTGTTCGCTGGCCGATTCGATCACACCCGCCGACGTGCGGCTCCTGCGCCAGCGTTATCCCGGGGTGCCGGTCATCACCTACGTCAACACCTCCGCGTCCGTAAAGGCAGAGTCCGACATCTGCTGCACCTCCGGCAATGCACTGGCAGTGGTGAAGTCGCTCAGCGTGCCGCGCGTCATCATGCTGCCCGACGAATATCTGGCAATGAACATCTCAGCGCAAACCAAGGTCGAGATCATCGCCTGGACGGGACGCTGCGAAGTGCATGAACGCTTCACGGCGGCCGACATTCGCGAATTGCGCGAGGCGCATCCCGGCGTCACCGTGCTTGCCCATCCCGAATGTCCACCGGAAGTGGTCGCCGTAGCCGACTTCGCCGGCTCGACCGCGGCTATGTCCGACTACATCGGGCGGCAGAAGCCGGCGCGAGTTGTGCTGATGACGGAATGCTCGATGAGCGACAACGTCGCGGTGGAGCATCCTGAGGTGGAGTTCTTGCGCCCCTGCAATCTCTGTCCCCACATGAAGCGCATCACGCTCGCCAACATCCGGACCGCGCTCGAGGAGAACCGTCACATCGTCACGATCGATCCGCGTGTCGCCGAGCGGGCCCGCTGGGCTGTCGAGCGCATGCTCTTCATATGACGCCTGATATCCACGACATTCGCGGGGCGCCGGTCATTATCGGCGCGGGCATTGCGGGCCTGATGACGGCGCTGCATATGGCGCCGCAGCCGGTCATCCTTCTCTCCAGGACGCCGCTTGGAACGGATTCTTCGAGCACGCTGGCCCAGGGCGGGCTTGCAGCCAGCCTCGGCGAGGATGACAGCACGGCACTGCACCTTGCCGATACGCTTGCCGCCGGCGATGGGCTTTGCAATGAAGCAATAGCAAGGCGAGTGGTCGAGGCCCTACCCTCAGCCGTCGACCACCTTGTCCGTCTGGGTGCTCCCTTCGACCGTGACTTGGACGGGAAGCTGCGGCTTGGCCTGGAGGCGGCGCATTCACGACGCCGCATCGTGCACGCCTGCGGCGACACCACCGGCCGCGAGCTGTTCGGGGCGTTGCTCGCCGTGGCGCGGCGGACACATTCGATCACCCTGATGGAAGGCATGACAGCGCATCGCCTCGTCGTTGCCGAGGGCAGCATTGTCGGCGTGCTGGTTGTCCTGCACAACAGCGTCTTCGCATTGCCGACGCGCCGCGTGGTTCTGGCGACCGGCGGTATCGGCGGTCTGTTTTGCGACACAACCAACCCGCTTGCCTCGTTCGGACACGGGCTGGCGCTGGCCGCCTGTGCCGGCGCGGAGCTCGCCGACCTGGAATTCGTTCAATTCCATCCGACGGCGCTCGATAGGCCGCACCGGCCGATGCCGCTGGTCAGCGAAGCGGTGCGTGGCGAAGGCGCGGTGCTGGTCGATGAACATGGTCAGCGCTTCCTCGCCGACACGCCTGGTGCCGAGCTTGCATCACGCGATGTGGTGGCGCGGGCGATCTCCGATCAGTTCGCCGCCGGGCATCGTGTCTATCTCGATGCGCGGCAATGCCTCGGCCCGAGATTCGCAAAACGGTTCCCGGCGATCGATGCGGCTTGCAAGCAGGCCGGCATCGATCCGGCCGCGGAACCGATCCCCGTGCGTCCCGCGGCTCACTATCACATGGGCGGCGTCGCCGTCGACGCCGAGGGACGCAGTTCCGTCTCCGGCCTGTGGGCCTGCGGCGAGGTTGCATGCACCGGACTGCACGGCGCCAACCGGCTCGCCAGCAACTCGCTGGCCGAAGCGGTCGCAACAGCCGCCTGGGTGGCGCAAAGCGTCACCGGCACGTGCGCGGGCTGGCAGTGGCCCAGGCTTCCCGCAATGATGTCCGCGCGCGCGGACCCTTCGCCAGTACGCCAAGTGGTCTCCAATGCGCTCGGCATTGTCCGCAATGGCAAGGGGCTACGCGACGCGGTCGCGACCCTGCTGCCGATCGCAGTCAGCGAGAGGGCGGCGGCCGACCCGGCGCTGGTGGCGCTGTTGATTGCGATCGCAGCACTTCGGCGCGAGGAGAGCCGCGGCTCGCACTACCGATCCGATTTCCCAGGGCGCGATGCTGCCGCCCTCCCCTCGCGACTGACGCTGTGCACAGCCTTTGAGAAGGCCGTCGCGCTCAACTGGCAGAGATCCGAACGGAGCTCCTGGTAATGAATTCACTTGCACCACTTCCCCAGATCGTCATGGAACCGATCGTCCGCAATGCCCTTCTGGAAGATCTGGGCAGAGCCGGGGACCTAACGAGCGATGCGATCATCCCCGCCGATTGCAAGGCAACGTTTGCGCTGAATGCCCGGCAGGGTGGCGTTGTTGCCGGGCTCGATCTGGTCATGTTTGCCTTCCTTCTGGTCGATCCTGGGATCAGCATGCAGTTGCGCTGTCCCGAGGGCGGCAAGGTTTCGGCAGGCGAAACCATCGCGATCGTAAATGGGCCGGCGCGCAGTCTGCTGACAGCGGAGCGGACGGCGCTTAATTTTCTATGCAAGCTGAGCGGTATCGCAACGGCCACCGCCGCGCTTGTCCACGCGGTGCGCGGCCATAACGCAAAGATCGTGTGCACGCGAAAGACGACGCCGGGCTTGCGTGCGCTGGAAAAATACGCCGTGCGCGCCGGCGGCGGCGCCAATCACCGTTTCGCGCTCGACGACGCCGTGCTCATCAAGGACAACCATATCGGCCTTGCCGGCGACATTCGCACCGCCATCGAGCGGGCGCGTGGCGCGGTTGGCCACATGGTCAAGATCGAGGTCGAGGTCGACACGCTCGAACAGCTTGAGATGGCACTACAAGTCGGAGTCGACGCCGTGCTTCTCGACAACATGTCTGTCGAGAACCTCGCTCAGGCTGTGGCGATGGTCGGCGGTCGTGCGGTGACCGAGGCCTCCGGTCGCGTAACACGCGCGAGCGTCGCGGCCATCGCGGCAACCGGCGTCGATCTCATCTCGGTCGGCTGGCTCACCCACAGCGCCCCCATCCTCGACATCGGGCTCGACATGCCGGCCGACCGAAACTGCAACAGGCATTTGAACTGAGAGAGAGGTCATGAACCGGGATCGCAGGAACTCCTTTGGCCGCAGGCAAAGCTGCGCCAGTCCGTCTCCAGTTGCAGCTTCACCGATTGCGGACGAAAGCCTGCGTGCTGAAGAGCAATACGATTCAAGCGATGAGGCGGCCCGACAAACAAAAGACCGCACCGAAGCACTTGGCTTCATCATCTGTCGGCTTGATGAGCTACGCCAGATGACTGCCTCTTATGGGCTGGAACCTCTCGGTCACCTGCTGGATGTCGCCTTCACCGAATCCTGCGACGCGATCAGAAGGGAGCGTTCGTGGACTCAGAGCGAAACAGTGGATCCAGTGATCCGCCCTGACGACGTGAGTTGAGGCTACGGGCAGCGGCTGGGACTCCCGCTTGAGTGAAGCCAGAATCGCGCGATCATATAAGGACTTCTCGCCGGGCAATGCGCCTTTTCTTAGCAGCCCCTACAACGCTCCCGACCTATAAGGATAGATGATTTTGGAGAACAAGGTCGATATGCACCCCCAATACAGCCCGAACCTGACCTCGGACCCAATCGGTTGGGCGCTTCCGCCCTGGACGCGAGCGGAAGCCGAGGCTGTGCACGACCTGCCCTTCAACGACCTGCTGTTCCGCGCCCAGACGGTTCATCGCGAGAATTTCGATCCCAACCGGGTGCAGCTGTCGCGCCTGCTTTCGATCAAGACCGGCGGCTGCCCCGAGGATTGCGGCTATTGCAGCCAGTCCTCGCATCACCAGTCGGGCCTCAAGGCCTCGAAGCTGATGGAGGTCCAGCGCGTCATCGCCGAGGCCAGAAAGGCGCGCGACGCGGGCGCCACGCGCTATTGCATGGGGGCCGCCTGGCGCAGCCCCAAGCAGCGAGACATGGGCGCGGTGGTCGCCATGATCGAGGGGGTGAAGGCGCTCGGCATGGAGACCTGCATGACGCTCGGCATGCTCGACCTCGATCAGGCACAGCGCCTCAAGCAGGCCGGCCTCGACTACTACAACCACAACATCGACACCTCCGAGCGCTACTACAAAGAGATCATCACGACGCGGACCTTCATTGAGCGGCTGGACACGCTGGCCAATGTCCGCGAC
The DNA here is from genome assembly GCF_037179585.1 of Mesorhizobium argentiipisi (SeqCode). NCBI lineage: Bacteria > Pseudomonadati > Pseudomonadota > Alphaproteobacteria > Hyphomicrobiales > Phyllobacteriaceae > Mesorhizobium > Mesorhizobium argentiipisi (SeqCode). The sequence continues at coordinate 518,588 of NZ_JAPYKO010000003.1, forward strand.
AGCGGCATCAAGGTCTGCTGCGGCGGCATCGTCGGCATGGGCGAGGAGAAGGCCGACCGCATCGACATGCTGGTGACGCTCGCCACCCTGCCGGAGCCGCCCGACAGCGTGCCGATTAACATGCTGATCCCGATAGAGGGCACCCCGCTCGGCGAGGCCGAACCCATCGAGCCGATCGAATTTGTCCGCACCATCGCGCTTGCCCGCATCATGATGCCGAAATCGCATGTGCGGCTTTCGGCCGGCCGCACGGCGATGAGCGACGAGATGCAGGCGCTGTGCTTCTTCGCTGGCGCCAACTCGATCTTCGTCGGCGACACATTGCTGACCGCGGAGAACCCGGGCGAGGACAAGGACAGCGCTTTGTTCCGGCGTCTCGGCATGCGGCCAACGGAGCGAGAGACTCTGTGAGCAGGAGAGCCTCGCTCGACCGCTACAAGGCGACCTTGAGCGGGCTCGCCCGCAAGGATCGGTTGCGCACCTTGGGCGCCCGCTCAGGGCTCGACTTCGCCTCCAACGACTATCTCGGTCTCGCGGGCTCGCCGCGTATGGCGCAGGCGGTCTCAGCGGCACTCGCAGCCGGCACACCCGTCGGGGCGACCGGCTCGCGGCTTCTGCGCGGCAACGATCCGGAACACGGGGCGCTCGAAGCCAAGGCGGCCGAGTTCTTCGGCGCCGAGCGCGCGCTGTTTTTCGGCAGTGGCTATGTCGCCAATTTCGCGGTGCTCACGACCTTGCCGCAGAAGGGCGATCTGATCGTGCTGGACGAACTCATTCATGCCAGTGCACATGAGGGCGCGAGAGCCGGCCGCGCCGAACTGGTGGAAGCCGCCCACAGCGATAGTGAGGCCGTGGACGACGCCATTGTTGCCTGGCGAGCCATGGGCGGCACCGGCCGTCCCTGGATCGTGGTCGAAAGCCTTTACAGCATGGACGGCGACCGGGCTCCGCTCGGCGAATTGCTCGCGGTCGCGGATCGTCACGAGGCATTTCTGTTTGTCGACGAGGCGCATGCCACTGGCGTCCATGGTCCGGATGGGCGCGGCCTCGCGCATGATCTCGAAGGCCGCGACAATGTCGTGGTGCTGCACACCTGCGGCAAGGCGCTCGGCGCGTCCGGCGCGCTGGTCACCGCGCCGGCGGTGCTTTGCGAGTATCTCGTCAACCGCTGCCGGGCCTTCATCTATGCCACGGCACCCTCGCCGCTGATGGCAGTGGCTGCAGCGACAGCCCTCGACATTGTTGCGGATGAGCCGGAGCGCCGTGAGCGGCTGGCCAGCCTCGTCGCGCTCGCCGGCAAGAGGGCCGCGGCGCTGGGTCTGCCTGCCAGCGGTTCGCAGATCCTGCCGATCATCGTTGGCGACAATGCCAGTGCCATGGCGTTGGCGCAGAAGTTGCAGGCGCGCGGGTTCGACGTGCGCGGTATCCGTCCGCCAACCGTGCCCGAGGGGACGGCAAGGCTGCGGATCTCGCTGACGCTGAATGTCGGTGAGGCCGACGTTTCGGCGCTGTTCGATGCGCTAGCCGCGGAATGGGAGCGCACGCGATGACAGTCAAGATTGTTGTCACCGGCACCGACACCGGCATCGGCAAGACGGTGTTCGCGGCCGGGCTGACCGGCCTGCTTGACGGCATCTACTGGAAGCCGGTGCAGTCGGGCACCTGCGAAGAAACCGACAGCGAAATTGTCTCCCTCCTCGCCGGACTGCCTGGCGATCGTGTGCTGCCCGAGGCCTGGTGCCTACGCCAGCCGCTATCGCCACATCTTGCCGCCAAGTTGGACGGCGTGGAGATCGATGCACAGGCGCTTGTCCTGCCAACGACCAACCGGCCGCTCATTGTCGAAGGCGCCGGCGGACTTTTGGTGCCGCTCAACAGCCGCGCGTTCTACATCGACGTCTTCGCGCGATGGAACGCGCCGGTGGTGCTCTGCGCGCGCACCACACTTGGCACCATCAATCACACGCTACTCTCGATCGAGGCTCTGCGCAGCCGCTCCATACCGCTTCTCGGGGTGGTGTTCATCGGCGACAGGATGGTCGACACGCAAAAAACGATCATGGACATGGGTAAGGTACGCGTGCTTGGCCGTCTGCCGCTCCTGGAATCCCTGACGCCCAGCACGCTGTCCGCGGCCATGCAGACCTCGTTCAGCGCCGCCGACTTCGTGGAGATCCTACCATGAGCTCCGCTGTCTGGCATCCCTTCACCCAACACGCCACCGAGCCGGCGCCGCCGACCATCGTGCGCACCGAGGGCGCCTATATCGAAACGCGGGACGGCAAGCGCATACTCGATGCCATCTCCTCCTGGTGGGTCATCACGCACGGCCATCGCCATCCGAAGATCGTGGCGGCGATCCGGGAGGCAACCGAAACACTCGACCAGGTGATCTTTGCCGGCCTCAGCCACGAACCGGCAGAGCAGTTAGCATCGGCCCTGGTCGAGATGACGCCGGCGGGCCTCGACTGGGTGTTTTATTCCGACAGCGGATCGACCAGCGTCGAGGTTGCGCTCAAGATGGCGCTAGGCTTTCACCGCAACAATGGCTTTCCACGCTCGCGCATCATTGTCGTCGAGGACAGCTATCACGGCGACACCATCGGCACGATGAGCGTCGGCGCTCGTGGTGTCTTCAACGCCGCCTACGAGCCCTTGCTGTTCGAGGTCGACATCATCCCCTTCCCCGCCGTTGGACGCGAACAGGCTACGCTCGATCGTTTCGAGGCTGTCACCCGCGACCGCCGCGCAGCCGCCCTGATCGTCGAGCCGCTGGTGCTCGGCGCCGGTGGCATGCTGATGTATCCGGCGCGGGTTCTTGCCGAACTCAAGCGCATCACCGAGCGCTCGGGCACGCTGTTCATCGCCGACGAGGTCATGACCGGCTGGGGCCGCACCGGCACCATGTTCGCCTGCGAGCAGGCAGGGATCGCGCCCGACATATTGTGCACCTCCAAGGGACTGACGGGCGGCTCGTTGCCGCTGGCGGCGACGCTTGCAACCGATGCGATCTTCCGTGCGCATTTTTCCACGGACCGGACCAAGACCTTCTTCCATTCGAGCTCCTACACGGCGAACCCGATCGCCTGCGCGGCAGCATTGGCAAATGTCAGCATCTGGAAAGATGAGCCGGTGGCGGAGCGCGTTGCCGCCCTGTCGCGAATGCAGACGGAAAAGGTTGCGCGGTTCAACCAGGATGAGCGTTTTGAGAATGTAAGGACCTGCGGCACCATCTCTGCCCTTGATCTCCGCGTTGGTAATGCAGGTTATCTCGCCGAGGTCGGCCCAAGGCTGCGCGCCTTCTTCCTCGAGCGCGGGTTGCTGGTAAGACCGCTCGGCAATGTCATCTACGTGCTGCCGCCCTATTGCGTCACATCGGGCGAACTCGACCAGGTCTATGATGCAATCGACGAGGCAGCCGAGCTTGCGAGCGACAGCCTATGAACCGCACGGCGCGCATCATAGGCCTTGGCCATCACGTCCCGGCGCGCAAGGTTGGCAATGCCGAGATCGAGGCGAGCCTCGGACTCGAAGGAGGTTGGATCGAGGGCCGTACCGGCATCCGCTCACGCTTCTGGGCGGAGCCCGACGACACGCTCTCTGACTTGGCAACACAAGCAGGCGAAATGGCGCTAGAGGCCGCCGACATCGATCGCAAGGACGTCGGCCTGCTTCTGCTCGCCACTTCAACGCCTGACCATCTCCTGCCACCAAGTGCGCCGCTGGTTGCGCACAGGCTCGGCCTTAAAAACGCCGGCGGGGTCGACCTTGCAGGCGCCTGCGCGGGATTCATCTACGCCATGACATTCGCAGACGGCTTCGTGCGCCTGCACAACAGGCCAGCCATCGTCATTGCCGCCAACATATTGAGCCGCAGGATCAATCCGGCCGAGCGGGCGAGCGCTGTGCTGTTCGCCGATGCCGCTGGCGCTGTGGTGCTTGCTCCGTCGGCCGATCCCAGCCACGGCATCCTCGGTGCCTCGCTCGCCTCGGACGGTTCCGCTTATGGACTGATCCACATTCCCGCGGGCGGCAGCAGCCACCCCTTCGCGGAAGAGATCGATATCGCCGAAACCCGCATGACCATCGCGAATGGTCGCGAGGTTTTCGTCAAGGCGGTGGAGATGATGAGCCGCTGCTCCAGGGAGGCGCTGGTGGCGGCCGGCCTTTCGGCGCGGGATGTCGACCGCTTTGTGCCGCACCAGGCAAATGCCCGCATCTTCGGCGCGGTCGGCAAGTCGCTCGGCATCGAGGATGAGCGCATCGTCAAAACCATCGCCGACTATGGCAACTCGTCAGCCGCAACCATTCCCCTTTCGCTGTCAATCGCACACAGTGCCAATCTGATTCAACCGGGCAAGAAATTACTGCTGGCGGCGGCCGGCGCCGGCCTTGCCGGTGGGGCATTGTTGGTTGGCGTTTAGCCCGGCCGAATAGCCCACCCGAGGGCTTATAGGTCAACGATGGCGTGCCGCAGCTACAGGTTCGAGCGGGCCAACGAAGCGGCTGGCGCACATCAGCTGTACCGTCTGCGACTTCAACAGTCGTCTGGCGCGCGACAAATGGGGGTCGGTCCTCTACGCTAGGATGAGCGCCTGTCCAGGGTTGCTGTCACCTTGCGAGCATAGGGAGTCATGTGGAGACAGGATCGTTGTCGATATAGGAGCGCTAACAGTGCCTCGGTGTCGAAATCCGCGATGCTGGGGGAAGCGCCAAATGCAGCGGTTAAGTCTCGAATTATCGCGGCTTGTTGACAGAGAACCTAGCCACTGGATTGCCTTGTTCCGCCAGTAGGCAGAGCGAGAATTAATAAGCGGAATATCACCTACAAAATTGAGATTTTAAAAAATGGACCCTCGCACCGAAACTCACAAAATGCTGGCCGGAGAACCTTATGACGTTCTCGATCCCGCTCTCGTTTCCCAGAGAAACAAGGTAAGGGACCTTTGTCAAAGCCTAAATTCGTCGAACGCGGCAGACGAACACCTGCGCCGTAATATTTGCAGAGACATTTTTGGGAAAGGTGGGGATACTGTGTACATACAGCCGCCTTTTTTCTGTGATTATGGTTCGAACATAGAGTTAGGGGCGCATGCAGTTTTCAACTTTAACTGCATAGTCCTCGATGCTTGCAGGGTTCGTATAGGTGACTATGCGCTTTTTGGTCCAGGCGTCCAAATCCTGACGCCGATGCATCCGCTTGATGCTGCCCTTCGCCGAAAGCAGCTGTACGGAAAGCCGGTTGAGATTGGATCAGACGTTTGGGTCGGGGCCGGGGCAATTATCCTGCCTGGTGTGACCATAGGATCAGGCACTGTGATCGGTGCAGGCAGTATCGTGACACGTGACATTCCAGCCGGAGTGTTTGCAGCTGGTAACCCTTGTCGCGTCATCCGAGAAATCTCAACGGATGAGCGCCGAACCCACTCGTCAGCTGGCGCCTAAGCTGGTCACAGCCCCCTTTTTTCCAGGCACGGTCAGTCCGAACGGCTACGGTCAGTCCGAACGGCTGAGATCGTGGTCGCCATAACGGCCGGGTGGCGTGGCCTGGAATGCTGGGAATTGGCCGTCTCATGCCTCTGTTAGTAGAGGAAGCGTTTCACGAGTTGGTTTTGCACAATTCGGGATTTTGCCTTCGCAGCGCCGCCTTGTTCGGGGTTTCAGATCAAAGGCGGCAGAATCCCGTCGCTGATCCACAGCGTGGATGCTCTCCATCGAAACTATCGATTTTACGAATTAAGCGCTGTTTCGCTAGAAGCGCCTGACTTGATCGGCACCATGGCGGGTCGAGCGGCGCGCGAACCACGGGAGTTGATTGGAGAACCGATCGGCGTGCTCGTCAGAGCGTTCCCGCGAAATGGATCGATCCTATTCACCCAGGTCCTTTCTTGGGCGCTCCCGCTTACCCGATTCCTTTGAGATTCGTCAGCTTCTCGAAAGCTAGTCCTCTTAGAGCAGGGACTTATAGACGGGACGGCGGCTAGTGAATGCCATGGATCTGAACGCACAGAGCCGGTGCGAACAGACATCGCAGACGTGGTCATTTTTCGGCGTCCCTTGATGATGACTTGCATGACCTTGCCGAGGACCTCCCGGTCGGCTGGCGCAGGATAAAGACTGTCGCTGGGAAAACGTTCGACGTTTTGCCGAGGCGGGTCGCTGCAAAGAGAGGTCTCGCCACGTTGGAGAATTTGACCATGACCAGTCCGTTCGCTAGCCGCGACGGCTCCAGATGGGTGCCCAACTATCCGACCGCTATCGATCGCGCGACGTGCATCGGTGGCGACCGCCGCTCAAAGCCTGCTCGCGCGAGCTCATGCACTATTAGGGCGTCGATGACGCGGCTGAAATCCTTGGCGACCGCGATGACGAGGACGACTTTGATACCGCGCTCATTTGCATGATTTATGCTGGTCGGCTGCGGAGCCTGCGCTCTCGTCTGTCCGAAGGACTGCCAGAACCATGATGCGGCCGACAACACCGCAGCATGATCTGACGGACAGATAGGAGAATGTCGGTGTCCCTCAGAATGCTTTGCGTCGCCATGGCGGTGGTTCTGCCCATCAACGCTCTAGCTGTCTATGTGATGTCGCTTTCCATCTGCACGGTGGTCATCAAGACGCTGAGTTGTGCGCTGCTTCTCCAGGCCGGCTATTTCGCAAGCGTGCTCTTTCTCATCTGGCGGTCAGGCTGTCCTGGAAGAGTTGCACAAAAGGCTAAGCATTTCGATGGCCATCAGGAAGGTTGGGGCCAGTCGCCTACCTTCAGTGGGGACGGGGAATGAACGTTTGGATTTCGCTGCATCGGCGTGCTGGTTGCCTGCGCTTTCGGCGGCAGGAGGTGCTGAATTTATGACGGGTTCTCTTTGGAACACGGCCCTTGGAAGGACTCGTGCATAGCAGTTTTAGCCCGACCACAACCGCTGGAAAGAGAACATGCTGGAAAACGTCGAACGCCGCTCGCTCACCTTTAGCCCGCCCCCCATCGGCGGTCGAGCGGCCCCTTGCCGTGCCCAAGGGATGCTCAGGCACAAGCCGCCTGCCCTTCATCAACTTGGGTGGCAATGGAACAAAGTGCGTGTTGGCAGCCTGCGGCTACAATCTGCAGCGGCTGACTGCCGTCCTCTATCCACAGCGGAAGCAGGTATGAGGCGGCGTGTGCCCGAAATCCACCAACGGTTGGCCTGCCCAGCAATGTCGGCCAACGCCCAACAAGGGGGCGCCGACGGCGCCCATGTGCCGTTCAAAGCAATGCTCCAACATCAACAGCGCCCAATAACGCCTCCCCAGCCAGGCCCTCTTGATAGGACACGAAATGCGAATGCTACTCGTTGATCACCATGCAAAGCTTACCCGGGTGATGCAAGGAGCGCTCTTGGACTGCGGTTTCGCCGTTGATGTGATGCCTACTCTCGATGAGGCGTCGCTTGCATTTGGGGCCGTGCGCTATGACATTCTCCTGCTCGAGTTAGTCCTTCCGGATGGGAACGGGTTAGACTGGCTGAGGCAGTTGAGGCGCGAGAGACATTCGATTCCTGCTATCATGATGAGCAGTGGGGATGATCTCGAAACGCGAATCGCGATTTTCAACGGCGGTGCGGACGATTTCTTGCCTAAACCTGTCTCGACAGATGAGCTCATAGCCCGAATACGAGCCGTTCTGCGGCGATCAACGCAGGTGACCGACCCCGTCGTTACATTTGGCAATCTCACATTCGATCCGATCGGCCGCCAGGTTTCCGTTGGTGGTCAGCCGCTAAAAATCCCGCGCCGTGAACTGTGCATCCTTGAGCATCTGCTCAACCGGGCAGGCCGCATGGTGCCTCGGACCTTCCTGGTGGATAGCCTGTATTCGTTCGACAACGAAGTCTCCAGCAATGCGCTCGAAGTCGGAATCTACCGCTTACGTGCGCTCTTATGCCAGGCCGGTGCGACGCTAACGATCAAGACAGCACGGGGTATCGGCTACGTCCTTGAAGTGAATGATACGCCGCCGGACGGGTAGTCGTCGGTAGCAATTGAACGCTGCATCGCCTGCAAGCCCTACAAAACAAGGTCAACGCCGACCTGTCGCTGATGGTGTCGCATCTGGTCGAGGCCGTCGACCCCCTCCGCTTCGGCTCAAGTCTTGCGACCAGCAATCGAACCGCACCGTGCTGAACGTGGTGAAGTTCCTAGTCGTGTCCGAGCCGGCAGGATTCCGGCTTTTGAAACAAACCATCCCGACCGAGCAATGAAGACAAAAGATGAAAAAATCCCCTCTGATGACAGCGCCCGCGATTGGCTTACTGGGCTTGTTTGCGACAGTGAAATTGTATGCGTCCGAAATCGACGACCACTCGGCGCCGCGAGCACCTACAATTCTGAAGATGCCTATGATGTCGCCCGGCGCCGCACCGAGCCGGCCGTCTGCTTCACCTGTGGCCAATTGCCCCACGGCGGGAATGATCTGTGCTCACAGCCGGCGCGTAAGCTGCTTGGTTTCCTGCGAAACCTCAGGCCCGCCATCCGGCTCGAACGTATGCTGGTGGATCTGTGCCTGTTGAGCAGTGCCCCCCGCGCTGAGGTTACATCATGCACTGGGGAGTTTTGCGACCCTGCAATCCCCAGCCCATCCCCTCACATTCGACTGCCGCTCTCCGCGGCTACACTGACATGGATCGCGGCCCTGAGCGGCCTGGATCAGCGAGGAACGCACGCTCGTTCAGGATTCCTTGGGTGTGTGCAAATTGCCCGTTCGTGAGATTGCTGGAACAATGCGCACACACTCGATAATTGAGCCTACTTCATCCGGCGGGAGCGCCGCCGAATGCCTGCCATGCGCGCGCTCGACCGCGAATTCTCTAACGCATTCTACCGGCGCCTTCGTCGGCCAAAGCCTTTGGAATGCGGCTCGGAGGCAAAGCCGGATCGCTGTTGCAAACCACCCAGCACCCCACGCGCAAACAAGCTAATCACTCTTCGCCCGACATGGCTCGATCAGTCGCACTGGCTTACCGGCCTCATAGTGACGGCTGTTGGCAACGAGCTGCAGTGCTTTTAGAGCCGCTCCCAGCTTGCCTATTCTAACATCTTAGCGAGCGACATAAGCGTCGAATGCAGCAGCAACAGCACGAATGAGGAAACGGTGCTCCTGCCTAAGGCGGATGCGACCGCTTTCGATATCCACTATCCCGTCGTTGGCGAGCATCGCCAAACCTCCAGCTGAATTGAGAAGAGGGATCGAGTCAAATCCGTGGGCGGCACAGATTGCCGGCACGTCGACCTCCAAATCGCACATCAGCCGCTCGATGATGGCGCCCCGGACGCGGTCTTCGTTGGTGAGACGGCAGCCGTTTGACGTGGCCAGGCGGCCAGCCTCTATGTGACGGCTGTAGGTATCGGTTTTAACTTCATTCTGCACATAACCATCAACGAGACGACCGATCGCCGAGGGACCGAGGCCGATCACGGTTTTGCGGGTGTCGGCTGAATAACCCAGGGAGTTACGCCACAAGTGACCCGTTTCCTGCGCCAACGTGAGTTGATCGTCTGGCAATGCGAAATGATCAAGCCCGATCTGACGGTACCCCATGGAAACCAACGTCTCCGCGAAGGCCGCGGCCTGTTCCGCGCGGGCTGCGATGTCCGGCAGCGCTGCCTCGTCGATCTGGCGCTGGTTTTTTCTGAACGACGGAAGGTGCGCGTAGCCGAATACGGCAAGCCGGTCGGGGCGCAGGGCGACTGCCGCCGTCGCTGTCTCGACACAGGACTGCACGGTCTGCTTGGGTAGACCATAGACAAGGTCCAAATTGATTCGGTTCACTCCGTGCCGGCGAAGGTTTTCAATAGCAGCTGAGGTCTGCGTTTCACTCTGACGCCGGTTGATCGCTTTTTGAACAACGGGATCGAAGCTCTGCACGCCGAGGCTCGCCCGGGTCGCGCCGGCTGCTGCTAGCGCTTCGGCCATCTCGGCCATGAACGTGCGCGGGTCGATCTCGACGGCGATCATCACCGGGTTCCTGAAGGCGAAACGAAGGCGCAGGAGTTCCATTAAGGCCAGGAACTCCGCAGGTCCGATGAGGGTCGGGGTTCCGCCGCCGAAATGCACGTCGCTCACGGGCAGTCCCTGTGGCGCCTGCTCCGCGACCAAACGGATCTCCTCACGCAAGACCGCCAGATAGTCGAGTATCGGTGCATCGTGGGAGGTGATGGTGGTGGGGAACCCGCAATACCAGCACATGGAGCGGCAGAACGGAACATGGATATAGAGTGACACGGGCTCGTCAGCCGGAAGGCCCCTCAGCCATTCCTCACAAGCCTCTGCGCCGACTTCTGCGGAGAACTGCGGCACAGCGGGATAGATCGTGTACCAAGGCGGGCCAGGCTCGCCATATTTTGTCAGGATTGAGTTCTGCAAACGTCGCCGTCCTTTCCTCGGATCGGCATTTATCCTGACCGCTGCGCTCTACGGTGTCTTTGCGTTACGTCAATCGGTCGACCTTAACCGGAAATAAATCGATCTCTCATAGCGATCAATGTGCCTGCCGCAGTGCTTGTGCGACGTTGGACAGCGGGAATTACCGCTCGTCCTTAAGCGCTTCAATCAGAGACATAGCGCCCGATCGCGCTGCGTTTTCACAGGCGCTAGCGCTTGATCAGCGCCGGCTTCCGAAGGCCCTCTTCATAGGGGTGCTCCTGCCTTTAGCCTAGCACGAAAAAACGCCTCGCGCCTGCGAGCTTTGCCAACCTCCCGCGCCGGCATCACCAGCTCGCTGGCAGCCAGAAGCCGCTTTCCGTACAGAGCAGCATTCCGCATGCTACGCCCCCGCTCCCGATCCCTCGACAGGCGTGCCATCCAGAAGGCGGGTCACGCTGCCCGCGAGGCCAGCAGCGCCAAGGGACGGGGGACCTCGCTTCCGATCATGCCGAACTTCTGGCTTGTCATCCTGTTCCATTGGAGAATCGATAGACCCGAGGCCGCAAAGGTTGTGGCGTTTGCGAACTGAAAAACAAACTCTGGACTCCAGAGACAAAGATGCCCAATTGTTTGCGCGGGGGAAATCAAATGAAAAACTCGCTAGTTCTTGTGGGCGTCGGGCTATGTCTCTCTGGCTGCTCAACTGCACCCATCGCTACGGGGATCGATCTCACGGCAATGAACACGGTGACGCTATGTCGTACCTTAGCAACCAACACGGACGTCCAATATCGAAGCAGAGTGGCTGCCCTTTTGACGCGGCGGGGCGCGACTGCGGACAAATGTATGCGACTTGTACAAGCTGACAATGCTGTTGCGACGGGAATAGCTGTTGCGGCTGTAGGCGGCGCGGCCGTGGCAGTTGCCGCTAACAACGGCTACGGTGGTGGATATTATCGCCCGCCACCTACCGCTTACGGGGTGGCTTGGGATCGGTTCTACGGTCAAGGCTACAGCCTGATCTGGCGATGCCGAGACATGGCGACCGGGCAATTCGTGTATGACGCCTATTGCGCCGGCATGCCCATGATTGACAATACTTGGCCGGGCTGGTCGGCATAGGCGCGGTGATGGATCGATCGCGAGATAACAACCGAGTTGACCAGTGGCGTAAGCGCACCGGCGGCGGGCGGTCGCGCGCACACCGATGGGCGATGGTTCCGATGCGCCTGATCGTTGTCACAGTCGCTGCGGCCGGCGCATTGGCCGCGCAGACGCTCCTGCAGCAGAGCGACCGATTGTCGGAGCTCAAACTATCGAACTTGCTCGAGCCGAAGCCGGAAGCCATCACCGGCGTGGCGTCCGTGATCGACGGCGACACTATCGAGATCCACGGGCAGCGTATCCGCTTCAACGGCATCGACGCGCCGGAGAGCCGGCAATATTGCGACGACGCCAAGGGCTTCGAATATCCCTGCGGCCGGCGATCGGCCGAAGCGCTCGACACGTTCTTAGCTGTTTCAGGGCCAGTGCAATGCACCTTCATAGATTGGGACCGCTATCACCGCTTTGTCGGGGACTGCCGGCGCGCCGATGGCGCCAGCATCGCCGCTTGGATGGTCGAGCATGGCCAGGCCCTTGATTGGCGGCGCTACAGCCATGGCGCCTACGCGACCCAACAAGCGACTGCTGAGGCGGCCAAGGTAGGTATTTGGGTCGGCAAGTTTCAGGCGCCTTGGGAATGGCGCGCGGAGCACGCCGGCGCGGCGCCGTCGCGCCAGCCCCTCGGCATCATCAGCCGCAAGCTGGTCGCGCAGAGCGGCTATTCATGCGAACCGCGGCGCACGTGCAAGCAGGTCGGCTCGTGTGACGAGGCCCAATGGTATCTGCAGAACTGCTCGTGGGGCGGAAAGCTGGATCGCGATGGCGACGGTGTGGCGTGCGAGACGTTGTGCTAGAGCAGCCAAGGGTTGTGCGAGTGCATCTTCCTTTAGCAAGTTAATCTTTTCCCAGACGCAGATACGGCGAAGCCGGTGGGTGAGAAGAGTAACCCACCGTGGGCTTAAATATCGCCCCAGGTGGATCCCGTAACTTAGCCACCAAGTAGCATGGGGAAGCAGTGCTATTCGGTAGCAGCGGAAGCACGGTAAAAGGGTTGGCTAGAAATATCGCCTACGTTGACCTGCCTGACCCATTGCGCCGGTACGGCAGTCGCCCTTATCTCTCGGGTCAAGCAACCAACCCGTGTATTCCGATGACCACATCCACTACAGTCGTTCCCTTTCCCGCCCCGGCGGAAGAAACCCCGTCCGGCAATTGCGAGAAGATATGGGGCAAGAAAGGCAAGCTGCAAGGCTATGCTGCCATCCCGAGCATCATGGTCCGTGCGCAGCGTCGCCTGGGCATCAACACCACCCAGTTCTGCATTCTGGTGCAACTGATCGAGTACCTGCGCATCCCCGGCCGCGACCCCTTCCCGACCCCGACCGGATCGGCATCAAGGCTTCCACAGTAAAGGCCAACAGCAGACCCTGGAGAAGGCTGGGTTCATCAAGCAGCAGCACAAGACCAGCCAAGATGACTGGGGCGCCAGCACCTATATCCTCGATGGAATCATCTCCAAGATCCAGGCTCTTGAACCGGACTTCGCCAAGGAGCGTGAGGAGGCCAGGAAGAAGCACCTAAGGGCAAGCGCAGGCCAGGGCTTACTCCTATGCCTACCCCCAGAAAAGAGTCACCCCGGCCGCATGCCTAGGGCAGAGACGGTACCGGGGTTTACAGTTGCAATATAATCAAGGGTGGGTAAGGAATCAACCCCTGAGTGACACCCCAGCGTGACTATGGACAAGCAGCCACCCCTATACCCCTCCCTAGAGGACACCCTTTCCGCAGACAGGTTCGGCACATACTTGGGCTGGGCCGGTGGCGACCGCAATAGGGCCATAGAATTCTATACCCTCAACGCGGCCCTGTGTGAGAGCCTCTACACCCCCTTGCATATGCTTGAGGTAGCCCTGCGCAACCGCATACATCAGGTAATGGCGGCTACCCATGGGGATACTTGGTATGACCTTGAGGCCTACCAGGCAAACCCGGTGCAGGCGGAGATGCTCGCCAAGGCACGCCAAGACATTGAGGATGCCAAGAAGGAGGAGACCCCCGGCCGCGTCGTGGCCGCCTTGACCTTCGGTTATTGGACTGCCTTGCTCGGCAAGGAGTACGAGGATCTCTGGCAACAGACCCTCAAAGACATTGCCCGGCGTGAAGATGGCAAAGGCCTGACCCGCAAGGCATTCTCCAAGCCTCTCGCCCCGATCCGCACGTTGCGAAACCGGATCGCGCATCATGAGCCGATTCTCTACTGGTCATTGCCCAAGCACTATGAGGCCATCCTGCAACTGACTACATGGCTGTCGCCGATGGCCGCCGAATGGTGCCGAGACTGTTCGCGGTTCACTCAGCTCTATCCTCAGGATGGCATCGCACTCGTCAAACCCGAAGCGGCGGCATGACATGCAGTTCAAACAGCGCACCCTGAAAGAGCTCGGCAACCTGATCTGCGGCAACTTCGAGGCGCGCCGGAGTCGGTGTTCGTCTTTCGCAGCAGCAGCGCCCTTACGGAGTACTTTGAGGACTGCGGCACCGATTATGTGCATGACAGCTTGACCAGCATGTACTGGGTTGCCGATAGACTTCGCGACATCCTTCAGGGTCGGGTGAGCGGGGCAAACATGGTACCTGTGACCTTCGTGGCCGTCATCTGGGGGGCGTGAAAGGGGCTCTCTGTTCCAGAGGGGATCACGGGTAGAGTGGCGCTCGACGAGGTCGAAAGCGCATTGATTTAACTTCACGAGAGTGCGGATGACCGACTTTTTCATTAGCTACACGGGTGCTGACCAACGTTGGGCGGAGTGGATCGCGTACGTCCTCGAGGAGGAGGGTCGCAGTGTCGTCATTCAAGCTTGGGATTTTCGCCCCGGTGCCAACTTTGTGCTCGAGATGCAAAAGGCCGCCGAGACCGCGTCGAGAACTATCATGGTCCTGTCTCCAGACTATTTGAAGTCGCAGTTCGCGTCACCTGAATGGGCTGCAGCCTTTGGCGGAGATCCTCGCGGAGTGTCTCGCAAACTGGTTCCTGTGATGGTTCGAACGTGCGAGCCAATGGGTCTATTGACCTCCATCGTTCAGATTCGCATTGCCGACCTCGATGAGACGGCTGCTCGCAAAATGCTATTGGATGGGCTGCAGGAGGGCCGTGCGAAACCTCCCACGCGGCCTTCGTTCCCGGGCTTCGCCAATCACATGGATCACAAACAGTTCCCCGGCCCAAGCGGGGATCAGGTCCCAATACGGGCGTCGCGCCCAGCGTCGTTTACTAGGCTCAAGGTCGCGCCGACCGACATCGATAAGCGCCGGTTCCTCCGACAGGGCTTCCAGACCATCCAGAGCCTATTTGAAGAGAGCGCAAAAGAGATTGCAGCAAGCGAGCCACGCATTCACATCGAGATCGAAATGAGAACCAATGCCGACCTACGCGCGGAAGTTTTCGTCGATGGCAAAAGTGTCTCGCGGTGCCGCGTTTGGATTGGCGGCATGCACTCTGATGACAATATTTGCTACGCTGAGGGGCAGCATTTTTCCGACAATAGCTGCAACGAGATCATCCACTTGGCTGAGACGGACGATCTACATTTCGCTGCCACCATGGCGATGGGTTTCTCAAAATTCGAAAGGGAGAACAACATCAAGCAGATGGATGCCGATACGATGGCGAACTATCTTTGGAGCCGCTTCATCGACCGGCTGCAGCATGTCCGCTAGTCGGGTTCGGATATCTCAGTGGAACTAGACCTTCAGCAGAAAGGTTGCGAGCGGCTCTGCGCGCTTGCGGTCGTGTGAAGCCGCGTTTTCCCAAATGCTCCAGGCGAGCACCGGCGCTGCACTGTTATAGTCGTATTGGTCGATCGCGCTTTTCCTAAGATCAAAGCTCAACACCGAATGTTGCCAGTCGTCCCTCCGGGGCGCGAATGTGATCATGGCGCCATCCGATGTTATGTGCACAACGCCAGGCGTTTCCGAGAACTCTCGATTTCCTACCCATGTATGGGGACCGAAATTCGGCTCAAGTAACCAATCTTTGCCGAACGATATGCACTTCCCGCCGCCGTTTAGCTGTAGATGGAACGCGTACAAATCCGCTTTGAACCCGCTAACAATCCCGAGGATGACTCGATTGTTTTCGTTGGCAAGGACGATGCCAATATAGGGATCGCCGCCAAGGCGGATGGAGATTAGTTCGCCGGCCTCAGTCTGGTTGGTGTGTTTTGTGGACGCATTAGTGGTGAGCTGCATACCCGCTCTTACCAAACAGTCGCATCCCTCGCCATCCGCCGGCTGACTGTTCGGCCGTTAAAAGAGCAAGCGGTGTGTGTCGCGGCGGCGGACAATCACTATCGAACGAATTGAAGCAGGCGATGCTGTGACGCGAGCCGCGCTATGGCGAGAGTATTGCCGGCTGCACGATCTCGTCGTGAAGATCCCCGCGCGTTAGCGAGCCGCGCCGGCGCTTCATGCTAACCCGGCGTCGGGCCGGGCGATCCTTCATGAGAGCGATCGGGATCCGTCGTGCTCCCCCCGCTCGCATGCTTCGCGGCCTTCTTTGGGCTCATCTCGCGACGCCGACATTCGGCTCCACGATCGATATCCAGGGCGCATCTCGAGCGCCGGCGACGCGGAAGTGCGGCGCGCGCTCTACGAGGCGGCCTCGGGAATACTGACGCGCTTCAAGGGCAGGGACAAGGTCAAGAGCTGGCGCCAGCCGATCGCCAAGCGCTCCTGCCACCGCAACGCCTGTATCGCCGAACGGTGGGGGGTGATCATGCACACTCTGGTCGGACGGCACGTTCTACGTCAGCGATCCGGCCGCATGCGTGACCGAGACCGCGCAGCGCGTGTAGGGTAAGGCCCGCAAGCTTCTGGGGCCGCATCGATGAGCGGGGCGAGCGCAGTTCAAACGCATGGCACCCGCAGGCCGAAAACCCCAAAACTAGCGCTGAATCGCATTCGCTTCGGTGTCCTTGGGCGTAAGGTCACGTCCGTTTTGCAGGTCTGCGTAGCCCTTTCCACGCGGCACGAGGAAACCATCTTCCTATTCAGACACGATGCACCCAGCATGTCGGCCAGCTTTGCGTGATCTGGAATCGACGGTGATTGGGAAAATGGAAACTGATGCACGTGTGTCGAAGCGAGAACCAAACCAGCAAGACGATGCTCAGGCTGCGGAAATTGACCGTGTCGTCAGCCGCCTTTCAGTTCCATCGCGCGCGTCGAATAAAAGGGCGATTCGGCGACCCGAGCTTCGCAAGATCGTCCCACTAGCAGACACCACGATCTATGAATTGGAGCAGCGCGGCGAGTTCCCGCGGCGCTTCTACCTGACCCCACGCTGCGTCGTCTGGGACTTGGCCGAAGTCGAGGATTGGGTCGAGGAACGTCGCCGCGCGTCTGATGCAGCCTTGATAAAGAAAGCTGCCCCACCGGATGTTAGGAAGCGGACCACGCGCCCAGTCAAACAGTAGGCCCCAACGGAAGCAATTGCATGGCCGGCGGATAAAGAGTTGGAACGCGCTTCCGTCCTCCTACCCATGCGTCAATCATGTCAGCCCATTCTTGGAGCATATGGCGACGCTGCTGTTCGTACTCAGCCTTGTTGTAGACGCCACGAGAAGACCGGCCGTCTTCATGGGCGAGACATTTCTCAATCCAATCCCCGTTAAATCCGATTTCATTGAGAAGCGTCGAGCCGGTGCGTCGGAGGTCGTGGACCGTAAACGCCTCCAATGGCAGGCCTTCTTTCTTTGCCCGCTCAACAACGGCGTAGGTGACCCGATTGAATGTCGCGCGAGACATGGGCTCATCCGCCTCGTAACGTGACGGCAGTATATAGCGAGAATTCCCGGAACAGGTCTTTAGCGCGATGAGAATGTCAATCGACTGTTGTGACAGATAGACGTTGTGCGCCTTGGATCGCTTCATCCGCTCCTTCGGGATGGTCCAGACTGAGTTCTCGAAATCGACCTCGCCCCAGACGGCGTTGAGCAACTCGCTCTTGCGCACCATGGTCAACAGGATCAGCCTTAGTCCGAGCCGGATCGTCGGCAGGGTCGGCACATGCTCGAGTTGATTGAGCATGATCCGAATTTCGGCGGGCGTGAGAGCGCGATCCTTGGGTACAAAGGTCGCGATCGAAGCCGGTCCAACTTCGTCAGCGGGATTGGCTATCTTGGTGCCATGTAGGATGGCAAAGCCGTAAATCTGCTTAACGATATCGCGCACATGGATGGCAGTAGCGGGCGCGCCGCGCTCCTTAACTTTGGCGCAGAGCTCACGCAGGTCGTCAGATGTAATTTCGGTGAGAAAGCGGTTCTTCCAGGCGGGAACAATGTCACGGTTGACGATGGCCTTCCGCATCGAACGCGTGCTGTCGGCCATCCTGGCTTCCTTGATCCAGCGCTCAGCAACCTCATTGAAAGTTTTCGCCTCTGAATTACGGCGCTTCTCTCGCTGCTTCTCACGCGCTGGGGACAGGCCCTCGGCCGTCGCGCGCCGAGCATCAAGGCATTTCTCTCTCGCCTGTCCAAGGGAGATGCCTCCACGACCATATCGCCCAATTGTCAGGGTCTCTCGTCTTCCACTCAAACGGTAGTCATACCTGAACGTGATTAGTCCTGTCGGGGAGACGGTGACGTACATACCGTCACGGTCTGCAACCTTGTACGTTTTGTCCTTTGGTTTCAGAGCCTTGAGAGCGGTATCAGTGAGCATAGGGCGTCCTCTCGGGGGTCGGAAATGCACTCATTGCCCTCGATTTTACCGTCAGACGACATCCATGCAACTTGTTCTTATTAATCTTTCTATATCAATCAGTTAGTGAAAATATTTTACCGTCACGATCAAAATCTGACTGACGGTAATGACAAAATCAATAGATGAGCTAAAATCCTTTACCGTCAGGTTTACCGTCAAATCCAAGCGCTTGTCCGCGATAGAGACCGATAGTCAAAGAGAGTAATTTCATTATTTTTCAGCGGGTTAGGTGCACGTTGCGATAGCTAGCGATAGTCTCTGAACAACATCATTTCATTCCCACTCAATCGTCCCCGGTGGTTTCGATGTCACGTCGTAGACGACGCGGTTGATGCCGCGCACCTCGTTGATGATGCGGGTGGCGGCGGCGGCGAGGAAGTTCATGTCGTAGTGGTAGAAATCGGCCGTCATGCCGTCGACCGAGGTGACGGCGCGCAATGCGCAGACGAATTCATAGGTGCGGCCGTCGCCCATCACGCCGACCGTCTGCACCGGGAGCAGCACGGCGAAAGCTTGCCAGATGGCGTGGTAGAGGCCGGCTTTGCGGATCTCGTCGAGATAGATGGCGTCGGCCTCGCGCAGGATTTCCAGCTTCTCGCGCGTGATGCCGCCCGGGCAGCGAATGGCGAGGCCGGGGCCTGGGAAGGGATGGCGGCCGATGAAGCTCTCGGGCAGGCCGAGCTCCTTGCCGAGCGCCCTTACCTCGTCCTTGAATAGTTCGCGCAGCGGCTCGACCAGCTTCATGTTCATGCGCTCGGGCAGGCCGCCGACATTGTGGTGCGACTTGATCGTCACAGACGGGCCGCCGGAGAAGGAGACGCTTTCGATGACGTCGGGATAGAGCGTGCCTTGGGCCAGGAAATCGGCGCCGCCGAGCTTCTTCGCCTCTTCCTCGAACACCTCGATGAACAGCCGGCCGATGGTCTTGCGCTTCTTTTCGGGGTCGGCCTCGCCTTCCAGCGCCGAGATGAAGCGGTCGGAGGCGTCGACCAGGATCAGCGGCAGGTTGTAGTGCTGGCGGAACATCTCCACCACGCCCTCGGCCTCGTCCTTGCGCATCAGGCCGTGGTCGACGAGGATGCAGGTCAGCTGCTCGCCGACCGCCTCGTGGATGAGAAGCGCCGCGACGGAGGAGTCGACGCCGCCCGAAAGCGCGCAGATGACCTTGCCCTTGCCGACCTGCTTGCGGATCGTCTCGACTGCGTGCTCGCGATAGGCGCGCATCGTCCAATCGCCCTCGATGCCGGCGATGTTGTGGACGAAGTTCCTGAGCAGCCTGGCGCCGTCCGGCGTGTGCACCACTTCCGGATGGAACATGATGCCGTACATCTTGCGCTCGATATCGCCGAAGATCGCGAAGGGCGAGCTTTCCGACTTGCCGAGCACCTTGAAGCCCGGCGGCAGTTCGATGACGCGGTCGCCATGGCTCATCCACACCTGATGGCGCTGGCCGGGCGCCCACAGGCCTTCGAACAGCGGGCTCTCCTTCTCGATCTCGACGAAGGCGCGGCCGAACTCGCGATGATTGGAGCTTTCGGCGACGCCGCCCATCTGCACGCAGAGCGCCATCTGGCCATAGCAGATGCCGAGCACCGGCACGCCGGCGTCGAAGACGATCTGCGGCGCGCGCGGGCTGCCGATATCGGTGGTCGACGCCGGGCCGCCCGACAGGATCACCGCTTTCGGCTTGATGCGCTTGAAGGCCGCTTCGGCCGACTGGAACGGCACGATCTCGGAAAAGACGCCAGCCTCGCGGATGCGGCGGGCGATGAGCTGCGTGAACTGGCTGCCGAAATCGACAATCAGAACGGTGTCGGAATGATTGGCTGTCGTCGTCATGGCGAGCCTTTAGAGAAAGAAACGAGTCGGCGCAATGGGTTGCGCGGTCGCGCCGCTCACTTCGATCCTGGTGCTTCTCCCGATGCGTCGCCCTGCCCGGCGTCAAGTGAGCGCAAGGCGTCCATCAGCGCCGCGAACTGCTGCTCGCCGATACGATCGATATAGCCACGTTCGATCTGAAGCTTGATGCGATCGCCGTCGCGCAAGGCATCCAGGCCTTTGCGCGTATAGCGCACGAGCTTGCCGCGCCCGTCCCGCGGATCGGGCAATCGCTCCAGCACGCCTTCCGCCTCCAGGCCGTCGAGCAATTGCTGAACCGCTTGCTTGGAGGTGGCCGCGCGCTCGATCAACGCCGACTGGCGCGTGCCGTTGCGGGGGATGTGTCCAAGCAGCCCCGCGCGCGCTTCGCTGAACCAGGCGTGGCCGGCGGCCCGCATGGCAGCGGCGAATTCCGCCTGCCAGGCACGGCTCGCCTGCCACAGCCGCCAACCGACGTGATCGGGCAGCACGTCGGTTTTTTCGTCAAGCTCCTTGACCATTCAATCCGAACTCCGTATAGTCAAGATACTTGACGATATTCATGCCGCCGAGGCCATTCGAGAAACGCAAACCCACGGACAGGGACAATGACCATACTGAACCGGGACATACTGGCCATTATCATGGTCGGAACCAGGCATGTCATCGACATGGGCGGCAAGAACGCCTTCATCCACTATGAAACTGACGATAGGGCACACATGCTCCTGCCGGATGGCAAGTGCTTCCACGGGACCTGGGCGCTGCTGGACGACGGCTACAAGGTCGAATGGAAGGACGGTCCTGCCGGCACGTGGAAACTCGATCATACACCGGGAGCAATCGACTATATCGATGCGACAGGCGCCCCTCGTGGACGCATTTCACGCATCGATTTCGGCGATCCGCAACGCCTTGCCGCCTGATCCAATCGGCAGTCAGCCACCAAGCAGGCCGCCGCCGATCGCCTGCTCCAGCAAGCCGACGGCTGCAGCCAGCTTCTCATCGATCACATGCAGATATTCCGTCCAATCATTGACGTGCCTGAGATCGGCCGCGCCATCGGAAATGCCGCGGAGCCCAATCAGCGGCACGCCGAACAGATGGCAGGCGCGCAGGCAGGCGAAGGTCTCCATGTCGACCATGTCGGCGTCTATGGCGTCGTAGGCGGCGCCGGAAATGATCGCGCCGCCTGTCGAAAGCGAGGCGGTCTTGATCCCCGGGATGACGAAAGGCAGCGGCACCGTCACCGGCAAGTCGAGGAAAGGTGTCGCCCCTCTCTCGAAGCCGAGCGGCGAAGCGTCCATGTCGCGATAGCTCACCGACACGGCCTGGTAGATTTCGGTCTGCTCCAGCTTGCGGCTGCCGGCCGAGCCCAGCGAGACGACCAAGTCCGGCAGTGCTCCCTCGACCTTCAGCGTTGCCAGTTCGGCGCCCAGCCTGACACCGGCTTCGACCGGACCGACGCCGGTCATCAGCGGCGTGAATAGATTTTTCAAATGCGGGCCGTATTCGGCCTCCGCCGCCATGACGAAGAGAACAGCTTTGCCGGCGATCTGAACTGCACCCGCCATGGTTCAACCTTCAATTCCGTCGCGGCCGACCACCGTCATCATGGTGCCGGTCATGGTGGCGATCAGCTTGGCCTCGCCGTCGGCTGCGAAGGCGTAGGCCTGGCCATCGGCGACGATGATGGTGCGGCCGGGCTTCGTCACGGAGCCGCGGAACAGGAAGCGCTCGCCCCTGCCCGGCGCGAGCAGGTTCACCTTGAACTCGATGGTCAGCACGCCGGAATTCTCCGGCATCAGCGAAAACGCCGCGTAACCGCAGGCGGAGTCCAACGCGGTGGAGATGACGCCGGCATGCAGGAAACCGTGCTGCTGGGTGAGCGAAGCGGAATACGACATTTCGATCTCGATGATGCCGGGCGTCACCAGCGTCAGCTCGGCGCCGATCGTCGCCATCGCCTCCTGGCGGGCAAAGGACGCCCTGACGCGTTCCTCGAAATCCGGAGCGGGTACGATCTTGGCTGCTGCCATGGCGCTTTGCCTCATATTGCTGGCGAAGTTATTGCAGAGCCAGGCAAGACAGGCAATCTTTTATGCTGCAGCGCAGCAAAGCCGGCTGTCTTCAAGAAGCAGTCCTGCGCAGGGCGTGGAAATAGAACCCATCGGTGCCGCTGAGCGCCGGCGACAGCGAGATGCCGCCGCTATCGGCAATGCGCGCGCGCCCTTCATGGCCCGGGAAGCGGCTGTCCCAGAGCTGGCGGTGATCGACCGGCGCGAAGCCTTCATGGCGTTCGCGGAACGCCGCGACCTGCTCGCCGTTCTCGGCGTCGAATACCGAACAGGTGATGTAGACCAGCAGGCCGCCCGGCTTGACGAAGGTTTGCGCGGTGTCGAGGATTGCCTGTTGCTCCGCTTTGCGGGCATCGAGCTGTCGCTCGGTCAGCCGCCATTTGGCGTCGGGACGGCGCCGCCAGGTGCCGCTGCCGGTGCAGGGCGCGTCGATGAGCACCAGGTCCATATGCCCGGTGAGTGGTGCAAGCTCCGTCGGCTTGCTGACGACCTGGACGTTGCGGTTGTGCGAGCGGCGGATGCGCTCGAAGATCGGCGCCAGCCGCACCTTTTCCGCGTCATGGGCAAAGAGCTGGCCCCGATTGTCCATCTCGGCCGACAGCGCCAGGGTCTTGCCGCCGGCGCCGGCGCAATAGTCGAGCACCTGCATGCCGGGCGCAGCCCCCGCGAGCGTCGCGGCAAGCTGCGAGCCTTCATCCTGCACTTCGAACCAGCCTTTCTGGAAGGCGGGCTCGGCCTGCACGTTCGGATGCCTGCCGTCGCCGTCGATCGGCGGGATGCGGATGCCATGCGGCGCGATCGCCGTAGGTGCGGCACCCGTGCCCTGGAGCTCCGCCAGCACCTTGGCGCGATCGGCCTGGAGCGTGTTGACCCTGAGGTCCAGCGGCGGGCGTTGCGCCAGAGCGGCGCCTTCCTCGACCCAGGCGTCGCCATAGGCTTGCTCGAGCAACGGCGCGCACCAGTCCGGGACATCAGCCCGCACAGCATCGGGCGCGTCGGCCAGCCTGCGGCTGGCAGCTGCCTTCAGCTCGGGCGCGCTGAGCAGCGCCGGCGCGAATTTGTCGCCGTCCAGCGCGTCGTTGAGCGACTGCGCCGTCTGCCCCCACTCCAACAGAAGCGCGCCGAAGCCGATGGCGCGCGGCGTGTCCTCGCCGAACAGCCAGCCGGCCGAGCGTCTGCGGCGCAGCGCGTCATAAACGATGTTGCCGATCGCCGCGCGATCGCCGCCACCGGCGAAGCGATGGGACAGGCCCCAGTCGCGCAGTGCGTCGGCCACCGGCCGGTGGCGCCGGCCGATGTCTTCAAGAACCTCTATGGCCGCCGCCAGCCTTCCGCCCAGTCGCATCCCGTTTTCCGTAGCTGTTACAAATCGGTTCCAGCCCGCTCATAAAGCCTTTCAGGCCAGGATTGAAACAGTTCCGTTCGGCTTGCCGATGAAATGATGTTTCAGGAACCGGGCGAATTGGCCGAACGGTTTTTCCACGGTGAGCGGCGCAGCCAGGAAACAAGAACATCGATCAGAACATGAAAGACTTCTAATGTTTTTGATTGACGTCCGTAAGGAAGCCCGGTGGCTTAACCTATCAGCTTTCCAAGTGTTGTCCGCAGGAATACTCTTCCGGCAGTGATTCGCGACGCGGGAAAGGCGGTTTGACGGATCCTATGAGGAGAGGGCAATGAAGACTTATCTTGCAGAAGTTCTCGGCACGTTTTTGTTGGTATTCATCGGCACCGCCTCCGTGGTCACGGGCGGTTTCGGCGGCGCGCTGCCGCTCGGACAGGAAGGCATCGGCCTGGCGTTCGGCATCGGCCTGATTGCCGCGGCCTATGCGATCGGCCCGATCTCGGGCGCGCATCTCAATCCGGCGGTGACGCTCGGCGTGTTCCTGGCGGGGCGGATGCCGGCCAAGGACGTCGTCCCCTACTGGATCGCGCAGATCATCGGCGCCATCATCGCCTCGCTGGCGCTGTGGATCATCGTTTCCGGCCAGGTCGGCGGCCACACCGGCGGCTTCGGCGCCAATGGCTGGGACGAGACGAAATGGGGCATGAGCTCGGCCTTCCTGTGGGAGCTGATCGGCACCTTCACCTTCGTCACCGTGATCCTCGGCGTCACCAACGCCAAGCACACGACCGCCTTTGCCGGCCTGGTCATCGGCCTGACGCTGGCGGGCATCCACTTCGCCATGATCCCGGTGACCGGCACCTCGGTCAATCCGGCGCGCTCGATCGGCCCGGCGCTGTTTTCTGGGGGTGCTGCGCTCAGCCAGCTCTGGCTGTTCATCATCGCGCCGCTGATCGGCGGAGCGATCGCCGGTGTCGTCGCCAAGGCCGGCATCTTCGAAAAAGACTGACCGCAGTTCGATAAAAGTAAAAGGCGCGGGCATGACCCCGCGCCTTTTGCTTGGGAGGTACGACCTTATTTCGCGATGTCGAAGCGGTCGGCGTTCATCACCTTCGTCCAGGCCTTGACGAAATCCTTGACGAACTTGGCCTTGGCGTCGGCCGAGGCATAGACTTCGGAGAGCGCGCGCAGCTGCGCGTGCGAGCCGAAGATCAGGTCGGCGCGGGTGCCGGTCCACTTCACCTCTCTGGTCTTGCGGTCGCGCGCTTCATAGACCTCGTCCGAACCGGGCTCGGAGCCGGCCGCCGGATCCCAGACGGTGGCCATCGAGAGCAGGTTGACGAAGAAGTCGTTGGTAAGCGTGCCCGGCCTGTCGGTGAAGACGCCATGCTTCGAGCCGCCGGCATTGGCACCGAGCACGCGCAAGCCGCCGACAAGCACCGTCATCTCCGGCGCCGTCAGCGTCAGCAACTGGGCGCGATCGACCAGCATCGCTTCGACCGACATCGGCAACGTGCCGCGGGCATAGTTGCGGAATCCGTCGACCTTCGGCTCGAGCGCCGCGAAGGAGGCGATATCCGTCTGCTCCTGCGAGGCATCCATGCGGCCCGGCGTGAAGGGCACCTTGATCTCGTTGCCGCCGTCCTTCGCCGCCTTCTCGACCGCGGCGACGCCGCCAAGCACGATGAGATCGGCGAGCGAGACCTTCTTGCCGCCGGTCTGGGCTGCGTTGAACTCCTTCTGGATCGCTTCCAGCTTGGCCAGCACCTTGGCGAGCTGAGCCGGCTCGTTGACCTCCCAATCCTTCTGGGGCGCCAGACGGATGCGGCCGCCATTGGCGCCGCCGCGCTTGTCGGAGCCGCGGAAGGTCGAGGCCGAGGCCCAGGCGGTCGAGACCAGCTCGGACACCGACAGGCCGGAGGCCAGGATCTTGGCCTTGAGCGCAGCGATGTCGGCCTCGCTCACCAGTTCGTGGTCGATGGCCGGGATCGGATCCTGCCAGATCAGCTCTTCCTTCGGCACGAGCGGGCCGAGATAGCGCACGATCGGGCCCATGTCGCGATGAGTGAGCTTGAACCAGGCGCGGGCGAAGGCGTCGGCGAACTGGTCCGGGTTCTGGTGGAAGCGGCGCGAAATCTTCTCATAGGCCGGGTCGAAACGCAGCGCGAGGTCGGTGGTGAGCATGGCCGGCGCGTGACGCTTGGAGGGATTGTGCGCGTCCGGAACGGTGCCGGCGCCGGCGCCGCCTTTCGGCGTCCACTGATGGGCGCCGGCCGGGCTCTTCGTCAGCTCCCATTCATAGTTGAAGAGATTGTCGAAGAAATTGTTGCTCCACTTGGTCGGCGTCGTCGTCCAGGTGACCTCGAGGCCCGAGGTGATGGCGTCGCCGGCAATGCCGGAGGCATATTTGCTCGACCAGCCGAGGCCCTGCGCCTCGATGCCGGCGCCTTCCGGCTCGGCGCCCACCAGCGAGGCGTCACCCGCGCCATGCGTCTTGCCGAAGCTGTGGCCGCCGGCGATCAGCGCCACCGTCTCCTCGTCGTTCATGGCCATGCGGCCGAAGGTCTCGCGGATGTCGCGCGCCGCGGCCACCGGATCCGGCTTGCCGTTCGGGCCTTCCGGATTGACGTAGATCAGGCCCATCTGCACGGCGCCAAGATGGCCGCGAAGCTCACGGTCGCCCGAATAGCGCTCGTCGCCAAGCCACTTGGTTTCGGAGCCCCAGTCCACGTCCTGCTCCGGCTCCCACACATCGGCGCGGCCGCCGGCAAAGCCGAAGGTCTTGAAGCCCATCGATTCCAGCGCGACGTTGCCGGTGAGGATCAGAAGGTCGGCCCAGGAGATCTTGCGGCCGTATTTCTGCTTAACCGGCCACAGCAGCCGGCGCGCCTTGTCGAGGTTGGCGTTGTCCGGCCAGCTGTTCAGCGGCGCGAAACGCTGCTGACCGGCGCCGGCGCCGCCGCGGCCGTCGCCGATGCGATAGGTGCCGGCGCTGTGCCAGGCCATGCGGATGAAGAGCGGCCCGTAATGGCCGAAGTCGGCCGGCCACCAGTCCTGCGAATCCGTCATGACCTTGTGCAGGTCTGCGATCACCGCATCAAGGTCGAGGCTTGCGAACTCCTTGGCGTAGTCGAAATCTTCGTCCATCGGGTCCGAGAGATCCGACTGCTGATGCAGGACAGCAAGGTCGAGCTGGTTCGGCCACCAGTCGCGGTTGCTCCGTGCGGATCCATGCGCCACCGGGCATTTGCCAGCGCTGTTGTCGTCGGTTTTCGCGTCCATCTTAGTCTCCCGATTCTGCCGAGTTTTGCCGTGGTTGAATTTTGCCGAGGTTGATTTTTCCCAAAATTTTCGGGGGCAGCCACTGGCCGCGCCAACCTGGAATGATTCCAGACTAGGCCGGCTTGCCGATAAAGACAAATTGCCTTTCCTGTTTCATTTGATAGGATTTTCTTATGATTGGCCTCACCGTCCGGCAGATGCAGTATTTCGACGCGCTGGCGCAGACGCTGCATTTCGGCCGCGCAGCGAAGCTTGCCGGTGTCAGCCAGCCGGCCCTTTCCGCGCAGATCGCCGAGATGGAAGAGCGGCTGAACTGCCTGTTGTTCGAGCGCGGCGGCAAGACGGTGCGCATGACCGACGAGGCGCTTGCCCTGCAGCCGCGTATCGAGCGCATTCTGGCCGATATACGTGACGTCGAGACGACTGCCCGGCGCGGCCGCCCGACCATGGAAGGACGCTTCCGGCTGGGCATCATCCCGACGGTCGCGCCCTATCTCCTGCCGCATGTGCTGCCGGAGTTGAAGAAGCACTACCCTTCCCTCCAGCTCGAACTGCGCGAGGCGGTGACCGCATCCCTGGTCGAGGATGCGACGTCCGGCCGGCTCGATGCCTTCATCGCGGCCTTGCCGCTCGAGCAGCCGGCGATCGTCACCGAAGCGCTTTTTCCAGACCGCTTCTTCCTTGCCGTTCCCGCCGGCGATCCGGCCTTCGCCTCGCCGCCGGTGCCGCCCGAAAGCCCGGCGCTGGAGCGGCTGATGCTTCTGGAGGAAGGCCACTGCCTGCGCGAGCAGGCCCTGGCCGTCTGCGGCAATGTGCGGCCGGTGGCGATGGCAAGCTATGGCGCGACCAGCCTGACGACGCTCCTGCAGATGGTGGCGCATGGGCTCGGCGTCACGCTGGTACCGGAAATGGCGGCAAGTGCTGCCGGCGTCATGCCCGATCTGAGGATCGTGCCATTCCAGGAGCCGATGCCGCAGCGCATGATCTGCATGGCCTGGCGCCGCAACAAGGCAAGGCAGGACGAGTGCGTTGAACTGGCGCGGATCATACGCGGGCTGGATCGGGCGGTGCTTGCGGCGTGAGGGGCTTGTCCACGCCCCTTTCCATCTGCTGCGCCGATGCTAGGCCCACCACAAATTTCACGGCAAAAAGATCAGAAACACATAGGTAAAAAACACCACGACGTGCACCATGCCGGTCAGGAACGTCGTTCTTTCGGTGCTGAAGCTGACGCTGCATATGAAAAGCGCCAGCACCAGAAGCACGGCATCGGACGCCGGGAGCCCCAAGGTAAGCCCCCTGCCCGTCAGCAGGCTGGCCGCCGCGACCGCCGGTATCGTCAAACCGATCGTGGCGCAGGCCGAGCCCATCGCGACGTTCAGGCTGCGCTGCAGCTCATTCTTGAAGGCGGCGCGGATCGCCGAGATCGCCTCCGGCATCAAAACCAGTGCCGCGATCATTGCTCCCACGATGCTGTCGGCCTGGGTCACCTTATAGGCCGCGAGCGCATCCTCCACGCTCGCAGCGACATGCTCGGCGAGCAGGACAATGCCGATGAGCCCGCTCAACAGCAGCAGGGCGCTGACGAAAATGCTTTTGTGGGAAGCGGTCCGCATCGGAACGTCGTGCGCCTGCCCCTGGACGAAGTCCTCCCGGTGCCGGACGGTCTGGGCAAACACGAAGCTCGCATAGAGCAACACCGAAAGGACGCTGACGAAACCAAGCTGAGCCGCCGAAAACGTGCCGGGATCCGTAGCCTGGGTGTAGGTCGGAAGAATAAGCGTCATCACGGTCAACGCGATCAGAACCGACAGGTATGCGTTGGTGCCTTGCCGCAGGATCGCCTGCTTGCGGTACCGCCAGCCCCCAAGCGTGAGACAGATGCCGACGACGCCGGTGGAGGTGATCATCACCGTCGAGAAAACGGACTCGCGCGCCAGCGTCGGGTTGTTTTCTCCATGGAGCATCATGGAGACGATGATCGACACTTCGATTGCCGTTACCGCAAAAGTCAGCACCAAAGTTCCATAGGGCTCGCCCACGCGCAAGGCCACTGCCTCGGCGTGGTCGAGCACGACGAAAATGGTGGTGAACATGACGGCGCTCGATAGCGCTCCGACGAGTATCCTGGCGTTCAGGGATCCTTCGTCGACCGAAAGGCCGCTGGCCCTGACGGCGAAAGCCATCGCCAGCGCGGCCAACGGCATCGTGTAGGAAATCACCGATCGCCCGTAACCAGTCATCCAAACCCCCGAACGCCAGGCGTTTGCGCGAGCTTAGCGGAAAAGCGCCTGGGGAGCATCACGGGCATCGTTGCAGCATTCAAAACGTGATGGGGGACCGGGCGCCGTTTATTGCGTCGAACGTCTCGATGGCCTTGCGAACCGCCCCACAGAATTTTTGCAGAAGTTCCGGCTCGCTCCCCAGTCGGCGGCGCAGCGAGAAGGGCACTTCCAGTTGCGCTCCTTTCCCGGTCAGCCCGCGGTTGACGATGTTGGAATCCTGGATACCGGGAAAGGGATGGTTGTCCCTTTTTGTCTGGAAACCGGCCCCCTGCAGACGCCCGGCTATCTCTGAAACCAGGGCGGCGTCCTTGCCGCCCAGGTAGACTGTCGAAAAATCGTCGCGATCCTGACGGCCGTGGATAGCGACGACGGTGGACTTCGCCCGCAACAGTTCCAGCGCGGACTCCTCGTCAAAGTTCCTGGACGTTATGTGCAGCTCCCGGTTGCTTTCCGGCATCAGCCCTTCAAAGCAATACATATCGAGATCGGCCCCTGCTATCGTCTCGGTGATCAGCGAGGTGCGAGGCTCGATCTTACCGCCATGCGGAGCCATGACGATCGCACTGCCGGTTCGCGCGCCACGCCGCACGATGATGCGATAATCTATGTTTTCGATTTTGGCGGCTTTGAGCGCCGCGAAATTTGGAAACTCGTTGTCCATAAATGCCGTTTCACGCCGTCTTCTGCGCCACCAATCCCAATTCCTCCACCATCGCCTCGCGCATCAGGAATTTCTGCGGCTTGCCGGTCACCGTCATCGGCAGCTCGGTGCGGAAGCGGATATAGCGCGGCACCTTGTAATGCGCGATCTGGCCGGCGCAGAAGGCCTTGATCTCCTCGGCGGTGGCGATCTGGTCGGGCTTCAGCACGATCCAGGCGCAGAGCTCCTCGCCATATTTGTCGTCCGGGATACCGAAGACCTGCACTTCCTTAATCTTGGGATGGCGATAAAGGAATTCCTCGACCTCGCGCGGATAGACGTTCTCGCCGCCGCGGATGACCATGTCCTTCACCCGGCCGACGATGTTGCAATAGCCCTCGGCGTCGATGGTGGCGAGGTCGCCGGTGTGCATCCAGCCGTCGGCGTCGATCGCCTCGCGGGTCTTTTCGGCGTCGTCCCAATAGCCCTTCATCACCGAATAGCCGCGCGTGCAGAGCTCGCCCGGCTCGCCGACCGCGACGGTGGCGCCGTCGGCGCCGATCGCCTTGACCTCGACATGCGGGTGGATGCGGCCGACGGTGGAGACGCGCTTTTCCAGCGGATCGTCGACGCTGCTCTGGAAAGAGACGGGACTGGTCTCGGTCATGCCATAGGCGATCGTCACCTGGCTCATATGCATCAGCGACACCACCTTCTTCATCACCTCGATCGGGCATGGTGAGCCGGCCATGATGCCGGTGCGCAGGCTGGAGAGGTCGAAGCTGGAGAAATCCGCGTGGTCGAGCATGGCGACGAACATAGTCGGCACTCCATAGAGGCCGGTGCAGCGTTCCTGCGCGACTGCCTTCAGCGTCGCGCCGGCGTCAAAACCCTCGCCCGGGAAGACCATGGTCGCGCCTTTCGACACGCAGCCCATCGTGCCCATCGACATGCCGAAGCAGTGATAGAGCGGCACCGGGATGCAGAGCCGGTCATCGACGGTGAGTTTTATTGCCGAAGTGACGAAATTGCCGTTGTTGACGATGTTGGAATGCGTCAGCGTCGCGCCCTTCGGGGCGCCGGTGGTGCCGCTGGTGAACTGGATGTTGATGGCCTCGCCGGGCTTCAGGCCTTCGGAGATGCGGTCGAGGCTATCATGCTCGTCGCGGCCAGCCATGGCCAGAACATCGCCGAAATTGAACAGGCCGGGTGAATTGTCGTCGCCCATGCGGATGACGATCTTGAGCGCCGGCAGTTTTTTCGCCTTGAGCTTGCCAGGCTCGGCCTTGGCTAGTTCAGGCGCCAATGTCTCGATCATGCCGAGATAGTCGGAGGTCTTGAACTGCGCGGCGGTGACCAGCGCCTTGCAGCCGACTTTGTTCAATGCGTATTCGAGCTCGGTCAGCCGATAGGCCGGGTTGATGTTGACGAGGATCAGGCCGATGCGGGCGGTGGCGAACTGCGTCACCAGCCATTCCCAGCGGTTCGGCGACCAGATGCCGACGCGGTCGCCTTTTTCGAGGCCGAGCGCCAGGAAACCGGCGGCCAAGGCGTCCACCGCGTCCGACAGCTCGCTCCAGGTGAAGCGCTTATCCTGGCCGACGAAGACGGCGGCGTCGAGCGTCGCGTATCTGCTCACCGTTTCGGAAAACAATTCAGGGATGGTCTTGTCGAGCAGGGGCACCGAGCGGTCGCCCGACACATGCGCCTTGCCGCCAACCGGAGCAATGAAGCTGTTGCGCGTTTTGCGCAGATTGGTGGCGTTCATGAGCTCGTCGAGTTTGATCGGCATCGCCGTCTCCTCCCGGGATAAGCCAGCCTATCAGCCTGTCGGGGCAGAGGAAACCCGCCGAAGGTACTGCCCCTCACCCAGCCTCCGCTTCGCTCGGCTGACCTCTCCCCACGTGGGGAGAGGAGATTTGTCGGCGTCGGCGCCAATCTCTTCTCCCCACCGGGGAGAAGGTGGCCGCGAAGCGGCCGGATGAGGGGCAGCGCCGACGCTATCCCGCTATTGCTGACATCTTCGCGGCGATTTCCCGCAGCCGTGCTTCGTCGGCCGCATCGCGCTGCTTCTTCGAAGCAACCAGACAGGCCTGCGACTTCAGGATCACGCCGTCGCCCAGCACTTTGAGGTGGTTGGCGCGCAGCGTCGAGCCGGTGGTGGTGATGTCGACGATGACGTCGGCCAGCCCCGCGGCCGGCGCGCCTTCGGTGGCGCCGAGGCTTTCGACGATGCGGTAGACCTGGATGCCATGCTTGAGCGAAAAGAACTGCTGCGTCAGCCGCCAGTATTTGGTGGCGATCCTGAGCCTCCGGCCGTGGCGCTGGCGGAAATCGGCGGCGACGTCATCGAGGTCGGCCATACTGTCGACGTCCAGCCAGATGTCGGGCACCGCGACCACGACATCGGCATGGCCGAAGCCGAGGCGCGCAACGATCTCGGCGCGCGCCTCCCAGTCGGCGAGATTCTCGCGCAAAAGGTCCTCGCCGGTTATGCCGAGATCGACCGCGCCCTGGCCGATCTCGCCAGCGATCTCGGACGCGGACAGGAAGGCCACCTCGACGTTGTCGAGACCGTCGATGCGCGCGCGGTATTTACGGTCGTCCTCTGGCAAGGTGACAGCCAGGCCGGCCTTGGCCAGCACTTCGAGGGATTGCTCCTTGAGACGGCCCTTCGACGGGATCGCCAATGTGATCATTTGGCGTTCTCCCGCAAGGCTTCGATGCGATCGAGCCAGACCGAGAAGCCGACGCCTGGGATCGGCATTTTTGCTCCCAGCAGCGTCAGCAGCCGGTCGTAGCGGCCGCCGCCGACCAGCGGGCGATCGCCATCCGCCGCCGCGATCTCGAAGACGAGGCCGGTATAGTAGTCGAGCGGACGGCCGAAGGCGGCGTCATAGCGGATTTGCGCCGCCGACAGCCCGTGCGCCTCGATCGCCTTGGCGCGGGCGGCGAAATTCTCCAGCGCCGGTCCCAGCGACAGGCCGGCATCGGCGGCGAATTTTTCCAGCGCCGCGGTCGCGCCGTCGAGCGCGACGTCGATCTCGAGAAAACCTTTGAGCGCCGAGAAAGCCTCGTCGGACAGGCGGACGCTGCGCAGCTGCGCTTTCTCGATCAGCCTGCGCGCAATGTCGGCCGGGGCGCGGCCCGACGACGCCGACAGCCCTGCTTGCTCCATGCCGTCGGCAATGTGCGCGGCAAGGCCTTCCGCATCGCCGTCGAGCACCAGCAGCGCGACCGGACCGGAGAGCTGGCTGTTGCGCGGCGGGTTGGCAAGATCGGCAAGGGCTGCCTCCAGCATCGGCGCCGAGCCGAAGGCGCGCGCGAGCCGCATGCGCCAGCCGCGCGGCAGGCCGAGCGCCGCCAGCACAGCCTCGAACAGGGTCTGGTCGCCGAGCGTGATGGCGAGCTTCCGGCCAGGCAGCACCAGCGACAGCAGCGCATGCGCGTCGGCCAGCGAACGGGCGTCGGCGGCGGCCGTGTCGCGGTCGCCGAGATCCTCGATGCCGGCCTGGAAGAACTCGTTGCCGCCGTCGCGGCGCTGGCGGAACACTTCGCCCAGATAGGAGTAGCGGCGCGGCGTGCCGGCCTGGCTGGCGATGTGATCGAGGCAGACGGGAATGGTGAATTCGGGCCGCAGGCACAGCGTCTTGCCGGTCTCGCTTTCGGTCAGGAAGATGCGGCGACGCAGGTCTTCGCCGGCCATGTCGAGAAACGGATCGGCCGGTTGCAGGACAGCGACTTCCACGGCGTGGGTGTCGCGGGCGGCGAAGAGTTTGACGATGTCGGCGGCGATGGCGGGACGGGTGGTCATGCGGCGCCCCTTCCCCTTCTCCCCTTGTGGGAGAAGGTGGATCGGCGCGCAGCGCCGAGACGGTTGAGGGGTGTTGGAAGGAATGAGACGCCGGCGTTCGCTGGAACACCCCTCATCCGACCGAGCTTCGCTCGGCCACCTTCTCCCACAAGGGGAGAAGGTGAGGTCGGCGCCCTATCGGCCACGTGCCCGCTCCTCGGCCTGCGCCGCGAGTATCTTCTTCACCTCGCTAACCAGCTCCCCCTCCGCCACCGTCACCTGCGCCGGCCGTGCGGCCCGCCATTCGGCATTGTCGGTGATCTCGGCCGACAGGCGGGCCCCTTCGATCAGGTCCTTGATCTGCAGCTCGCCCCGGGCGCGCTCGTCGCCGCCTTGGATGATGGCGACAGGGCTGCCGCGACGGTCGGCATATTTCAGCTGCGCCTTCATGCCAGCGCCGCCGAGATACATTTCGGAGCGGATGCCGGCGGCGCGCATGTCGGCGACCATTTTCTGGTAGCGGCCGAGGCTTTCCGTATCCTTGTCCATGACCAGGACCACGACCGGCGCGATCACATCGGAGATGTCGAGCTTGCCGAGGTTCTTCAGCGCGGTCATCAGCCGCGAGACGCCGATGGAGAAGCCGGTCGCCGGCACCGGCTCGCCGCGGAAGCGCGAGACCAGCCCATCATAGCGCCCGCCGCCGCCGACCGAGCCGAAGCGCACGATCTGACCTTCGTCATTGGGGATTTCGGCCAGCAGTTCGGCCTCGAAGACCGGGCCGGTGTAGTATTCGAGCCCGCGCACGACGGAGGTGTCGATGAGCACGCGGCCTGCATAGCCAGCGGCGTCCACCATGGCCGCGATCACCGCCAATTCCTCGACGCCTTCGCGCCCTGTGTCGGCGAAATAGTCCAACGTCTTCAACCAGCGGATCTGGGCGACATTCGGCGAAATGTCGGTCGCGGCTTCCAGCTTGCGCCATTCGCCGGTCGCCGTGCCGGGTTCGTAATTCATGAAATAGAGAACCGTTTCGATTGCCTTGCGTTCGAGACCGGCGCCCTTGGTGAAGTCCCCGCTTTCGTCCTTGCGGCCTGCGCCCAACAACTGCGCGATGCCTTCGGGTCCGATCTTGTCGAGCTTGTCGATGGCGCGCAGCACGGTCAGGCGGCGGCCGGCATTCTGGTCGCCGCCAATGCCGATCGCCTCCAGCACGCCGTCCAGCACTTTGCGGTTGTTGACTCGGATGAGATAGTCGCCGCGTTTGATGCCGAGCGCCTCCATCACGTCGGCCATCATCATCGCCATCTCGGCGTCGGCGGTGACGCCCGCAACACCGTTCGGCGTGCCGATCGTGTCGGCGTCGAACTGCATGAACTGGCGGAAGCGGCCGGGGCCGGGCTTTTCGTTGCGGAACACCCAGCCGGAGCGGTAGCTGCGATAGGGTTTTGGCAGCTTGTCAAAATTCTCGGCGACGAAGCGGGCCGTCGGGGCGGTCAGGTCGTAACGCAGCGACAGCCACTGGTCGTCGTCATCCTGGAAGGAAAAGACGCCTTCGTTCGGCCGATCCTGGTCGGGCAGGAATTTGCCGAGGGCATCGGTGTATTCGATCATCGGCTGGTCGGCCGGCTCGAAGCCATAGAGCTCATAGACCGAGCGGATGGTCGCCATCATCTTTTCGACGGCGCGGATGTCCTCGGCGCTGCGGTCGGCAAAACCGCGCGGCAGCCGCGCTTTCGTCTTTTCCGATTTGTCGGCCATGGGATGATCTTCTCTGGTCAATGGGCGCGCGTTTCCTAAACGATGCTGCTTGGAGCGGCAAGGCTTAGCGCCTCTCCTTCTCCCCTTGCGGGGGCTTTGCACGGGGGAGTGAGTTCTGTTTGTTGGGCTAATGAGGCGGTTTTTGAAGGCCCAGGGGAGCGGTTTTGGGCGGCTTGCGGGGCATTTGCCGGGTTAGGCGGCCGATCCGCTGGACTGCGGACGCACTCCTCCTCATGCCCGTCGCTCAGCAGGTGGAAAGAGGGCGCCGATCATGGTCCTTAGATTGTAGGCGCAGGCCGCCAGCATGCACTGCGTGCGGTTGGTGGCCAAGTTGAAGAAGCGCACGCGCCGCATGCCATAGTGCTCCTTGAATACGGCGAACGGTCGCTCGACCGCCGCGCGCACCTTGGCAATCAGCCGGTTGCGCAGCTTTTGGCGCGGCGGCAGCTCGGGGTGATGCTTGTTGGCCCGCCGCATCAGCCGATCCTTGATGTTGGCCTCGGCTAGCCGATCGTGCCTGGCGTGGGTGTAATAGGCTTGATCGCCATAGGCCGCCTTCTCGTCGCCGCAGATCAGCTGGTCGGCCGGCTCGGTGTCGGTGAGCGAGGCGTCGCTCACCTCGACGCGCCGGATGATGGTGTGCGCCTGGTCAGCGCCGATGTGCA